>JAXLXC010000013.1:0-86488 GCA_046328155.1 Chloroflexota bacterium
GTCGAGTACGGAGCGTGGCCTCGGTACCCGTGGTTCCTGATACGGAGATGAGAGCGCTCACAGGATGTGGAGCACGCCCCGGCGCCCTGGGCCCGATCGGGGCGAGGCGGCGCGCCGCGGTGGGTCGGGGGCGGGTCACGGGCGCGTCAGGAGGTTGGCCGGCGACCGTGCGATGACACCGGACAACAAGCCTGATCCGGTGTCATGGCGATGGTCTACGCTGTGGCCGTGCGCGAACCCCTGACCAGCGATGCCGTGACCGCCCCCGCGCCGACACGCGCAGGGGCCCGCGGGCGCGTGGAGGCCGCGGGCTGGCAGGTGTGGACCGCCCTGCTCATCGTGTACGTGGTCTGGGGCTCCACCTACCTGGCCATCCGGATCGTCATCGAGACCATGCCGCCACTGCTCTCGGGCGGCATCCGGTTCACGGTCTGCGCGATCCTCATGGGTCTGATCCTGGCCATCCGCAGGGGCCCGGGCGTGTTCCGCGTGTCGCGTGCCGAGGCGCAGGGCGCCCTGTTCATCGGGGCGCTGCTGCTGGGCGTGGGCAACGGGGGCGTGATCCTCGCGGAGCGCGACGTGCCCAGCGGCCTGACCGCGCTCATCGTGGGGGTGGTGCCCCTGGTGGTGCTCGTGATGCGGCGGCTGCGCGGCGAGCGCATCGAGCGGATCCAGACGCTGGGCGTCCTGGGTGGCGCCCTGGGCCTGGTCATCCTGGTGGCGCCGCTCGGATTGAGCGGGGACGTGGCGCCCCTGGGCTTCGTCATCCTGCTGTGCTCGACCACGGGCTGGGCGTACGGGAGCATCACGTCGAGCCACATCGCGCTGCCGCGCGACCCGTTCGTGTCCACGTTCTACCAGTTCGTCGCGGGCGCGCTGGTGGGTCTGGGCGCGGGCACGCTCACGGGCGAGCTGGGTCAGGTCGACCCCGCGGCATGGTCGCCACGGTCGCTGGTCGCGCTGGCCTATCTGGTGGTCTTCGGGTCGCTCATCGCGTTCACCGCGTTCACGTGGCTGCTCCAGCACACGCCCGTCAGCCGGGCCATGACCTACGCCTACGTCAACCCGGTCGTCGCCGTCGCGCTGGGCTGGGCGGTCCTGGGCGAGTCGATCACGCCCCCGATGATCGTGGGCGCGGCGCTCATCCTCGCCTCGGTGGCCGTCATCGTGCGGCTCCAGCGACCACCACGCACGATGCCCGAGCCAGGCTGAGGCAATGCGAACGCCCGGTCCGAGCGGACCGGGCGTCGCTGCTTCCGTGGGCTGTGGGTCGCGCGCGACCCACAGGCGTCAGGCAGGCGAGCTGCCGCCGCCCTTGAGCGCCGCCAGGCGCGCCTCGACCTCGGCGTCGTCGGACGCGTCGTCGAGGGCCTTGAACTGGTTGTCGAGCGTGTCGGCGGCGACCTCGGCCATGCCGCGGGCCATGGCCTCCTCGTGGCGCACCTTGTCCTCGTACCGCGACAGCTCGCTCGTGGGATCGAAGGTGCTGATGCTCTGCACCGACTCCTGGACCTGCCGCTGCGCCTCGGCCATCTTGGCCCGCGCCGCCAGCTCGTCGCGCTTGGTGTGGAGCTCCTCGAGCTTGGCGCGCATGCCCGTGAGGCCGGCCTTGAGCTGGTTGGTGAGCTGGGTCTGCTGGTCGACCATCTCCTGGGTCGACTTGACGCGCTTCTCGTACTCGATCTGCTGGCGCAGGGCCGTCTTGGCGAGGTCGTCGAAGCGGGTCGCGTCCGCCGTGTTGCCGGCGGTCGCCGACTGGCTGGCGCGCTGGGCCGCCGCGGACGCCTTGGAGCCCCACTCGTCGACCTCGGCCTTCTGGCGGGACAGGTCATCCTCGGTGAGCCGCAGGTTGCCCACCGTCTGCGCGACGGCGGCCTCGGCCTCCTGGATGTCGTTGGTGTAGTCCCGGACCAGCTGGTCGATCATCTTCTCTGGATCCTCGGCCCGATCCAGCATGTCGTTCAGGTTGGCGCGCAGGATGTTCCCGACGCGTCCCAGGATGTCAGTCACGTTCCTTCCTCCTTGGTTTCCGTACGTGGCCCCACGATAGCGGGGCCTCGATCAGAACCCGCTCCGTCGCCCTGCGCGGGCGCTGCCACCACCTGACGACCGGCTGCCTCCACCGGAGGACCGCGAGCTGCGGCTCGACCCGCCACCGAAGCCCCGGAGCCGAAGCCCCCGAAGCCACCACCGCCGCCGCTCCAACCACTCGAGCGGCCGCCGCCACCGCCACCCGACAGCATCCCACCCAGGATGCCTCCCAGGATGCTGCCCATCATGTCGCTGCCGCCCCCGCCGGACGGCTGCTGTGGCGGCATCGTCGAGCAAGCCGCCACCGCCTCCCCATTGCATCTGGCCGCCCACGCCGCTCGCCTGCATCTCGGCGATCGCCTCGTCGGCGAGGGCATCGGCGGTCTGGGCTGCCTGGGCCGCAGTTGCGGGGTCGGTCGCGACCAGCGACTGTGCCCGGCTCAGGTACTGGCTGGCCTCCGCGACGCGGGTGCTGGCACGACGCCCGGCAGCCGTGGCGCCATAGGCGTTGAGCAGCCCCTGCGCCTGGGAGACGCTCGCGGCAGCGTTGGCGATGGCGGCCTGTGCCGTCGCGGCGTTCCGCTGCGCGGCGGCATCGACCTCCTGGATGCCCGCAAGCACCGCGTCGATGGCCGTGTTCGCCTCGGTCGCCGCGCGGGTCGCGGCGACCAGGTCGATGGGCGTGGCCGCGGCCAGCTGGCGAGCCTTGGCCAGCAGGGTGGTCGCGCGCTCCACCTCGCCACTCCGCTCGACGGCCTTGCCGCCCGCGATGGCCGAGCGCGCCTGGGCGATGTCCTGGTCCACCGCGGCGATGCTCGCCTCCAGGTCGGTCTCGCCCTTGGCGAGGTCGGTCTTCGTCTGGTCGACCGCATCGAGCAGGGCCTTGGCCTCCGCGATCGCGGTCTCGGCCTCCTGGACCTTGCTGACGGCGGTGTCGCGGTCGTTCGCGGCGAGCGACCCCTGACCGGCCGCCAGCGCGGCGGTCGCGCCGGCCAGCTTCTGCTGGGCGGCCTCGGGGTTGCCCTTGACTGCCTGGACGTTCTCCGCCTGGTACCGCTGCGAGAGCGCGGCGACCGTCGACTGGGCGCCCTCGATGCGGGCCGTCTGCGCCTGGACGAGCTGCGTCGTCTGGGGCAGCACCTGGTCCACGTTCTTGACGAGGTCCCGGAGGTCCTTGACCCGCGACGCCTGGTCGGCGACCAGCTGCTGCGCCTGGGTGCACTTGTCGATGACGCCCTGGAGCATCTCGCGTCGCTGCTCGGGCGTCTCGGGGGTGTCATCGTCGAGCTGCTGGCTCAGCGTGAACGCCTCGCGCAGCAGGCCCTTCGCGTCGTCGAGTGCCTTGCGGTACGGGGCCGCCTGGCCCTCGCCGAACTGCGCCTCGGCGAAGCCGACCTCCTGCTCCGTGCTGCGCAGCAGGTCATCGGTCTGGAGGAGCAGGCTCGACGCCTGCTTGCCCATGTCCTCCTGGAGCGCCCGCTCCTTGGGGCTGGCGCTGCGCCTGTTCCACAGGAACAGCGCGATGCCCGCCACGACGAGCACGACCACGAGGAGGATCAGCCAGCCCGGAATCCCGCCGCCACCGCCGCCGCCGCCGCCCAGCTGGGTCTGATAGCCGCTGATGACCGCGAGCGTCGCCCCGCACCAATCGCCCGCCAGGGCAGGGCCCCGGAGCGCCTCGGTGATGGTGTCCTGCTCGTTCTGCGTGACCTTGTCGTCGACGTCCCCGCCCTGCTGCAGGCGGGCATGCGGTTCGCCCGTCGAGGCGACGAAGAGGATGTCCTTGGCAGTGATGGAGGCGTTCGATTCCCAGGTCCCGTCGGTGACCGCGTCCAGGTCGTCCCCGTTGCCTGGCACCAGCAGCACGAACACGTTGCTGCCGGTGGCGTCGTACAGGTCGCCCTGGGCATCGAGGACCTGCTGCCGACAGCCGCCAAGGGCGTTGCCGGGGTCGGTGATGCCACCTGTCAGCGTCACGCCCTGCGCGACCGCGGCGCCCATCGGCACGAGTGCCAGCGCGCTCGCGGCGATGACGCCGAGGGTGATCGACCAGAGCCGTCGAGGTCCCGTTCGTGGGGTGCGCATCGCGCCTCTTCCTCCTCCGCGCCTGGCGCTCGGGCCATGCGTGCCCAAAGTCTAGCGTTCCGCGTCCGACGACTTCGCGCGTGACGACTTCGGGAGTCGGGCGTCCTCATACCCGATGTGACCGCCAGGCCATGCCACCGCCGACCAGCGCCCCATTCGCCCCGAACCACCACGGAGGGTAGGCTTCTACCTATGCTCCACGCCAAGATCGTCGCGCTCGCCATCGCGCTGGGCGCCACCATGGGCATGCCCACCGCCACCGTCGCTGCGAACCGGACCAGCATGGACCTCACGGCCACCTATGAGGTTCGCGCCACGCTCAACTGGGGTGCCAAGCGGCTGGACGTCCGATCGGATGCGGACATCCGGAACACCAGCGGCCACGGCATCGAGCGCGTGGAGCTCAACGTGGTCCCGGCGCGCATCGGCGGCATGCGCAACCTCGCGGTCGCCGTCGATGGCTCGAGCGTCACGCCGTCGGTCAGCGGTCAGACCATCCGGGTGCCCCTGGGTCGGACGCTCGCGAACGGCGACTCGGTGCGCATCCGGGTGTCGTATCGGGCGTACTTCCGTTCCGGGACCGGCGGTCACGACTTCCTGTTCACGGGCGCGGGCCGGATCGTCAGCTCCATGCGCTGGATCCCCTGGGTGAGCCGGCGGGTGCGCTACCAGACCCAGCGCCACGGCGACCCGTTCGTGACCGTGGTCAGCCCACGCGTGCGGGTGACGCTGATCTCCAACGTGCCCGTGCGCTGGGCCACCAGCGGCCGCCACGTGTCCAGCGATGGCCTGGCCAAGACCTATCTGGCCGAGAACGTGCGTGACTTCAACTTCACGGCGGCGCGCGACTACCAGCTGCGCACCGGCACGGCGCTCGACGGCCGGGTCACGATCCGGGTGCTCACCCGGACGCTGCCGGCGGGCACGCTCCTGAGCTGGGCGAAGCGCTCCCTCGAGCGCTACTCCAGCCGCATCGGCCGATATCCCTACCCCACCTACGTGGTCGCCGAGTCGTCGGGTGGCTCCATCGCCATGGAGTCGCCCGCGCTGACCTGGATCCCGGCCGGCACGGCCAGCTCGCGCCTCCCGTTCCTGGTCGCCCACGAGACCGCCCACCAGTGGTTCTACGGCATCGTTGGCAACGACCAGACGGAGGACCCGTTCCTGGACGAGGCGATGGCCGAGATGCTGGCGCGCTCGTGGCTGGGCTTCCGGGCCAGCACCTGCGCCACCAAGGCGCTCGACCTGTCCATCTACCAGTACACGCCGTCCTGCTACTACGAGCAGGTCTACGTCCAGGGCTCGAACTTCCTCAACGACCTGCGCAAGGACATGGGCAGCACCAGGTTCTGGAACGTGGTGCGCACCTTCTGGCGCGACCATCGATACCAGAACGTGACCACCAGGCAGCTGCTCCAGGCGTTCCGGAAGGCCGCGGGCGAGTGGGTCCTGCCGCGCTATCGGAAGCGCTTCCCCTCGCTCTACTGAGCTGTGGCCGACCCGGGGTGACCGGCGGCGGCGCTATCGGTCCGTGGTCAGCCGGAACGTGATGGACTGCCGATAGGTCTGGCCCGGATGCAGCCACACGGGCTCGAACGCCGGGATGTTGACCGCATCCAGATAGCCGCCGGGCTCCAGACAGATCCCCGAGCGGGCCGGATACGCCCGCCCCATCTTGCCCACGCTGGGCGCCATCATGTTCCCGGAGTAGACGTTCATGCAGGGCTGCGTGGTGCGGACCTCCAGCACGCGCCCGCTCGCCGGGTGGCGCAGCCGCGCGGCCAG
The DNA here is from genome assembly GCA_046328155.1 of Chloroflexota bacterium. Lineage (GTDB taxonomy): Bacteria > Chloroflexota > Limnocylindria > Limnocylindrales > CSP1-4 > JAFMJV01. The sequence continues at coordinate 5,902 of JAXLXC010000013.1, forward strand.
TCGGTCGCCCGTGCCCGGCAGCACGAAGTTGTTGTCATAGCCGCCCGTGCCTGTCGGCTCCAGCTCCGCGATGCGGTCGCCCACGATGCGTGGCTCCTGGAAGTCGAGCGGCGTGCCCTCGACTGACTCGACCGTGCCCACGGGCAGCAGGTCGGCATCCACGGGCGTGTATCGGTCGGCGAACACCTGGAGCTCGTGGTCGAGGATGGTGGGCGAACCCGCACCCGCCAGGTTCCAGTACGTGTGGTTGGTCATGGACAGCGGCGTGGTGCGGTCGGTGGTGGCCTGGTACTCGATTCGCAGCTCGTCGGCAGGCGTCAGCACGTACACGACCGACACCGACAGCTCGCCCGGGTAGCCCTCCTCGCCGTCGGGGCTGACGCGGCTGAGGCGGACCGACGGGCCATCCGGCGTGGCGACGGCGACCGCGGCCCAGTCGACCTGGTCGAAGGGCGACACCGAGCCGCCATGGAGGTGATGCCGGCCCTGGTTGGCGGGCAGCAGCACCAGCTGGCCGTCGAGCGTGAAGCGGGCATCGCGGATCCGCCCCGCCACCCGGCCGATGGTGGCGCTGAAGTGGAGCCGGGCGTTGTCCCGATACTCCTCCACGGTATCGAAGCCCAGCACCACGTCCTCGAACCGGCCGTCGCGGTCGGGTGCCTGGAGGGCGACCAGCCCAGCCCCCAGCTCGACACGAGCGCCGTCATCCCGGACGGGCTGGCCAGCAGGAACCGGTGGTCGGCGTCGATGCTCACGGGCGACCCGTCTCCGTGGGCTGCGGCGGGGACCCCTCCGCATCGGCGAGCACCTTGCCGGGGTTGAGGATGCCGAGGGGGTCGAGGGCCGACTTGATGGCGCGCAGCACACGCACGTGCGCCTCGCCCCGCTGGCGGACCAGCCACTCGCGCTTGACCAGGCCGGTGCCGTGCTCGCCCGAGACGGTGCCGCCCAGCTCCAGCACGACCGCGTACATCTCCTGGCGCGCCGCGTGGACCTTGCGCTCGCCCGCCGCGTCCGCGGCATCGGTCACGAACGTGGGATGGAAGTTGCCGTCGCCGGCATGCCCGAACACGCCCACGCGCACCCCGGCGTCGACGGCGATCCGCTCGATCGCGGCGAGCAGCTCCGGGGCGCGGCTGCGGGGCACGCCCACGTCCTCCATGCGCGCGATGCCACCCCGCCCCAGCGACCAGTGGGCCTTGCGTCGGGCGTCTCGCAGGGCATCCGCCTCGCGGGCATCGGCGGCACGGTCGATGCGCGTCGCGCCCGCGTCCCGGCAGGCGGCCAGCGCGCCGTCCAGCTCGGCCTCGCTGGTGGCGCCGCCCGCGTCCGACTCGATGAGCAGCACCGCGCCGGCGTCGGGCGGCAGACCCACCTCCAGCGCCGCATCGACGGCCCGCATCGTGGCGCGGTCCATCAGCTCCAGCGTGGCGGGCACGATGCCCGTGCGCGTGATGCCAGCCACCGCGCGCCCCGCATCGACCGGGCTGGCGAAGAAGGCGAGCGCGGTCACGCTGGGCGCGGGCAGCGGCAGCACCCGCAGGGTGGCCTCGGTGACGATGCCCAGGGTCCCCTCCGACCCCACGAACAGCTGGGTGAGGTCGTAGCCCATGGCGTCCTTGACCGTGCGGCCGCCGGTCCGGACGACCGAGCCGTCCGCGAGCACCACCTCGAGCCCCAGCACGTAGTCGCGGGTCACGCCGTACTTGATGCAGCGCAGGCCGCCGGCGTCCTCGGCGAGGTTGCCGCCGATGGTGCAGAACTCGTAGCTCGCGGGGTCGGGCGGGAAGAACAGCCCGTGCGGCTCGATGGCGCGACCCAGGGCGGCGTTGAGCACGCCCGGCTGGACCACCACATGGCCAGATCGTCGGGACTCACGTGGAGGATGCGGACATCCGCGCGCCGTCAGCTCGCGGTGCGCCGCCTCGATGTCGCTCACCACCATCTGGAGGCAGTCGATCGTGCCGGGTGCGGTGGTCGTGAGGCCCAGCCCGATGGCGATGGAGCACGCCGACCCGGGCGGCGTCAGCTGCACGAACCGCAGCCCCTCGTGCACGGTCTGGTCGTGGTCGGCATGGAACCCCGCCTGGTCCACGTAGAACGCCTTGGCGCGGTCCACGTCCGTCACGGGCACCATCACCAGCTCCAGCTTGAAGTCCATGGTCCGCCTCGGCTGCGTCGGTCGTCATCGGGCATCCTGACCGCGCTTGTCGTCAGGCCCTGTCAGGTTCGCGTCGCGGTGCGTCCGTGCACGCTATCCTTGCCAGTCGCAGCGCCCCGCCGGCTGCTGCCTGCCCACCCTCCACATTCGGGGTCCCTGGATGAAGGTCGCCATCGCGAAGGAGACTGCGCCCAACGAGCGGCGCGTCGCGCTCGTGCCCGAAGCCATCGGCAAGCTGGTCAGCGCAGGACTCGAGGTGCTCGTCGAGTCGGGGGCGGGCGAGGGGTCCGCGTTCCCGGACTCCGCGTACGTCGATGCGGGGGCCACGATCATCCCGACCAGCCAGGTCGATGACGCTGACGTGGTGCTCCGCGTCCAGAAGCCATCGGCAGCCGAGGTCAAGAAGCTCAAGGCAGGGCAGACGGTCATCGGCCTGCTCCAGCCGCTCATCGACCCCCAGACCGCGCAGGCGCTCGCCGACAAGGGCGTCACCGCCATCAGCCTCGATGCCCTGCCCCGGACGCTGTCCCGCGCCCAGACCATGGACGCGCTCAGCTCCCAGGCCAACGTGGGCGGCTACAAGGCGGTCATCATCGCCGCCGAGGCATATGGCCGCTACTTCCCGCTCCTGACCACGGCAGCCGGCACCGCCAAGCCCGCCAACGTGCTCATCCTGGGCATCGGCGTGGCTGGCCTCCAGGCGATCGCCACGGCGCGTCGCCTGGGTGCCCAGGTCTCCGCCTATGACGTCCGGTCCGAGACCAAGGAGCAGGCCGCGTCCCTGGGCGCGAAGTTCCTGGAGCTCAAGTCGGTCGCCGACGCCGCCGGCAGCGGTGGCTACGCGCGCGAGCTGACCGCCGAGGAGCGTGCCGCCCAGCAGCAGGAGCTCAACGGCTACATCGGGGGCATGGACGTGGTCATCACGACTGCGCAGGTGCCCGGCCGCCGCCCGCCCGTCCTGGTGACGGCAGATGCGGTCAAGCTCATGAAGTCCGGCTCGGTCATCGTGGACATGGCCGCCAGCGACCTTGGCGGCAACGTCGAGCTCTCCAAGTCGGGCGAGACCATCGTCACCGACAACGGCGTGACCATCATCGCGCCCAGCAACCTGCCGGCCACCATGCCCGCAGGCGCCAGCCAGTTCTACGCCCGCAACATCAGCGCGCTGCTGCTGCACATGGTCAAGGACGGCGCGCTGAACCTCGACCTGTCCGACGAGATCACGGGCGCCGTGGTCATCACCCACGGCGGCGCGGTGGTCCAGGAGGCCACCGCCAAGCTGCTGGGCATCGAGGTCGCGAAGCCCGAGCCCGTCGCGCCGGAGCCCGCCTCCGCGGCGCCGGAGCCCGCCCCTGCGGCACCCGAGCCGGTCATCGAGCCGGAGTCGGAGGCGGAGGTCATCGAGAAGGTCCTCGAGGAAGAGGCGGCCGAGGCCGACACCGCGGCCACGGACGTCGTGGACGATGCGAAGGCAGCCGTCGAGGAGGTGGCCGACGAGGCCGCCGACGCGGCCAAGGATGCCCAGGCGAAGGTCGAGGAGACCGTGGACGACATCAAGGACGGAGGCAAGGCGTGAGCGAACCGCTCCTCCTCAATCTCGCCATCTTCGTGCTGGCGATCCTCGCCGGCATCGAGGTCATCAGCAAGGTCCCCACGACCCTCCACACGCCCCTCATGTCCGGCGCCAACTCGATCCACGGGATCGTGCTGGTGGGCGCCATGATCATTGCCGCCGCGGCCGACAACTGGCTGTCCTACCTCCTGGCCTTCGTGGCCATGGTGTTCGGCGCCGCGAACGTCGTGGGTGGCTACGTGGTGACCGACCGCATGCTCGAGATGTTCAAGAAGAAGCCCGCCGCGCCCAAGGCCGGTGAGGGCTCCCGCAAGGGAGCCTGACCGATGCCTGGGAGCGCCCTCTACACCATCGTCTTCCTCGCCTGGCTGATCGGGGCCGCCGGCTTCGTCATCGGCCTGCACATGATGAACAGCCCCGCCACGGCGCGGAACGGCAACAAGATCTCGGCGGGTGGCATGACCATCGCGGTGGGCACCACCCTCGCGTGGCTGGTCCTCCGCCCCGGCGGCCTGTCGATGACCGCGTGGGTCATCATCGTGGCGGGCTTCCTCATCGGTGGTGGCGTGGGGCTGTACCTCGCCCGCACCGTGAAGATGACCGCGATGCCGCAGCTGGTGTCGCTGTTCAACGCGGTCGGCGGCGGCGCCGCGGCACTCGTCGCGGTCGATGACTTCTTCCGAATCTCGGACCACCTCGCCACGGAGTCGGACGCCATCTCGACCGCGATCTTCGTGGTCCTGGGCGCCGTCATCGGGTCGGTCACCTTCTCCGGGTCGATCGTCGCGGCGGCCAAGCTCCAGGGGCTCATCCCCGGGGCCCCCATCATCAAGCCCTGGACCCGGCCCCTGACCCTGGGCGTGGCCGCGGTCGCCGCCATCGGCACGGTCCTGCTCGTGCTGGGCGCGGCGAACGTGTTCGGCCTGGGTGGCGGTCTCGCCAACCTCGTGCTGGTGGTCATCGTGGGTGCCGCGATCATCTTCGGCATCACGCTGGTGCTGCCCATCGGCGGCGCCGACATGCCGGTCGTCATCAGCCTGCTGAACTCGTTCACGGGCACGGCCGCCGCGATGTCCGGCTTCGTCATCAGCAACCCGGTGCTCATCATCGCGGGCGCGCTCGTGGGTGCGTCCGGCGCGATCCTGACCAAGCTCATGGCCGATGCCATGAACCGCTCGATCATGAACATCATGGTCGGTGGCTTCGGTGGCGGCGAGGGGACCGTGGCCGCGGCTGGCACCGGCTCCGGTGGCACGGTCCGCGAGGTCAACGTGGACGACGCGGCGATCATGCTGGCGTATGCCCAGAAGGTCATCGTGGTGCCGGGCTACGGCCTCGCGGTCGCGCAGGCCCAGCACTCGGTCCGCGAGCTCGCGCAGGTCCTCGAAGACCGCGGCGTGGACGTGGTGTACGCGATCCATCCCGTGGCGGGCCGGATGCCCGGTCACATGAACGTGCTGCTGGCGGAGGCCAACGTGCCCTACCCGCAGCTCAAGGAGATGGACGAGGTCAACCCCGAGTTCGAGCGGACCGATGTCGCCCTGGTGGTCGGTGCGAACGACGTGACCAACCCCGCGGCACGCACCAACGCGGCCTCGCCCATCTACGGGATGCCCATCCTCGACGTGGACAAGGCCAAGAACATCATCGTCATCAAGCGCTCGATGGGCCGCGGCTACGCGGGCATCGACAACGAGCTCTACACGGACCCCAAGACGGGCATGTACTTCGCCGATGCGAAGGCCGGCCTGGAGGCGCTGACGGCCGCCGTCAAGGGTCTCTGACCCCGACCCGGCGCGGATCGCCGGGCAGAAGCTCGACCAAGCGCGGTCGCCGACAACGGCGGCCGCGTCGTCGTTCGGTGGCCCCGACCCTCATCGCGCTGGGTCACGACCGGTCCGCGGCTCGGGGGCTCACGCAGCTCCGGGACTCACGGCGCTCGCGGGCTCACGCAGCTCCGGGGCTCACGCCGCTCGCGGGCTCACGCTCCGCGATCGGCCGGGCCAGCTCCGCGAGATGGCACGCCACCAGCACGTCCGGCGGGAACGGCCGCAGCACCGGGTCGTCGGTCGTGCAGCGCTCGATCGCGATGGGACACCGCGGATGGAAGCGGCAGCCCGACGGCACGTCGACCGGGCTGGGTGGCTCGCCCTCCAGCCGTGGGACGCCGGCGCCGGCACGCCACGACGTGCTGCCGGTGGGGATCGATGCCGCGAGGGCACGCGTGTACGGGTGACGCGGCAGGCGCCAGACCGCCTCGGGCGAGCCCGTCTCGACGATCCTGCCGAGGTACATCACCGCCACCCGGTCGGCGATTCGGCGCACCACCCCGAGGTCATGGGACACGAACAGGACCCCGATGCCGCGCTCGCGCCGCAGGTCGAGCAGCAGGTTGAGGATCTGCGCGCGCACCGACACGTCCATCGATGCCACCGGCTCGTCGCACACCAGGATGTCGGGCTGGGGCGCCAGGGCCCGGGCGATGGCGGCCCGCTGGAGCTGGCCGCCCGAGAGCGTGTGGGGATGGCGCTCCGCGAGGCTCGGGTCCAGACCCACCGACACCAGCAGCTCGGCCACCCGGCTGCGGGTCGCCCGCCCCCCCATGCCCACCGCGCGCAGCGGCAGCCCCACCGATCGACCCACGGTCCGTCGCGGGTCGAACGAGGCGTATGGGTCCTGGAACACCAGCTGGACCCGGTGCCGTTGCGACCGCGCGACCGAGCCGTCGGGGCGCAGGAAGCGCTCGCCGTCGAGCAGGACCTCGCCGTCCGACGGCCGGTCGAGGCCGACCATGATCCGGGCGAGGGTCGTCTTGCCGCAGCCGGACTCCCCGATGAGCCCCACCACCTCGCCCGAGCTGACGGCGAGGTCGACCCCGTCCACCGCGCGCACGGCACGGTCCCCGGAACGGAACGACCGGCGGATGCCACGTGCCTCCAGCACGGTCACGGGCTGGCCTCGCCGGCACGCCAGCAGGCGACGCGCCCGTCCCCGTAGGGCGCGAGCGGCGGCTCGACCGCGCGACACTGGTCGACGGCGAGCGGGCAGCGGGGTGCGAACGAGCAGCCGACGCCCCCGGCGCTCGCCATCCGGCCGCGCAGCTCGGGCAGCCGATCGCCCTCGCCGACCGCCCGGGGGGCGAACGGCAAGGCGGCGGCGCGGAGGGCGACCGAGTACGGATGGCCCGGCTGCGTCATGAGGGCATCGGCGGATCGCTCCTCGACCACGCGTCCCGCGTACATCACGGCGATGCGGTCGGCCACGGCCGCCGCCACCGAGAGGTCGTGCGTCACGAGGACCAGGGCCACGCCCTCGTCCGCGACGAGGCCCACCAGCAGGTCCAGGACCTGCGCCTGGACCGTGGCGTCGAGGGCCGTCGTGGGCTCGTCCGCGAGGATCACCTGGGGCCGCGCGGCGAGGGCCGCCGCGATCGCGACGCGCTGCCGGAGCCCACCCGAGAGCTGGTGCGGGAATGCCTCGGCGCGACGACGCGGGTCCCCCACGCCCACGCGGGCGAGCAGCCGCTCGGTCTCCGCGCGGGCCGCATCGCCCCGCAGCCCTCGATGCGTGGCGAGCACCTCGTCGACCTGGCTGCCCACCGACAGCACGGGGTTGAGGCTGCCGCCGGGGTCCTGGAACACCATGCCCACGCCCCGGCCGCGAACCCGCGCTCGCTCCCGCTCCGGGAGCCCCAGGATTGGCCGACCAGCCCGGGACACCTCACCCGTGACGACCGCCGTGGCCGGCAGCAGCCCGGCGACGGCGAGCAGCACCGTGCTCTTGCCGGAGCCGCTCTCGCCCACCAGGGCCAGCGCCGTGCCCTGGCCAACGGACAGGTCGACGCCATCGACCGCGAGGACCTCGGGGCCCGTGCCGCGGGCCGGCCGGAAGCGGACCCGCAGGCCCTGGATGCCCAGGGCGGGCGCGGGCTCGCGTGCCGCCCCCGCTGCCGTGCCTGCCCCGCTCACGCGCCGAGCCGCCGGGGTGGTGCCAGGCGGGTCGCCAGGGCGTCACCCAGCAGGCTCACCGAGAGGATGGCGAGCGCCACGCAGACGCCCGGGATGATGACCAGGGAGGGCGCCACGCGGATCGCGGCTCGACCGTCGGAGATCATGGCCCCCCAGCTCACCAGGTTGGCATCACCCAGGCCCAGGAACGCCAGCGCCGACTCGACCAGGATCGCCGAGCCCACCGTGATGCCCACCAGCGCCACGACCGGCTGGAGGGCGCCCGGCAGCACCTCGCGGAACGCGATGCGGGTGGGCCCCAGACCCGCGAGCCGCGCCGCATCCACGTACTCCCGCTGCCGCAGCGTCAGCACCTCGGCGCGCACCAGCCGTGCCGTGGCCGGCCACGAGGAGAGCGCGATGGCGAGGACCACGTTGCTGGTCGAGGCACCGAAGGCGGCCACGAGCGCCAGGGCGAGCAGGAAGGTGGGCACGGTCTGGAATGCCTCGGTGATCCGCATCAGGGTGCCGTCCACGGCGCCGCCCAGGAAGCCGGCGAGGGTGCCCACGGCGATGCCGATGGCGATGGCGCCCACCGCCGCGGCCAGACCGACCATCAGCGACACCCGCGCCCCGTACAGCAGCTGGGCCCAGACGTCCCGACCCAGCTGGTCGGTGCCCAGCGGGAACCGAGGGTCGGCGAACGGTGCCAGCAGCGGGCGCGCGACGAGGTCCAGCGGATCGCCAGGTCGGAGCACCGGGGCCAGCACGGCCATGCCCACGAGGATCGCCAGCACCAGCGCACCGACCCAGCCTGACCTGCTCACGGCACGTCCTCGGACGCCGTCCCGTGCCGCGTCACCCGACCCCCGTGCGCAGGTGCTCGTCGGCGACGCGTGGGTCGATCCGGGCGTAGCTGAGGTCCACCACCAGGTTCACGACGATGACCATGAGCGTCCCCGCGAGGACGATCCCCGCGACCAGCGGCAGGTCGCGGTTGGAGACCGCGAGATAGGCCAGGCTGCCGAGGCCCGGGATGGCGAACACGGTCTCGATGACCACGCTGCCACCCAGCATCACCCCGGCCTGGAGACCCAGCATCGTGACCACGGGCAGGAGCGCCGGCCGCGCGATGTGCTGTCGCACGATCCGCGCGTCCGACAGGCCACGCGCCCGTGCCGCTCGGACCCAGGTGCTCTGGCTGGTCTCGACCATGGCGCCGCGCATCAGCCGCAGATACAGCGCCATGTACGTGAGGGCCAGCGTGGTCACCGGCAGGACCAGATGCCACGCGACGTCCAGGGCATGGCCCAGCGGGTCGGTGGGGCCGTTGATGCTGGCCAGCCCCGCATTGGGGAACCAGCCCAGCCAGACCACGAACACCACGATGAGGATGAGGCCCAGCCAGAACCCCGGGACGGCGTTGAGGACCAGCCCGCCGGCGGTCAGGACGCGATCGGTGAGGCGACCCCGCCGCAGCGCGGCGATGCCCCCCAGGAGAACGCCCAGCAGGGCCGACATCGCGATGGCCGAGCCCATGAGCAGGATCGTCGTGGGCAGCCGGAGCAGGATCGCCTGGGTCACGGGCATGCCCACGGACGTCGACCAGCCCAGGTCCAGCGTGACGATGGACCTGAGATATGCCAGGAACCGGACGAGCACCGGCTGGTCGAGGCCCCACTGGCTGCGCAGCTGCTCGGCCAGGCCCGCGTCCCCGCCACCCAGCGATCCCAGGTAGGCATCCACGGCATCGCCCGGCGCGGCCTCCATGATCGCGAACACCGCGACGGCCACGATCAGCATCACCGGGATGGCGTGCAGCAGGCGGCGACCGACGAACACGAGCGTTGGGTGCGTCATGGCCCGGTCACACGATGACGCATGACCGGGCCACGGTGGCGGCGGTGGCTGCGGTCGTGCCGCGAGCCCGGCACGACGCGCTCAGCTCACTCGGCGGAGAGCCACACGTCCGACCAGTTGGACACCGCCCAGCGCGGGTTGTTGCCCACGTTGTGGACCTGGTCGCGATGGGCCGGCGTGAACCGGAAGTCCACCAGGCTGATGTTGGGCAGGTCGTCCGCGATGATCCGCTGGAACTCGTGGTAGACCTCCACGCGCTCCGCGGTGTCGACCGTGGTCAGGCCATCCGCGATGACCTGGTCCAGCTCGGGGTTGTCATAGCCCCACTGGTTGGAGAAGTTGATTCCCGACTCCAGGCCGCCCTGGAACAGGATGGTCGTGGAGATCGCCGGGTCGCTGCGGTAGGCCGGCGAGTTGATGGACAGGTCGAAGTCGTGGTCCGTGTAGACCGCCTGGAGATAGGCGGCGGAGCTGTCGGCGGCCACGATCTCGACCCCGATGCCCACGTCCTCGAGGGCCTGCTTGACGTACTCCCCGGTGGCCACGGTCTCCGGGAAGAACGGGGCGACCCGCAGCCGGAGGGTGAACCGCGTGCCATCCGCGCCCACGGGATAGCCGGCCGCGTCGAGCGCCGCCGCGGCTGCCGTGGGGTCGAAGGCGTAGAGCGTCTTGTCGTCGGTGTAGAAGTCGGTGGACGTCTGGGGCACGGGTCCCGTCGCCGGGTCCGCGCCAAAGCCCAGGAACACCGTGTCCACGATGAACTGCGGGTCCAGCGCCTGGCGGATCGCCTTGCGCACGGCGACGTCCGCGAGCTCGGCACGCCGATGGTTGAAGTCGAGCGTGATCTGGTAGGGGAGGCCCTCGTAGCCGGTGGTCGTGGCGGACACCCCGTCGAGGTCATCCAGCCGCTGGAGGTCGATCCGGGGCACGCCCGAGAACACCGTCAGCTGGACGGCGCCCGTCTCGAGCGCAGCCGCCCGGGCCGATGCGTCCGGCAGGATCTGGAACACGATCTCGTCGAGGTACGGCTTGTCCGGGTCCCAGTAGGTGGGGTTCCTGGTCAGGCGGATGAGCTCGCCGGGGCGGATCTCCGCGATGACGAAGGGCCCGGTCCCCACGGGCTGGAGGTTGAGCGCGTTGTCGGGGTTCGTGGCGAAGTCGGTGCCCTGGTAGATGTGGGCGGGCACGACCGCCGAGATGAACGGCAGCGCGTTGGCGATGAGCGACTCCGGCGTGGGCGCGGAGAACCTGAGCACCGCGGTGAGCGGGTCGGGGGTGTCGACGCCATCGAGGTTGGCCAGCACGGTCCGGGCGAGGCTCTGGCCCACCGTCCATGCCTCCTCGGCGGAGAACTTGACGTCGGCCGAGGTGAACGGCTGGCCATCGCTCCACGTGACGCCATCGCGGAGGTGGACCGTGAACGACAGGCCGTCGTCGGAGCCCTCCCAGTTGGTGGCGAGCCGCGGCTCCAGCCCGTCGACGCCCATCTCGGCGAGCGTCTCGACGACCTTGCCCGAGATGTACACGGCGCCGTTCGAGGTGTTGATGGCGGGGTTGAGGTTGGTTGGGAACGAGGTCCCGTCCGCCGCGACGACGAGCGTCCCGCCTCGCTGCACCTCGTCCTGGGCGACGACGCCCCCGGCACCACGACGGCCGTCGCCAGCGCCGCCGCCGTCAGTCCGACCAGGAGCGATCCCTGGCGTGTGCGCCACCTGCGCATCGGTCCCTCCCTTCGGGGTCGGCACGATCCGGTCCTCGGTCAGGTCCCGACCCCTGACGCGCACGATACCCGCAGCGGCCCGTCAGCGATACCGGGCGGCGCCCCGGGCCAGCTCGTCGGCGACCCACGCGCGCAGGCCGTCGGGCTCCAGCACCTCCGCGGCACCGCCCCAGCCCAGGATCCAGCTGCGCACCTCGAGGACCCCCGAGACCGTGGCGCTCCAGACCAGCGTCCCGTCCGGCGCCTGCTCCACGTCCTGGGTGGGGTGCCAGCGGGTCTCGGCCACCCGCGCCGCCACGTCCCTCGCGAAGCGGACCACGACCCGCACGGGCTGCTCGTCGGAGACCACGTCCCACGCGGCCAGCAGGTCACGCGCGATGTCACCGGTGCGGCCCTCGAACGTCTCGGGGGTCAGGGACGCCTCGAGGATCCGCTCCACCTTGAAGGTGCGTCGCGCGCCACGATCCTCGTCAAAGCCGATGAGATACAGCGCCCGGGTGTGCGCGGACGGCTCGATGGCGTACGGGCGCACGCGGGTCTGGCGCGCCCCCTTGCCCGGGTCGTACACGCCCGGGCCATAGTCGATGAGCACCACCCGACGGTCCGCCCAGCCCTTGGCGAGCACCCGCAGGACGCGCGTGAACCGCTCGTTGCGCGGCGTCGAGGCGTACGCGTCCACGGTCGCGTGGAGGTGCTCCGCGAGCACCGGCGGCAGGATCTCGGCGAGCTTGACGAACGCGGACAGCAGCTCCGGGTCGTGCTCGTCGGTGGCCTTCGCGAGCACGCGCGCGGCCAGGAAGAAGGTCGTCGCCTCGGGCAGGGTCAGCGCGAGCGGCGGCAGGAACGCGCCCGACTCGAGGCCCCAGCGGCCCCGCTCCTGCCAGATGGGCAGCTCCGCGTCCAGCTGCATCGCCTCGAGGTCGCGATAGACGGTCCGCTTGGAGACGCCGATCTGCTCGGCGATGGCCAGCGCCGTGATGCCGTCGGGGTGTGCGTGCAGGACGGTGGCGACGCGCAGGAACCGTGCCGCGCGGTCCCACTTGCTGCCTTCGCGGTCGAGCATCGGGCTCATGGATGCCTCCTCGTTGCGACGACCCCCCGCCAGCGGGCCTCCCGGCCACCACGTTCCGCTGCGATCATGCGCTCACGGCTGGGTCACCGTCTGGGGCACGTCGCGGTCGAGCGCGGTCAGACGCGCCGAGAGGGTGCCGGCGATCCCGGACGTGGGCCAGGCCTCGCCCGGGTAGCCATGGATGTCCACGCTCGCCTGGCCCAGCTGCCCATCGGTGAACACCCACCAGTCGAGCGTGCCGCGCCACTCGTCGAGCGGGTGGGTCACGGTCAGCAGCTGCCCGCCGGTGAGCCAGCGCAGCGGCAGGAACGTGTCCAGCGCGGTCGGGCCGTTGACGGCGGTGCGGCAGTGGCGCGCCCGAGCGCCGGACACGATGCCCACGCCCAGATCCTCCGGGACCACCGCCGGGTCGCTCGCGGTCAGCAGCGACACCACCGGGCCATCGAGCGTGCCGCCGTCGGTGCCCACCATGCCGAAGGGGTCGACCGAGACGCGCGACGGCTCAGCCGCCCCCAGCCCCAGCCAGGCCCGTGGGCCCACGCGCGTGTACTGCGCCCGCGCCCGCACGAAGTCACCCTCGGCCGACCCGGACCAGTCCTCGTCCAGCCCCTCGCGGACCCCCTGGATGGACGACGACCCGACGGTGGTGCCGTCGATGACCGCCCGGGCGTCGACCTCCACGACGGCCGACGGCCCGAGCATCACGGGCACATCGCACTCCGGTGGCGTGAGCGACGGGTCGGTCGGGCCGAAGCGGGACGGCCCGGTCGGCTGGTCCCGCAGCGCCAGGTCGTTGGCCAGCGCCGCGCCGCCCAGGAGGCACGCGGTGCCCGCGGTCAGGATGACCGCGAGACCCGCGGCGTGGAGCATCCGACCCTGCGCCCGCGATCCGGGACGCGCAGGGATGCCCGAGATCCCGAACGCGGCATACAGGCAGAGCGCCCCGAGCGCGAGCACCAGGGCGTAGGCGACCTCCAGCGACGGCAGCAGCGTCTGGTCGCCCGGCTGGGTGACCGTCCGGACCTCGAGCACCAGCAGCGCGCCCACGAGCAGCGCCCCGACGAGCCCCACCCACGCCACGACCAGGTTGGCGCGCCACGCCTCCGGGTGTCCCACCCGGGGGAGGGGTGGTCGGATGACCGCGGCGGCCGCGATGACCACCGGCGCGAACGCCGCGGAGGCGACCAGCACGTCCCACGGGCCACCGGGCCGGTAGTAGACCACGATGGTGACGGCGAGCCCGGCCCACAGCAGCAGGAGGAGGATGGCAAGCAGCCGGCCCGCCTCCCGCAGGATGCGCGAGCCGGTCCCATCGGGCCGTGTGACGAGGCGTCCGGTCACGTCGTGGGGTGGCTGCTCATCGGAACCGGCACGATAGCGCAGCCCGCTCGCGTACCATGCCTCGCGCATGTCCCGTACATTCACCCGCACCATCACGACGCCGGCCGCGGCGCGCCTCGCACGACCAGGCACGCGTCCGGTCGTCTCGTTCATCACGGACTTCGGCAGCCGGGACCCGTCCGCGGGGATCATGCGCGCCGTGGTCCTGGGCATCTGCCCCGAGGCCTCGGTCGTCGACGTGTCGCACGAGGTGGAGAAGTACCGCATCCGCGACGGCGCGCTGCTGCTGTGGTCGGCGGCGCCCTACCTGCCGGTGGGCTCGCATGTCGCGGTGGTCGACCCCGGCGTGGGCACCGAGCGACTCGCGGTGGCCATGGAGACCGCTCGGGGTGACCACCTCGTGGGCCCCGACAACGGAATCCTGCTGCCAGCCGCGGCGCGTCTGGGCGGCATCGTCCGGGTCCATCGGCTGGAGAGCCCACAGTACCGGCTGCCGGTGATCAGCTCCTCGTTCCACGGTCGTGACATCTTCGCGCCCGCCGCGGCGCATCTCGCCATGGGGGTGCCCTTGGAGTTCCTGGGCCCTGCCGTGGACCCACGCTCGCTGCGGCTCCTCGACTGGCCCGAGCCGGAGGTCCATCCGGGGGTGCTGCGGACCTCAGTCATCTATCTCGACAGCTTTGGCAACGCCAAGCTCTCGGCGCTGGGGAGCCACCTGTTCGGTGCCCTCGGGTCACCCGACCTGGGCCAGCCGCTGTTCGTCCGGCTCGTGGACCAGGGTGGCGCCATCGACCTCGAGGTGGCGTGGGTGGAGACGTTCGGCAGCGTGCCGCCGGGGCAGCCGCTGCTGTTCCAGGACTCCTATGGCCGGCTGTCGCTGGCGGTCAACCAGGGGTCGGCCGTCCACGATCTGGGCATCCATGAGGATGCCGAGGTGATCATCTCGCGCGGGCCCCTGGGTCCGGCCATGGGGCCAGGCATGGACCCGGGCATGGACCACGGGCTTCTCGAACCGGGTGGTTGGCAGGGTGACAACCCGGGGTGGGCCGAGCCGTGGCAGGGCACCGGCATGCCGGTCGGCGAGGGGCGCGGCCCCGAGAGCGGCGCGACCGGCCGCTGAGGTCGCACGCGCCGCGCGGGGGTCAGTGCTCGGCGATGGCCCCCACGACCGTCCGGGGGCGCGCGTCGAACGGCTCCCCGTGGATGGAGCCGACCGCGAAGGCATCGGCGGCGGTGGCGGCCCGGTCGCGGCCCGCGGCCTTGGCGGCGTAGCAGGCGCGGTCCGCGGCCAGGACCAGACCATCCCGGTCGGTGCCGTCGGCGGGCCACGAGGCGACGCCCACGGAGCACGAGATGGTGCCAGCGGCGCCCGTCCCCGCACGCAGCTCGCGCACGGCGCGTCCGATCCGGTTGGCGACCTCGAGCGCACCGGGGGTCTCGCTGCCAGGCAGGATGATCGCGAACTCGTCGCCGCCATAGCGGAAGATCTCGTCCGAGTCCCGGCAGGCGCGCAGGAAGGTCTCCCCGATCTCGCGGAGCAGCTGGTTGCCGGCCATGTGGCCGTGCTCGTCGTTGTACGACTTGAAGCCGTCCATGTCCACGATGAGCAGCGAGAACGGCCGTCCGGAGGTGACCCAGCGGTCGAGCCGCACCTGGAAGGTGCCGTGGTTCTTGAGCCCCGTGAGCGAGTCGGTCTGCGCACGCAGCTCCACCTCCTGGTGCTGCACGGCGTTGCGCATCGCGATGGCGACATGGCCCGCGAACAGCTGGATGAGCTCCAGCTCCGAATCGTCGAAGGCGGCCCCGTCACCCACCCGGGTGCAGGCAAGCACGCCCATGATCTCGCCGGCTCCCAGCAGCGGCGCCACCACCAGGGCGCCGTCGTCCCAGACGCGGTCGAGGTGCAGGTCCTCCGGGGGCGGGATGTCGTGCTGGAGGCGCAGCACGCTGGCATGGCGACGCATCCACTCGCCCATCGCGGCGACGTCCGCATGCGCCTGGGGCGTCACCACCCCGGCGTCCTGGCCCTCAGCCAGCAGCACCCGCGGGACGTCGCTGTCCCGCTCGCGCGTCACCAGGAGCATCGTGTCCATGGGCACGAGGTTGCCGACGCGCCGGGCGATTTCCTCCACGATGCCGTGCGGGTCCAGCGTCGACAGGATCGACTCGGTCGCCCGCAGCAGGTGCCGCTGGGCCTCGAGCTGGCGCGCGAGCAGCTCCGACTGGGCGCGCAGCAGCTGCGTGGCGTCCGCGGTGGCCATCGCCTGCGCGGCCATGGCCGCATAGATCTCGAGATAGCGCAGGTCGTCGGGCGCGAACTGGTCCACCCCCAGTCGCGACAGCACGATGACGCCGATGGTCCGGTCGTCGAAGCGCATGGGCGCGAGGAGCATCGACTCGTCGAGGTTGGGGTCCGTGCCCGCCATGGTCTCGGAGCGCGGGTCGCGCGCCGCGTCGGGCAGGTACTGGGGCACGCCGTGGCGCGCCACCCAGCCGGTGATCCCCTGGCCGACACGGACGTTGAGCTCCTCGCCGGTCTCGTCGGCGTACTCCCCGATCTCGCCTCGCCAGGCGACCGCCACGACATCCTCGCCGTGGACCCGGTAGACGCGCACGTTGTGGGAGTCGACCAGCTCCCGGATCTCGTTGCAGATGGCCTGCCCGATCTGGCTGACCGTGGTCAGCGTGGCGAGACGCTGGCCCAGCTGCTGGATCGACCGCAACTGGTCCTCCCAGGCGAGCATCCGGGCATGGTCGGGTCGGGCATCCGCGCCACGGGTCCCGAGCGGGAGCGTGGGCGGACGACCGGGGTCGCTCCGGTCGCTCGTGGGGACCGTGGTCGCCTCGCGAGTGGCCGCAGCCGACCCCGCCGATGCGGTGTGTGGTTGCGCTGGGTCGAAGTCGGTCATATGTCGTGCCTGGTGGACGATCGCTGGGTCGCGTCCGAACGGGTGCCCGAGGTCACTTGTGCCTGCGAGGTCACCCTATCGGGCCCCGGTGACCGCGCCAATGGGAGCATAGTACCCAGCGGCGCTGCGGCCACGGCCGGCCGACGCGCCCGGCCCACCCCGGATTTGCGGCGGGTCACCCACGCCGACGTGGCGGGGCGATGCGCAGGATGACCAGCGTCCCGACGGCCGTCACGGCACCGACGAGGATGACCCCCAGCGCGATGCCCACGGGCGAGCCGACGAGGCCCGGCCCCTCGCCGTCGCTGCGCGAGTCGCCCGTGCCGATGACCGGGGCCGCGGTCGGGGCCGATGGCGCGTCGGTGGGCGCGGCGGCGGCCACCCCGATGGGGGCGAGCAGCGTCGCCAGACATGCCAGCGCGAACGCCGCCCGCAGCAGCATCGATGGCGCGGGACCGACACCCGACGGCCGACGCATCACCGGCCCGGGACGCGTCACAGGCCCGCGACCAGGGCCACGAGGCCGGCCACGACGGTGGCCACCCCGGCGACGAGCAGGACGCTCGCCATCCGCACGCCGCCACGATGGTCGGCGGCGAGGACGCGCATCGCCTCCGCGGGCGCGAGGCTGGTCACGATGAGCGGCCGACCCGCGCCCGCCGTGACATAGGCCTGCCCGTCCGGCCCCGTGCGGACCACGCCCGCGACGGTCGCGTGCTCCACGGCCGACAGCTGGTCGACCCGCAGCCGCACCGGCGTGGTGGGCGCGACGACCGCGCCACCCCCGAGCGTCCCGTCGGGCAGCTCCGATGCCACGCCCACGGCCTCGCGGGGCACCACCACCAGACCGTCGCCCAGCGCATCGACGTCCACCGCCAGATAGGAGCCCCGCTCCTCGATCCCGAACGGGCCCGCGGTGCGATCGTCCTCCAGGGTGCGCCACGACCGACCCTCCCTCGCCTGGATCCGCCGTCGCCGGTAGACCAAGGGCTGGTCGTGCTCGTCGGGGAACTCCTCGTCCGAGGCGATGCGCCCGGCAGTCCGGAGATAGCCCGTCGCACGCCCGTCCGCGGCCTCGGCGAGCACGTCGGCGAGCGGTACCTCCATGGCCGCGGCGAGCGTCCGGCCGATGCGATAGCCGCTGCCGGTCGTCCGGAGCAGGAGCAGCCCTGCCACGAGCAGCAGGATTCCGGCCAGGACCAGGATCGGGGCCATCACCGGGGCCCCGCGGGGCGGCGACCAACGGACCGCCGCGCCGGGGGGCGCGACAAGGCCCGAAGGAACCTCCGCGGGACATGAGCGGCGATGTGATCGCCGCCGCCAGTCGCGCTCCCGGCACCTTCGGGCCGTGACCCATGCTGGCGGTGACCGGGTCCCGAATCAATGGGACCCGTCCACGCTCCGGGGCGTACTTCGGTCATCTGTCCACGATCCATCCACGATCGGGCCCGGCCGCGATGCCCATCAGGCGTCAGCCGAGCGCCCCGTCGCCGGGTCCAGCGCCAGGTGCGCGCCACCCCAGCCGCTGAGCACCAGGCGCCCGCCCACCAGCTCGGCCTCCGCGATCACCTCGGCATGCGGCACCCGCCACACGACCTCGCCCGCGGCGTCGAGCGCCAGCGTCTCCACCTCGCTCTGCACGATGACGTGGTCGAGGCGGGACGACGCCAGGAGCGCCACCACGGGCGTCCCGCCGTCCCGGGTCCAGCGCAGCTCGCCGGTCCGCGCGGCGAGCGCATACACCCGGAAGCCATAGCGCACCAGGAGCAGCCCGGGCGTGTCCCACAGGACGCCCTGGGGCTCGTCGAAGATGACGGACGCGAACCGCGCGGTCCACGTCCCCAGGGGTCCCTCCACCCGCAGCTCGGCGCGGCACAGGCGATCGGGCTCGGCGGCAACCAGCGCCCCGTGGTCGACCAGCGTCCCACCCGCCTCGGACAGCGCGACGATGCCAGCCATGCCGCCGCTGTTGGTCCAGCGATAGCGTGCCGCCAGCCCGCCGGGGTAGCGCACGCTCGAGCGCCGTGGCTCGGCTGCCGCCGCGTCCGACGGGCCGCCCGTCATGGCCGCCGCCGCCGTCCGACCATCGGGGGTCACCTGTCCGCGGGTGCCCGCATGGGTCGTGCCCCACCGCCCTCGGAGTCCCGCCCCGGCTCCTCGGCGAGCGGCACCACGGTGGCGTTGGCGAGCGTCCGCAGGGAGGCCGGCGGCACCGCGAACACGGCGTTCGGGGTCCCCGCCGCGGCCCACACGACCGGGAAGCGGCCGAGGTCGGGGTCCATGACCACGCGGAGCGGACGCACATGACCGAAGGGCGGAATCCCGCCGATGGTGAACCCGGTCGCCTCGCTCGCCTCCTGCGCGTTGGCGCGGCGCAGGCCCGAGAGCCCGGTCACCGCGGCGAGCCGGGCGATGTCCACCCGGTTCGAGCCACTGACCAGCGCCACGACCGGCTCGAGGCCGCGCTCCGTCGCGGACACGAACACCAGGCTCTTGACGATCTGGCCCAGCTCCGCGCCGACCGTCGCCGCGGCCTCGGCCGCGGTGTGGGTGGAGTCGGGGAACACCCGGATCTCGATCGCCACGCCCTTGCGCATGGCGGCGTCGCGCACGCGCTGGAGTGCGGGATGGGTGTCGTCGGGCACGCCTCGGAGTCTAGCAACGACCGGGGATGCCGACCCTCGCGCCAGCCGAGCCCTGCTACGATGGGGCAGTCACTTGGGACAGGGGAGCGCCTCCGGGCGCTGAGAGTGCGGTACGCCGCAGACCCTCGGAACCTGATCCGGCTCGTACCGGCGAAGGGAGTCCACGAACGCGATCCCGTCCCGGAGCCGCACCGGAGCCGCAGGAGGTCGCGCCCGCATGTCCCAGCCAGCCGTGCCCATGCGCGCCATCGTGGTGGCGGATGGTCGCGTCGACGCCCACGAGCTGCGGCGCGAGGCGGCGGTCCCGGGCACCCTGGTCATCGGCGCGGACGGCGGCGCGGGACGGGCGCAGGCGGCCGGTGTCCGGGTGGACCTCGTGGTGGGCGACCTCGATTCGCTGGCGCCGGCGGCCCTGGCCGAGCTCGTCGCGGCGGGGACCGAGGTGCGTCGCGCGCTCCCCGACAAGGATGAGAGCGACACCGAGCTCGCGTTGCTGGCGGCCCTGGGGCGGGGCGTGGACCGGATCGTCGTCCTGGGTGCGCTGGGTGGCGAGCGGCTCGACCACGAGCTGGCCAACCTGCTGCTGCTCGCCCATCCGCGACTCGATGGCGCCGACGTGGCCATCGTCGATGGCCCGACCGCGATCCGGCGCATCGGCACGGCCGACGGCCCGGGTCGACTGGACGTGGTGGGCGTGCCCGGCGACCTGCTGACGCTGCTCCCCCTCGCGGGCGCCGTCGAGGGTGTCACGACCCATGGGCTGCGCTACCCGCTGACCGACGAGCCGCTGGCCCCGGGACCGGCCCGCGGGCTGTCCAACGAGCTCCTGGGGACCTCCGCGTCTGTGACCGCCATGCGTGGCCGGCTGCTCGTCATCCACACCCGCCGAAGCCCCACGGAGGAGGCCCCATGACCCGCCCCGTCCCCCGACGCCATGCCCTCGCGGTGCTGGTGGTCGCGCTGGCCGCTGCCACGGGCACGGCCGCGACGGCACAGTCGCCGTCCGCGGTGACCCCCACGGGCGAGCGCGTCCGGCTCCTGACCCATGGCTCGTTCGCGCTGCCGGAGGACACCCTCGCCGCGTTCACGGGCCGCACCGGCGCCGTCATCGAGGTCATCCCCGCCCAGGACGCCGGGAGTGCCGTCAACCAGGCCATCCTGACCAAGGGCGACCCCATCGCCGACGTGCTCTACGGCGTGGACGACACGTTCCTGTCGCGGGCGCTCGAGGCGGGCATCTTCGAGGCCTACCAGCCCGCGGCGGCCGGCGACGTCCCGGACGCGTTCCAGCTGGACCCGGAGCGACGCGTCACGCCCATCGACTACGGGGACGTGTGCGTCAACGTGGACAGCGCCTGGTTCGCGGAGCGGGGCGTGGCGCCGCCCACGACGCTCGAAGACCTGACCCGACCCGAGTACCGCGACCTGCTGGTCGTGGAGGACCCGGGCGTCTCGTCGCCGGGTCTCGCGTTCGTGCTCGCGACCATCGCCCGCTTTGGCGAGGATGGCGATCACACTTGGCTCGACTACTGGCGCGAGCTGCGCGCCAATGGCGTGCAGGTCGCGTCGAGCTGGGACGACGCGTACTACGGCTCGTTCTCGGGTGGCTCGGGCGAGGGCGACCGACCGCTCGTGGTGTCATACGCCTCGAGCCCGGTCGCCGAGGTCTACTACGCCGACCCGCAGCCCAGCGAGGCGCCCACCGCGTCGTTCGTGGACGGGTGCTACCGGCAGGTCGAGTTCGCGGGCGTCCTGGCCGGGACGCCCCAGCCCGAGCTGGCCCGTGCATTGGTCGACTTCCTGCTGAGCCCAGCCGTGCAGCAGCAGGTCCCGCTGTCGATGTTCGTCGACCCGGTGCTCCCCTCGGTGGAGCTGCCACTCGTGTTCCGCGAGCACACCGCGGCCCCCGTCGACCCGGTCACCCTGGACCCCGCCACCATCGCCGCCGGCCGCGATCGCTGGATCGAGGCATGGACGGAGGTGGTCCTGCGGTGACACCCGCCCGGTCGTGGGGCATGGGGCGGACCGCGACTCTCGCGCTGGCCGCCCCGCCGCTGGTGTTCCTGGGGCTGTTCTTCGCGTGGCCGGTCGTGGCCATCCTGGCCACCGGCCTGGCACCCGAGGGGCGGCTGGCGGTCGACGCCATCGCACAGGCGCTGGGCAGGCCGTGGCTCCTGGACACCATCGTGTTCACGGTCGGTCTCGCGGTCGCCATCACGGCCGCGTCGCTCGCCATCGGCCTGCCCACCGCATGGCTGCTGGCCCGGTATTCGTTCCCCGGGCGCAGCGCCCTCCGGGTGCTCCTCGCGGTGCCGTTCGTGCTGCCCACCGTGGTCGTGGCGTCCGCGTTCCTGGCCCTGCTGGGGCCGCGCGGCGTCGTGCCCACGCGCCTCGCCGACTCGGCGATCGCGGTGGTCATCGCCGGTGCCCTGTATGACGTCTCCGTGGTGGTTCGGCTGGTGGGCGGTCTGTGGGCGCATCTCGACCCGCGCACCGAGGATGCGGCACGGGCGCTGGGCGCCGCCCCCTGGCGCGCCTTCCGCGAGGTCACTTGGCCGCTGCTCCGACCGGCCGTCGTGTCCGCGGCGTCCGTCATCCTGCTGTTCAGCATCACCTCGTTCGGCTTGGTGCTGCTGCTCGGGGCGCCTGGGCAGCCCACCCTCGAGGTGGAGATCTGGCGGCAGGCATCGGTGATGCTCGACCTGTCGGCTGCGGCGACGCTCGCGGTGATCCAGATCGCGGGGGTCGCCGCGCTCCTGGTCCTCAACGCCCGATGGCAGGAGCGGCTCGCGGTGGCGCAGCGCCTCCGCCCCGCGGCCGAGGTCGCCCGCCCGCCCCGCACCCGTCGGGAGCGCGTCGTGGTCGCCAGCCTGGGCGTGGGGCTCGCGCTGTTCGTGGGTGCCCCGCTGGTCGCGCTCGTCGAACGGTCGTTCCGGGTCGGCGATGGCTACGGCCCGGAGGCATGGGCCGCGCTGGTGCAGGGCTCGGTGACCCGCGACGTGGTCCAGGCGGCATCCACCGAGGCCATCGCCACCTCGCTCGCGTTCGCCGTGGCGACCCTGTGCATCGCAGGTCCGCTGGGGCTCGCGGCGGCGCTCGTCGTGGGATATCGCCGGGGCTGGCTGCCGCGGACGTTCGACGCCGTGGTGATGCTGCCGCTGGGCACCTCGGCGGTCATCGTGGGCCTGGGCTTCCTGGTCGCGCTCGACCAGCCGCCGCTCGACCTCCGGGCGAGCATCCTGCTCGTGCCCATCGCCCACGCGCTCGTCGCGCTGCCCTTCGTGGTGCGGGCCATCGCGCCGGTCGTGCGCTCCATCGACCCCCGCCTCCGCGAGGCCGCCGCGACCCTCGGCGCGCGCCCGCGCCGGGTCTGGCGCGAGGTGGACGGGCCGATCATCGGGCGTGCCGCGCTGGTGGGCGGCGCGTTCGCGTTCGCGGTCTCGCTGGGCGAGTTCGGCGCGACGCTGTTCCTGGCCCGGCCCGAGACCACCACCGTGCCCGTCGCCATCGGTCGCCTGCTGTCGCGACCGGGTGCGCTGGCGTTCGGCCAGGCGATGGCGATGTCCACCGTGCTCATGGTGCTGACGGCGCTCGCGATGGTCGTCATCGAGCGCTGGCGCACACCTGGCTCGAGCGGCTTCTGATGGCGGGGATCCCGTCAGCGGCGGGCTCGTCAGCGACGCCGGGGGCGTCGGGCTACCTGCGCCTGGAAGGCATCGGGGTGGCCTATGGCGACCGGATCGCCCTCCACCCGCTCGACCTGTCGGTGACCCGCGGCTCCGTCGTCGCGGTGCTCGGCCCCAGCGGCTCCGGCAAGTCGAGCCTGCTGCGTGCCATCGCGGGTCTCGAGCCACCCACGGGCGGGCGCGTGGTGCTGGATGGTCGCGACGTCACCCGCGTGCCCACGCACGAGCGGGGCATCGGCCTGATGTTCCAGGACTTCGCGCTGTTCCCGCATCGCGACGTGGCCGGGAACGTGGGCTTCGGGCTGCGGATGCGGGGCGACGATGCCGCGGCGGTGACGCGACGCGTGGCGGACGTGCTCCGCCTGGTGGGTCTGCCGGTGGCCCAGGGTCGGTCGGTGGGCGCGCTCTCGGGCGGCGAGCAGCAGCGGGTGGCGCTCGCCAGGGCGCTCGCGCCGGAGCCTCGGCTGCTGATGCTGGACGAGCCCATGGGGTCGCTCGACCGCTCGCTCCGGGAGCGGCTGCCGACCGAGCTGCGGGCGATCGCGCTCCGCCTGGGGCTGACCATGCTCTATGTCACCCACGACCAGGAGGAGGCGTTCGGCGTCGCGGACCGGGTGGTCATCCTGCGCGACGGCCGGGTGGTCGCCGACGACACGCCCGAGGGGCTGTGGGCCAGACCGCCCGACGCGTTCGTGGCGTCGTTCCTGGGGTTCCGGAACATCGCGCCGGCCGAGGTGCGCGGGGCCCTGGCCGTGACGCCCTGGGGTGCGATGCCGCTCCCGGGCGTCCCGGACGGTCGCGCGACGCTGGTGCTCCGGCCCGCGGCGCTGTCGCTGGCCGGCGACGGGCCGATCGCGGGCACCGTGGAGGCGCGCCGCTGTCCGGGGCGACCACGTGCGGATCGTGGTGGCCACCGACGCGGGCGCGCCGCTGGAGCTCGAGCTGCGGGACACGGTGCTCCCCGAGGTCGGCGAGCGGGTCACGGTCGCGGTGATGCCGCCCGCGTCCAGGTGCTGCCCGGGTGAGGCACGCCCGGGCCTTCCCCGGGCTCTTCCCCGGGCGGCCCATCCCGTGGCTCAGCGCCAGCCGAGCTCGGGCGCGACGAACCGCAAGGATCGACTCGATGGCGTGGGCGTTGTAGTCGACGCCCAGCTGGTTGGGGACCGTGAGCAGCAGGGTGTCCGCAGCCGCGATCGCCTCGTCCTCGGCGAGCTGCCTGACCAGGACGTCCGGCTCGGCGGCGTACGAGCGGCCGAAGATGGCCCGCGTCTGCTCGTCGATGTAGCCGATGTGGTCACCCTCGTCGCCACTGCGCCCGAAGTAGGCCCGATCGCGGTCGTCCACCAGCGCGAAGATGCTGCGGCTCACCGAGACCCGCGGCTGGCGCTCGTGGCCGGCCGCCGCCCAGGCCGCTCGATACGCCTCGATCTGCTTGCGCTGCTGGATGTGGAGCGGCTCGCCGGTCTCGTCGAACTTGAGCGTGGAGCTCTGGAGGTTCATGCCCAGCTGGGCCGCCCAGACGGCGGTGGCGTCGGTCGCGGCACCCCACCAGATCCGCTCCCGGAGGTGCTCCGAATGCGGTTCCACGCGCAGCAGCCCGGGCGGGTTGGGGAACATGGGGCGGGGGTTCGGCTGCGCGAAGCCCTCGCCCTTGAGGACCTCGAGGAACACCTGGGCGTGGCGGCGCGCCATGTCCTGCTCGGTCTCCCCATCGGCGGGCTCGAAGCCGAAGTAGCGCCAGCCGTCGATGACCTGCTCGGGCGAGCCGCGGCTGATGCCCAGCTGGAGCCGGCCGCCAGCGATGAGGTCGGCGGCACCCGCGTCCTCGGCCATGTACAGCGGGTTCTCGTAGCGCATGTCGATGACCGCGGTGCCGATCTCGATGCGGCTGGTCCGCGCGCCAATCGCGGCGAGCAGCGGGAACGGCGAGCCGAGCTGGCGCGCGAAGTGGTGGACGCGCACGTAGGCGCCGTCCGCGCCCAGCTCCTCGGCGGCGACCGCGAGCTCGATGCTCTGGAGCAGCGCGTCCGAGGCGCTGCGCACCTGGGAGTAGGGCGAGTCCGACCAATGGCCGAAGGACAAGAAGCCGATGGTCTTCACGTGGCCATCGTAAACGCCCGGGTGCGAGCCCTTGCCCTTCGGCCCCGTCGCGCGGCCCAACCCCCGACCGCGCCCCCGGCCGCGCCCTGCAGGCTTTCGGTGCCACTGAACGCCGACCGGGCCGAGCGCTGGGTTTGGAGCCCTGGGGCCCGGACAGAGGCTCCACTCCGCCGCTCATCGCCACCGGACGCCGCACAACCGTGCAGATGTTCGGCGTGGAGGAATCCCGCCGAGATTGGGGCCGATCGCGGCCCCCAGCCGACGGCAACTCGACGATCGAGCTGGTCGCCGTTCGCTACGGCCGAAGAGCTGCAGGGAGACGCGTCGCGGGCCGCCAGCGCCGCTGCGGCCCCGCCGGCCCGCCGCCAGCGCCGCTGCCCGGCGCCACTCGCGGGCGTCATGCGGCACACAACAGATTGTCTACTACATCGGTAGGCGTATATGCAATCGTCGGGTCGGGCGGTATAGTCTGCGTCCGGCCATCGAGCCGCGATCGCTGGGGCCTGCGAGTCCGTGACCGCGCCCCCGACCCCACAGGAGGACCATCGATGAGCACAGCGACCGTCGACAACGGCGTCAACAGCGCGGCACTCATCGGGGCGCGCGACGCGCTCCGGGAGGCGCCCGCCGCCGCCGAGTTCACCTGGAAGGTGACCAGCGAGTGGGTGGGCGGCACCTACTCCCGCCAGACCATCGAGCACTTCGATGGGCTGGGCGCCGCGCAGACCCACAAGCAGACCTTCGTGCTGGAGGGCGACCATCCCGAGGTCTTCGCCTCCGAGGACCGCGCCCCCACCCCCGTGGAGACGGTGCTCGCGGCGCTCGCCGGATGCCTGACCGCGGGCGTCGCGGCCGTGGCGCAGCATCGGGGCATCCAGCTCCGCTCGGTCAAGGCGACCGTCGAGGGCGAGCACAACATCCTGGGCATCCTGGGCGGCGACCCCGAGGTCCGCAACGGCTTCAACGACGTCAAGGTCCACTTCGACATCGACGCCGACGCCACGCCCGAGGAGGTCGCGGCGCTCGTGGCGCAGTCGCAGAAGCGCTCCGCGGTGTTCGACGCGCTGACCAACCCCACGCCCGTCAAGGTGACGGTCGGCTGACCCACACCCGCATCGCCCCACGAGGGTCACGGCCGTGCGCACCACGATCGTGATCATCGGGGCCGGGCACTCCGGCCTCGCCATGAGCCAGCGTCTGGCCGAGCGTGGCATCGACCACGTCGTGCTCGAGCGGGGCGAGGTGGCCAACTCCTGGCGCACGGAGCGCTGGGACTCGCTGCGGCTGCTGACGCCCACGTGGCATGCCACCCTGCCCGGGGCCGATCCTCCACCGGGCGACCCCGACGGCTATCTCACGATGCCGCAGGTCGTCGGGCATCTGGCCGGATACGCGGCCTCCATCGACGCGCCCGTGGCCACAGGCACCACCGTCACGCGGGTGTCGGCCGCCGACCATGGGTTCCGGGTCTCGACCGACCAGGGCGAGTGGCACGCCGCGTCCGTCGTACTCGCCAGCGGCGCGTGCAACCGCGCGAACGTGCCCGCGTCGGCGGCAGGCGTGCCTCCCGGCGTGGCGCAGGTCACCCCCCTGACGTATCGGAGTCCCGACCAGCTGGCGCCAGGCGGCGTCCTGGTGGTGGGTGCCTCGGCCAGCGGCGCGCAGCTGGCCGACGAGATCGCCCGGTCGGGGCGTCGGGTGGTGCTGTCCACGGGCGAGCACGTGCGCATGCCTCGCACCTACCGTGGCTGGGACATGTTCCGCTGGCTGGAGGCCGTGGGCGTGCTCGACGAGCGCTACGACCAGCTGGACGACATCATCCGGGCGCGCCACATCCCCTCGCCACAGCTCATCGGCACCCCGGAGCGACGCGACATCGACATGAACTCGCTGCGCGCGCTGGGCATCGAGGTGGTGGGCAAGCTGGGCACGATCCGCGACGGCGTGGCCCTGTTCTCGGGCGGCCTCGCCAACACCTACCAGCTCGCCGACCTCAAGCTGACGCGGCTGCTCGACCGCTTCGACGCCTGGGCAACCAGCGCCCAGCGCGCGGGCCTGGGCGCTCCCGACCACCCTGCCCCCACCCAGCCTGACGCCGCTGACCGCATCCAGCTCGACCTCCGGCGCGAGGGCATCGGGACCATCGTCTGGGCCACCGGCTATCGGGCCGACCACGGCTATCTCGACGTGCCCGTCACGGGCTACAAGGGCGCCATCCGCCACGAGGGCGGGGTGGTATCCGGTGCGCCCGGCATGTACCTGCTGGGCGGCAGCCTGCTGCGCCGCCGCCGATCCACCTACATCGCGGGCGCGGCCCAGGACACGGCCGACCTCGCGGACCATCTGATGGGCCATCTCGCCGGACGCGTGCCGTCGACCACGGAGCGCGTTTCGGCCTGACGTCCCGCGCCGCCGCGGGCCAGGGAGGGCGTTGACGGCTCCCCGAGCATCGGGCTCGGCCATGTCCGTCGTCCCTATTCGGGGGCCGCAGGCGTCACCCTCGCCGAGCGCTGGCCACGCCGGCGACGTGTGTCGACGGATCGAATCGGGAACCATCCGGCCCGGACGCCGCACCTATCTCCGAGCGCGATCACGATGGTCGCGCCGCCCGCGACGACGATGTCGCGACGGACCGGGAGGCCCGATGCATCGGGATCTCGTGGAACGGGCGATGGCAGGCGATCGAGAGGCGTTCACCGAGCTGGCACGCCGCTCGATGGGCCAACTGCTCGCCGTCGCCGCGACGAGGTGCTACTCGTGGCGGTGTTACTCTTACTGGTAAGAAGGAGACTTCATGCGTATCACGGCGAAGGGCCAGGTCACGATTCCCCAGGCGATCCGGGAGCAGGCCGGGCTGCTTCCCGAGACGGAGGTGGAGTTCGTCGTGGATCGTGACGGGGTGCGGATCGTGAAGGTCCCATCGAAGCGGCCCAGCCGTGGTGCTCGGGCGATCCAGCGCCTGCGACATGGAGCGGGGCGCGTGTCGATGAGCACCGACGAGATCATGGCCCTCACCCGAGGGGACGGATGACCCCGGTCCTCGTCGATGCCAACGTCCTGCTCGACATCGTCACCTCCGACCCCGCATGGAGCGCGTGGTCGAGCGGTGCGCTCGAGCGGGCGGCCGACGAGTCGACCCTGGTCCTCAACCCGCTCATCTACGCCGAGGTCTCGGTCGGCTTCCACTCGATCGAAGCGCTCGAGGAGGCGCTGCCGCCCGACCTCTATCGCCGAGAGCATCTGCCGTACGAGGCCGCGTTCTTGGCCGGCAAGGCGTTCCTGCGGTATCGGCGGGCCGGTGGACTGAGGTGGGCGCCTCTCCCGGACTTCTACATCGGTGCGCACGCCGCGGTCGCGGGCTACCGGCTCCTGACCCGTGACGCGCGCCGCTATCGGACCTACTTCCCGCGCGTCGAGCTGATCGCGCCAGACGCCTGAGCCCGGTCTGGCGCAACGTGTCGCGCGAGCGCCACGCGCGCTCGAGTGCGGACATCCTCGGCAGAAGACACGCCGGCGCCGACGGCTCCCACCGGATCTGGACGGTCTCGCTCGCGGATGACGCGGAGGCACAGGTCAGCCACGGACCGGGCGACGAGTTCTGGCCGTCCTGGGCCCCGGACGGGAGTCGCATCGCGTTCGTGCGCACCGAGAGCGTCGGGCATCTGGTGGTCGTCGACGCCGCCGGACGGGAGGAGACGCAGCTCGAGCCGGCGGTCCTTGGCGGAGTGCCCAACGTCTGGTCACCCGACGGGACGAGGTTGCTGTCCTTCACGTGGGGCGACCTGGCGCCGATCATCCTGGACCCGACGAACGCGGTCCCACCGACCACCCTGCCGGCCACCAGCTCCTGGCAGACCGGAAGCTGGCAGCGCCTCGCCCCGTAGTCCCGCCCGTGCATCGGGCCGGGTGCCGTGGCCACGGCGGCATCCGGTCCGGGGTTACGCTGTACGCATGAGCGACAGTACCCACCCTGCCCGGCCACGAGCGGGCGACCTTGCCCCTGACTTCACCCTGCCCGACGACACGGGCACGGAGCGCAGCCTATCGGCGGAGCGGGGCCACTGGCTGGTGCTCTACTTCTACCCCAAGGACATGACCTCCGGCTGCACCACAGAATCCTGCGAGTTCCGTGATGCGTACGCGGACTACCAGCGGACGGGTGCGGAGGTGTGGGGCATCAGCATCCTGGGCAGTGGCTCGAAGGCGGCGTTCAAGGCGGAGTTCGGCCTTCCCTTCACGCTCATCGCAGACGAGGACCACAAGGTCGCGGAGGCCTATGGCGTGTGGGTCGAGAAGCGCAACTACGGCAAGACCTACTGGGGTCTCGAGCGGGCCACGTTCCTCATCGATCCGACGGGCAGGGTCGCCAAGGTCTGGTCCAAGGTGAAGCCCGAGGGCCACGCTGCCGACGTGCTTGCGGCGCTGCGCGCACTGGCGGCATGAACCTGACGACGCACTGAGGCCACCATGAGGATCGACGTCCCCACGAGCCTGATGAGCATGCACAGAGACATCGCTCGTGGGGGGAGACGAGCGATGCCTCGGCCGGGAAGTGTAGCGCCGACGCGGCCGGCAGGTGGAAGCGCTCTCACACGATGACCCAGGAACCGCTCGCGACCCTGCACGACGCCCGCCCGGAGCGGGTGATGGTCATCGTGGCGCACCCCGACGACGCGGACTTCGGGCCGGCCGGCACGGTGGCCCGATGGGTGCGGGCGGGGAGCGTGGCCCACCTCGTGTGCTGCACCCGCGGCGACGCGGGCGCGGACGAGGCCCGGACGGACCCGCTGGCGCTGGCCCGCACGCGCGAGGCCGAGCAGCGTGCCGCGGCGCGTCACGTGGGCTATGCCGAGGTCACGTTCCTGCACTGCCCGACGGTGCGCTCGCCAACGACCCTGCGCCGCGCGAGCAGCTGGTGCGGCTCATCCGCGGCTTCCGACCCGACGCGGTCCTGGCGCCGGACCCCGACGGTGCAATGCGCGCGCGGCGGCCACGTCCAGCACACCGACCATCGGGCGGCCGCTGGGCGGCCGGCGCTCGACGCGGTCTACCCCGCGGCGCGCAACGCGCTCGCCTTCCCGCACCTGGTCATCCACGAGGGGCTCGAGCCGCACGCGGTCCGCTGGATGTACCTGTTCTGGACCGAGCGGCCCGACGTCTGGGTGGACGTGACCGCGACGCTCGACACGCGCCTGGCCGCCCTCCACGAGCACGCCAGCCAGATCCGCGACGCCGAGGGCTTCGACGACCGGATCCGTGCCTGGGCGGCCGAGGACGCGGGGCCCTTCGGGGTCGACGCCGTGGACGCCTTCCGGCTGCTCGACCTGGCCTGAGGAGGGCTTCCCGGCCTCAGTCGGCGCTGGCCGGGCCGGCTTCGCCCGCTAGGAGCGCGCGCACGTCGGCCCAGTGGTCCCAGACGTCGGCGAGGGCCGGTGCCTGGATGCCCGCGAGGCGACGGATGCTGTCCAGCTCGAGGCTCGGCGCGTGCTCGGCGAGGTACTCCACGGCCGCCACCCCGATGCTCTCGGGGAGCCGCTCGAGGTCGGCGGCGGTGGGCATCGGACGCAGCGACACCGGTTCGATGCCGGCGAAGGCGAGCGCCTCGGCGAGGTCGCGGGGCTGGGGCGCCCGGTCGCCGTACCAGCCGTCGTGGGGGTCGTAGCGGAAGCCCAGTCCCCGCAGCCAGCGCATCACCTCGCGGGCCAGGTCGGGTGCCATCTGCGCCCACAGCGGGTTGGTCCGGTCGAACCGGAGGCGATCGTCGGCGATCGCGGACGCCACGATGAGCTCGCCCAGGGTCCGCAGCAGCAGGACCCATCGCGACGCGGCGCCGCCCGTGAGGCCCGCGAGCTGGCGGGCCATGTCGCGGATGGCGTCGCCGCCGTCGAGCAGGCCACGCAGCATGGGCATGTCGACGCGTCCCACCCGCACGGCCCGGACGCCCGGGTTGGTGGCGTCGGCGGAGCGGTCGGCATCGAGCACCCGGCGCCGCGCCTCGGAGGTGGCCTCCTCCGCCGATTCGGCACGCACCCGCTGCGCGGCGGCTCGCCACTCCGCGTCCGTGACCTGGCGCTCGAGGGCCTCCAGACGCGCCTTCCACAGCAGCACCTGGCCCAGCGCGACGCGCGTGGTGCGGTTGAGCTGGTCGACGGCCGCGAGCCAGGTGGCCGCCGCGACCCGGCGCTCCTCGGCACCGCGCGCCGCCGCGAGCGCCGTGCGGTACTCCTTGCGGGCCGCCTCCTTGCGGTCGAGCAGGCCACGCTGGTCGAGCGACTCCACCGCCGAGCGCTGGTGGGCGCGCGCCTCGGCGGCCGCGCGGCGCGCCTCGCGGAGCGCGGCATCGGCCGTGGCGAGACGCGCCCACTCGAGGCGCGCGTCGGAGCTGCTGACGACGACATGACGCCGGATCTCGACTGGGACGAGCGCGGCGGTGTCGGAGGGATGATGTGCCTCCACGCCCGCAGGCTGGTCCCCCGCGCACCGGGCGTCAATCGGCGCGACCACGATTGTGTCGCCACGGGACACCGCTTCGTACCTCGGGGGAGGTACCGTTGGCCATCGGCAGCCCCCGCCGGTGGCCGCCGGTCGCCCGATGCGCGACGGCCCGAGGGGCCGGGAGGCCCGCGGATGCCACGGAGCACGGGCGCTGGGTGGTAGATTCTCGGCCAGCCCATCGCACCCCGCCCCAGCGCGTCCTCGCAAGCCCGTCCCCTTGGAGGCCCATCGCACCGCGTGGTCATCGATACCGATCAGGAGTTCCTCGTCCAGCCGGTGGACGCCTCCTGGCTCCAGTGCAACATCGAGTGCCAGGAAGCGTGCCCCGTGGGCACGAACTGCCGGGGCTACCTCAACCTCGCCGCCGAGGGCCGGTTCGAGGAGGGATACATCCTGTCGCGCGAACCGAACCCGGTCGCCGCGATGTGCTCGTACGTGTGCTCCGCTCCCTGCGAGCGCGCCTGTCGCCGCGGCGACATCGACCGCCCGCTCGCCATCCGGGCCATGAAGCGGTTCCTGGTGGAGTGGCACCGCGACTCGGGCATCCCCGATGACATGCCCGTCATCACGCCACGTGACACCACGGTGGCGGTCGTGGGCGCGGGGCCGGCCGGCCTTGCGGTCGCGCGCGAGCTGGCCGTCGCCGGCCATCAGGTCACGGTCTACGACGAGCTGCCCTTCGCGGGCGGCACGATGCTCATCGGCGTGCCTGCGTTCCGACTGCCCCGCGAGGCGATCGAGATGGACGTCCGGCTCGTGGAGCGCCTGGGCGTGACCTTCCAGTTCGAGACCCGAATCGGCCGCGACATCACCTTCGAGCAGCTCCAGGAGCGGTTCGACGCCATCGCCATCACGGCGGGCGCCATGGACCCCGTGGGCCTCGACGTGCCGGGCGGCGACCTGCCGGGCGTCCAGTACGGCGTGGAGTTCATGAAGAAGGCCAACCTGGGCGAGCCGCTCCAGGTGGGTCAGGACGTGGTCGTGGTTGGTGGCGGGTACACCGCCATGGACTGCGCGCGCACCAGCCTCCGCCATGGCGCCACCAGCGTGACCATCTCGTATCGGCGCACGCGCTCCGAGCTCGTGGTCGACCAGGAGGAGCTGGGCGAGACCGAGCGCGAGGGCGTGCGCATGGAGTTCCTCACCAGCCCCATCGAGGTGCTGGCCGACGAGGACGGCAACGTCACGGGCGTGCGCATGATCCGCAACCGCCTCGGCGAGCCGGACGCCACCGGCCGGCGTGCGCCGGTGCCGGTGCCGGGCACGGAGTTCGTGATCCCCGCCCAGACCGTCATCCCCGCCGTGAGCCAGTCCGCGGACAACACGTTCCTGCCGGTCGAGGCGAAGTTCGACGTCAACCGGGGTCGGGTCCGGGTGGACCCGGGCACCTACGCCACCAACGTGCGGGGCGTCTTCGCGTGCGGCGACTTCGTGACGGGGCCCACGACGCTCATCGAGAGCGCCGGCCATGGCAAGAAGTGCGCCTACGCCATCGACCGCTATCTGTCGGGTCGGTCCAGCGTCCGGGTGGACGCCAACGTGCGAATCGTCAGCTCGGGGCGCCACGAGATGCCGGAGCGGTACGACGTGATGCCTCGGCAGCACGTGCCCATGGTCCAGCTGTCGGCGCGCATGCCCAGCACCGAGCCCACGGTCAACTTCACGACCCCCGTGGAGCTCGGCTACACCACCGACCAGGCGATCACCGAGTCCACGCGCTGCCTGATGTGCAACTACAACATCTGGTTCGATCCGTTCCGGTGTGTGCTGTGCGGCGCCTGCGCCGACGTCTGCCCGGAGGGCGTCATCCACATGATCGACGTCAACCAGATGAAGTCCGAGGGGCCGCTGCCGGAGCTGGTCGATGCCTACGGCTGGAACCAGGGCGCGGCGATGGTCCTGGACGAGGAGCGCTGCATCCGCTGCGCCCTGTGCGTCAAGCGCTGCCCGTACGACGCGATCACCATGGACCGGTTCGAACTGCAGGAGGTCAGCGCGGACGGTACGCTCTACAAGGAGAGCTACCGCGACACGCAGTTGGGCCTCGCCGGCGTGGGCAACCAGGCCCAGGCGGGCGGCTTCGTCAAGTGACGGCATCGATCAAGGGCGACGCGACCGCCGAGGGGGAGCGCCAGGTGAGGAGGCAGAGGGGACAGCAGGTGGTGCGCAGGTGAGCTTCCTCGAGCGCATCGACGAGACCATCCGGCGATCGGCCGCGTGGCGCTCGATCTTCCGCCAGCCCTACCCCAACGACGAGCGGTCGCGGGCCATGGCGGTCATGAACAACGTGTTCCTGCACCTCCATCCGGTGCGGGTCCGCCAGCACGCAGTCAAGTTCGCCTACACGTTCTGCCTGGGCGGGCTGTCGTTCTTCCTGTTCCTCGTGCTCACGGTCACGGGCGTCTACCTGATGTTCTTCTACGTGCCGTCGTCCACGATGGCCTACACGAACATCCTGGAGATCCAGTCCCAGGTGCCCTTCGGGCTGCTGACCCGGAACATCCATCGATGGGCCGCCCACCTGATGGTGTTCTTCGTGTTCCTGCACATGATGCGGGTCTTCTATCACGGCGCCTACAAGCCACCCCGCGAGTTCAACTGGGTGGTGGGCGTGGTGCTCCTGTTCCTGACCATCATGCTGTCGTTCACGGGCTACCTGCTGCCGTGGGACCAGATCGCCTACTGGGCCATCACCATCGGCACCAACATGGCCAACTACGCGCCGCTCCTCAACAAGCCCTCCCAGCTGCTGCTGCTGGGTGGCATCGAGGTGGGCCAGAACACGCTGCTGCGGTTCTATGTGCTCCACGTGATCCTCATGCCGCTGGCAGCCGCCGTCTTCCTGGCCGTCCACTTCTGGCGGATCCGGAAGGACGGCGGGATCTCAGGGCCGCTATGAGCGCCGAGCTGACCTGCACCATTCCCGGAGTGCTCGCGAGATGACCGAGTCGAAGTCCAGCCTGCCGACGGCCCCCGCCGAGGGCGCCCCGACGCCGTCGCCCCGGACCGCGGTGCCGGCCGCGCCGCCCGAGCGGCGCACCACCGAGATCGACAAGCAGCGCGTGCCCATGGCCGCCAAGCCCTACCGGCTGCTGGCCCTGGTCAAGCAGGACGCGGTGGTGCGGGTCCAGAAGGAGCCTGACGACACCGTCCTGACCTGGCCGCACCTGCTGTCCATCGAGCTGTTCGCGGCCGCCATGATCAGCATCTTCCTGCTGTTCATGGGCCTGTTCATCAACGCCCCCCTCGAGGAGCTCGCCAACGGCAACGTCACGCCGGTGGTGGCCAAGGCGCCGTGGTACTTCGTGGGCCTCCAGGAGCTGCTCGCCTACTTCCACCCGACCGTGGCGGGCGTGCTCGCGCCCACGGTCATCCTGGTGGGCGCCGCGCTGGTGCCCTACATCGACCGGGGACCACGTGGTGACGGCGGCTCGCCGCGTCCCTCCGATCGCAAGGCGGGCGTGCTGCTGTTCACGTTCGTGTGCGGCGCCGGCCTCGCCATCACCTTCCTGGGTGCGTTCTTCCGCGGCCCCGGCTATGCCTGGACCCTGCCTTGGCAGGGCCTCTACTTCGCGCTGTAGACGATGGGCAACTGGAAGCTGACCCGGGCACAGGAGCCGACGGCGCTCACCGCGCAGGCGCGTCGCGAGATGCGCAACGGCGCGCCTGCCGGCCTGTCACGACGCCAGCTCATCCGTCGCTCGCTGGGCGCGGGCGTGGGGCTGTGGCTGCTGGAGGTGGGCGCGGGCACCATCGGGTTCCTGTGGCCGAACCTGTCGAGCGGCTTCGGCGGCCAGCTGACGCTGGGCGACTTCGACACCGTCTCGGGCAGCCCCGCCGTGCAGGGCATCACCCTCAAGGACGGCGCGCCGGCGTACTTCAGCGAGGCGCGCGCCTACATCCAGCTCATCGACACCTCGCTGGGCTTCCAGGACGGCGACTCGCCCGACGGCTCGGGCGAGACCACCAACGTCCGTACGCTCTACCAGCGCTGCCCGCACCTGGGCTGCAAGCCCAACTTCTGCGAGAGCAACTACTGGTTCGAGTGCCCCTGCCACGGCTCGCGCTATGACCGGCTGGGCATCAAGGTTCAGGAGCTGGGCCCCGCGCCACGCGGCCTCGACCGGTTCGCGAGCAGCGTCGAGAACGGCGTCCTGACCGTGGACACCAGCAAGATCACGCTCGGTCCGCTCCCGGTGGCGCTGGGTCAGCCAGGTCTCATCCCCTCCCGCGGCGGTTCCTGCATATGAGCGACGACACGACCGGCCGAGAGCTGACGCCGCACGACGGCGCGCAGCCCCCGGCGCCATCGCCCAGCGCGTCGCTGGCTCCCGAGCGGTTCTCGGCGGGCGAGCGCGCCCACACCGTGGGCCTCACCGAGGAGCGCTCGGCGGAGGTCGTGCGCCAGAGCGGCAACGCCCGCAAGGTCGCCTTCCTCGCCTTCCTGGTCATCGCCATCTTCATCCCGGTCTACTGGTTCTACGACCTGGGCATCCCCGCCCTGGGGGTGCAGGGGCGGATGGAGGCGACCACGGAGCAGCAGTTCGTCACGGACGTGGAGCGCGGCTATGCGCTGTTCCTCGCCAACTGCGCCCGCTGCCACAGCTCCCAGGCAAACCCCGGCGATGGCAAGGGCGGCGTGGGCCCTCCGCTCAACGACCAGGCCAAGCTGTTCAACGCCATCAGCGCGACCGGTGGGTCGGGCACGGGCCATCTCAACCCCGACTATCTCCGGCACGTGCTGGAGGTGGGTGGTCGCTATGTCTGCGGCGACGCCAACAGCGTGATGCCCGCCTGGCGCGAGCCGGCAGGCCCGCTCAACTACCGCGAGGTGGAGGAGCTGGTCACGTTCCTCACGGCCAGCTCGGACGTCTCGTTCACCTATGACCCCAACGCGGGACACGAGGCGGGCGCCAACCCGGAGGCCACGCCGTACACCGTGCAGGGCTGGCGTGACCCGAACTACGAGCCGGCGCCGGGCTCCACCCCCGTGCCCGCCTGCTGGCGGCCGTACTCCAACCCGGCATTCCAGACCTCGACCGGCGCGGAGGCCACGCAGGCCCCCATCGAGTCGCCCGGCACCCCGGACGCGCCGCGGGTCATCGCGGTCGACCTCACGAGCAGCCTGACCATCACGGACCCGGCGGGCAACGTGCTCAACGCCATCGCCGTCAAGGCCGGTGAGACCATCGAGTTCCAGGTCACCAACTCCGCGGGCTTCGACCACAACTTCTGGGTGGCCCCCGAGGCGGAGCTCTCATCCACCACCGGGAACCTCACCGACGCACCCGGCGTGCCGGAGTTCGCCGACGGCACCCAGACATTCACGTGGACCGTCCCGACCGACGCCAGCGGTCTCCAGTTCGCCTGCACCGTGCCCGGCCATTACGCCACCATGCACGGCGACATCGTCATCCAGGAGTAGGGGAGCACACGCACCTTGGCCCAGCCTGCACTGCCCGCCGGAGCCGTCCCCCGCCGAGCCGTCTTCGGGCTGCTCGACGCGGATGGCTGGGGTTGGGCGGGTCTCAAGGCCACCTTCTGGTTCATCGCGTTCATCTTCCTGCTGGGCGTGGTCCCCAACTACGCCTACTACTTCACGGTCTCCGACACCATCCACGTGGGCTACAACGCGATCTCGCCCATCAACTGGTGCCCCGCCGCCAACGAGGATCTGCCCTGCCCGGCGCCCGCAGGCGCCGTCGTGCCTTGGGAGCCCGCCCCCGCGGACCTGGTGCTGCCCCAGGCGGTGAGCGGGGCTGCGGCCATCCAGTCGGGCGCCTACCTGTACGTCGTGGGCGGCTCCGACGGCTCGAGTGCCGTCGCGGACGTGAGCGTCAGCGAGGTCGCCTCGGACGGCAACCTGACCGCGTGGACCGCGGGCCCGGCGCTGCCGGAACCGCGCACCGATGCCGTGGCCATCGCGCTCTCGGGCGTGCCCTACGTCGTGGGTGGCCTCGACGCCTCCGGCGCCCCCACCACGACCGTGTACCAGGGCACCGTGGAGAGCGGCGTCATCCAAGGCTGGGTGCTCGCCAACGGCGAGAACAAGACGGTCGACCTGACCCTGCCCGTCGCGATCAGCGATGCGGCGGGCGCGAGCACCGCGGGTGGGCTCTACCTGTTCGGCGGTCGGACCGCGGACGGCCTGTCCAGCCAGCTGCTGTTCGCGCAGACGGACGACACCGGCAAGCTGACGGGCTGGCGGTCCATCGGCGAGCTGCCGCTCCCCGAGCCGCGCGCCGGCGCCACCGCGGCAGCCGTGGGCGAATACGTGTACGTCCTGGGCGGCGAGGGCCTCGCCGGACCCAGCACGACCATCTACCGCCTGACCACGAGTGACGGCGTGCCCGCCACGGACGACCAGGACGTGCTCCTGGGCTGGGCCAGCGCACCCACCTCGCAGCAGCTGCCGGCGGCCCGCGCGCAGGCCGCCACGTTCACGTCCAACGGTTCCATCTATGTCATCGGCGGCGACGATGCCGACGGCACCGCGACGGACACGATGTACTGGGCGGTCCCCGACGGCACCACCGGCGACCTCCCGGCGTGGCACCAGCTCGACCAGACGCAGCTGCCCGAGGCCCGCGCCGACCTGGGCATCGCGGCCATCGGCACCCACGTCTACGCCGTGGCCGGCCAGGGCGCGGATGGCGCGGCGCTCGACACGGTCTCGCGCGCCAACCTCTCGCCACAGCCGCCCTTCTTCCAGCTGGGCATCTTGGGCGCGACCATCCCGGCCCTGTCCATCAAGGGCGAGATCGGCCAGCAGCTGGGCTACCTCAACGCCATGGGCGTGGGCATGACCAACTTCGTCATCCTGGTGCTCATCGGCTATGCGATGTCGCATCGCGAGGGCACGCTGCGCCTGCTGGAGCGGCTCACCCGAGGCCGAATCAAGGCGCCGCGCGAGGACGAGTTCGTCCCAGGCTCGTGACCGGCAGGCTCTCCGGTCGCTCGGTGGTCATCACCGGCGCGACCGGCATCGCGGAGGCAGCCGCCCACCGGTTCGCCGACGAGGGCGCCCGGCTGTTCCTGGTCTCGCGCACCGAGACGCATCTGCGCGAGCTCGTCGATTCGCTGGCGACCAGCGGGTCCGTGGCGGGCTGGGCGACCGCCGACCTGGCCGACGGCGACGCCGCGGAGCAGGCGATGGCCCAGGCGACCGCCGCCCTCGGGCGAATCGATGGGCTGTTCGCGGTGGCCGGCGGCTCCGGCCGCCGCTTCGGGGACGCGCTGGTGCACGAGCTCACGGCCGAGGGCTGGGACCAGACGATGGCGCTCAACGGACGCAGCCAGGTCCTGACCATCGGGGCGGCGCTGCGCCGGATGCTCGCCCAGCCTCGTGACGCCAGCGGCGGGCGGGGCGCGATCCTCGCGATGTCGAGCGTGCTCGCGTCGCACCCGGAGCCGGTGCTGTTCCCGACCCACGCCTATGCCGCGGCCAAGGGCGCCATCTCGACGCTGACGCGCGTCATGGCGGCGGCATACGTGCACGAGGGGATCAGGGTGAACGCCGTGGCGCCCTCGCTGACCACGAGCCGGATGTCCGCCCGCGCCGCCGGTGACGATGCCACCCAGCGGTTCGCGCGACGGCGCCAGCCGCTCACGGACGGGTTCCTGCCCGCCGACGAGATCGCGAACGCGGCGCTGTTCCTGCTGTCGCAGGAGGCGCGCGCCATCACCGGCCAGGTGCTCCTCGTGGACGGGGGTTGGTCGGTCACCGACAGTGTTGGGGAGCACACGACATGACCAGTGGACAGCCCTTCCAGCCGGCCCCCATGGCCACCTCGGTGGTCGGGTCGCACGCCCGGCCTGGCTGGCTCGACGTCGCGGTGGCCGGTGCGATCCGCGGCGAGCGCTGGGAGCCGTGGACATCCGCGAGGTCCAGGACGTGCCGTCGACGCGGCGCTGCGCGACAGGAGGATGCGGGCGTGGACATCCCGTCGGATGGCGAGATGCGTCGCGCGGGCTTCTTCACGGCCAGTTCTATCGCCCATCACGGAGTGTCGAGCCGCTCCCGTCCGACCGACGGCTGGGCCTTCCGGCGGCGTACGACCAGCAGCATCGATTCCGGGTCCTGGCACCCATCGAGTCGCCCGAGAGGGCCTGGGTGTGGTCGACGAGTTCCGGTATGCCTCGACGCACCGACCGACCCTCAAGGTCACCATCCCCAGGCCGTTCACGCTGTCCGGGCGGCTGACCAATGGCCCGGGCGGGGTCTATCGGGACCGCATCGCCGCCGCGGAGGCGTTCGATGCCCATCCTCGCCGCCGAGCTGCGCGGCCTGGTGGA
The DNA here is from genome assembly GCA_046328155.1 of Chloroflexota bacterium. Taxonomy (GTDB): domain Bacteria; phylum Chloroflexota; class Limnocylindria; order Limnocylindrales; family CSP1-4; genus JAFMJV01. The sequence goes on from JAXLXC010000013.1 coordinate 45,706, forward strand.
TGCCGGTGCCGTCTACATCCAGATCGACGAGCCCTCGCCGGCCATCCACCCCGAAGACGTCCCATCAGTTCGCGGCGCTGTTCAGCGCAGCGGCGGCCGGGGTGCAGGGGCGGGTGCGGCTCGCGGCGCGCCTGTGCTGGCAACTACCTCGGGAGGCCGCTCGCGGCGCGCGTATCGGCCGGTGCTGGGGCAGGCGCTGGCGTTCCAGGTCGATGACCTGGTGCTCGAGTGGGCGAACCGGGAGATGGCCGAGCTGGACGTGGCGACCGACATCGCGGGGGCGGGCCGCTCGCTGGGGGCCAGGGTGGTGGACGTCAAGGCTACCACATCGAGTCCGCGGACGAGGTCGCCGTGCAGATCGAGCGCGTGCTGGATGCCGGCGTGCCGCCCAGGCGTACGCTGATCCCCGACTGCGGCTTCAGCCAGACGGCGCGCTGGGCCGCGAAAGCCCAAGCTCCAGGCCTCGTCCGGGGTCGCGACCTGGTGCTGGGGCGGCGCACCGGGGGCGCGGCCGCCGACGCCGGGTCGGCGTCGACGCGGTCGCGGGGCGCCGGCCCGACCCTCGGCCGTGACGCCGGCCGTGTGACGCGACGCTCCCGTTCGCGCGGACGGCGCATTTCGTCGAAGAACGTCGGCGCACGCGCGCGGAGGTCAGATCATCGGGCGCGCCGGCAGGCCAGCTGCCGACGCCCACCGCCTGCGGCACCGGCGTCGATGAGCGAGCGCGCGTTCTCGGCGGTGACGCCACCCGTGGGCATCCAGCAGGATGTCCGGGAACGGCCCTCGCAGCTCCCGGAGCAGCGCCGGTCCGCCAGGACGCGAAGAACAGCTTGATCGCCGAGGCACCCGCGCGCCAGGCGCGGCACCTCCGTGGGGGACAGCGCGCCGGGGAACACCGGCACCTCGCGCTCGGCCGCCCAGCGGATGACCTCGACGTCGTCACGAAGGCATCACCAGGAAGTGGCGCCTGCGTCCACGGCTGCCGCGGCGCCCTCCACGTCGAGCACCGTCCCGGCGCCCACCAGCAGCCGGTCGCCGACCCCTGGCGCAGCTCCCGGATGGCGTCGAACGCGGCGGGGCCTGGAGCGTGACCTCGAATGCGGGCACGCCCCCGATCACGCGAGCGCCTCCCCGATGCCACGGCCCGCTCAGGGTCGAGGTTGCGGCCGATGGCGACGATGCGACCGGACAGGATGGGCGGCGGGATCGGTGGGCGACGCATGTCCCAGATGGTAGAGCGGCCGGCGACCTCCGCGGCTGGTCAGTCGTCCTCGCGACGACCCAGGACCTGATCCGGCCGTCCGGGCCTGGTCCACCTCCAGCGCGCGAAGCCCGCGCCAGCCAGACGGTCGAGGCGCCCGCGGCGTCGGTCGCGTCGGTCAGGCCGCGACGGCGCCACCCCGCTCCTGTAGCCGGGCCGCGGCCCGGGGTCGACCAGCGCCAGCGCGACCACCAGCCGGAAGGCGTCGATCGGCAACGTCGCGGGGCTCGGCGTGCATCGGGTCGAGCACGGTCCAGTCGAACCCGGCCGGCAGCGGGTGCTGGGGTCACCCAACCCAGAGCGCGCCCGGCCTCCAGGCGCCCGCCGCGCCGCGTGCGACACCCAGGACAAGGGACGCCTGCGCGACATCCATCGCTCGCGCGCGTGCTGCCGGACGCGCGCTCGCGGGCATCGACGAGCGGTCCCAGGGCGGCCGGGTCGGCGCCCGACCAGACCCCCAGCAGCGACGCACCGGCCTCCAGCCATGCATCGAGGGCGTCCTCGGTGGGCGCCAGCGGCGGGACGTCGACCGTCACGCCGAGGAGGGTGGATGCCTCGCGAGCGATGGCCCCGAGCGTCTCCGTGACCTTGGCGACCGGGGTCCCGCCGACGTCCACCAGCACTCCCGTCGCACCCGACGCCAGGACCATCGCGAGCCGCTCGCCCAGCGACGGCGCCGCAGGCGCCTCGGTCAGGGGCACGCCAACCCAGACGGGCAGGCCGGTCTCGGCGACGACCCGGGTCGACCGGAGCGTGGCGTCATGGGAGGCACGTGGCTCGAGCAGCAGGAGGTCGACAGCGGCGTCCGCGAGGATGGCCGTCTGGTCGTGGGTGTCACGCTCCTCGGAGGCCGATGCGGGGAGCAGGCGTCCGGTCGCATGCTCCGGTCGTGCCGCGATGTCGGGCAGCGGCCCGGCGACCAGCACCGGGTCGCGAGCGGCGTCATCCGGACGACGCTCCAGGCCCTCCTCGACCGCCTCGCGCGCGAGCCGGACCGCCGCTGCCGTCCATGCCTGCGCCCGGCGTGACTCGCCCACCGCCTCGAGGGCCCGGCGATGGGTCAGCCATGCCGGTGCCACCACGACGTCCGCGCCTGCCGCGACCTGCGCCGCGATCTCGGCGCGAGCCACCTGGGGCTGCCGGACATGGAACGGCTCGAACCACCGCGCGACCGCGCCCGGTCGCGGGAAGGCCCGGCGGTCGAGTGCCGGCGCCCCGGCCACCACCAGCGGGCCCAGGGGCTCGCCCGGTCGCCCCCGCCCGTCGTGGCTCACGCGAGCGCCCCGCTCAGGGGAGGTCGCCCTCGCCCGGCTCGAGGGGGCCGGTGCGGACCGGCAGGCCGACGGCGTTCCAGGCCGTGATGCCACCCGCCACGTTGGTCTAATCGGGATAGCCGTTGGCGACCAGGAAGTCGGTGGCGCGCGCCGAGCGACCGCCCACGGCGCACATCAGGAGCAACGGACGGTCGTGGGGCAGCTCCTCGAAACGAGTGGCGAGCGTGGACAGCGGCAGCAGCACGGCGCCGGGGACGCGAATCACGCCGAACTCGCTCGCCTCGCGGACGTCCACGAGCAGGGGGGCCGGCTGGTCGCCCGAGGCCAGGCGCTCGTTCGCCTCGGTGGTCGTGATGGTGGGTGTCGGCTGGGTCATGCACCGAGGGTAGCGATCCGGGCGTGCGTGTGACGCCGATGGGGCCTACAGTCGGGCGATGACCGACACGACCATCGACGCGAGCCCCGACGGCAAGGTCCACGTCGGCTGGGACGAGCTGGACTCGCTCGTCGCGCAGCTCGCCAGCCAGATCGGCGACGGCCTGGACGTGATGCTGGTCATCACCCGGGGCGGCATGGTGCCGGCAGGCATGCTCGCGTACCAGCTGGGCATCCGGACCATCCTCGTGGCGCCCGTGGTGGCATACGACGACGTGGGCACGATGCACGAGCAGCCGGTAGTCCTGGGCTTCCCCCATGCCGAGCAGCTCGCCGGCCACGACGTCCTGGTGGTGGACGAGGTCTGGGAGACCGGCAACACCATCAGCGCGGTCGTCGAGCGGGTGCGCGCCGCGGGCGGCCGACCGGTGACCGCGGTGCTCCACTACAAGCCGGGCCGGTCGAGGACGGACCTGACGCCCGACCACTTCGTGCACGAGACCGACCGCTGGGTGGTCTACCCCTACAAGTACGGCAAGTAGCCGCCGATCGGCCGACCGCGCGCACGACCCCTCCACTCGCGCCAAGGAAGCGCACTCCGGGGCTTGACACCCTCGCCCGAGTCAGTTATACAGACGCCTTAGTCGTTTGACTAAACATGAGACTCGGGACGTTGGGAGGAATCCAGGATGGTGCTCGCGACCAGTCCATCGAACGGGGCAACCCTCTCGCGGCAGCCGGAGGGGCAGGTCGACCTCGACCGCCTGTCCGCCTTCGTGGGCAAGTCCGTCGGCGACTTCGGGGCGCTCGTCAACGGCGCACTCGTGGTCGTGGGCGATCGGCTCGGGCTGTATCGCGCGATGGCGGATGGACGACCCACGACCGCGGCCGAGCTGGCCCAGCGCACCAGCACCGACAGCCGCTACGTGGAGGAGTGGCTCAAGGCCCAGGCGACCGGCGGGTACGTCGTCCATGAGGGCGAGGGCCGCTACCGGCTGCCACCGGAGCACGCCGTCGCGCTCACTGACGAGACGAGCCCTGCCTTCGTGGTGGGCGGCTTCCAGCTGGGGCTCGCATCGGTCCGGTCCACGGATACCCTGACCGAGGCCTTCCGGACCGGTGCCGGGATCGCCTGGGGAGCGCATGATGCGGACCTCTTCCCGGGCTGCGAGCGCCTGTTCGGGCCGTCGTATCGGACGTTCCTGGCGTCGGCGTGGCTCCCGGCCCTCGATGGCGTCCATGACCGCCTCGTCGCCGGAGCTTCGGTCGCGGATGTCGGCTGCGGCTACGGGACGTCCACGATCATCATGGCCCAGGCGTACCCGCGCTCGAGGTTCATGGGCTTCGATGCGCATCCCGGCTCGGTGGCGGCCGCGCGTCAGGCAGCCGAGGAGGCCGGGCTCGGCGATCGCGTCCAGTTCGAGGTGCGCCTCGCACAGGACATCCCGGGCACCTATGACCTGGCAACGGTATGCGATGCGCTCCACGACATGGGCGACCCGGTGGGTGCAGCTCGCCACCTGCGGTCGGTGCTGGCCCCGGGCGGCACCCTCATGATCGTCGAGCCGGTGGCCGGCGACGACGTCGACGACAACATGAACCCCATCGGCGCCGCGTACTACGCGTTCTCGACGTTCCTGTGCACGGCCGGGTCACGGTCACAGCCCGTCGGCCTCGCGCTTGGTGCCCAGGCGGGGGAGCGCCGGCTCCGGCAGGTCCTCGCCGAGGCGGGGTTCGGGCACGTGCGGCGGGTCGCGGACTCGCCCCTCAACATGGTGATCGAGGCCCGGCCCTGATCCGCGCCGCCTGGACTTGACAGGTGCCCACGACCATCACGCCCGCGCGCCGGCAGGCCACGACGGCCCTGCTCGATGCGGCCGAAGCGCTGCTCATCGAGGTCGGTCATGCGGGCCTCACGGTACGAGCCGTCGCCGAGCGCGCGGGTGTCAACCAGGGCCTCGTCCACTACTACTTCGGCTCGATGGAAGAGCTGCTGCTCCAGACCCTGGAGCGGTTCACCGCCGGGCTCATCGAACGGCAGCGCCAGCTCTATGCCGGACCCGAGCCGTTCATCGAGAAGTGGCGGACGGCGATGGGGTACCTCGCCGAGGACCGCCGCTCGGGGTATCAGAAGGTGTGGCTGGAACTCCAGGCGATGGCCTGGAACGACGACGTCCTGCAGCAGCGGGTGCGCCACGTGCTGGCCGCCTGGATCGACGTCCTGCGACCTGCGTTCCGGCAGGGACTCGCCGAGCTGGGCATCGACGAACGGCAACTGCCCGCCGACGTGGCGGTCGCGCTCGTGGCGACCTTCAATCAGGGCATCATCCTCGAGCGGCTCTCGGGCGCCGATTCGGGCCACGACCGACTGCTCGCCTGGATCGACGAGTGGATGACGCAGCAGGCGCGCCACCCGCGCCGTCGCCGCACGTGACCCATGCGTGCCCGCCCGCCTGATTCCTCAGGGTACGTCGCCCGGGACGGCGTGCGCGTCGCCTGGGAGGTCTTCGGCACCGGCCAGCCGACCGTGCTGCTCCTGCCCACCTGGTCGGTGGTGCACTCGCGCATCTGGAAGATGCAGGTCCCCTACCTCGCTCGCCATTACCGGGTGGTCACGTTCGACGGGCGGGGCAACGGTCTGTCCGACCGGCCGGAGGACGTCGCCGCGTACGCCGACGCCGAGTTCGTCGCGGACGCCATCGCGGTGCTCGACGCGACCCGGACCGAGCGGGCCATCGTCGTCGGGCTGTCGCTCGGGGGCGCGTGGCTCCTGCAACTGGCGGCCCGGCATCCCGACCGGGTGGAGGCCGCCGTGTTCGAGGCACCGTCGGTGCCGTTCGGCGAGCCGTTGGCGGCTCGCCTGGTCCATCCTGTCGATGAGCCAGCCGCCGCCTACGAGGGATGGGCCAAGTACAACTACCACTACTGGCGCCAGGACCTGCGCGACTTCCTGTGGTTCTTCTTCGGCCGATGCTTCAGCGAGCCCCACTCGACCAAGCCCATCGAGGACGCCGTGGGCTGGGGCCTCGAGACCGACGCCGAGACACTGATCCGGAGCAGCTCCGCGCCGTACTTCGATGACGCGCCTGACATCGCCGCGCTGGCCCAAGGGATGGCCGCGAGCGTGACGTGCCCGTCCCTCGTCGTCCACAGCGCGGACGACGAGGTGGCCTCGATCACGCGGGGCCGCGCGCTGGCCGTCGCCCTCGGCGGCGAGTTCGTGGAGCTCGCCGGATGTGGCCACATCCCGAGCGTGCGCGACCCGGTCGCCTTCAATCGGCTGCTGCGCGACTTCATCGATCGGGTCCACACGCCGGCCAATCGCCGGCCGAGCGACGCACCCACCACGCGCACGTGGCGCCGCGCCGCCACACGCCCGCCCCGGGTGCTGTACCTCTCGTCGCCCATCGGACTGGGCCACGGACGCCGGGACCTCGCCATCGCGCAGGAGCTGCGGGCGCGCATCCCCGGGCTCCAGGTCGACTGGCTCGCGCAGCATCCGGTGACGGCCCTCCTTGGGGCGGCGGGCGAGCGCATCCATCCCGCGTCGGCAGCGCTCGCCAGCGAGGTGGCACACATCGAGGGAGAGTCGGGGGAGCACGACCTGCACGCCTTCCAGGCCATCCGGCGCATGGACGAGATCCTGCTCAGCAACTTCATGGTGTTCCATGACCTGGTCGACGCAGAGCCCTACGACCTGGTCATCGGCGACGAGGCCTGGGATGTCGACCACCACCTCCACGAGAACCCCGAGCTCAAGCGCTTCGCGTACGCCTGGTTGACCGACTTCGTGGGCTGGATCCCGATGCCGGTGGGTGGCGACGAGGAGGCGGCGATCACGGCCGACTACAACGCGGAGATGATCGAGCAGCGTGCCCGCTTCCGGGGGCTTCGGGACCGCTCGGTGTTCGTGGGTGAGCCCGATGACATCGTGCCGCTGTCGTTCGGGGAAGGGCTACCCATGATCCGCGACTGGACCATCGACAACTTCCGATTCTCGGGCTACATCACGGGGCTCGAGCCGATCGGGACCGATGCCATCCCCGCGCTCCGCGCGACGCTGGGCTACCGACCCGACGAGCGGATCTGCGTCGTGACCGTGGGCGGCTCCGGCGTTGGCACGGCGCTCCTGCGCAGGGTCCTCGATGCCGTGCCGCTCATCCGGAGGGTCCACCCGGACCTGCGCTTCATCTTCGTCACGGGGCCTCGCATCGACCCCCGGTCGCTGCCCCGCCGACCCGGCGTCACGCTGCGCGGATACGTGCCCGACCTGCACCTCCACCTCGCCGTCTGCGACCTGGCGATCGTCCAGGGTGGCCTGACCACCTGCATGGAGCTGACGGCCGCGGGGCGGCCGTTCCTGTACTTCCCGCTCGCCGACCACTTCGAGCAGCAGGTCCATGTCGCGCATCGCCTCGACCGATACGGCGCAGGCCGCCGCATGGACTACCGCACGAGCGACCCGGACGCCATCGCGGCAGCGGCGCTGGCCATCATCGATCGGCCGACCGCCTACCGGCCGGTGCCCACCGACGGGGCCGCTCGCGCCGCCGATCTCCTGGCCGGGCTCCTCTGAGCGTCCTCAGCGTGGCTCGAAGCGCGCCGTGAAGTGGCGCAGCGCCGCGGGCGCATCCACGATCCGGAAGCCCCGCAGCTCGGTGGCACGCGCGGCCACCCGCCTCACGACCTCGATGACGTAGTCGATGTGGCTCTGGGTGTAGGTGCGCCGCGGGATCGCCAGCCGCACCAGCTCCTGCCGCGCCGCCAGCTCGCTGCCGTCGGGCTGTCGGCCGAACATCACCGTGCCGATCTCGCAGCCCCGGATGCCACCCTCCTCGTACAGCGCGCAGGCGAGCGCCTGCCCGGGATACTCCAGGGCCGGGATGTGGGGCAGGAGCGAGCGGGCGTCCAGGTACACCGCGTGGCCGCCGATGGGCTGGACCACGGGCACGCCGGCCGCGGCCACCGCCTCGCCCAGGTACGCGGTCGATCGGATCCGATAGCGCAGGTAGTCCTCGTCGACCACCTCCGCGAGGCCCTGGGCGATGGCCTCGAGGTCTCGCCCGGCCAGCCCCCCATAGGTGGGGAAGCCCTCGGTCAGGATGAGCTGGGTCCGGCATCGCTCGGCGAGGTCGTCATCGTCCATCGCCAGCCAGCCGCCGATGTTGGCGAGGCCGTCCTTCTTGGCGGACATGGTCATGCCATCGGCAAGCGCCGCCATGTCGCGCACGATGTCCGGGATCGACCGGTCGGCCTGCCCTGGCTCGCGAAGCTTGATGAACCAGGCGTTCTCCGCGAAGCGGCACGCGTCCAGGAACAGCGGCAGGCCGTTGCGGTCGCACACCTCGCGCACGGCGCGCAGGTTGGCGAGGCTGACGGGCTGCCCGCCCATCGAGTTGTTGGTGACGGTCATGCACACGGCCGGGATCGCGTCGCGGCCGTGGGTGGCGATGGTCCGCTCGAGCGCCTCGATGTCCATGTCGCCCTTGAAGTCGTGGAGCTCCCCGGGCGGGTACACCGGGGCCAGGTCGACCGCCACGGCGCCGCTCGCCTCCACGTTGGCGCGCGTGGTGTCGAAGTGGGCGTTGCTGGGCACCAGCTTGCCCGGGCCTCCGATGACCGAGAACAGGATCCGCTCCGCGGCGCGTCCCTGATGCGTGGGGATGACGTGGCGGAACGGGAACAGCGCCTGGACCGCGTCGCGGAAGCGGAACCACGAGGGCGACCCGGCATACGACTCGTCGCCGTGCTGGATGGCCGCCCACTGGTCGCGGCTCATGGCGCCGGTGCCCGAGTCGGTCAGCAGGTCGATGATGACGTCGTCCGCGTGGAGCCCGAACAGGTTCCAGCCCGCCTCGGCCAGCCACCCCTGGCGCTGCGCGCGGCTTGACATCCGGATGGGCTCCACGGAGTGGATGCGGAACGGCTCGATGATGGTGCGCCACTCGGTCACGTGGGTCCCCTCCTGCGGGTCGGTCAGGTGAGCTCCGCGAGCGGCTGCCGACCCCCGAAGCCCGCGTCCAGCTCGTGCCACCAGCGGATCTCCTCGGGCTCGCCCAGGCGCCAGCACAGCCAGATGGGTCGGCCGTTGGCGAGCGCCGGGAAGTCGATGAGCCCGGTGCCGATGTCCCGCAGCTCCACGCCCCACTCCACGAGCTGGGTCACCGACGCGCGCATGCGCGTGGCGAGGGAGCGGATGAGCGCCTCGGTCGCGGCCACCTCGTCGGCGTGGTCCGCCGAGCCGTTGGTCGCGGCGCGCAGTTGCTGGTCCTGCTGGGCGAGCGCGATGGCGTCGCGGTCCGTGCGCAGCCGCTCGAGCAGCGGTCGGACCTCCGCCAGCCGCTCGTTGGCCTCGTCGATGGCGTAGTAGTGCACGGGCCGATGGTGGCACGATCGCGGCCCTGCGGGGGTCGTCTGCGCTGCTAGCATCGACGGGACATGCAGCTCAGCGACCGCGTCAGGGACATCGGCACCGAGACGGCCTTCGAGGCGGCGGGACGGGCGCGCGCCCTCGAGGCCCAGGGCCGCGACATCATCCACCTGGAGATCGGCGAGCCCGACTTCGCGACGCCGCCCAACGTGCGCGAGGCGGCGAAGCGCGCCCTCGACGCAGGGCTCACGCACTATGGCCCGCCGCTCGGGCTGCCCCAGCTCCGCGAGGCCATCGCCATCGATGCGACGGGCCGCAAGGGCTTCGCGGTCGACCCCGCCAACGTGGTCGTGACCCCCGGGGCCAAGCCGGTCATGAGCTTCACGCTCCTGGCGTTCGGCGAGCCGGGGGTGGAGGTCATCGTGCCGGACCCGGGCTTCCCCATCTACTCGTCGATGACCGCGTTCGCCGGCGCGACCCCCGTGCCCATCCCCCTGCGCCAGGAGCACGACTTCCGCATCGACGTCGAGGAGCTCCGCTCGCTGGTCACCGACCGGACGCGTCTCATCGTCATCAACAGCCCCCACAACCCATGCGGGTCGATGCTCACCGTGGAGGACCTGCGGGCCATCGCGGACCTCGCCATCGAGCGTGACCTGGTCGTCCTGTCGGACGAGATCTATGGTCGGATCGTGTACGACGGGGAGTTCCGGTCCATCGCCGCGATGCCGGGCATGGCCGAGCGGACCATCGTGCTCGACGGCTTCTCCAAGACGTACGCCATGACCGGCTGGCGTCTGGGCTATGCCATCGTGCCGCCGCCCCTGGTGCCGGTCTTCAGTCGGCTCATGATCAACACCGTGAGCTGCACCGCCACGTTCGCCCAGGCGGCCGCGGTCGAGGCGCTCACCGGCCCGCAGGATGCCGTGGACGCGATGGTCGCGGAGTTCCGGGCCCGTCGCTCGCTCGTGGTCGACGGTCTCGCCCGGCTGCCGGGCGTGCGGTGCCGGATGCCGTCCGGTGCCTTCTACGCCTTTCCCGACGTGAGCGGCACCGGGCTTGATGGCCCGGCGCTCGCCGAGCGCCTGCTCGTGGATGCGGGCGTCAGCGTCCTGTCGGGCACCGCCTTCGGCCGCGAGGGCCGCCACCATCTCCGGGTGTCCTATGCCAACTCGCGCGAGAACATCGTGCGCGCCCTCGACCGGATGGCGGACCTGCTCGCGAGCGTCTCGGCCGCATGAGCGACATGCCCCGGGTGCTGGTCACCCGCGAGATCCCCGCGGTCGGTCTCCAGCTGCTCCGCGAGGTCGCCGACGTCGACGTCTGGGACCGGCCGACGCCGCCGCCACGCGACGAGCTGCTGCGACGCGTCGCGGGAGCCGAGGGACTGCTGGCGCTGCTCACCGACCGGGTGGACGACGAGCTGCTCGATGCGGCAGGCCCGGGGCTCCGCGTGGTCGCCAACCTCGCGGTCGGCTACGACAACATCGACCTCGCCGCGTGCGCCCGCCGGGGCATCCCCGTCGGCAACACGCCGGGCGTCCTCACCCAGGCCACCGCGGACCTCGCCTTCGCGCTGCTCCTCGCCGCGGCGCGACGGCTGCCGGAGTCGGCGGCGCTGGTGACGCAAGACCGCTGGCTGACCTGGGACCCGCTGCTGCTGCTGGGCAGGGACGTCAGCGGCGCCACGCTGGGCATCGTGGGCTTCGGGCGGATCGGCCGGGAGGTGGCGCGCCGGGCGCGTGGGTTCGGGATGCGCGTCCTCGCCCATGGCCGTCATGCCGCCCCCGACGAGGTCTACCGCGAGCTGGGCGCAGAGCCCGTCGGGCTGGATGAGCTGCTGACGCGGAGCGACTTCGTGAGCATCCATGTCAGCCTCTCCCCGGAGACCCGGCATCTCATCGGTGCCGCGGCGCTGGCTCGGATGCGTCCTGGCGCGATCCTGGTCAACACCTCGCGGGGTGGGGTGGTCGATCAGGCGGCGCTCGCGGAGGCGCTGCGCTCAGGGCATCTGTTCGCAGCCGCCCTGGACGTGACCGACCCCGAGCCGATGCGCGCGGACGACCCCCTGCTGCGCCTGCCCAACTGCCTGGTCGTGCCCCACATCGGCTCCGCGACGCAGCGCACGCGCGACCGGATGGCCGAGAAGGCGGCCCGCAACGTCATCGCGGGCCTGCGCGGGGAGCCACTGCCGGACCCGGTGCCGCCGCCGGCGGCGTAGGCCCAGCGTCACGGCCGGTGCCTCTGGAGGCGGTCGCGATCGTCCTGGTCGCGGCGTTCCTGCACGCGCTCTGGAACCTGCTGCTGGCCCGCTCGCCGGACACGTCGGCGGGGATCGCGGTGGCGACGCTCGCCGCGAGCGTCCTGACGCTGCCCATCGCGCTGGCCCGCTGGCGCGTGGAGCCGGCGGCGTGGCCGTGGGTCGCGCTCTCGGCCACGCTGGAGCTGGTCTACTACATCCTGCTCGCGCGGGCGTATCGCGTGGCGGACCTGTCGCTGGTGTACCCGGTCGCCCGAGGCCTCTCGCCGGTGCTGGTGCTGGTGGGAACCGTGCTGCTGCTCCACGAGCCCGCCTCGCCGCTCGCGTTCGTGGGCATCGCGATGGTCGCCGTGGGCGTGCTCCTGGTCCGCGGCATGCGAGCGCCCGCCTCGATCCGGGACGTGCTGCTGGCCCTGGTCATCGGCTCCATCATCGCGGGCTACACCCTGACCGACCAGCAGGGCGTGCGGCTGGCGGACCCCATCAGCTATCTGGTCCTGGTCGTGGGGCTGCCGGCGGTGGCATGGGGCGGCTGGCTCGCCGCGACCGATGGCACGGCCCGACTGCGGCGCGCCCTCACGCCCCAGCTCCTGGTGGGGGGCGTGGCCGCGCTGGCCGCGTATGGCCTGGTCCTCGTGGCCCTGGGCATGGCGCCCGCGCCCGGGGTCGCGGCGCTCCGCGAGACGAGCATCGTGATGGCCACGGTGATGGCGGCGCTGGTGCTCCGGGAGCGGGTGGAGGGCTCGCGCTGGGTGGGCTCGGTGGTACTGGTGGCTGGCATCGCACTGGTCGTGACGGGGTAGTCGCAGGGGCATGGGGGTCCCGTAGACTGGCCCGACCATGCTCATCCGCCTGGTCGAGATCGCGATCGTGGTCATCGAGGCGCTGCTCACGCTGCGCCTGCTGCTGCCGTTCATGCGCATCCCGAGCGCGCTCGAAGGCGTGGTCCCGCTGCTGGCGTCCGTCACCGACCTGCTCATCGCGCCGTTCCAGGTGTTCGTGACGCCGTTCACGCTGGACCAGCTGTCGGCGCTGCCCGGCGGCGACATGGGATACGCCCGCTATCTCGACCGCATCGACACCACGGTGCTGGTGGCCATGATCGGCTGGGCGGTCATCGGCTCGGTGCTGCTGTTCCTCATGGGGGCCCTGGGCCGCATCCGGTAGGTCACGACCTACCGCGCCACGTCCCGACGGTCGATGGCCCACGCCCCGATGAGCAGGCCGACGACGGCCATGCCCACGCAGAGCGCCATCCCGGCCCAGTCCCAGATGCCGACCATCGGCTGGCCCAGGTGGGAGGTGAGCGCCAGCTCGTGGACCCAAGCTGGCAGGTCGAACGCCGGCGCGAGCAGGTCGATGAGGTACGTGACGATGACCACGGCCGCCACCGCCTCCGCGGCGAGGGACGACCGGAACCCGCCCACCGCGAAGCCGATCCCCGCGAGCCCGATGGCATACACGCCCAGCACGAACGTCCCGATCGCCGGCGTGACCGCATCGCTGCCGGTGGTCGCGGCCCCGATGCCGACCCCGATCGAGATGAGCAGGGTCATGATGCCGATGGCCAGCAGCACCCCGATGCCGCTCCGGATGACCCAGCGACGCCGGCTCATGGGTGTCGCCAGCAGCACCTCGAGCCGGCCGCTCGACTCGTCGGACGTCCAGCCGGCGATGAGGGTCGCCGCCGCGAACCCCGCCACGATGTACAGGATCTGGATGGTCAGCTGGAGGAAGCCGCCGGCGGACCCGATGTCCAGCTGCGGGAAGACCGCACCCAGCGTCTGGAGCAGGTCGGACGACTCGTGCAACGCGTCCGCGACCACCTTGCTCAGAGCGGCGAACGCGAGACCGAGCACCCCCACGCCCAGGCCCCAGGCAAGCGCCGTGGGCAGTCGGTCACCCAGCGAGCGACCGGTCGGCCCGTGGACGCCGAGGGTGGCCGCGGGCAGGCCGGGCATGGGCAGCGCCGTGGTGGCACCCAGGTCCCGGCGCACGAACGCCGCCACCCCGATCGCCACGCACACCGCGATGGCGACTGCTGGCAGCAGCAAGGATGGCCAGTCGTACTGGCCGGCCAGCGCGAGATGGTCGAGGGTCCAGCCCCACGGCGTGAGGCTGGCGAGGGGCGGGAACCCCGGCGTGGTCGCCTGGTAGTTGGACAGGATGTAGCCGGCGAACAGGGCAGCCCCGGCGATCCCGGCCGCGCCGCCGCGTCCCAGGAACTGCGAGAGCGCGAGGGCGAGCGCCCCGAAGCTGAGGCCGAGGAGGCCCACCCAGAGCGCGAACCCGAAGGCCGACCCGACGGGGATCGTGTCCACGGGCAGCGTGCCGAACGCGGCACCGGCCATGACCGCCCCGAGGGTCAGCACGATCACCACGATGGCCATGCCCACCACGTGCGCGGCGACCTTCTCGAGGGCCAGGCGTCGCCGCCCGATGGGCGCGACCGCGACCAGCTCGAGGCTGCCGCGCTTGGCCTCGGCGGCCAGCGTCGAGGACAGGACGAGGATGGACCACAGCCCGGCCACGATCACGAACACCGGGCCGTACTTCCACTGGAGATAGCCGCCGAGGGAGTCGATGTTGACGGGCTTGCCCGCGAGACCCTGGGCAAGCCCGCCCAGGTCCTTGGCGAGCCGCACGATCTCGTCGCGTGCCTCCTGGGTGGGCATGACCTGCCCGATGCCTGCGGCCGCCACGAACAGCAGGCCGCCGGTCAGGCCACTCACGATGAGCACGGCCAGCCGCGAGTCACGGAGGGACTTGGCGAACACCGACCCGAAGCCGTAGATGCGGCTCCAGAGCGGGATGGGTGTGGGCGCCACGCTGGGCGCCGGGTGCGTGGTGGCGGTCATGACCTCGTCCCGTCGGCCGTCTGGCCGTCCACGGCCGTCCCGTTCTCGGACTGGCCGTACTGCGCCAGGAACGTCTCCTCCAGCGTGGGCTCGCGGCTCACGAAGTCGAGGAGCTGGTAGCGCGCGGCGGCCTGGACCACCGGCGTGATGGGCCCGGACACGCGCATCCGGAGCAGGTGGTCCTCGACCACCACGTCGGACACGCCGGGGATCGCCTCGAACTCCGCGGCGGGCACCCCGTCCTGGAACCGCAGTTCCACCTGGTGATGGGCGAGGTCCCGCAGGGCGTCGGTGCGGTCCACCTTGACCAGCCGACCTTCGCGGATGATGGCGACCCGGTCGCAGGTCCGCTCCACCTCCGACAGGATGTGGCTGGACAGGAACACCGAGCGACCCTCCTCCCGGGCCTCCCGCACCAGCTCGTAGAACCCCTGCTGGACCAGTGGGTCCAGACCCGCCGTGGGCTCGTCGAGGATCAGCAGGTCCGGCCGATGCTGGAGCGCGATGACGAGGCCGATCTTCTGCTTGTTGCCCTTGGAGTACTCCTTGAACCGGCGGCTCGGGTCCACGCCCAGGCGCTCGATGACCGACGCCTGGTAGGCACGGTCCACGCCGCCGCGGAGGTTGGCGAAGTACTCGATCGTCTGGGCGCCCGTCAGCCGGTCATACAGCGTGAACTCGCCGGGGATGTAGCCCACGCGCCGATGGATGGCCTCCGGGTCGGCGGTCGATTCGATGCCGAACACGAACGCACGGCCGCTGGTGGGCCGGATGAGGTCGAGGATCACGCGGATGGTGGTCGTCTTGCCGGCACCGTTGGGGCCCAGGAACCCGAACACCTCGCCCTCGTTGACCTCGAGGTCGACGTCCACGATCCCACGATGGGACCCATAGGCCTTGGTGAGCCTCTCCGTCCGGATGACGGCGGTCATGTGCTGACGACCCCTTTCGAGTCGCGTGCGTGGCTCAGGCGAACCACGGGCGCAGTGTGTCCTTGTCGATGAACGGGAAGGTCCCCGGCGCGAGCCCGGCCGCGTCGTCGATGACCCCCGGGTAGAGCGAGATGACCGCCCAGGCCTCATCGAACGTGACCGTGCCCCGGCGGATGGCCACGAACAGCTGCACGGTCTCCTCCTGGAAGCCCAGCAGCAGGTGGACGATGGTGCGCGCGGCGCCTGCGGGGGACGTGGCGCGGACGGTGCCGTCCGCGATGCCCGTCGCCGCGATGCGGGTGAGGAGCGGGACCATCGCGTGGGCGACGGAGCGCCGGTACTTCTCGCGCATGAGCGCGTTCTCGTCCGACACCCAGGCGTCGAGCATCGCGTGCATCAGGTCCGCCTCGCCCAGCTTCCAGCTGGTGATGCGCTCGAACACGCCGCGCAGCTGCTGGGCCCCGGTCAGGGTGCGGTCGGCCGCGACCGCCTCGGCCTGCGTCGTGGCGAACACGACCATCCGGTCCACGACCGCCTCCAGCAGCTCGCCCTTGGAGCCGAAGTAGTGATAGAACGCGCCCCGGGAGGCGTCCAGGTCGTCGAGGAGGTCCTGGACGCTGGTCGCCTCGTAGCCCTTGGAGCGGAACAGTCGCTCCGCGGCGTCCACGAACGCCTCGCGCCTGACCGCGTGGCTTGCGATGTCGACGGTGCGTGCCATGTGCTCCCCGACCCGGTCGGCTGGCCGCACGAGCGGCGGTGATTGCCAGACCGACTGTCGGTCTGATAATACACGGCGCCGGGTGGCGCGTCGTCAGTCGGGCGCGTTGACGGCGTTGACCGCGTTGACCACGTTGACCGCGTTGACCACGTTGACCGCGTTGCGGGGCCGCTCCCCGCCGAGGACGCGCAGGGCCTCCTCCGCGCACAGCAGCGCGAGGTCGCGGCGCGCTTCCACCGAGTACCACGCGGTGTGGCCGGTGGCGATGACGTTGGGTCGTGCCAGGACCGCCTGCGACAGGTCGACGTTCGGCTCGTCCTCCAGCACGTCGAGGCCGGCGGCAGCCACATGCCCCGACGCGAGGGCTGCGTCGAGCGAGGCGATGTCGACGAGCCCGCCCCGGCTGGTGTTGACGATGACCACGCCGGGGCGGGTCGTGGCCAGCCGCGCCGCGTCGACCAGATGGTGAGTCTCGGGGGTCAGGGGGCAGTGGAGCGTGATGGCGTCGGCACGGGCGAACAGCTCGTCGAGGCCGACCGGCTCGGCGCCCCGGGCGCGGACCTTGTCTGGTGGGAGCGCCGCGTCCTGGCCGATGACCTGCCAGCCGAACGCCCGGGCACGCGTCGCCACCCGCGCGCCGATGCGACCCATGCCCACGATGCCCAGCACCTGCTCGGCGGGCCGTCGGACGGGCGGCAGCCGGTCGTAGGCCAGCCAGCGCTCGGCATCTCGCCACGCCGTCCCCAACGCGTCGAGGCGCCGGGCGCACGCCATGAGCAGCAGCACCGTGTGGTCGGCGACCTCGTCGGCGCAGTAGTCCGGCACGTTGGCGACCCAGATGCCCCGCGCGGTCGCCGCCGCGACGTCGATGAGGTCGTACCCGATGCCCGCCCGCACGATGAGCCGGGTCGCACGGAGCTGGTCGATCTCGGCCTGCCGGATCGCCAGGGTGGCGTCCAGGATGACCACCGCGTCCGCCGCCGACCGGGCGGCCTCGGCCGGTGACAGGCCGTCGGGGAGCACCCGCACCTCGACGCCTCGGTCCCGCAGGCGCTCGATGCCGGGCGCCAGCAGGTCGGCGGAGTCGAGGACCGTGACGGTGCGCGCGAGCTGGGCCATGACGCTGCCCAGTCTGTCATGGGACCACACCGCCCGCGGGCGCGCCGCGTCCCGACGCCCAGGGGCCGATGTCATCGACTCGACTGCCGCCCCGAGCGCCGGACCTCCGTTGGGTATCCTGTGGCGCGTGACGGAACCGATCGACCTGCCGGAAGAGCGCCTGGCGGGGTTCGGCGACCTGCTGGCCGCGAACGCCGCGTTCGCGGAGCACTTCGCGCTGGGCGGGTTCGACGGCGTGGCGCACCGGGGCGTGGGCATCGTCACGTGCATGGACTCCCGCATCGACCCACTGGGGATGCTGGGCCTCGTCGCGGGGGACGCCAAGATCCTGCGCGACCTGGGCGGCCGGGTGACCGACGAGGTCCTGGCCGGTCTGGTGCTGGCCACGAACCTGCTGGGCGTGGAGCGCATCCTGCTCATCGCCCACACGCGATGTGCGGCGGCCATCAACAGCGAGGCCGAGCTGCGCGAGCGGGTCGGCAGGAACGCGCACACGGACGCGTCCTGGATGAGCTTCAAGGTGGTGGGCGACCAGGCGACGGCGCTCCACGAGGATGTGATCCGGGTGCGCTCGCACCCGCTCATCCCCGACACGGTGCTCGTGGGCGGCTTCATCTACGACGTGGACACCGGGCTGCTGCATCAGGTCCAGTAGCCCGGATCCCGCGGCCGCCGGTGGGCGCGGCGGGTCGTTTGGATGCCTGGGGCGCCCGGCAGCCGACTGGATCTCATCCGTCGGGCATGATGACGGGGTCATCGGCCGGTGCTTGGATAGCCACCCGACGCAGCGGGGGCACGCAAGCACGGAGGGACGCCATGACCGAACGATCCATCGACGACCTGGGGCCTGTCGACTTCCTCATCGTGGAGTTCCCTGCGGGGCAGCAGAACTTCACCGGCGAGGGTGCCGACGAGCTCGTCCGACTCCACGGGTCCGGGATCATCCGGATCATGGACCTGGTGATCATCGAGAAGCTGGCGGACGGCAGCATCGAGGGGCACGAGCTGTCCGACTTCGCGGAGCTGGGCGACCTGCGCCAGATCGAGGAGCAGCTGGCGGAGACGCTGGCCGAGGACGACATCGTCAACCTCGCCGCCGCGATGCAGCCCGGCAGCATCGCCGGCGTGGTCATCTTCGAGAACACCTGGGCGGCGCCCTTCGCGTCCGCCATGCGACGCGCCGGCGGACAGCTGGTCGCGAACGGCCGCATCCCCATCCAGGCCATCATCGCCGCGGTCGAGGCGGACGACGCGGCCCTCGCAGCGCAAGGAGCTTGACATGCCGCTCAGGGATTCCCGACTCGGTCGCGCGGCCATCGTCACCGCGGCGGTGACGCCGGGTCCCTCGCCCATCGCCAAGGCGGCCGTGGTCGGCGCCGCCGTCGCGGGCCCCGGGCCCGCCCCCATCGCCAAGGCGGCCGTGGTCACCGCCGCCGTGACGCCAGGTCCCTCGCCCATCGCCAGGGCGGCGGTCGTGGGCGCCGCGATCACCCCCGGGCGTCGGCGGTTCTAGCCGATGGGCCCGGACGCGGTCTCCGAGGAGGTCCAGGGCCTTGCGGACCAGGAGCGCAAGGTCGACCGGTTGATCGAGGCACTGGTCGAGCGCTTCGGCGGTCGCACGGGCGTGCACACGGTCTTCAGCGACCCCGTCGAGCGTGACGGGGTGACCGTCATCCCGGTGGCTCGCGTGCGCTGGCTGGCGGGCGCGGGCGCCGGTTCGGGCGGCGCAGGGGGGCCGGCTGGCCAGGGCGCCGCCGAGGGCGAGGGGGCTGGCGGCGGCGGTGGCGTCATCGGCGACCCGGTGGGGTACGTCGAGGTCGGCTCCGGTGGTGCCAGGTTCGTGCCCATCCGGGGCGTTCCGAACCCGCTCGCGATCCTCGCGTTGGGCGTCTCGGTGGCGCTGGTGCTCCGCGCCCTGGCTCGGATCATCGGTCGCTGATCCCAGGCCCCGCGAGCACCACCCCGGCGGAGTGGTACTCAATGGCTCCGGTCATGCGGACCACCGGCCATGGTGCGGCCGCCATCGCGACGGGCATAGTGGGCTCGATGATGCTCCCGACCGACCCACACGAGCCCCGCGACATGGAAGACGCGCTCCGCTCGCTGGGCGCGGTCCTCGATTCCGTCCGCGCGTCGGCGGTCCTCATCCGCGAGGCCCCGTGGGGGTTGGTGCTCCGGGCGCGCGTGGCCGTGGCGCTCCATGACCGCCCGGAGGGCCGCTGGAGTCCGATCGAGCGTGAGATGACGGCGGCGGACGTCGCCCGCTATCGACAGGAGGCGGTGGCGAGGCGGGGCTCGGGGCACGTCGCCGGGCCGCACGAGCGGTCGCTGCGCATGGTCGGGCGTCGGATCGATGACGAGCATCTGGCGGCGGTCACGCTCATCCAGCACCCGGCGGAGGGCAGCTGGCTGCTGTGGCACGGCGCGAACCCCATCGACGGGCCGACCCTGCTCGTGCTGGAGGACGACCAGCTGCTGGTGCGCGACGCACGGGAGCGCGACCGGCGCGTGGCGCGCGAGCGGCGCGACGCCGTGGCCATCGAGACCGGCCACATCCTGGGACGCTGAGGCCAGGCCGGCCTCGCGGCACGGGCGGTCCCCGCGGGGTGGGTCAGATGCCGAGCTCCGCCGACGCCATCTGCGTCCCGGTGATGCGTGCCTGGATCTTGGCGAACGCCGTGTCCCGGGACGTGGAGGCATCGTCGCCGAAGGGCGAGAAGCCGCAGTCGTCGGTGGTCCCCAGGTGGCCCGCGTCGATGAAGCGCGCAGCCTCCAGCACCCGGTCGCGGACCTCCTCGGGCGTCTCGACGCGTGGGTCGATCGGGTCGGTCACGCCCACGAAGATCAGCCGATCGCCGGTGGCGAGGCCACCCAGCAGCGCGAGGACCGCCGGGCGGTCCGCCTCGCTGGCGAGCTGGACGAAGAAGGTGTCCACGTGCATCCGGAACAGGCCGGGGAGCAGGCTCGCATAGTCGACGTCGGCGCTGTGGGTCGAGTCCCTGTCGCCGCCCGGGCAGGTGTGGACGCCCACGCGGGCGCGCTCGGCGTCCGAGAGGCTGTCGAGGACGCGGTTGTTGAGGTCGACGAACGACCCCAGCAGCCCGCCCGATGGGTCGAGCTTGAGCGACAGGCGGGCCTCGGTGAAGTCGATCTGGACGCTGGCGGCCCCGAGCGCGAGGCACTCGCGGATCTCCGATGCCGCCTCCGACACGAGGTCGTCGAGGAACGCTGCCTGCGGATAGCCGGCGATGCCGTCGCCCGGGTACATCAGGCTGATGGCCGAGGCCGAGATGACCGCCTGCTTGAGCGGCGTGCTCGTCTCCGTCCGTGCCTGTCGCAGATACGCCGATGCCTTGGTGGCGTAGCGGAACGGGGCCGTCGTCAGGACGGGCAGCTGGCGCGTGTGGCCGTCCTCGAACGGGATGGTCACGCCGCCGCTGGCCAGGGGAAGGCCGGCGACCGGGTAGGTCGCGAAGCTGGGCTTGCGCTGCTCGCCGTCGGTGATGACCGGCGAGCCGGTCGCCTCGAAGCGCCGGAGGGTGTCCTGCACGGCCTCGTCGAAGCGTGCCTCGAGCTCCTGCGCGGTGATGCGGCCGGCCGCCGCCGACTGCATCGCGTCCTGGAGGGCCTGGGACCGAGGGATGCTGCCAATCGGCTCTGTGGGAAGCATCGCCGCATGCTACTCGCTCCGATGCCCGCGGAACCACCCAGGATGGGGCCTCGCTAGGGCAGGTCGGCGAGACCGTCGCGCAGCGCCTGGAGCAGGCGGCCCGCCCCGAACCGCACCGGGTCGTCGGTGGTGAGCCCCGTCTCCGCCGCCACGCGTGCGATCTCGGCACGTGCCTCGGCCTCGTCGAGGTGGCCGGTCCGCAGCGCGATCCCCAGCACCCGCGAGGGTGCCACCCAGCTCGCGACCGTCTCGTAGCTGCGGATGGTCTCGGTGAGCGGCTTGAGCGGCGCGGCCGGGTGCTCCTGGCGTCGCCCCCAGCCGAGATGGAACCTGCGGCCCGCCTCGTGGACCAGGACCATCGCGTGGGGCGTGGTGCCATGCAGCAAGCCCAGGGTGACCGGCGAGTACTGGGGATGGTCGAGCGACGCCTGACCCTCCACGAACACCCAGTCGCCCATGCCCTCGGCCTGCTCCACCAGCCACTCCGCGGTGCCGGTCAGGAAGTCGCAGGCCACGCCGTCGAGGGCCGCGCCCCAGCCCTCGATCATGATCCCCGTCTGGCCCGTCGCCACGAACACCGCGTCCAGGCCCGCGTCGCGGGCCGCCTGGCGCAGCTCCAGCGCGGCGGTCATCTTGCCGATGGATGCGTCCGTGCCCACCGTCAGGACGACCCGCGAGCCCGGCCGGTGCGCGCGTCCGCTCGCGAGCTCGCGGCGGTTCGGCGGTCGGCGGTGGTCCGTGAGGGTCACGCCATGCAGCGTCGCGGTGGCGGCCAGCTCGGGCTCGTCGGCGATCAGCTCGTGCAGGCCCGACACGACATCGAGCCCATGCTCGACCGCGGCGAGCATCACGGCCGTCCAGCTCGGCGGGATCGAGCCGCCCGCCGTGGACAGCCCCAGCAGCAGCGCCGTGGGCTGGTAGGCCAGCGCCTCGTCCAGGGTGCCGACGATGGGGACGTCGTGACGCGGGCCCAGCCACTCCGAGACGTTGCGTCCGGCGTTCGTGGAGTCGAGGACCGCGACCACGCTGCCCTGCCCGTAGCGGATGACGCCGATGGCGGTCTTGGAGCTGAAGTGGCCGAACTCCCCCTCCGCGTGGACCACGTATCGAGGTCGCGTGACCGGGTGTGTCATGCCGGCGAGTCTACGCAGGCCCTCAGCGTCGTCGATAGGCCGGGAAGTACCCGGACGCATCGGATGGTCCCGTGTCGCTCGTGGCGAGCCCGAGGCGACGTTGGTATTCCGTCTCGTCCAGGACGAGTCGGAGCGTCACGAACCGTCGGCGCAGCGGCGAGAAGCCCGCCTTGAAGTGCAGGAGCGCGTCATCGGCGGAGCCGACGCCGCCGCCCAGGTGGACGTGGCTGTCGCCCCGCTCCTTCGCCCACTGGGTGACCGCGTGGATCATCAGCTTGGTCGGCTGGTGGCGCAGGTGTCGGGCGTCGGAGCCGGACAGGTGGTACTGGACGATGCCGGCCTCCCGGAAGAAGAGGCCGGCCGCCGCGGGCTCGCCATGGGCCCGCACGACCACGAGCCACAGTCGCTCCCCGAGCGCCTCCCGGAGCGCCCCGAAGTGGGCGGCGTCGAAGCGGTAGTACGAGGACGCGTCCAGCCGGCTCATCGTCTCCTGGTACAGGTCCTGGAACGTGGCGAGCGCCCGATCGTCGGTCTCGAGGCTGGCCGTGAAGCCCTCATGGGTGGCTCGACGGATGTCGCGCCGATGGTTCTCGCGCATCTGCCGCCACAGCTCCTGGGATGTCCGCCCCAGGTCGATCTCCACGGTCTCGCCGTGGTCCACGATGGCGCCCGGCCCATCCGGCAGCACCTCGTTGAGCATGGGATGGAAGCGGACGAAGAGGGTCACGGCGCCGACCTCGCGCAGCGCCTCGCTCGCATGCGCGAGCGCGGTGGCGAGGAAGTCCGGGTCCTCCACGTCCGTCCCGATGGGCCCCGGATAGCCATACGGCGAGGTCGCGTCCGTGGCGCCGCCGCCCAGGTCCCGGATCACCAGCGGCAGCAGCATCGAGCGCCCAGCATCCTGGACCAGGACGGCGCGCGCGACGCCACCCTCGTGGCCGGCCGCCACCTCGACGTAGGACGGCAGGTGGTACACGTCGTGGGGCACGGCAGCCACCAGCCGGTCCCACTCGGGGTCTCGGGGGTCGATGAGGCGTGCGGTCGACCCCATCACGGCCATCCGCCGGGTGCCGGGCACCCGCACGGTCGGGCGTCGCCACATGCGTCGCCCGGGCACGTGGGGCGGGCGCGCGTCACCAGATCATCCCCCCGCCACCTCGTTGCCTCATCATGCGTGCGAATCCCGTCGTCCGGCAGACAGTCTAGGGAAACGGGACCCAAGGAACGCGACATGAACATCCTGATTACCTGTGCCGGGCAGCGCGGGGACCTCATCCAGATCTTCCAGGCCGCCCTCGGCACCGGCCGGGTGGTGGCCTGCGACATGGATCCCGCTGCCCCTGCCTTGGCGGTCGCCGACCGCCGGGGCGTGGTGCCTCGGGTTGACGACGGGTCCTACGTGGAGCGGCTGCTGGAGCTGTGCGCGGAGGAGCGCGTCGACCTGCTGTTCTCGCTCAACGACTTCGAGATCGCCCTGCTCGCCCGGGAGGCCGAGCGGTTCCGGGGGGTGGGGACGCGCCTGGTCATCGCCGACCCCGCGACCGTCGACGCGTGCCTGGACAAGTGGGCCAGCTTCGAGCTGCTGGCGGGCGCGGGCATGGGCACCCCGCTCACGTTCCTGGGCGTCGAGGACGCGCTGCGGGCGGTCGCCGATGGCACCGTGGGCTTCCCGCTCATCGTCAAGTCGCGCTGGGGCACGTCGTCCCTGGGTGGCATCGAGGTCGTCCACGATGCACGCGAGCTGGAGCTGGTCTGGGAGCTGGGCAACCGCCGCATGGAGCGGCTCATCGCCCGCGGGGCGCTCCCGGGGATCGGCAGCTACTTCGCCCGACTCCGCGACCGCGGCGGACCCACCACGCCCATGCTCATCCAGGAGCGTGCCGAGGGTCCCGAGTACGGCCTGGACGTGGTGAACGACCTCGACGGGCGGTACCAGGCCACGCTCATGCGACACAAGCAGGTGGTCCGTGGCAGCGAGGCGGACGTGGCGGTGACCGTGGCCTCCGAGGAGCTGGAGGCCCTCGGACGGCGGCTCGGCGAGCTCGTGGGACAGCCGGGCAACCTCAACTGCGACGTCATCGAGTCACCCCGTGGCCTCGTCGTCATCGACCTGAACCCCCGCTTTGGCACGAGCTACCCGTACACGCAGCTCGCGGGGGCCGATGTGCCCGCGGCGCTGGTCGCCTGGGCCATGGGCACCCAACCCGACCCGCGGTGGCTGCGCTGCCGCACCGGCCTGACCATCCGCCGGACCAACGCCTACGTGGTGATGGACGACCGCAGCTGAGCCCTGGTTCGGCGAGCTGACGTGCCTCGCGGCGTGATGGGGTACCGTCGGCGCCGTGACGATCCAACGGATGGACAACGTCGGCATCGTGGTCGACGACCTCGGGGCCGCGGTCGCGTTCTTCCTGGAGCTCGGCATGGAGCTGGAGGGGGAGACCACCGTCGAGGGGCCGTGGGTGGACCGCACCATCGGGCTCGATGGCGTCAGGTGCGACATCGCCATGCTCCGGACGCCCGACGGGCACGGCCGGGTGGAGCTGAGCAGGTATCAGGCGCCACCTGCGGTCGCGAGGACGCCCCACCCTGCGCCCGTGAACGCCCTCGGCTACCTCCGGGTGATGTTCGCGGTCGACGACCTCGATGGCGTCCTCGCCCGCCTGCGGGCCCATGGTGCCGAGCTCGTCGACGAGGTGGTGCGCTACGGCGACTCCTATCGACTGTGCTACATCCGTGGCCCCGAGGGCATCCTGGTGGGCTTGGCGGAGCCCCTCAGCCCGGGTTGACACCGAGGCGCGTGCAGGCGCGAGCACGACGATGCCTCCTCATCGGGGGCCGGAGGCGAGCACCGCGCCGGTCCAGGGGTCAAGGTCCACCTCGAAGAAGCCCGAGTTCATGCCGAACAGGCCGATGCCCAGGAAGCCGTCCGACGCGCGTCCGTCGAGCCCTGTCAGGTGGCCTGCGGGGATCGATGGCCAGGCGAGCCAGTGGGCATTGGTCCAGTCGTGCTGGCCATCGGAGGCGACCACGTACCGGTAGAAGTCCGGCACCGACAGGGCACGGTCGATGAGCACCAGGGGTGATGGGTACCCAGGGTCCGGACCCGTGACGAGCACGGTGGACTGCATGGACAGCGGCGCGTGGTCGCGGTCGGGCGCACGACCGTCGCCCCAATCGTTGAACGACACCCGGATGACCAGCGGCCCGGGCGGCAATGGCCGGCCGAGCGTGTACTCCGGATAGACCGCATCGTCGCTGGAGATCGACCGCCCAGGTCGCAGGCGTCCGACCCTGGGTTCGAGCGACGCCGTGCACTCCGCCAGCTCCTTCGTGGTGGTGCCATCCATCTCCTCGGGGCGCACCCATGGCGGGACGGGGCCGAAGCGGGTCAGCTCGCGCTTGAGGCGCCCGGCGGCGCCGGGCCAGTCGATCCCAGGGTCGAACAGCCGGGTGGTGTCGATGCGCCACCGGAACGGCTCGCCGACGCACGGCCCAGGTGCCTCGTGGAGCCGCGTCCGATGCCCCGTGTTGGTGACGCGCACGTGGACCTGCACCCACGATCCGGGCTCGGCGACCGCATCGGACAGCCAGACGGCCATCTCGAGACCGTCACGCGTCAGGGTGTCATCGGGCGGCCCGCTGGGCGTCCAGTCGGGCTTCGAGGGCCGCGGTGGCAGCGGGGCGGGCACGGAGTGCGCCGCCGGCGCCGATGGGGACGGCGTCGGTGCGCGGGTGGGTGACTGCGCGCCCATCGGCGTCGACCACATCGGGGATACGAGCGCCACGCCTGCCACCACGAGCAGGAGTGCCAACGAGCGGGACACGGACGGCATGGCGATGCAACCTCGGCGATGGCTGGCGGGACCTCGCGGGTCACGACGCCTGCCTCCAAGACGTCCGGCGTGCGAAGGTGTGATGCCAACCTCGGGTTGGCCCCCGAGGCCGCCTCGCTACGGCGTAGCGTCGCCGACGACGCTCGCCTCGCGCCCAGGGGTTGGCCCCGGCAGGCGGCGCGTGAACCAGAAGGCCAGGATGGCGAACAGTGCCACCGCGCCGAGGGCGTTGCGCAGCCCGTCCAGCTGCGCCTGGCCATAGGCATCGGTCAGGGCGTCAGCCTCGGCGGGGGCCATCCCCGCATCGACCAGGTAGTCGTGCGCCTGCCCGACCGACACCACCTCCAGGCCGCTCGCTTGTGCCGATGCCGTGATGGTGGCCCGGACGTCCGCTGGGATCGTCTCGTCCTCGTTGACATGCGTGATGAAGGCGCTGGTCATGCCGCCTAGCAGCACGGCCCCGATGAGCGCGGTGCCCAGGGACGCTCCCAGGTTCTGCGCCGTGCCCTGGAGGCCGCCCGCCTCGTTGGTCCTTGAGGGCTCGACCGAGGACATGATGATGTTGCCCAGCTGTGACGCGAGCAGGCCTGCCCCGGCCCCGAAGATGGCGAGCCCGAGGGCGAAGCCTATGCCGTTGAGCGTCACGTCGATGGTCGCGAGCAGCACCACCGCGCCGATGGCGAGGCCCATCAGGCCCATCTGCGAGACGCGTCTGGGCGAGCGCTGCGCCGCGACTCGTGGTCCCAGGAGCGCGGCCGCGAGCATCGCCGCCGACATAGGCACCAATCGCTTGCCGGTCTCGAACGCGTCGAGGCCCAGGACCACCTGGAGGTAGACCGGCAGCACGAAGAAGGTGCCCAGGAGCACGAGCTGCTGCATCGCTAGCGTCGAGAGGCCGGCCCGCAAGGTCTCGATGCGCAGCAGCGCCAGGTCCAGCAGGCGGTCGAGGCCACGGGCCTCGCGGCGCTCCTCCCAGGACGCGAAGGCCCACAACAGCCCGAGGCCGGCCAGGATCAGGAAGGGCACCACCGAGAAGCCGAGCGGCGTGATGGGGGTGCCACCGATGGTCGGCGCGCCCTTGGGCGTCACCCAACCCCAGGCGCCGCTCTGGAGGATGGCGAACACGATGAGCGCGAGACCGGATGCCGACAGCGTCGCCCCGACCAGGTCGAGCCGCGGCGCGTGGTCCGCCGTGGGACTGGGGCGCAGTCGCTTCCGGAGCAGCAGGATCACGGCGACGATGACCACCTCGCCCGCGAACACCAGGCGCCACGTGAAGGTCGTGGTCACCCAGCCACCGATGAGCGGGCCTGCGGCGACCGCGGCCGCCGCCACCCCGCCAACGAGGCCATACGCCAGGGCTCGGTCCCGGCCCTCGTAGTTGGCGGCGATGAGCGCTGCGATGGCCGGCACCACCAGCACGGCGCCGAGACCCTCCACCAGGGACCAACTGAGGAGCAGGGTAGCGAGGTTCGGACTGATGGCCGTGATGAACGAGCCAGTGCATACACCGCCAGACCCACCGGCGAAGGTGCGCTCACGGCCCCAGATGTCGCCGACCTGCGCCGACGAGCATGAACGCCGCCATCACCAGGGTGTAGGCCGTGATGGCGAACTGCACCCCCGACACGGTGGTGTCCAGGTCCGCGATCATCTGCGAGATAGCCACGTTCATGACGCTGCTGTCGAGCACCATCACGAACTGGGCGGAGGCCAGGATGAGGACCGCCGTCCAGCCGTTCTTCATCGGTTGCGCTCCCTGTCCACGTGGCCCGAGCGACATCGACAGTAGCGCGACCAGACGC
Organism: Chloroflexota bacterium; assembly: GCA_046328155.1. GTDB lineage: Bacteria > Chloroflexota > Limnocylindria > Limnocylindrales > CSP1-4 > JAFMJV01. Next base: position 73,317 of record JAXLXC010000013.1, read on the forward strand.
CCGCCGATGTGACGATGCCGCAGCTTGCGGCCCGCGACCTCACGGGCCGCGTGGAGGGCGCCAGGGCACGAGCACCCAGACCCGGAAGGCGTGACCCCGTCTCGGCGGGCGCCCGTCAGCGCCGGGTGCTGTTGTCCTTGTTCACGACGTTGCTGGAGCCCGAGATGAGCGCGAAGGCGCCCGAGCGCATGGGCTGGCGGTTGCCGGTGATGGTCACCCCCGACGCGTTCCGGATGAGGATCGGTGCGCCGTGGTCGGTGCGGGCCACGGTGCGGCTCGACCGGTTGCCACGGATGACGATGCTCGAGCGCGGCCCGATCCGCCCGTCGATGATGACGCTGATGGCCCACGCCTTGCCGTCGTAGCCGGCCCGGCCGACGCCCGTCACCTTGTTGCCGGCGATGGTGAGCCGTCGGACCGTCGCACCCCGGGCGCCTGCGGAGGCCGCCACGAACCAGCAGACGTATCGATTGGTGAGGCCGTACGAGCCGACCGTGTTCTTGCGGATGACCACGTCCGCGGCGCCGTCGACGGCGCGGTCCGGCTCGATGTCCACGACCATGAAGCCCACCTTGTCGAATCGGACGCGCTGGATGAGCACGTCGCGGCCGGCGATGAGCCCGACGCCGTGGCGGCCGGTCCGGGTGCACGAGGAGTCCTGGAAGGTCACGCCGCGCGACCAGGTCGTGCCGCTGGCGCCGATGTACACGCAGTCGCCGTAGAAGTCCCGGATGCTGACGTCCTCGATGAGGATGTCCTTGGCTCCGCCGAGGTACACCCCGGCGAGATGCTCGGCGCCGCCGTGATAGGCGCGCGCGGTGCCCGCGTCCGGGTTGTTGCCTACGAGCTTGAAGTCCCGGATGGTGATGCCCTGGTCGTTGTGCATCAGCGCGAACGGGCTGTCCATGGGTCGGCTGCCCGAGCCGCGCGCTCGGATGGTGGCGCCGTTCCCGTCGAACACCAGGTTGCGTCGGTTGAGCAGGACCAGGCCATCGTCCAGGCGATAGACGCCGCGGGCCCGGAATACGATCCGGGAGTTGTTGGGCACGCCGTTCACGAACCGCTGGAGCTGCGACGAGACGTCGCGGCTGCCGTCGTGGTCGATCGAGGCGGGCACCCGGACCACGCGGGTGGCGGCCTGGGCCGCCGGAGTGGCCATCGCGGTGGCGCCAACGGTGAGCAGCACCGCGAACGCCGTGGCGAGCGCGGTCATGCGTCGCACTGGGGTTCGGCTGCTGGCCGGTTCGGATGACGCCCGATGGACGCCGCTGGACAGGGCCAAGGACTGGCCTCCTCTCTGCCAGAACACCGCGCTGGGGCGCGGCGACGGAGCGATGTTGGTCGGAGGGCAGGCAGGCAACGGCTTGATGGCGCCGATCGGCGACCGCTGGGGCGAGTCACCGAGGGTGAGGGCGAGCTGGGGACCACGGGGCCCGCTCCGCCGACGTGTCTCTTCGATTGTCTCCCGCTGTGGGCGCTCCCAGCTCCGGAGAGTCTGGCAGGGGAGGTCAGGATCGGTCAAGGGCGCCCAGCGGTGGCATGCCTCGAAGGCCCTTGTCGTGAACACTCGCCATGTGATATAACGCAATGCGATATAACTTGCCATGCAGGGGACCGTCATGCAACCCGACACCCTGGACCTCGGGCGGTTCGCCGACCCTGCCCTGTTCATCCTGGTGGTGCTCAGCGCCGGGCCGCGCCACGGCTACGCGATCATGGCCGAGGTGGAGGGCCTGTCGGGACGTTCCCTCGGACCGGGAACGCTGTATGGCGCGCTTGCCCGGCTGGAGTCCCGTGGCCTCATCGAGCCCGTGCCCAGCACCGACCGCCGGCGACCGTACCGATTGACTGGCGAGGGGCAGGGCACCCTCCGCTCGCAGCTCGCGCGTCTCGACCGCATCGTCCAGGTCGGACGGGCGGGGCTGGAGACCGGGGCATGAACCCGCTGGTACGCCTCTATCCGGCCGCATGGCGTGCTCGGTACGGCGAGGAGATGTCCGAGCTCCTGGCGAGCCGGGTCACGGGGGTCGCAGGCGCGCTGGACCTCGTTCGGGGCGCCGTCGACGCTCATCGGCATCCCGAGCTGATGGCCGCCGCGGTCGATGTCGATGGCTCGGTGCACGCTCAGCTGCCGCGGGACCGCGCGCATGCCCGACGCGCGCCCGTGGTCCCGTTCCTGGCGACCATGGGTGCAGGGCTCTTCCTGGTTAGCGCGGCGTCGGTGGCCCTGCGGGAGCAGATCCCACACATCGCGTGGGACTTCGCGAATGCGCTCGCCGCCATCGCCGCGTTCGTGCTCGGTCTCGCGATGCTCATCGAACGAGGCGGGTCCTGGGTGACGCGCCTCGGCGGGCTCGCCCTGATGCTGGGCATCCTGACGATGCCCTGGTCGGGCGTCGTGCTGCCGTCGGTCTTCACGACGGTCGCTGGCGCCGCGCTCCTCGCGATCGGGTCGCTCGAGCGGCGAGCATCGCGCGCCGTGGGGCTCCTGGCCATGGTCGCAGCCGGGGCGTTGGCGTGGGCGTACTGGGTCACCGATGATGTCGACGGCGGCCTGAGCCTGGCGCTCGTGCTCTACGCCCTCCTCTGCGCACGCGTCGCCTGGTCCGGGTCGGAGCAGCGATGGCCGGTCGTCGCCGGCCTGGCCCTCACGGGTGCCATCGCGCTGCTGGTGTGGGCGATGGCGACGATCACCAGCCCCCGGATGCTGCACGACGGGTACGCCCTGACGTGCGGAGCCGTCGACCGGGCGACATGCATCCAGGCCGTGGACGACCTGGCCACGAGGTTGCGCGACCAGTACGCGGGCGTCCGGTTCACTGACGCCTCGGTCGAGTCGCCCCGCGACATCAGGATCTGCGCGCATCCGGTGGATGCGACCTCGCTCTGGCCCTGCTGGAACGCTGCGGGCGAGCTCGTCGGGGGCAGCTACCCGGGCTGACCGACGGCCGCGGCACGCGTGACGCCGGCCGCACCGCGGGCGCGCCCAGCCGTCTCCCGCTGCGCTCCGCTGCACTTGATCGCGGGCCCAGCTTCAAGCCCTGGTTCGGAGGGGACACGCCTCGGCAGCCCCCGATCGTCAACCTGGCGCCCCAGTCATCCGGCTGCCTCATGGTGCCGGGGACGGGCTGCAACCGCCTCGGGGATGCGTCTTGGCCGTCACCGCCGCGTGCACATGGAGCCCGTCGGCCTGTGCCTGGATGGACATCTCGGCATCGCGGTCGGGAGCGTCGGCGGTGCCGCTCCCGGGCCAGATGGGAGCGTCGGCGTCGCTCAGGCCGTGCGGATGGGACGCGCCCGGGTCGACCGAGTACGCGAACGCATCGAGCAGGTCGCCCGCCCAACCCATCGCGTTGTCGAGGTCGGCGACAGCCCACCGCTGCTCCGGGCCGATAGAGCCAGTCACTGGGAACACCCCGTCGAGCGCGACCCGGTCGACGAGTGCGGTCCCCTCGACCGTGGCAGTCATGGGACCCGCGACCGACACCCATCGCCAGCCCCCGTCGTCTCGGGCCGTCTCGGTGCCCGCCGGAAAGGCTCGCTCGGCGAAGAAGCCGACCGCGGTCTCGCGCGTCCCAAGGGCCGGGCACACGTCGGCCGCCCCCGGGGTCGCGGCCTCGGTCGGCCAGGCGACCGTCACCATCAGCGCGGTCGTCGCCACCAGCAACGCACGACAACCCATCACATTCCTCCAAGCGTCGCCGAGCCTCGCAGGCCCGGAACCTCGTTCGAGCGCAGCATTCCGGTCATCGGCGTCGTCAAGGAGCCGGACCGGTCAGCGGGCAGACCATCGATGTCGCTTGGTCGCCGGGGTCGCTGCCCCAGTACAGGGTGACCGAGTCGTCCCAGTCCGCGTAGCGGCGGAGTCGCGGTCCGAGCACCTCGCAGGTCGCTTGGGCTGCCTCGAGACCCGGCAGCTCCCGAGTGCTCACTGCCACCCAAATCTGGCCACGCCGGCCGTCCGCGGGTGGCTGAACCGCCACTGCGCCATCCCAGTGGACCAGGCCGTGGTCGTTGGAGATGTCCATGACCTCGTGGAACACGTCGCGCGGCCGTGTGACCCACTGGTAGGCCAGGACGCCCCACAGCGCGAGGAGGCACGCAAGCATGCCAAGGCGGAGGACACGGCCGTGTCGCCGCTTCCCGGGTGTCGTCGCCAGGGCCGTCGCGTCCATCCGACCTCCTCGCTCGGCCGGAGTCTATCGGTCGCTGCTTGGTCGTGACATCGGTACGAACGGGCCGGGGCCACTCGTGCGCGGATGGGCGAAGATGGCGCGGGGTGACGGGTCCGGATGCGCGCCGACGCGCGCATGGCGACGCACGAGGTGGACCATGGGACGACCGATGGCGACGGGCTTCCTGGCCGTTGCGACGCTGCTGGCGGGTGGGTCGCCCGCGCTCGGGGCCACGTCGCCCTCGCCCCGGCCGTCGGCGGCTGACCCATCGTCCGCACCGGTCCAGTGCGCTGATGCGATCGCCGAGATGCAGGCCGCGCTGCCCGCCATCGCTCGCGAGGTGCTACCCGTCCGGCCGGCGGATGCCTGGCCGTCGTTCGACGCGACCGTGGCCGCGATGCTCCCGGACGAGGTCCTGGGCGAGCGCATCACGGCCAACTTCGTCCGAGGCGCGGACCCGACGCTGGCATGGTCGCCAAGCCTCGACGACGACCCGGTGACGGTGGCCGACGAGCTGGGCGTCGCGGACGACCGCCAGCACGGGGTGGCATCCACCGAGGGCGCGGGCACGGCGCGTGTGTTCGACGCTCCGACCTACCACCTGGTGCTCGTGGGAACGCGGGTCGACGGGGTGCCCGGCAGCGACCTGCTGCCGGTGCTCGTGGCCCGCCGCCTCGAGCGATGGCCCGATGCCACCTGCTCCGTGCAGCACATCGCCGGCCTGCCGGTGCTGTTGGCGGAGTCGGGCATCGATCGCTTCGCGTTCCTCGGCTACCGCGACGCGTGGCTCGTGGTCGACACCAGCGACACGAACCCCGAGGGCACCAGCGGCGACCAGCCTGGGGCATGGGACCCGGCCCTCTTCCGCTCCGAGGTCGAGGGGGCCGCCGCTGGCATCGCGGCGCTCCCCGAGGCGCCCGAGCAGCCGCCCCTGGAGGCGCCGGACGTCGGCACCCGGATCACGCCGCCGGCGGCGTCGACGGAGCTTGCCGGGATCATCGACGATGCGTTCGGGACCCAGAACGCGGTCTTCGGCGACAGCCCTGTCTACCTGGGTCGCGGCCGGCTCGCAGTCGAGCTGTTCGCGGGGTTCCTGCCGTCGCTGCGGAGGGCGGCCACGTCGCTCGGCGTGGATACGCGGACGCTGTGGGGTGACCTGACGTTCGGCTTCGACATCGACGACGCGACCGCCGCCTTGGAGTTCGTGGCGCTGATCGACTCGGAGGGCGACGGCAGCCGCTGGGTCGAGCCCATCTTCGACGGCTTCCGCGGACCCTCGTTCATGTCCGACGGGGTCGACTACGGGTTCGACGAGGGCCCGTCGGCACCGCCCGCGGTGGTCGGCGAGATGACGCTCGGCGGCAAGACGGTCACGGGCCTCGAGGTCGAGCAGTACGGCGACACGACCTACACGGCCGCCTACGCCACCGGTCCCTTCCTGTTCCTCGTCAGCGCGGGATCGAAGGACACCATCGAAGGCATCGTGGAGGCGCTGCCATGAGTCACCAGGCTCCGCGTCGCACGCTCACTGACTGGCGCGCCCGGGATCCGTCGTGACGGCGCACCCGGCATCCCGGTACCCCCTGACCGCCGAGGAACGGGCTCTGGTCCACGGGTACGCTCGCGGCTTCGCGCGACATCGGATCAAGCGGGCCGCCAAGGTGTGCGCGGCCCTCGCTGCCACGGCGTTCCTCCTGACCCTGCCGCTCTCGCATGCACCGATCCACGAGGTGCTGGGCGTGATGTTCGTGGGAACCTTCGCGGTGCTGTTCGTCTGGTCGCTGGTGGGCATCCTGGTGGGCGCGGTGCTCATGGAGCGTGTCGGCGTCCGGCGACTGGAACGGGTGCCGCCAACGGACCGCACCACCCTGTCGTCCGCCATCGACGCGATGGTGGCGGCGAGCTACGGGGAGCGTCCCACGAGTCGCTCCGGCATGGCGACCGGCGCGGCCGTCGCGTGCTCGCTCGCGCTCGCGTTCGGAGCGATGCTCGTGGCTCTTGGCATCGACCGCGGCACGGCGCCGACGTGGCTGGTGACAGGCGTCCTGACCACGCTCGCCATCGCGACATCGTTCGGGCTGCTCGCGGGGTCGGGCATCGCCCCAGCGCCGACCCGCCCCACCGTCGCCTCGCTCGTCACGTTCGCCATCGGCGCGGGGATCGCCGCTGCCGCGGGGCTGGCCGTCGTCGTCGCCGATGACGCCGACCAGATCTTCCGGACGCTCGTCGATGGGTCCGGCGCGTGGGCTGCCATCGCGATCGGCTCGGTCATCGCGGCCATCGCATGGGCATTCGCGACGCGCGCCCTGATGGGCTTCCGCCGATGAGCGCGACCCAGGTGCCCGATGGCGGCGGGGCCTCGTACCGCAGGACCGCCCTGTCCGCGGACGCTGGCCACGCCTTCGTCGAGACCGACGGGCCGGTCGACATCGACGACGAGTGCCAGCCGTCGCTTGCGATCCTCGGCGCGGTCGGGGTCACGACCTGCGCCGAGCCGGCCGGTCCGATGACCCGCCAGGCGACCCTGTGGCTGGAGGAGCCCGCGCCCTGATGCGTTCGGCGGGGGGAATCCGTCCTGTCTCCGCGCCGCGCGCCGTGAAAGGTTCCGACCTCAGGCGTCGAGGTCGCGAGCTCCGCAGCTGCGGCATGGAACGAGCCCCAGCTCAGACGCCAGCGGATGGCGTCGCGATAGCCATCGTCGAGCACGAGCGCGGCCGTCGTGGCGAGAACGAGCATGGGCACGAGCAGGAGCGCCAGGCGTGTCGGGGTCTGCGTCGGCGGCCGACGCCGCCAGACCCTGACGGCCCAGGCGACCGCGATCGCGCCGGGCACCATCGCCAGCAGCGTGACCAGCGCCCCGACCATGAAGCCGAGCTCCGGGAGCAGCACGACGATGACGGACCATGCCGTCGTCAACGCCAGGATGCCGAGCACGACGCGTGTCCGGACGGCGTGCGTCCCATGGGCTTCTGTCATGGCCCGATGACCTCCGCTGCGTCGACCACGGGATCGATGCCATGGGCGCTCAGCCGAGTCGGGCGACGTCTCGTCATTCAGGCGATCGGGCGGATGAGTGGCGGGTTTGGCGCCGGCTTGCCACCCATGCGATGGCGAGGGCGACCATGACCACGAGCCACACGAACGCCATTCCCAGGAACTGGAACCCCGTGGCCACCGCGGCGAGCCGATCACACAGCTCGGCCGACGGGTCCGCCACGCAGTCGGGGTCGGACGGCACCAGGATCAGATAGCCGACGACGCCGAGCGCGAGCCAGACGATGAGCGCCCACGTGGCCTTCCGTGGCATGCATCCACCTCAAGTTCGAGCGACGAGGTGAAGCCTATCCGCCTTCGTCCTCGTTCTCGTTCTCGTATCCGATGCCGATGAGCGACGTGACCAAGCAATGATCGGAGCCATGCGCCGTGCAGTCGACGTCGCGGACGTGCCACGGGTCGGATCTACCAGCGGTGCGACCCAGATGGCGCCGAGGCTGACCGCCGGCAGCCCGGTGCTACGATCGTGCCGGAGCTGGGGGGTGCCGCGCCACAAGGGCGCCGGGAGCCGCGAGGCCACGATGCATCGCACTCGGCTGACCACCGCACCACTGATCGGTGCGCTGGCCCTGCTCGCCATCCTGTCGTTCGCCGCGACGTCGAAGGGCGCGTCCCCGTCACCCGCGGCAGCGTCGTCGCCCCTCGCACCCTCGCCGTCGTCCTCACCGCCGCCGGTCGATGTCTTCGGGAGCTGGTACCAGGTGACCGACAACGACGAGAGCGCGGCCACCGGCCTGTGGGTCGGCCGGCTCGGCGGGCCGGCCTTCCATGTGGTCGACGAGCCGATCGTGCGCGCCGACGGACCGGTCGATGGCAAGGTCCTCGCGTGGCAATCGTCCGAGGGGCACCAGGTGGTGAGCATCGTCGACACCGGTGACGGGTCGATGGTCGAGGTCCTGCGGACCGAGGACGGCGGCGTCCCCATCCTTGGCCCCGACGGCCAGACGATGTACTGGATCGAGATGACGTCCGATGAGCAGGGGGACGTCTGGTGCATGCGCCTGCCCGATGGCGATCGCGAGTTGGTCCTGGCCGGCCGTGCGACCCAGTACAGCTCCCTGCACCTGTCGCTCGACGGCCAGTACCTCGCGCTCGAAGGCGGCATGGACGACCCTGAGCACGTCCAGGTGGTCGACACGACGACGGGCGAGACCTGGGACCTCACGACCACGGGCGGCGGGATGGTGGGGTTCCTGGGCCGTCATCTCGTCACGTACTCGGCGCCGGAGGGTGACGAGAAGCGCTTCCCGCTGCTGGCCGTGGACCCTGTGGACGGCTCGACCCGCACCGTGGGCCGCGACGGCATCTACCCCGCGATCGTGCCCGACGCGGAGGGGCGCGGCGTGCTCGTGTGGACCACCTCGGGTGACGAGGGCAGGTCCATCGTGGTGCGCGACGAGGTGGGGGCCCCGCGTCGCACGATCCACACCGTGTCCAGGGACGGCGGCGGGGCGTCGACGGCCGTGGTTCCGCGGGGATTCGACCAGGGCATCGAGATCCCGGGGTATGTGGCCCTCTTCCCCGACCTGCACGCCTTTGCGTGGCCAGAGGTCGCCGACCGCTATGCCGGGCAGCCGCGCACGCTGGTGTCGATCGCGGACGGCTCGGTCACCGAGCTGCCGGCTGTGGACGCGAGTCCTGCGCCGTGACACGCGTGCCGCGGGGCGAGGGCTCGACCGCGCGGCCTCCGACGGGGGATCGCCCTGCGATGATGGCGACGGCGGCGGCTCAGGGACTGCCGCGTCCACGGAGGACTGATGGACATCGACCAGCTCGCGCCCGGACCGTACCCCGACCCGGGTGCGCGGCTCGCGATGTCGCCCGGTCAGGCCCGGTTCGTCTCCTGGATGGCCGACGTGCTCGTGTACGTCACGGTCATCAACCTGTTCGTGGAGTTCGCGCCAGGGGTCATCATCGAGTCATTCAGCGTCTCGCTGCTGACCGCCATCCTGCTCAAGCTGATGCTCGATGCCACGCTGGGGCTGAAGCGGCGGGTCGCCTCCTGGTTCGCCGGGCGTGAAGGTGTCGTCTGGAAGGCCCTCTTGGTCGCGTCGATCTGGGCCATCCTGTTCGTCTCGAAGTTCGTGATCATCGAGGTCACCGCGCTCGTCTTTGGTGACCGGGTCGCGCTGGGCGGGTTCTTCGGCATCGTGGTGCTGATCCTGGCGATGATGGGCGCGCGCCAGCTGCTGGGCTGGGTCTACGGGCGCCTCGCCGACTGAATCGGGCCCCCAGGCTCAAGACGCGGTCAGCGATCGAGGACCGGCCAGATCGCGGAGCCATCCGGATGCTCGAACACGATGGCACGGTGGGCACCCTCAGCAGCCGTCGGGTCCAAGCGGAAGGTCATGGTGAGCACGCCCGCCCCGCCGAGGTCGGCAGCGATCGCCACCGGCGTGCCCGCCTCGCTCATCGTGGTGCCGTCCCACGCCTGATCTTCCAGCACGGCCCGCCCCGCCGGTCCTGGCGAGGGTCGTCAGGCATCGAGCACCCACCATCGGGGCGTGCCAGCGGTGGACGCGAGCACGACGGCGCGGTCGGGGCGACCCGCGGTCGCGGGGTCGTGGCGGTACGTCACCCGGATCTCGCCGGGGCCGCTCCACCCGTAGGCCATGGAGCTGCCGAGGGCAAGCGCCTGCCCGACCCCGAAGGTGGTGCCCCGCCAGCGCTCGTCGGCCGCGATGTAGCCCGCACGGGCCATGACCACCGCATCGCGAGCGAAGGCGTCGGCCGCATCGGATGCCGAGACGCGGATGACGCGGATGACGGTCGCGGGTGCCACGAACTCGTACTCCACGACCCAGGTGGGCGTCGAGCGCTTCCGGTCCGCCCGTCCCCTGCCTACGGGCCAGAAGCCGGCCGCCACAGCGACAGGCTGGTCCGCCTCCGCGCGTGCGCGTGCCGCGACGACGCTCGGCCCGTGATAGCGCACGACCTGGCGCAGGTCGACAAGCCGCGGCGCGGGCGACACCGCGCCTCGGCCCAGGGCACCACGCAGGAGTGGGAGGTAGGTGCGGGTGTCAGGCATCGGGGATCCTCGGGCCAGTGTCGCCGGCCATCGGGGACGCCTCGGCCGATGGCGACTGGACGGGTGCCATGGCATCGCGGTAGCTCGCGGTGAACGCCAGCACTCCCTCGCACCAGTCGCCGCGCATCACGGGCTCGTGCAGCCCGCCGAGCACCGCGCCGTCCAGCTCCGCCTGGCTCACCAACGCATCGAGGGCGGTGCCTTGGATGACCTGGGCGTGGGGGCCTCTGGTGGTCCCCACGAGCAGCACTCCCATCGGGTCGGGCGGCAGCCCATCCCACTTGGCGATCGCGTAGTCCTCCAGCGGGACGTCACGCGAGTCAGCCATGAGCTCCAGGGTGAGGTGCGCCCCGGTCGTCCGGCCAAGGTCCGTGATCGCGCCGGCCACCTGGTCGCGACATGCGTCGAGGGCACGCCCAGCACATCGGACCGACGTCGGCACTGTCACACGATCACCGGGTGGCGATGACGAGGCTGCCCGCGAGCTTGTCGTGGATGCCCCGTCGCCGCGAATCGCGCAGCGTGGTCAGGAGGAGCGCGATCGAGGTCCATGTCGCCCCGCCAGTCAGCCAGTACAGCACGTCGTCGTCACCCCCGATGAGCGAGATCGCGCTCAGCACGCCCTCGAGCACCAGCCAGCGGACCACGCCCTGGCGGTCAGGGCGGACGCTGGCGACAGGCGCTGCTCGAGCAGGGCACGCCGAGCATGCATGGCCATGCGCGAGGCACCAGCACCCCACGAAGTAGACCGCCGAGACGGCGACGCCCACGAGCTGGAGCATGGTGGCCGTGGGGTCAGAAGCCTCGCCTCTTCGCTGGTCCACTCCCGCGGTCGAACCCTCCCTGGGCAGCGAGCTCGGTACGCGAAGCTCAAGGCGACGAGCAGGGCGCTGTCGATGAGATGGGCCGAGGCCGCCGCGGCGTCGTCCGAGGCGACGGAACAACCTGGCGTCCGGCTCATCAGGGTCTGGACAGCAGCCATGGCGTTGGTCCCTCCGCGTCGCGCTTCGAAACCGATCACACAGGGCAAGCCTACCTCTGCCCGCCACCCTGCCGATGACCCGATGGTCCCGGCCAGCAACCGGCACGCCATCCCTTCCCGGGCCGGCACGCGCGAGGGTCGCTCAGCCCTCGGTCGGGTCGAGCTCCAAGGCTGCGGAATTGATGCAGTACCGCAGGCCGCCGGGTCCCGGGCCGTCGTCGAACACGTGCCCGAGGTGGCCGCCGCATGTGGCGCAGCGCACCTCGGTGCGCACCATCCCGTGCGACCGGTCCGTCAGCGTCTCCACAGTGTCGTCGTCCGCGGGCGTCGTGAAGCTGGGCCAGCCGCTGCCCGAGTCGAACTTGTCGTCCGAGAGGAAGAGCTCCGAGCCGCAGCCAGCGCACCGGTAGCGGCCGGCGCGATGCTCGTCCCACAGCGCGCCCGCGAAGGGGCGCTCCGTGCCCTGCTCGCGCAGGACGTGGTACTGCAGGGGCGTCAGGCGCTCCCGCCAGTCGGCCTCGCTCCGGGTGGCCGGGTCCGACCCGTCGTCCATCGCGTACTCCTCTCGTAGCTCGGTCGTCGACGACTTGGTGCGTGCTCTCCGTCAGATACTCCCCTCGAGCATCTCGCACCCTGTCAACGCGAGCCGCTCCGAACCGACCCGCCAGGTGCGCTGCCGGGCGGCATACTCGCTCCTGCTGAGTCATTTGTAGCTGGCTCGACGGAGCTGGTGGCGGTGCTGGGCGGGTAGGGCCGAGTCACCCGTGTATGCTGGCGGTCCTCAAGCAGATCCGGCACCTCGACACCTCTCTCCCGACCGTCGCGAGAACGTCGCGACGCCGGCACGGGAAGGGAGTGCCATGTACACCGACAGGACCCTCACCTGCAGCGATTGCAGTCAGCAGTTCGTGTTCTCCGAGAGCGAGCAGCAGTTCTACGCTGACAAGGGCTTCACCGAGCCGCGGCGGTGCCCGTCGTGCCGAGCCGCGCGAAAGGCCCAGCAGGGATCCGGCAGCTCGGGTGGCTACGGCGGCGGAGGCTACCGGGGCGGCTCGAGCGACAGTCGGGGCCCGCGGGAGATGTTCGACGCCACGTGCTCGAGCTGCGGCAAGGCGACCCAGGTCCCCTTCAACCCGACGCAGGGCAAGCCCGTCTACTGCAACGAGTGCTTCGCGACGCGACGATGACGCTCCGCCGGAGCATTCCCCCGCCCCCCGGGCAGAAGGGGGCGGCGCCCAGGCCGGAAGGACCGCCGGCTCGACATGTCATCGCCGAGTACAGGCACCGCGCCGCGACCGTGACCTGCGAGTGCGGCTGGTCAGGCAGCACGGCGAACCCGCTCGGCGAGCGGTCAGCATGGCAGGAGCACGTCCAGGCGAACCGGCCCACCGGTCGGGGCTAGCGATGGTCGGGCTCGCGTACGATCCGGCGTCACTGCTCATCGAGCTCGAGCCGGAGGCCGCACGACTCATCGACCGCCATCTGCGGATGGCCCGGGAGTGGTTCCCCCATGACTACATCCCGTACCGGTTGGGCAGGGACTTCGACAAGGAGCCCTGGACACCCGACCAGCCGCGACTCGAGGGCGTCGCCCGGATCGCGTTCGAGGTCAACCTGCTGACGGAGGACAACCTACCGAGCTATCACCGCCTCATCCACGGCATGTTCGGTGCCGGCGACGGAGCGTGGATCAACTGGGTCGGGCGCTGGACCGCCGAAGAGGGCCGACACGCCATCGTCCTGCGCGACTACCTGACCGTGACGCGCAACCTCGATCCGGTGGCCCTGGAGCGCGGCCGGATGCAGCAGCTGCAGACCGGATACGACCGGGAGAGCATCGACCCGCTGCGGGGACTCGCCTATGTCGCCTTCCAGGAGGTGGCCACCCGCATCGCCCACCGGAACACCGGGCGCTACTCCAAGGACCCGGTCG
>JAXLXC010000014.1:0-85491 GCA_046328155.1 Chloroflexota bacterium
CGAAGGCGGCGAGCTGCTGATGACGCGCATGGCGTCCCTGGAGCCCCCGCGTGCGCGGCGTCGCACCACGACCGGGTTCGGGCTGGGTCGCTGGCCGTCCGGGACCTCCCCGCACCCGCGCCCGCCGACGCAGGCGCAGACGCGCGGGACGCGCTCATGACGCACCCAGCCGCGGGTCGCCCGGCGCCGACCGGCCCGGCCCCATCGGGTGCCCTGATCGAGGCCGAGAGCATGCAAGGGGGTGTCGTTCGGAACTAGCAGCCCTGGGATCCATCGTCGCATCGAGGAGGAACAGATGAACCGCGCTCAAGGCAGGACCAAGGCGCTCGTGCTCGGATCGTCGGTCGCCATCGCCGCCATGGCCTGGGGCCCGGCAGCGGCCGCCCCGGGTGCGTCCGGGAGCGGCAGCGTCACGTACCAGCAGGCTGCGGACCCCTGCGGCACCGACCCCATCACGCTCGACGTGTGGGGCGGCTACGCGGAGCTGGAGCCCGTCTACGCCAAGGCCGGCGAGGCCTTCACGGCGCTCCACCCGAACGTCAGCTTCAACATCTACCAGAGCGCAGGCGACCTGCGCGGCTTCGAGACCAAGCTCGTCACCGCGCTGCCCACCGGGACCGCCGGTGACGTCATCATCCGCACCACCAACTTCCTGTCGCGGTTCATCGACGAGGGGCTGTTCCAGCCGCTCCCCGATGACCTCGAGGCGGCGGTGACCGGCGGCGACTACCACGCGGCGGTGGTCCAGGACTCCACCTACGCGGGTGACATCTGGGGTCTGCCCATCTTCACTGGCGGCACCGGGGTCTTCTACAACACCGACATGTACGACGCGGCCGGCATCACGGAGCCGCCGACGTCCATGGAGGCGCTCATCGAGAACGCCTACAAGACCTTCAAGGTCGACGACGCCGGGGTCACGAACCCCACGGGCTGGAGCCTGCGTCTGCTGGGCCAGGGCTCCGGCGTGGCCGAGAAGTTCTGGATCCTGCTCCTCCAGTACGGCAACACCCTCATCAAGGAGACCCAGCCCGGCTCCGGCCTGTGGGTCGCCGACTACAACGGCGAGAACGGCGTCAAGCTGTTCCAGATGCATGTCGACATGCTTCGGGACAAGGTCGACGCCCTCACGGCCGAGCACGACGCAGCCGCCTTCGAGCAGGGGCTGACGGCGCAGTTCCTGCGCGAGTCGTGGGTGGTCGCGGAGATCGCGGCCAACAACCCGGGGCTCCACTACGCCACGGTCGCGCCACCGAACGCGGACATCCTCACCGTCGAGGCCGCGTTCGTGCCGACCGCATCCACCAAGGCTGACTGCGCATGGGAGTTCGTTCGCTTCCTGCGCGAGCCCGATCAGCAGCGGGCCGTCATCGAGATGGCCGGCTGGCCGCCCGCACGCCAGGGCCTCGACTTCACCGACCTGTTGGCGGCGAACCCCGGGTTCGCGGGCTTCCTGACCGGTCGCGAGAACCTGACCCTGACCACCACGCCCCCGATCCCCGAGTTCGACGAGATCGAGACCAAGCTCGCCGAGCACCTCGTCGAGGGGTACGCCGACTACGCCAACCTGGCGGGGAACCCGGAGGCCATCCAGGCCCTGCTGAACGGCTGGGCCGACGAGACCAACCAGATCCTCAAGGACAACAACCACTTCGGCGGCTGATCGGTCCATCCAGCGTGCGCGCCGGCGGCTTCGGTCGCTGGCGCGCACATCCATCCTGACGACACGACGAAGGGGTCAGAGGTGATCAACCCCCTGGCAGCCGTCCGTCGGGTCCCACCCCGCACGTGGGCCCGCTACCGGTTCGTGGCCATCGCGCTCGCGCCGATCATGGCCCTGTTCATCTTCCTGCGCGTCATCCCCACGGCGCAGACGTTCGTGATGAGCTTCTTCGAGTGGAACCTCATCAAGCCGGCGTCCAAGTTCCTGGGGCTGGACAACTACGTCGACCTGCTGTCCGACCGCAACTTCATCACCGCGTTCTGGAACACGACGTACTTCGCGGTCGCGACCACCGTGCTCTCGGTCACCATCGCGTTCGTCGTCGCCGCGCTCCTGGCCCGCTGGATCGTGGGTCGCACGGGAGCGCTCATCGAGCTGCTGTTCTTCATCCCCGTGCTGGTGCCCATGGTGCCCGTGACGCTGGGCTGGCGCGAGATCTTCAACTACCAGAACGGCATCCTCAATGCCTTCCTGGGCATCTTCGGGATCCCCAAGCAGCCGTGGCTGTCCGACCCCAACATGGCCCTCATCGCGGTCATCATCCTGTCGGTCTGGAAGCTCGTCGGCTACAACATGATCATCCTGCTCGTGGGGATGCGAGCGATACCCAAGGAGTACCACGAGGCCGCCGCGGTCGATGGCGCGGGTGGGTGGCACCAGTTCCGTCACATCACGCTGCCGTTGCTGCGGCCGGTCACGCTGTTCGTGATCGTCATCACCACGATCTCCGCCTACAACGTGTTCACCCAGGTCTACGTCCTCGCGGCCGATGTCCAGGGACAGCCGGGACGCCTCGTCCGCGTCCTCGTCTACGACATCTTCGAGAACGGCTTCCGCTTCTTCAAGATGGGCTACGCCGCCGCGGAGGCCGTGTACCTGTTCGTCGTCATCCTGGCGCTCACCGTCATCCAGTTCCGGTTCCTGAAGGGGTCCAACCAGTGAACGTCAAGCGCGAGACCCTCGCGGCCGACGTGGTGCGGTGGGTGGTCACGGGCATCCTGCTCCTGGGCGGCATCGCCATGGTGTTCCCGCTGTTCTGGCTGCTGAGCACGTCCCTGCGCCCCGCCTCGGAGCTGCTGGCCAGCCCGCCGGCGCTGCTGCCACAACAGTGGACGGTGGACAACTACGGGGTGCTGTTCAGCGAGGCGCCGATGTTCCAGTACCTCTGGAACAGCATCGTGTTCGCGACCGTGTCGACGGTGTTCATCCTGGTCACGTCCACCATCGCGGGCTACGTGTTCGCCAAGTTCCAGTTCCCTGGCAACAACCTCCTGTTCATGCTCGTGGTGGCCACGGCCATCGTGCCCTTCGAGATCTACATGGTCCCGCTGTTCACCCAGATGAACGCCCTGCGTCTGGTCAACCAGCCGCTCGGCCTGTTCCTGCCGTTCCTGGTCCTGAGCTACGGCATCTTCTTCATGCGGCAGAACACGATGACCAGCGTGCCGGACGAGCTGCTGGATGCCGCGCGGATCGACGGCATGGGGGAGTTCGGGATCATGTTCCGGATGATTCCCCGCTTCCTCGCGCCAGCCATGTCCGCGCTCGCGATCCTGGCGTTCATCCAGGCGTGGACCGCGTTCATCTGGCCGTTGCTCATCCTCAACGACGAGAAGCTGTTCCCGATGGAGCTGGGCCTCGCGCAGTTCGCCAACCGGCTCTCGGTGGACTTCGGGGTGACCAGCGCGGGCGCCGTGTTCGCGATGCTGCCCACGCTCGCGGCGTTCCTCATCCTGCGCCGGCGGATCGTCGAGGGCATCACGCTCACGGGCCTCAAGGGCTGAGGCGGTGGTCGTGGAGCTGCTGGGCCGGGACATCGGGTCATCGGAGCCCATCCGCGTCGTCGTCGAGGGCGGCCGCGTCACGACCATCGATCGGGGGGCCCCGGACGCGGGCGACCTCTGGCTGACACCCGGTTGGCTGGACATCCAGGTCAACGGGTTCGGCGGCCATGACCCGAACGACCCGGGGGCGGCGCGGCGGCACCGCGGGCACCGTGCGGGCGCTGTGGCCGCACGGCATCACCGGCACGCTCGTCACGACCTGCACCCAGTCCGAGGCGCACATCAGCGCCGCCGTCCGGGCGGTGGCCGACGCGCGACGCGGACCCGCTCGTCGCGGCGTCGGTGGGGCGTCCACGTCATGAGCGCCCCACATCGCGACCGAGGACGGCCCCCGGGGCGCCCAACTGCTGCGCCATGTCCGGGGCCACCCGACATCGTGCAGTTCGACCGATGGCAGGAGGCCGCCCGCGGACGAATCGTCATGGTCACCATGTCACCGGAGCACCCAGGCTCGGCCGAGTACGTCCGGGCGCCTGGGCTCGGGGCGTGGTGGTCGCCATCGGCCACACCGCCGCCGACAGCGTGGCGATCCGCGCGGCGGTGGACGCGGCGCGACCATGTCCACCCACTTCGGCAACGGCGCCCACGCCCCGATCCGCCGGCACCCCAACTACATGGGACCAGCTCGCGGAAGACCGCCCCAGCGCGGGGCTCATCCTCGACGGCACCACCTGCCGCCCGCGGTGATGCGCACGATGGTGCGCGCCAAGGGCGTCGAGCGGTCCATCCTGGTGAGCGACGCGGCGTCGGTCGCCGGCCACCCGGTCATCGGCCGTTCGACGACATCGAGGTCGAGCTGCGCCCGGCGGGACGCCTGGTCTCGCCGGCACCCCCCTGCTCGCCGGCGCCGTGACCTCGCTGCCGACCTGCACCGGCAACGCGGTGCGCCATGCCGGGGTGAGCCTTGGCGATGCGGTGCGGATGGTCACGACCAACCCGTCGCGGCTGCTGGGCCTGGGCCCCGCGGCGGGCCATGAGCGTCTCCAGACGGGGATGGCGGCGAACCTGACCTGCTCCGCGTGGGTGCGTCCGGCGACCTCGAGGTGGTGGCCACGGTGGTCGCGGGCGAGGTCGTCCACCAGGCGGCCTGAGCCGGCGGCCAAGGTCAGCCGGCCCATCGGTCGTCGTCAGGGCGGTGGCGGCCGTCGGGCGGCCGGGGTCGGGCGGCGAGCAGGCGTCGGCCGGCGGGCGGCCGGGGTCGGGCGGCGGGCGGCGGGCGTCGGCCGGTCGTCGGCCATCGGCGGCGCCGCCCAGTCAATGGCAATCGGGCTCGGTCACTTGTAGTGCCCACGCCCTGCCATCGGCGCCTGCCGGGTCTCCGAACCGGGCCCCGACGGCCCCATTCCATCGACGATGAGGGGCGGTCGGCCTGCCCAAGCTGATCTGATCCGAACGATCCCCCGGTCCACGCCAGCCCGCACGCTCCTCCATGCCGTCCACGGGCCGGGTGCGCCCAGTCATGGGCTACCCAGGACTGTCGCGGCGGCGGACTGTCCCGGGATGGGCACCAAGTGACCACGGGGCTGGCGGCGGGCGGCCCGGGGCGGGTTGGGCGCGGGTGGGGCCGGCCGCCGTTCGGGGCGGCGGGGCGTGGCCAGGGCCGGCGACGGTCGCAGTAGCCGGGCCGCCGTTCGGGCGGCGGGGCGCGGGCGGCGGGCGGCTGTGTGCAGGCGCGCGCCTGGGAAATTTCAGCCAGGCGGGCTGCCATTCGGTCGACGGCGGGCGCACGTCACCCCAGCGCGGCTCGGCCCCGCGACGCAGGGCGACGCCGGGCTGGCGGCGGGCCCTCCAGTCCCTACCAGTCGTGGACGGTGCCGTCTCGCAGCTTCGCGACGGGGAGGTAGGCGGGCGTGTAGGCGTGCTTCTCGGCCTCCGCCTCGTCCAGCTCCACGCCCAAGCCGGGCGTCTCGCCCGGATGCAGCAGGCCGTCGGTGAACGTGAAGGACGTGCGGAACACGCGCAGCGTCGCCTCGCTGTGCTGCATGTACTCCTGGATGCCGAAGTTGTGGATGGCGAGCCCCAGGTGGAGCGCCGCGGCCATGCCCACGGGCGAGATGTCCGTGGGGCCATGGAACCCGGACTTGATCTGGTAGATGCCCGCGAAGTCGATGATGCGTCGGAGGCCGGTGATTCCACCCGCATGCGTCGCCGCGGAGCGGACGTAGTCGATGAGCTGCTCGGTGATGAGCGTCTGGTAGTCATGGACGACGTTGAACACCTCGCCGATGGCGAGCGGGGTCGTGGTGTGCTGCCGGACCAGCCGCAGCCCCTCCTGATGCTCGGCGGGCGTGCAGTCCTCGAGCCAGAACATGCGGAACGGCTCCAGGGACTTGCCCAGCGTGGCGGCCTGGATGGGCGTCATCCGATGGTGGCCGTCGTGGAGCAGCGGCAGGTCGTCGCCGAACCTCGCGCGGACCGCCTCCATGACCGTCGGCAGGTGTCGCAGGTACGCCGCGGTGTCCCAGGTCTCCTCGACCGGCAGCGCGGTCCGGCGCGCCGGCTCGTAGTCGTAGCGCGGCCCCGTCTTGGCACTGGAGGCCACGCCGTAGACCGAGCCGAGGCCCGGCACGCCCGACTGCACCCTGATCGCCCGGAAGCCCTTGTCCAGATGGGCCTGGACCGAATCCAGCACATCCGGGATCTCCGCGCCGCTGGCATGGCCGTAGGCCAGCAGCCCCTCGCGGCTGGCACCGCCCAGCAGCTGGTACACCGGCATCCCGGCGGCCTTGCCCTTGATGTCCCAGAGCGCCATGTCGACCGCGGAGATCGCGGCCATGGTCACGGGGCCGCGTCGCCAGTACGCGCCGCGGTACAGGTACTGCCAGACGTCCTCGATGCGGCTCGCGTCGCGTCCCAGCAGCAGCGGCGCGACGTGGTCCTGGAGATACGACGCGACCGACAGCTCCCGGCCGTTGAGCGTCGCGTCACCGATCCCCGACAGCCCCTCGTCCGTGGTCACCTTGAGGGTCACGAAGTTCCGCCCGGGGCTGGTCACGATGACCTGGGCCTTGGTAATCCGCATCTCGCCTCCCATACCTCACCGCCCGGCCGGCTCGCCGGGGTCTCAGCGTCCGGGCGCGCCCGCCATGGCCAACCGCGCGACGACGTCGGGCCCGAGCGCCTGGTCCCACAGCCGGACGTCAGCCAGCTCGCCCTCGAGGTCGGCCCGTGGCCCCCCGCCCAGCACCATGGGCGTGCCGGGTCGCGGCACGAGCGAGCCCTCGATGTCGCCGACGGCGGATGCCACGGCGACCCCATCCACGTAGAGCGTCACCCGTCGGCCGTCGCGGACGCCGGCCAGGTGGCGCCACCCGACGGCGAGGGAGCGGTCGTTCGTGGCCACCGCGCCCACCCGCATCGAGTGGACGTGCGCCGAGGGCAGCGTGCCCACGCACAGCTCGCCGCCGAACAGGACCATGGAGGCGGCGCGCCGGTACAGCACGTCCGGCGTGTCATCGACGGTGGCGACCACCCGCCATCCCTCGTCGCCCTCGTAGCGATAGACCCGGGCGCCCGGCAGCGTGCCGCCATAGAGCATGCCGTTGTACGCCTGCAGGTTCATCACCTCGGTGTCGTCGCCCAGCCGGCCCACCGATTCCCAGCGCGTCGTCGCCGGATCATCGACCCCCGCCCCACGGAACACGAGGCCGTTGGGCCACGTGCCGATGTGCATCCGGCCCCCATAGGTCTCGATGGAGTAGATCTGGGTGGTGTCTGGCTGGAGCCCCAGGCTGGTCCACCGCGAGTCGCCGTCGTAGCGGAAGATCCCGCCACCACCGGTCGTCTCGCGGGCCGGCACGACCACGCCCGCCTTGGTCATCGCGATCGCGCTGTCCACGTGCGCATGGTCGTTGCCCGCGCCGTACAGCGACCCAGCATGCGACCCGAGCGCGAGCAGCCGCCGGCCGGGCGAGCCGCACGACGTCCAGGTGCCGGGCGCGTCGAACCGGAACAGGCCCTCCGTGTACATCGGGATGGCGTACAGCGCGCCGGCGTAGGGCACCAGCCCGGCGATGGAGTCGGCGCCGTCGAGGGCGCCCATGTCCGCCCATGCCTGGCCGCCCTCGTAGCGCAGGACCCGGCCGCCCGGCACCTGGTTGCGCGAGTCCTCGAGCCCCGAGCCACCGCCGCGGAGACGCGAGACGCCGGCATACAGCCGGCCGTCATGGACCGCCAGCCGGGTCACCGCGTTCGCGTCCCACGGCGAGCCGCAGTCCTCCCAGCCGCCGTCGACGCGGCGGTAGACGTGGCCACGCGGCGACGGGCCGTCCTCCCAGGTGGCGGCGTACAGGGCACCCTCGAAGGCCGCCAGCGAGCACACCATCACCGACCCCTCCCCGGGGCGGCCGTGGTCGGTGAGGATGGGCTGCGAGCCGGCGTCGACGCCGAACCAGGCGGTCCGGTCGTTGCCGTGGCTGCCGCACGGGCTGCCATGCTCCAGGCCCAGGGTGAACCCGTGCCGGTGCGCCGGGTCGAACCACGCGACCACGTCGCCCAGGACGGTGGTCGGCGCGGCCGCCGCGTTGACCCACGCCGAGACGGTGCACCGGTCCGTGGCGAACTCCGGTGGGGCGACCTCCAGGTGGCCGGCGCCGCCGAGCCGGGCGACGGGTCTGCCCACGGTCGGGTCCACGGAGGCGCCGAAGGTGACCTCGCCCACGAGGGTCGCGTGTCGGCGGCCGTCGGAGGCGTCCGTGCCATCCCCTGCCAGCCGCCAGGCGCCGATGGGCGCCGGGATGCCCAGGCCGTCGGTGTCGCTGCGGTCCATGCGCAGAGTCTAGCCAGTCGGCACGCGGATCGTCCGACGATCGACGATCCGACATCCCTCTCGGCCGGCGCGCACGCGCTACGCTGCGCGTCAGGTCGGCGGGCGGCACGTCGGTCCTGCCAAGCGGACGGAGGAGATGCGCACATGGCGATGGCCCCACACGCGGCATCCCTCCCCCTCGCCGCATGACCGAGCCCCGGCTGCACTGGCCCGCGGGCTCGCTCGCCGGTGACGGCTGGGAGCTGCTGCTGACGCCCGAACGGGCCGGCTGGACGTGGTGCGGTCTGCGGGTCGCGGCGCTGGGGCCGCATGGCCGGATCCGCTTCGACACGGGCCACGACGAGGCCATCGTGCTGCCGCTGTCGGGCAGCTGCCGGGTGACCCGGGCGGGCGAGACCGTGACGCTCGCCGGTCGCTCGGACGTGTTCGCTGGCCCCACCGACTTCGTGTACCTGCCGCGGGGCGCCTCGGCGGCGATCGACACCGACGACGGCGGTCGGTTCGCGGTGGTCAGCGCCCACGCGGAGCGCCGCCTCCCCTTCCGCCACGTCCCCGCCAGCGCGGTGCCGGTCGAGGCGCGGGGCGCCGGTCCGGCGCTCCGGTACGTCCGCAACTTCGCGGCCGCGGACTCCTTCGAGGCCGACCGGCTCATCGCGGTCGAGGTCATCACCCCGGGCGGCCACTGGAGCTCATGGCCGCCCCACAAGCACGACGAGACGAGCGCCACCGAGACCGAGCTGGAGGAGGTCTACCACTTCGGCATCCGGCCCGGCCCGACGGGCCCCGGCGTGGGCTACCAGCGGGTGTATGGCACCCACGAGCGACCCGTCGACCTGCTGGTCGAGGTCCGCGATCGCGACACGGTGCTGGTGCCGCATGGGTGGCATGGTCCCGCGATGGCCGCACCCGGCTACGACATGTACTACCTCAACGTGATGGCCGGCCCCGGCCCGGAGCGTGCCTGGCGGGTGTCGTTCGACCCCGCCCACGCCTGGACGCGCGAGCTTCGCTAGCCGGCAAGCGCCCGCGCGAGCAGCGGCCGGTCGACGTTGCTGCCGGTGACGATGCTGACCACGTCGCGGCCCGCGAAGCGCGTCGGGTCGGCGAGGATCGCGGCGACGCCCGCGGCCCCCGCCGGCTCCGCGATGACGCCCGCGGCCTCGGCCAGCACCCCCATCGCACGCAGCATGTCCTCGTCGGACACCAGCACCACCTCGTCGAGCGCCTCGCGCAGGCGGGCGACCGCGCCAGGCACCGGGTGGCTGACGGCCATGCCCTCCGCGATGGTCGCGCTGGGTGCCTCGACGTCCCGCCGGGCGTCCATCGAGCGCGCGAGGCTGGGCGCGCGCGTGGCCACCAGCCCGACCAGCCGGGTGGAGGGCGACCGCTCGCGCATCCACGCGCCGACGCCACCGGCCAGCGCGCCATCGCCCACCTGGACGAGCAGCACCTCGGGCTCGATGGCCGACTCGGTGAGCTCCTGCGCGATGGTGCCGGCGCCGGCGTCGATCTCGGGATGCAGCCCGTCCTCGATGAGCAGCAGCCCCGACGCGGCAGCCATCCGGCGGGCGACCGCCTTGCCGTTGCCCTCGGCGGACGTCACCTCGTGCACGGTCGCGCCGAGACGACGCATCGCGGCGAGCTTGAGCGGGCTCGTGCCCGCGGGGACCACGATGGTGGACGCGATCCCCCGACGCACCGCGGCCCGGGTCAGTCCCTGCCCGAAGTTCCCGGTCGAGGTCGCGATGACGCCCGGGGTGTCGGCTGGCAGCGTCGCGAGCAGCGCCTCGGTGCCGCGCCCCTTGAACGAGCGGATCGGGTTGAGCGTCTCCAGCTTGAGCGTGACGCGACAACCGAGCGCCTCGTCGAGACCCGGGTGTCGCAGCACCGGCGTTGCGAGGAAGACCGGGTCGATGTCCGCGCGGGTCGCCTGGATCTGGGCGGTCGTGGGCAGGCCCCGGGTCGGGCCGTCCGATGCGGTCACAGCGCCTCCGTCACAGCTGGGTCGATGACGTCGAGGGAGTCGAGGGAGTCGAGGATGGCCCGGGCAAGGGTGGTCGCCGGTCGGTCGCCCAGATGGTCGAGCTGTGTCCGGCAGCTGAAGCCGTCGATGACCAGGGTGGCGTCGCCGGCCTCGCCCATGGCCGCCTCCACGGCCGGCAGCCACTGCTCGGTGCCGATGACGCGCGACACGGGCTCGTGCTCGGCGCGGAAGCCGAACGAGCCGGCGAGCCCGCAGCAGCCGCCGTCGACCACCGTCACCTCGAAGCCCAGCCGCCGCCCGAGGGTCGCATCGGCGTCGGTCGCCCGGACGGCCCGCCCCTGGCAATGGGGGTGGATGACCAGTCGTCGGCCGTCGCCTGGAGCCGGGGCGCGTGCCAGGAGCGCCTCGACCCGGCCCTCGGCCAGCAGGTGCTCCGCGGGGCTGCGCGCGAGCTGGGCGAGCCGCGCGGCGCGCGGGTCGTCGGGCAGGAGGTTGGGCAGCTCGTCGCGGAACGCCGAGAGGCACGATGGCTCCGGCACGACCACCGGGATGCCCTGCGAGGTCCACGGGTCGAGCACGTCGACCAGACGTCGGAGCCAGCCCCGCGCGACGCCCAGCATCCCGGAGTCATACAGCGGGCGCCCGCAGCAGCCCCAGCCCGACGGGATGGCCACCCGCTCCCCGGCCGCCTCCAGCAACGCGACCACGTCGTGGCCCAGGCCGGGGTCGAAGGCGTCGGTGAACGAGTCGGGCCACACGACCACGCTGGCGTCCCGACGGTCACGCCGGGAGGTTGCGCGGGCGGTCGGCGAGCGACGGAAGGAGCGGTCCGCGAACCGGATGGGCGGTCGCGCGGTGGTGATTCCGCCGATTCGCAGCGCGAGTCGGCCCAGGCCCGGCGCCCGCAGCACGCCGTTGACCAGACGCGGCATGCGCGTGGCGACGCGCGACGTGAGCGGCACGGTGCCCATGAGATAGGCCGCCCGCGGTCGCAGCCGATGCCGGTAGTGATGGTGCAGGAACTCCGCCTTGTAGCTGGCCACGTCGACGCCCGTCGGGCAGTCCACCGCGCAGCCCTTGCAGGAGAGGCACAGCTCCAGGGCCTCGCGGACGTCCTCGTTGCGCCACGTCTCGGGCGTCGCGTCACCCTGGAACAGCTCGGCCAGCAGCTTGGCGCGGCCACGCGTCGAGTGCAGCTCCGTGCGCGTCGCCCGGAACGACGGGCACATCACGCCCGCATCGTCCCGACGGCAGCGACCCACGCCCACGCATCGCTCGGCGGCCGCCTGGAGCGAGCCGTGGTCGCGCGCCAGCGCGAGGCCCCCGGGTCGGTCGGTGGCCAGCGCCGACACCCGCCATGCGCTGCCGACCCGCAGGTCCTGGTCCAGCGGCCGGGCGTCGATCAGCTTGCCTGGGTTCATCCGGCCGCGCGGGTCCCAGATCGCCTTGAAGGCGCGGAACGCATCCATCAGGCCGGGTCCGTACATCCGCGACAGCAGCTCGCCTCGAGCCTGGCCGTCGCCATGCTCGCCCGAGATGGAGCCACCGAGCGAGACCACCAGGTCGGCCGCCCGCTCCACGAAGGCCCGATAGCGCGCCCGGCCATCGGCCGTGTGGAGGTCGAAGTCGTTGCGGGTGTGGACGCAGCCCTGGCCGAAGTGGCCATAGAGCGCGCCGCTGTAGCCGAACTCGGCCCACAGCGCGGTCAGGCGTCTGAGGTACTCGCCCAGTCGCTCGGGCGGCACGGCGGCGTCCTCCCAGCCCTCGACGTTGTGGGTGCCGTCGGCGCGGATGGCGGTCGCGCCCAGCCCCGATTCGCGGACGAGCCACAGCCGCGCCTGGTCCCCGCGACCGTCGAACCGCCGCCACACCTGCCCCGCCGGCAGGGTCGCCGTGAAGGCGCTCGCCACGGCATCGGCCTCGTCCGCCGTGTCGCCTGCCAGCTCCGCGTACAGCCACGCATGGCCCTCCGGCAGCAGCGGCAGGTGCTCCACGTTGAGCGGACGGGCACGCATGTGGTCGATGAGCGTCTGGTCGAGCCCCTCCAGCCCCTGGAGCGGATGCTCCAGCAGGCCTGGCACCGCATCCGCGGCCTGGAACACATCCCGATACCCCAGCACCACCAGCCGACGATGGGCCGGGATGTGGACGAGCCGGAGCGTGGCCTCGGTGACCGTGACGCACGTGCCCTCGGTGCCCACGAGGGAGCGCGCCACCTGCACGCCCTGCTCCGGCAGCAGTCGGTCGAGCGCGATGCCGCTGACCCGACGCTCCAGACTGGGGAAGCCCGTCCGGATGTCGTGCTCGTGCGTCGCGACCAGCCGTCGGAGCGCCTCCAGCCGCCCGCCCAGCGGGTCCGGGCCCGCGGCCGGCGAGTCGCCATGCGCGCCCACGTCGAGCGTCTCGCCGCCGTAGGTCGCCACGCGCAGCCGCTCGACGTTGTCGCCCGTCTTCCCCGCCACCAACGCGTGCGTGCCGCACGAGTCGTTGCCGAGCATGCCGCCGATGGTGCACCAGGCATGCGTCGCGGGATCGGGACCGAACGTGAGCCCCACGCGCTCGGTCTCGCGCCGCAGGTCGTCGAGCACCACCCCGGGCTGGACCCGGGCGATCCGCCGGTCGGGGTCCACCTCAAGGATGGAACGCATGTGGCGGCTCGTGTCCAGGATCAGCCCCACGTTGACCGACTGCCCCGCGAGGCTGGTGCCGGCGCCCCGCGCCGTGACCGGCACGTCGTGGGCCGCGGCCACCCGCAGCGCGGCCGCCACGTCGTCGGCGTCGCGCGGGCACACGACGCCCAGCGGGACCTGGCGGTAGTTGGAGGCGTCCGTCGCGTAGAGCGCCCGTGTGGCGCGGTCGAACCAGACGTCGCCCCGGACCTCGCCGCGCAGGTCGTCGGCGAGGGCGCCACCAGGACGTGCGGTCATCGACGCCCAGAGTACGCCGCGCACCGCCGCGGCGCCGGTTGCGACGTCCTGTAGCCTGCAGCACATGACAGCCCTCGGTCGACGTCCCGCGGTCGCGCTCGGGCTCGTGCTCGCGCTTGCGCCCGCGCTGCCGTCGGCGGTGCTCGCGGAGACCGGGCCCCGACTCACCGTGGACGTGCGCAAGGACCGCCACGCCATCAGCCGCGACATCTACGGCGTCAACTTCGCGGCCGAGCTGGGTGGCGCGTCGACCTCCCGCCGCCTCGGCATCACGGTCGACCGATGGGGCGGCAACAGCACCAGCCGCTACGACTGGACGACCGGGTTCCACAACACGGGCGCCGATTGGTACTTCGAGAACATCCCACCCGAGAGCGGGAAGCTGCCCCATCTCCAGCACATCGACGGCGACCGCTCGGCGAGTCGCCGGACCGTGCTCACGGTGCCCATGATCGGCTGGGTGCCCCGGACCGATTCCCCGGACGAGCATCCCTTCCTGTGCGGGTTCCCCACGTCGACCTTCGGCGACCAGCAGTCCACCGACGCGCAGTGGGACCCGGACTGCGGCAACGGACGCTCGCCCGACGGTGACGAGCTGGAGCCAGGCTCGCCCACCATCACCAGCCGGGCCGTGGACGCGGGGGACGTGGGCGACCTGGTGGCGGATCTGGTCGACCGATATGGGCGCGCGTCCGCGGGTGGGGTGCGCTACATCGAGCTGGACAACGAGCCTGCGCTCTGGGGCTCCACCCACCGCGACGTCCACCCGGATCCACTGACCTATGACGAGCTGATCGAGCGGACGGTCGCCTACGCCCGAGCCGTCAAGCAGGCCGATCCCTCCGCGCTGGTGGTCGGCCCGTCGGACTGGGGCTGGTGCGCGTACCTCTACTCGCCGGCGGACCCCGGCGGGTGCAGCATCGGCGATGACCGGCAGGCGCATGACGGCACGCAGTTCGCGGCCTGGTACCTGGCACAGCTGCGGTCGCTCCGCGAGGGGGGCAAGCGCCTCCTCGACGTGTTCGACGAGCACTACTACCCACAGGCCGAGGGCGTCTCCCTGTCGCCCGCGGGCAGCAGCGCCGTGCAGGCGCGGCGGCTGCGCTCGACTCGCTCGCTGTGGGACCCGACGTACACGGACGAGTCCTGGATCTCCGACATGGCGCAGGGTGGCGTGGCGGTCCGCCTCATCCCGCGCATGCGCGCCTGGGTCGATGCCAACTTCCCGGGCACCAAGCTGGGCATCACGGAGTACAACTTCGGCGGTCTGGAGTCGCTCAACGGGGCACTCGCGCAGGCCGACGTGCTGGGCATCCTCGGCCGGGAGGACGTGACGCTCGCCACGCTGTGGGGCGCCGGCTCGGCTTCGCAGCCCTGGGCGTACGCGTTTCGGATGTACCGGAACTACGACGGCCACGGCTCGGCATTCGGGACCACCGCGGTCCGGGCACGCAGCTTCGACCCGTCCCGGCGGTCCCGGCCCAACGGCGGCCAGGACGAGCTGGCGGTATATGCCGCGCAACGCTCCAATGGGACGCTCACCGTGATGGTCATCAACAAGACCGGCACCACGCTGCGCAGCCCCCTGTCGCTGGTCGGGGACGCATACCGCAGCGCGGCCCAGGTCTGGCGCTACAGCGGGTCCGACCTGCGCCACATCGTCCGGAAGGCGGACGCCACCGTCCGGTCGGGCACGCTGACGCTCAGCTACCCAGCACGATCGATCACGCTGCTCGTGCTGCGGCCCCGCTGATGCACCTCCGCCATCGGGCCGTCGTCGCCCTGCTCGGTGCCACGCTGGTCGCCGCGGCCCTGCCTGCCAGCGGCCTGGCCCTGCCACGCGTGTCGGCCGCGTATCACACGCCGGGCGAGGTGCGTTCGGAGCTCCGTCGGGTCGCCCGGGCGCACCCGGACCTCGTGCGGCTGTCCAGCATCGGTCGCTCCGCGCAGGGGCAGCCGATCATGATGGCCAAGGTCTCCGACCATCCGGAGCTGGACGAGGCAGAGCCCGAGGTCTTCGTCAACGCCCGGATCCACGCCCGCGAGCACATGACCACCGAGCAGGCGCTCGCGCTGCTGGGCTGGCTGACGGACGGCTACGCGACATCGAGCCGGATCCGCGACATCGTGGACCGGACCGAGGTGTTCATCGTTCCCGACCTCAACCCCGATGGCGCCCGCTTCGACCTCAAGGGTCCTCGGTACCAGGGGTGGCGCAAGAACCGCCAGCGGAGCGGTGGCGCCACGGGCACCGACCTCAACCGCAACTTCGGCTATCGCTGGGGCTGCTGTGGCGGCTCGGACCGCGCGCCCTCGTCCAACCTCTTCCGCGGGCTGCGTGCCTTCTCGGCGCCCGAGACGCGGGTCGTCCGGCGGCTGGTCGAGGGACACCGCTTCGTGGCGGCGCTGTCCCTCCACTCGTATGGCGGTCAGGTGCTGTGGCCATACGGCTACACCATGGCCGACCAGCCGCGGGACATGCCCGCCTCCAAGCTGCGCACGGTCCGTCGGCTGGCGCGTGGCATCGCGGCGCGGAATGGCTATCGGGCGATGCAGGCGAGCTCGCTGTACATCACCAGCGGCTCCTTCATGGACTGGGCGCTGGCAGTGCATGGCATCCCCACGCTGACCGTGGAGCTGATGCCCAGGACCAGGTCGGCGGGTGGGTTCTATCCGCCCTCCTCGCGCATCGGGCCCATCACCCGCGGCAACCGGGACGCGCTGCTGTGGTTCCTCGAGCAGGCCCAGGGGCTGCCGGCGACGCACTGATCCCGCGTGCGTGCGGTGCGCGCGGGGCGGGGCGGGGCGGGGCCGGTGGTGGGGCATCGCCGCGTCCTCGCGGGCTCCGCGGCGGGCGTTCATCCCACCTGAACGCCCAAGCTTCGATCGTCGGGTCAAGGGCTGGATTGGGGGGTTCTGGGGCGCGTGCGGCCGTTCGATGCCCCGCCAGCGCACCGCCGGTTCAGTCCACATGAACGATTGCAGGGTCTGACGGCGTCTGACCTCCGCTCGGCCGCTCGACGGTCCGTAATCGAGCCGTGGCTGTTCACCTAGCATGAGCACCTGCAGGGGCGCGCCCCCATGCCGCCCTGGCCGGCGGCCGATCGCGGTCCGCCGCCATGGCGCCCTTGCCCGCGGCCGATCGCGGTCCGCCGCCATGGCGCCCGGCGTCGGCACGGGCCGCCATCGGCCTGGCGCCGACGCCGGGCCATTGTCAGCCGGTGCTACCATGTGCTACATGAGTGACGAGGCGTCGGGTCCCGAGCGCGTCGGGGTCCGCGAGCTGCGCCAGAACCTCTCGGTATATCTCGACCGGGTCAAGGAGGGGGAGACGCTCGAGGTGACCGAGCACGGGCACGCCGTCGCGCTCCTCACCCCCTCCCCGCGTGGCCGTCTCCACCCTCGAGCGGCTCATCGCCGAGGGGCGGGTCACGCCCGGCTCCGGCGACTTGATGGCCTACCTGCGGACCAATCGGGCGCCAGCGGGCGGACTAGCGGGCGGGCCCTCGGCCAGTCGCCAGGCGGCGACCGCCTCCGCGTCCGCGACGCCGCAGCGCGAGCCGACCATGGCCGAGATCCTCCAGCAGATGCAGGACGAGGGTCGCTCGTGAGCACGCGGACCGCGTATCTGGACACCAGCGCCATCGTGCGCCTGGTGCTGCCCGGGCCCGGCACGGACGAGCTCATGGGCCTGCTCCGAGGCATCGGCAGCCGGGTCACGAGCACCATCGCAACGGTGGAGGTGCCCCGTCTGGTGGCAAGCCTCGACCCCGGGTCGGTGGCGCGCGCCGGGGAGGTCCTGGCGCGGCTTGCGACGGTCGCGCTCGACCCGGCGCTGGTGGCCGTGGCCACGTCGCTCCGACCGCCCACCCTGCCGGCCGCTGGCGCGATCCACGTCGCGTCGGCGCTGCTGCTCGCGGACGCCCTGGACGCGTTCCTCACCTACGACCCCGCGATCGCCGCCGCGGCGCGCGCCGCCAGCCTGCGGGTCGAGTCGCCTGGGGTGGAGCTCGCCGCCCCTGCCTCCCCCGAGGAGGGCGAGGCCGACGTCGCCGCCGGTTCCCTCGGCGAGGCCGACCTGATGCGGGTCGTCGACCGTCTGGTCGGACGGCTCCGACCCGAGCGCATCGTGCTGCCGGTGGACGCGCCCGTCGGGCGGGGTGGCCTGACGCTCGCGATGGTGCCCGGACCATGGTCACCGGGGCGTGGCGCCTCGTGGGTCGCCCAAGAGGCCATCGAGGACCTCGACGTCCGCCTGGAACTCATCCTGGTGGACGAGGACACCCCCGAGCCCGCTGGCAGGGTCCTGTACCAGCTGCCCTGACGAGCGCTCGGCGCGTGACGGGTCGCGGCGCCCGACGGGCCTCGACCTTCCCGGCGCCCTGGGTGCAGATCCCCATGGTCACGGGAACCTGATCGGGCCACCATGTCGACGGCGCGGCAGAACGCCCGCCGACCGCTGGGAGGGGCTGTCCCGTTGCGACGTCGGTCGTGGTTGGTCCCGGCAACGATCGTGGCGTGTCTCGTCGAGATCGTGATCGGCCTGGCGTTCGTGGCGGGTCGCCAGTTCCTGGCCTCGGACCCGGTCCGCTTCGACTCCTGGAACTGGGCCACGCGCTGGACCGCGGATGCCGTGGGCGTCAGCGCGGTGCCGGGGGCTGTCTCAGTACGGTCGCAGGGCATCAGCTTCTCCGAGTACCAGGGCATGCCGGTGAGCTGGTTGACTGGCTTCCGGGACCTCTCGTTCGAGGAGGCCGCGGACGGCTGGTTCGGAACGGGAGCACGGCACCTCATGCGCACGGAGGGGCCCATCTCGTACGTCTCCTGGTGCGGCTGCATCATGGACGGCAACCAGGAGTTCGACTACGAGGCGTACCTGCGCGCCGAGACGTCCTCGTCTCGGCAGCCGGTGCTCGACACGCTGGCCTCGGTCGGCGTGTGGCTCGCGGTGATCATCGGCACGACTGCGATCGCGCTGGTCGCCTGGCTCCTGCGGCCCAACGAGGGGTGGCGCTGCGCGTGGCTCGTGGGCATGACCGCCATCACCTCCTGCTCGGTCATCTGGGAACTGGGACTCCGACCCACGGACCTGGTCAGGAAGGAGCCGATGCTGCCGCTGTTCATGCTCACCGGGCCCATGGCGCTGGTGTTCTGGTCGTCCATCGCCCAGGTGCTCATGAACCTCCCTGCACGCGCCGACCCGATACTTCGCCGCCGATGGCTGCTGATGGCGCTGTACCTCGTGCCCCAGGCCGCCCTGGTGGTCGGGCTGGCGGTCTCGCGGCTGGTGTCGCCGACGACGCTCGAGTGGATCGGGTCATGGGCGACCGTGCTCGGCACGGTGGTCCTGGGTCTGGGCGTGGTCGCCGCCATCGCGGCGCGTCGGCTCCACCAGCGGACCACCTCGCGACCCCGCTGGCTGCCGGTGCTGCTCGCGGCGCCGGCCGTGCTGTGTGCGTTCCTGGTGCCAAGCCTCGGCCCGCGGGTCAGCCTCGCGCTGTGCGTGATGGTCGCCGTGACCGTGCTGGTGGCCCCATCGGGTCGCCCCAGCCTTCCGCGTCTCGGCGTGCTCGTCGCGGGGGCGGCGCTGTCGTCCCTGATCCTGGTGGCGCCCAACGACCTGGGGGCGGAACGCATCCTCCCGACCACCATCGGCGCGGTCGGCCTCTCCGCGATACCCCGGCTGCCCAGCCTTCCGGAGACGTACCCATGGGCATTGCTGCTCCTGGCCATCGGCGTCATCCGGTTCCGGGTCTATGACCTCGACGTGTATCAGGAGGCTCGGCGACGAGCCGTCGTGGGTCGCGAGACGGAGCGTCGGCGACTACGTCGCGACATCCACGATGGGCTTGGCCCGATGCTCGCCTCCATGACCCTGACCCTCGACCTCGCGCAGGAGCAGGTGCGCTCCGACCCCGAGGCCGCCGAAGCCGCCATCGAGCAGGTCAAGCAGGACGCCCGGTCGGCGGTGACCGAGGTCCGTCGGCTGGTCCGGGACCTCCGGCCGTCGGCGCTCGACGACCTGGGTCTGGTGGACGCGCTCCGGCAGCGCATCGACGACCTGGGGCGAACGGTCGCGGCCGTCGGGACGGGACCCGACATCGAGGTCGCCGCGGAACCGTTGCCGCCCCTCGACGCGGCAACGGAGGTCGCGGCCTATCGCATCGTCCTGGAAGCCGTCCACAACGTCCTCCGACATGCCGCCGCGGCCCACTGTCGCGTCCGGATCTCCACCTCGGACACGCTGGACATCGAGGTCGCCGACGACGGCATCGAGCTCGCCCCGGATGCGCCGGCAGGGGTGGGCGTGGTGGCCATGCGGGAGCGCGCGGCCGAGGTCGGCGGCTCGTTCCGGCTCGATCGGTCCTCGGATGGCTGGACGCGGGTGACTGCCAGCCTGCCCATCGGCTCGATGTAGCTCGGCTCGACGGGAGGCATCGTGACCACAGCGCCCATCCGCGTGGCGATCGTGGAGGACCACCCCATGTTCCGGGACGGCCTTCGAGCCGCGCTCGCCTCGGACGAGGCCATCGAGGTGGTCGGCACCGCGAGCGACGCCGAGCAGGGCCTCGAACTGGTCGCCCAGCAGCGGCCCGACGTGGTCGTCATGGACCTGCGTCTGCCGGGCATGAGCGGCATCGAGGCCACACGTCGGATCGTGACCATCGACGAGCACGCACGGGTGCTGGTCCTGAGCATGCTGGATGACGACGACTCGGTGTTCTCCG
This sequence comes from Chloroflexota bacterium, assembly GCA_046328155.1. Taxonomy (GTDB): domain Bacteria; phylum Chloroflexota; class Limnocylindria; order Limnocylindrales; family CSP1-4; genus JAFMJV01. The sequence continues at coordinate 19,975 of JAXLXC010000014.1, forward strand.
CGATGCGCGCGGGTGCTCGCGGCTATCTGCTCAAGGGTGCGGACCGGGACGAGGCGGTGGGCGCCATCCGGGCAGTCGTCCGCGGCGACCTCGTGTTCGGCGCCGGGGTGGCCCAGCGGATCATGGGGTTCTTCGCGGGTCGCGAGCGCTCGCACGCGGAGGCCGCGTTCCCGGAGCTGACGCCGCGCGAGCGCGAGGTCCTCGACCGGCTCGCGCGTGGCGATGACAACACCGCGATCGCCCAACGGTTCGGGCTGTCGGTCAAGACCGTCCAGAACCACGTCTCGTCGATCCTGGACAAGCTCCAGGTGATCGACCGAGGCGGGGCCATCGCTCGGGCGCGGGACGCAGGCCTGGGGGCGCCCTGACGGGTAGGCGAGCCGGGCGCACGTGCACTCCCGGGCAGGATCCCGGACCAGCGGGTGCGCGCCCCGTCGCTCCCGGGTGACCCAGCACCCGATCGTGACCACCGGCCGGAGAGAGGTCGGGCCGCGTCGAGCACGACGCCCGCCGCGAGCCCCAGGTCGGAGGGATACCCGATGGACATCAGGATCGGTGCCGTCGCGCGGACGGTCGCGGTGGTGGGCTCCCTGGCCATGCTGGCCACGGCGCAGGCGGTGTCGGGGCAGTCCCCATCCACCCGCGACGCCACGCTCAGCATGCGCGTGGCGGGGGTGGACGGTGGCGCAGCGGCGCGCCTCGCGGGGGCGCTCGCGGATGAGGTCCGCGACCTCACCGGCGGGTCGGTGTCCATCGAGCCCGAGCTGATGGATGGCGCGGCGCCAGCCACCCAGCTGGCGGTGGTGGATGCGTTGCTGGCGGGCGATGCGGACCTCGTCGTGGCCGACTCGCGGGCCTGGGAGCACGCGGGCATCGAAGGCCTCCGGGGGCTCGACCTCCCCGGGCTCATCACGGACGGCGACCTGGCGCGCTTCGTCGCCGCGAGCCCGGTCGCCCGGCAGGCGCTCGATGCCATGGCGCCGGCCGGCGTCACGGGCATCGCGCTGTGGCCGACCGGTCTACGCCATGCGGTCTCGTTCGCCGGGCAGCCGACGCTGGGTGAGGCATCCGCCTACGGCGTCGCGACGCTGGCGCTGGTGCCGACGGCGACTACGACGGCCATGGCCGACGCCCTTGGGTTCGCCATCGCCGACCCGACCGGTCCCATGGGGGGCTGGGGCGACGCCGTGACCGGGGGCGAGTGGGCCTACGACGCCATCGCCGACCCATGGTCCGGGACGGTGGCCATCTCCGACGTGGCGCTCTCGCCCGGGTTCGTGGTGGTGGCAATCCGGACGAGCACGCTCGACGAGCTCGGACCGACGGCGGCCGCGGCGCTCCTGCGGGCGGCCGAGGACGTGCCGTATGGCTCGTCGGCCCCGACCCTCGACGAGGCGGCCGGTGCGGCAGCCTGGTGCGCGCATGGTGGTCGCGTGGTCGCAGCCACGCCCGACGGGATGGCCAGCCTGGCGATCGCCCTCCAGCCCGTCATCGACCAGGCGCTCGCGGATCCCCTGACGGCGTCCCAGGTCGACCGGATCGTCGCCTATCGGGACGCGCTTCCCGCGGCATCCACCTCCGAGGCCTGCGAACCGGCGCAGTAGCCGGTCGCATCACCCCCATGCCCGGCGACGCTCCATTCTCCGTGCCGCGTCGCCGGGCACCACCCTGCCCGGCCATCGGTCAGCGGGCGTGGGTCCCTGCGATCGACGCCGACGACCCAAGGTCGGTCGACCCCCGATGCTCGCCGAGGTCATGGTCCACGAGGAACTACCGGGGCGAGGTCCCGCACGCCCATCACATGCGACGAGGGCCGGGCATCACACCCCGGCCCTCGTCCGTGCGTTCGCCCTCCGTCAGCGGATGGCGAGGAACGCGTCGAGCTGCGCCCCGACGCGGCCGTCCGCCCGCGGCAGCACCCGCACGGTGACCTCCCGGACATCGGTCGAGTCGTAGGCCTTGGACCACACGACCTCGCGATCGGTCGTCTCGCTCGCATACAGGTCGACCGTGGCGACGCGCCTGCCGTCGACCAGGACCGCCACGCGCCCGGAATCCGCGCCCTGCCGAGCGACAAGGGCGTACGTGCTGCCGTGGAGCGTGGCCGTGACACTGGCGCCGGGGTCGTCCGAGCGCAGGATGGTCATCGCGTAGGGATGGCCACCGCCGGTCACCGTCGCCCAGGCGCCGGTGGTGCCGACGCTTCGCCTGGTGATGTCGAGATAGGCGGCGCGCGTCGACCTGGTGCGCCAGGGCGACCAGGCGCCGTCCTCGCTGCGGACGCGGATGCGGAGGTCGATGGCACCGGTCGGCAGCGTCACGCGGGCATGGTCCGGGAAGGCCGACGCGCTTGCGGATGCGCCGGCGGCGCGGACGAGGGAGTAGACGTCCTCCCAGCCGGAGCCACCGCGCGCCTGGATCTGGACTGCTGCCAAGGCGGCGTCGGCATCCGACGCGGTCCAGAAGAGTTCGGCGCCGTAGAGCCGCACGCCGAGGGCGCGGGCGAGGCGCGGGACGGGCCGGGACAGCGACGACACCACCGGCGAGGCCACGCCCTCGCCCGTGACGCTCACCGAGCCGAGCTCCATGTCACCCGCACCGGACAGGGAGGCCGTCGATGAGCGGATGCCCACCGCGGTGGGCTCGAACCTGAGCCCAAGGGTGCACTCGTGGCCGGCGCGGACGACGCCCACGCAGCTGTCGTCGACGACGCGGAATGAGGATGCGCCGTCGCCGGTCACGGAGATCGCGGTGACGGTCACGGGAGCATCCCCGGCGTTCGCGAAGACGATCTCCGCGTACCCGTGCTTGCCGACCTCCACGGGACCGTAATCGAACTCGGCTGGCGTCACGACCAGCAGGGGGGCATCTGCCTCTGGCAGGGCGGCCCGTGCCGTCGTGGACGGCACGCCGACGGCGAGCGCGCCGGCGGGCAGCACGAGCGACGCCATGGCGATCGTCGCAGCCGAGACGGCCGCCAAGAGGCGGAGGGCATACGGATGGCCAGACATGGCCGAGCCTCGATTCATCTCGTGACGCCTGGCCGGTCGTCTCGAACGTCGAGCAACCCCGGGGGGTCACCATCACAGTGTACGCTGGAGTACGCCGGAGCCGGCCGAGCGAGGCGCTCCTGTGCCCCATCGCGTCATCGGTGGACCGAGCCAGCGTGCCGGGCAATGGGAGCGTCGGCGCCATCGACGACACCCTGTTGCGGGAAGTTGGCTCCGGCGGTAGGACTCGAACCTACGACCAAGCGGTTAACAGCCGCCCGCTCTACCACTGAGCTACGCCGGAGCGGAGACCGACCGCCGCTCCCGGTCGGGGCGCGGTCGGGATGGCGCCGTGGCGCCGGTCGAAGGATAGCACCCGTCACGCCGCGCAGCCCCGGCCCGGCACGTCCCAGGCGCCCACCCCACCAGACCGGCGCGGACACCCCCGTACCATCGGGTCAGGCCTCAGGCGCCACCGCACTGCCTAGGATGCGACCCGATGAGCCCGGACCTGCTCGCGTTCCTGTACCTGGTCACCTCGACGGCGCTCGTCCTTGGCGTCGCCGTCACCCTCCGAGGCCTCTGGGGCCTCGTTGGCGACCTCTCGCCGCGCCTGCCCGAGTCGTCGCTCGGTGATGCCTCCGGGATCGACGCGGGCTCATCGACCTCCCTTGCTGCGGCCACCGACGAGGCTCCTGCGTCCGGCGACCCCCTCGCCACGGGCGTCCCCGCAACGGCCGCCTCCGCCGCGGGTGCCGCTTCCGCGGCCGTCGCGACCCCGGCCGTCCGGGACATGCGCGAGTCGCTGGTCATGACCATCGGCGGCGTGTTCATCGTGGCCGGCGCGCTCATCGCCCTCGCGTCGCTCATCCACAGCACCCCCTGACGCTCGCGCGCGCTGCCGAGGCCCGGCCAGGGCCCCGACGCCCCAGGTTGGGCGGTGATCACCCCACGAGCGCTACGACCGCCGAGCCGCCGCGTCCTGGCCACCGTCCCGAACGATCGACCCGTCCGGGTGTGTCGGCGGTCGCGCTGCTCGCCCGATGAGCCACATGACCGGCGGGCCGGGTCGCCCACGCCCTGGGACCTGCCCGGCGCCGACCTGAGGCCCGTCTGGGGCGTGTGATCGACGGTCCGCCGGTCGCAACGCTCACCGGGCGGTCGATCGACCTCCGAACGGCGGACGGTCGGCGGGGCGGCGGACGACGTCCCGTTCGAGCCGGGTCAGGCGAGCGCGCGGCCTCGGACCAGCACCCCCAAGGGCGTCGACGTCTCGCTCCACCGCTCGGTGGCCGTTGCCAGGACGTCGCACAGCGTGGCCCACTCGGCATCCAACGCGTCATCCAGCCGACCCGCGCCCGCCACGATCATGGCCCGCCCACGCTCGCCCGGCGCCCACCACGACAGGTCACGGAGGGCGTCGTCCAGCGCGTCCCAGTTGCGACCCACCCACGCGGGGAACCCGAGCGCCGTCGCGAACGCGTCGAGCAGCTCAGCCTTGTCCCGGACCCCGGCCACATCGACCACGCGGACGGCCCAGCCCGCCCGGGTGAGCTGACTCGCGACGTCCTCGGTGGAGAATCGGGAGCGCAGACGTGCCACGCCTGGGTCCAGTCGCATCCGCATCGCCGGTCAGCCCCCCGGCTCGCCGACCACGAAGCGGAACGATGCGTAGTGGTCGTCGGTGTAGAACCGCTCGCCGGCGTCCCCGGTCACGATCCTGCGCGCACCCCGGTCCGCCGAGCCCGGCGTCTCCACGGTGTACTCGTGGTAGTAGCCACGCGGGTGCGCCGGCAGGACGCCCTCGCGGTTCTGGAACGTGGCGCCGTCCTGGTCGTAGGGGAACGGCCCGCCGACCGAGATGAGCAGCAGCGTGTCGATGGCCTCGGGCGGCAGCGCGTCCACGTCCACGGTGCCGCCCCGCCAGCCCGCGGGCAGGGTCACGGGCGTCGGCGCCGCCTCCGATGGTCCGCCGGCCGTGGGCCCGGGCGTCACGCCTCCGTCGGCCAGCAGCTGGCATCCGGCGAGCAGCAGCCCGGCCACCGCGAGGACCAGCCACCCGAGGAGGCGGCGGCTCATCAGGCCTGGCCGGGCTGGACGATGACCTTGAGCCCCTGCCGGCTGGCGGCGGCCTCGAACGCCTGGGTGGCGCCGGACAGCGCGTACCGATGGCTCACCAACCCATCGAGCCGGACCCGCCCAGCCTCGATGAGCCGATAGGCGCGCTCGTTGGCGGGCACCGACCGCCGGACCAGCAGCAGGCTGAGGCCCTTGCGGCGTGCCACGGAGGCTTGGAAGGTGGTCGCGTCGTCATCGGGGATGCCGGCCAGCACCACGGTGCCGCCGGGTCGCGCGAGGTCCACGGCGGCCGCCACCGCCCCCGGCGACCCCGATGCGTCGTAGACCACGTCGAACGCCGGCTCGCCCTCCCCCGGCGCGACGGCCCCCATCGCCTCGGTCGCGCCGGCATGCAGCGCGGCGGCCCGACGATGGGCGAGCGGCTCCACGGCCAGGATCCGCGCGGGCTCGCCGAGCCGCGCGACCTGGACCTGGAGCAGGCCGATGGGCCCGCAGCCCACCACCGCCACCTGGTCGCCGCGCCGCACCGGCCGCAGCGAGTCGGCGTGGAGGGCGATGAGCAGCGGCTCGATGAGCGGCACCTGGTCGTCCGCGATGACGTCGGGCACGACCGACAGCAGCCCGTCGGGCCAGGCCATCAGCTGTCGGAAGCCGCCGTCGACCGTGCCCTGTCCCGCGAAGCTGCACGTGGGACAGAGGTTGACCCAGCCCGCGAGGCAGTATCGGCAGCGCCCGCAGGGGATGGCCGGCTCGATGGCCACGCGCAGCCCCGCCCGCGGCCCGGACACGATGGTGCCGCCCATCTCGTGGCCCGGCACCACCGGCTGGGTGAGACGGTTCTCGCCGATGGCGCCCTCCAGGAACCAGTGGAGGTCGCTGCCGCAGATCCCCACCGCATCCACCCGCACCAGCGACTCGCCGGGCCCCGCGATGGGGTCGGGCTCCACCCCGAGCCGCAGGTCCCGGGCGCCGTGGAGGCGGGCGGCGAGCATCCTCAGCGCGCCTGGGTGCCGCGCCGGGCGCGACGGTCGAGGACCGCCCGCTGCACGAGCGCGGCGACGAGGGCCCCGAGCGCCCCTGCAACGACGTCCTGGACGAGGGCGATCCGGAAGCCGAACAGCTCCAGCGTCGGGCCAAGCTCCAGCCCGCTGCGATGCCCCACCCAGTAGAGGGCGAGGAACGCACCCAGGGCTGGCACGATGGCGGCGCGCGGACGCCTGGGCCCCACGACCCACGCGGCGGCGAGGCCGCACAGCACCGAGACGATGGTGAACAGGGCGAGCACGCCGTATGCGTTGGCAGGCATGTGCGGATGGTACGGCCCATGCACCCGACGGCGCCCGCAGGCCCATCGGTCACGCCGCCGACTCGCCTGCGGCGACCAGGCCCGATTCGCGTGCCCATCAGTCACGATGCGGGCCGGCCATGGCCACTCGGGACGCGACGCCCCCGCCCGCTATGCTCGCCGGGCCATGCCGCGCCGCACGACCCCGAGACCCGAGCCACCCGTGGGCCGCGCGACGCGGCGACGACTGCGTGCCGCGCTCGACGAGGCGATCGCGCTGCTGGGCGGTGACGGCGGGTTCGTGTATCTGCGCTCGAGCGACGGCCAGTCCCTCGCGATGACCATGTCCGCTGGCCTGGAGGGACATCCCAGCGGGCGTGCCCTGCAACGCCTGCGCCTGCCCATCGATGCCGGGCTCGTGGGGGTGGCGCTCCGCGACCTCGAGGTCGCCATCTCGGGCGACTACCAGGCGGACGAGCGGATCGTCCGCGACGGCCAGGCCGACCGCTTCATGCACGAGGTCGACGCCCACTCGCTCATCATCGCGCCCCTCCTGGACCGAGGCGCCGCGACCGGCGCCATGGGCATCTTCGCGGGGCCCCGCCGCGCATTCGACGCGGGGCACGCGGTCCTCGCCAAGACCCTCGCCGACCACGTCATGGGCGCCATCCGCACCGGCGACCTCGTGCGGCAGCTGGCGGCGTCGCGTCGGGAGCTGTCGCGACGCATCGGCGTGGAGCAGGCACTGCGCGAGATCGCGGCCGGACTCACGGTGCTCCACGACCAGGAGAAGGTGCTCCAACGCGCGGTCGATGCCGCGGCGAGCCTGCTGGAGGCGGACGGTGCGCGCATCGACCTCCTCGACGAGCGCGACGGCGGTCTCTACTGGGGCTATGACGCGACCACCGGCCGCCACCCGGGCCTGGGGCCCATCGAGGGCGAGGGCCAGGCCGAGCCGGGCGAGGGCATCTCGGGTCGGGCCGTGGTCACCAAGGGGCCCGTCTGGACCGGCGACTACCTGCAGGACGGCCGGTTCACCCATGCCGCCCAGCCGGACGCGTTCGCCGACCGCCACACGATCCGCTCGGCGCTGGCGGTGCCCATCACCGCCGAGGCGGGAGTGCTGGGGACGCTCACCGTGTACACCGACGCGGTCGATGCCTATGGCCCGGGCGAGGCGGAGCTGCTGATGATCCTGGCCCACCAGGCCTCGGTCGCCATCACCAACGCCCGGCTCATCGAGCAGCTCGACCGGTCGCGGGCCGAGCTGGCCCGCCAGGCTGCGGTGGAGCGTGCGCTGCTGGAGATCACGGCCGAGATCAACGCCGTCCGCGACCCCGAGGAGGTGCTCCACCGCATCGCCGCGGAGGCATCGGGGCTGCTGGACACCGAGCGGGTGTTCATCAACATCCTGGAGGACGGCCCCGACGGCACCTCGTGGGCCTGGTACTCCCCCACCGAGCGTGGCCGCGACCCATGGCCCGCGGACGAGGCCATCACCGCGGATGAGGGCATGACCGGCAAGGCCATCGCCGATCGGCGGCCCATCATCACGGGCGACTACCTCCACGACACCCGGTTCGTCCACAAGCCCGGCCCCGACCGCTACACGCAGGAGCTGGGGCTGGCGTCCGCCATCGTGGTCCCGGTGTTCGATGGCGACGTCCCCCTAGGCGCGCTGCTGGCGGAGTCCACCATCCCCGACGCCTTCACCACCGCCGACGCATCCCGTCTGGAGGTGCTGGCGCGCCAGGCTGGGATCGCGCTCGCCAACGCCCGGCTCCTGGAGCGACTGCGTCGGTCGGAAATCCAGCTGCGGGAGTCGGAGGCGCGCTTCCGCTACCTCGTGACCGCGTCGCCCGACGTGATCTGGGAGGTCGACCACGCTGGCACGTTCACCTTCGTGAGCGACGTCGTGGAGCGGATGACCGGCTTCCGGCCCGAGGAGCTGGTGGGTCGTCCCATGTCCGGGGTGATCTCCCCCGAGACCCTCGCCAACGCGCAGCGGCAGCTGCAGGAGATCATGGCCGAGCCCCTGCGGGTGACGGTCGGGCGGTTCGCGCTCCGACGACGCGACGGGAGCAGCGTGCCCATCGAGAACTTCGCGACCGGGATGGTCCGGGATGGCGTCCTGGTGGGTGGTCACGGGGCCGGTCGGGACCTGTCCGAACGGAACCGACTGGAGCGCGACCTGCGACGTCAGGCCGCCGAGCTGGCGGCGAGCTCGGAGCGCGCCCACCTGGCGCGGGAGCTCCACGACTCCGTCACCCAGGCGCTGTTCGCGATGACCCTCGTGACGCGCTCCATCGAGGTGCTGCTGCCGCGCGACCGGGATGCCGCACTCCAGAAGTTCGAGGAGCTGCGCCAGCTGCAACGGGAGGCGCTCACCGAGATGCGCTCCCTGCTGTTCGAGCTGCGCCCCGCGTCGCTGGAGCGGGATGGGCTGGTCCAGGCGCTGCGGACCCATGCGGCAGCGCTGGAGAGCCGGGTCGGCTTGTCGATCCTGCTGGAGGCGGACCTGACCGACCGGCTGCCGCTGGATGTCGAGGAAGCGCTGTACCGGATCGCGCAGGAGGCCCTCCACAACGTCGTCAAGCACGCGTCGGCGAGCCAGGCGCGGGTGAGCCTGGAGCGCCGCGAGGAGGACGTCTGCCTGTCCATCGAGGACGACGGCCAGGGCTTCGACGAGGGCGGCGTCTCCGAGGCGCAGCTGGGTCTCGCCGGGATGCGCGCACGCGCCGCTCGGCTGGGCGGCACGGTGTCGATCCGTTCCACGCCCGGTGTGGGCACCACCGTGGAGGCGCTCGTCCCGGTGCCGCGCGGCGCCGCCGAGGTGCTGGGCGCCGGCTGACCGCTCCGCCGGCGAGCGGGCCTGGGCGGCCGGGCCCCGGCCACTTGACCACCAGTCACGAGAATCGGGGGCCGGGCGGCCTCGCGGGCTCGTGGGCGCCCCGCCAAGCCCGCGGCTTGACCACCAGTCACGAGAATCTCGGGGCAGGCCTCCGAGGGCCACCCGAAACGCCCCGCGCAGGTCAGAGCTTGACCACCAAGCATGAGATTGGCCACCGACGCCGCGTCGGGCCCGGCAAGGACACCGCGCATGGGCTCGCAAGCGGGTCTCCACCCGATTCTCGTGACTGCCAAGCATGGTGGGCACAACGTGGCGGTCCTCCGGTCCCGAGCCGGTGGTCTCGGCCCGATTCTCGTGACTGCCAGTCACGGCGCGCCCGACCGGGGACGAGAGAGGGCTCCCGAGTGCGCCGGCGGGCGAATCTCGTGACCGCCTGTCAAGGCGCGCGGCCCGGCGCTCCCGCCTGGCTCGGCGGGCGCCGCTCAGCGGACGCCAAGCCGAGCCTCGGTGGGCGCTACAGCATGATCACGGCATTGCCGCCGGGCGAGCGGCCGGCCGCAAGACGTTCCAGGGCGACGCGGCCATCCACGGGGAACTCGGCTCGGATGAGCGACACATGCTCCTCGATGAGGGCCCGATGGTGCCGCGTGTCCGCGAGCAGCAGGATGAGGCCGTCAACCTCGCCGTCGCGCGCCTTGATCTTGGCCTTGCGCAGCGTGGCCTGGAAGTCTCGGAGGTGGGACTCGGCCTCGACGCCCCACGCCTCGGCCTCGATGCGCAGCCTGAGATCCCACGCCCGGCGATCGCCATGCGTCGGGAACGGGACCTCCAGCGCCCTGCCCACGGATTCGGGAAGGCGCTTGAGGAACCTGGCGAGCAGTCGGGCGTGCGCCTCGTCGCGGACCTCCTCATCGTCCGGGTAGGCACGGAGCGAGAGCCGCAGGCCCAGGACCGCGAGGATCCGGGACATCGTGGCGACCGACACGTTCTCGGCCTTGCCGCGCTCAAGCCTCGACACCCAGGACGGGTCGATGCGTACGGAGTCGGCGACCTCGCGCTGGCTCATGCCCAACTGGGTCCGTGCGCCCCGGGCCTCGTGCGCCATGCGGAACAGCTGCTCGCGTGCGATGCGCGAGCCACGGTCCCGAGGTCGCTCCTGGTTGGCCACCACGCACAGGTTGGCCGGGCGCCCTTATCGGACGCTTACGCGCGGCTTGAGAGGACCGTCAACTCGACCTCGCCACCACGACCGACCAACCGAGCACGGAGCGCTGGGCCGGTCCCCTCCTCCATCTGGGCGCCGGCAGCCACGAGCACTGCCCCGAGCCCAGCACCGCCGCGCACGACCAACCGCTCGAGCGACACCCCGCTCGCTGGCAGCGTCACCGCGGGCGATGGCGTGTCCCACGCGATGATCGTCGGCACGGCGCCACCCGCCAGCCGCGCGCCATCGTCGCGGATCGTGATCCGCCATCGGAGCACCCCGGTGGGCGTGTCCCGCTCGGCCGCGAACACCGGCCCCGGGTCGAAGCCAGCCGCCAGCAGTCCCGCCCGATCCCCCTCCAGGTCATCGCTCCGGGCCACCCAGGCCAGGAGCCGCGGACCGGACCCCAGACCCGCCGCCACGCCTGGCTCGTCGAGCCCGAACCACCGAGCCCGCCCAGGCCCCGCCGCTTCAGGATCCACGGCGAGGATCTCCAGGTACGCCTCGGCCGAGGCATCCAGCCGCATGACCAGGTTGTGGGTGCCCATGAACGCGTGGCGGCCACCCACCAAGGGCTCGACCCCAAGCACCTCCAGCGCCCAGGCCCGCCCAGTCTCCAGCGAGGCCCCCCCACCACCAGGTGGTCGAACGCCAAGGTCACGCCGGGTCGGCCACCCGGATGACGTCCCCGGCGCGGACCACGCCCGCCTGGACGACCCGGGCGTTGGCGCCGCGTCGTCGCGCCGCCCGCCCGTCTGGCGTGTTGATCCAGCGGAGCGCGTCGCTGCCAAACCGCGCGCTGAACTTGGCGCAGCCCGTGTGCGGCAGCTCGGACATCTCCAGCACCGCCGACCCGATTGCCAGGCGCGTCCCGGACGGCAGCACATCGACCGACAGGTCCAGGTCCACGTGGAGCTGGTCGCCCGCCAAGGCCCACCGGGCGCGGTCGGGCTCGATCGCCTCCAGCACCCGGACGTTGATGAGCGTCACCTGGCACTCGGGCATGGCGCTCCGGTCGGGCGTCATGCTGCTGCCGCGGGTCAGCCAGTCGTCACCCTCGACCCCGAACGCCGGGTCGAGCCGGGCCTGGTCCACCGAGACCCGCTCGCCCGTCGATGGCCGCACGACGATCGACTCCAGTCGCGAGCCGGCACCCAGCGTGGGCGCCGGCGTCGCAACGAACTCGCGTCTCGTCTCGATCACTCGAGGTAGTCCTTGAGCTTCCGCGACCGGCTCGGATGCCGCAGCTTGCGGAGCGCCTTGGCCTCGATCTGGCGGATCCGCTCGCGGGTGACGTTGAACTCCTTGCCCACCTCCTCGAGCGTCCGGGCGCGCCCGTCCTCGAGGCCGAAGCGGAGCTGGAGCACCCGCCGCTCGCGACCCGACAGCGAGTCGAGCACCGCCTCCACCTGCTCCTTGAGCAGCTGGTGGGAGGCCGCCTCGGCAGGCGCCAAGGCCGCCCGGTCCTCGATGAAGTCGCCCAGGTGGGAGTCCTCCTCCTCGCCGATGGGCGTCTCGAGGGACACCGGCTCCTGCGAGACCTTGATGATCTCGCGGACCTTGTCGGGCGTGACCACGACCTCCTGGCCGCGGGACATCGCCTCCGCGATCTCCTCGACCGTGGGCTCGCGACCCAGCTCCTGGAGCAGGCCACGCGAGACGCGGATGAGTCGGTTGATGGTCTCGACCATGTGGACCGGGATCCGGATGGTCCGCGCCTGGTCCGCGATGGCGCGCGTGATGGCCTGCCGGATCCACCACGTGGCGTACGTGGAGAACTTGAAGCCCTTCTCGTAGTCGAACTTCTCGACCGCTCGGATGAGGCCGATGTTGCCCTCCTGGATGAGGTCCAGGAAGCTCATGCCACGGCCGATGTACTTCTTGGCGATGGAGACCACGAGCCGCAGGTTGGCGGACGTGAGGTTCTCGCGCCCCTCCTTGCCGATGCGCACCAGGACGCCGCGTCGGTCGCGGGCCTTGATGTGCGCCTGGCTCATCTCCGGGTCCCAGCCCATCTCGGCCAGGATCGCCTCGTCCTTGCCGGCCAGGATCCAGCGCTGGAGCGACTCGTGGGCCAGCGCCTGCGTCCAGTCGTAGACGGCGCGCAGCCCGGGGTTGTCGCGGGCCTCCAGGTCGCCGCTGTGGACGACCATGTACGACCAGTCGACCAGGTCCCGGAACGCCTCGGCCGTGGGCGCCTCGCCAAAGGCGTGCACGTGCGCCTTGGCGTCCTTGATGTGGCCCTTGGTGGCGTCCGACGGGGCGGGGTTGGCGCGCTGCGCCTTGTTGATCTCCTTGGTCACCGCCTCCGGGGCGGCCTGGAGCAGCCCATCGCCCGCCGCGGCGCCGAACGCGCCCCGGACGATCCGGTCGGTCTCGTCCTTGTAGGGCAGCTGGTGCTGCGGGTACTTGGTGCGGGTCTTCCGCTCGGTGTCGTTCTTGGTCCACTCCCAGAGCGACAGGACGGCCTTCCAGGGCTCCTCGACGATCTGCTCGCCCAGCTCGATGGACTTTGCGAGCACGACCTCCTCCTCGGCGTTGAGGAGGGGGACCTTGCCGATCTCCTTGAGGTACATCCGGACCGGGTCGTCGATGCCGACCATGTCCGCCTGGAGCTGCTCCAGCTCCTCGGGGGTGGGCTCCTCCTGCTCGGCCGCGTCCAGCTTGGCGGGCGGCTCCTCCCAGGGCTGGCGGTCGGCCTCGGCCACCGCCACGTCGACGCCCAGCTCGGCGGCGAGGCCCTCGTCGGCGCCCGGTCGGCCGCCCTCCTCGTCCTCGTCGTCGTCCTTGTCCTTGACCAGATCGTCATCGATGTCACGGCGCTTGCCGCGCTCCAGGACGGAGGCGACGAGCAGCTTGTCGGTGGGGTCTGCGGCGGTCATGGGTGCCCTCCAGGTGCGGTCTCGTGGGTGGGTGTGGGTCGTCGTCGGTTGGCCAGCAGCGAGGTGTCCCTCTGCCCCCGGTCAAGTCGCAATCTGCGCTCAGTCAGTTCGAGGACCTCTCGTTGCAGGCGGTGCTCGGACGCGTCGTCCCCGACGGCCTGTGCCTCACTGAGCTCAGCTCGTTTGAATTCGTACTCCTCGGAGAGACGGGCCTTCTCGAACGTCAGGAGCGTCTGCTCCAGCGCCTGGCGGACGCCGTCCTCCGAGTCGGGCAGCGGGTCGTTGGCGGCGTAGAGCGTCCGGGCCACCGCCTCCAGCGTGGGCTCGAGGCTGGCCAGGAAGGCCGTGCGGTCGAAGGGCTGCGGGGCGGCGAGCAGGGCGCGGTACAGCTCCCGGGCCGGGGTGGTGGTGAGCGAGTCGGGCGTCAGGCGTGCCTGGGCAGTCGGGATGAGCGCGGGTCGCAGGAGCAGCAGCCGCAGGAACGACTTGTCGGTGGCGTCCAGGGACCGGTCGACCGAGCGCGGGTCGAGGGCGCCGGGGCTGGCGAGGACGGCATCGAGGCTGATCCGGGTGCCCGCGTGGTCGCCGGGCTGCCGACCACCCTCCGCCTCGGGGCGGGCGAGCGCCTCGCGGAGGATCCGCTCGTCCACGCCCGAGCGGCGGGACAGCAGCAGCAGATAGCCGTCCCGGCGGACCGGGTCGGTGATGGTCCGGAGCGTGGGCAGCACCGACGCGACGAACCGCTGGCGACCGGGGACGCTGCGGATGTCCGCGCGCTCCGCGGCGCGGTCGATGAGGAACTCCATGATGGGCTGCGGCTGCTCCGTGGCCAGGCGCCAGGTCTCGGGCGTGTCGCGGATGACCTCGTCGGGGTCCTTGCCCTCGGGGAGCCGGACCACGTCCACGTCCGTCAGGCGGCCCTTGTGCTCGGAGCGCTCGATCTGGCCGATGAGCGCGGTGAGCTCCGTGGCGCCGAAGGTCGCCGCCCCCTGCCCCGCCGAGTCGACGTCATAGGCCAGCGCGATGCGGGGCGCGTAGCGCGTGAGCAGCTCGACCTGGCCCGGGGTGAGTGCGGTGCCCATGGAGCACACGACGTTCTCGAAGCCCGCCTGGTGCGCCATGAGCGCGTCCGTGTTGCCCTCGACCAGGACCACGCGCCCCTGTTTGCGGATGGCGGACTTGGCCTTGTCGATGAGATAGATGGTGCGGCTCTTGTCGAACAGGAGCGTCGCCTGCGTGTTCATGTACTTGGGCCGGGGCTCGCGGTCCGTCTGCGGCTCGCCGCCCGGCAGGACGCGCCCCGTGAAGCCGGTCGGCTGGCCCTGGGCGTCCCGGATGGGGAACATGATCCGCGCCCGGAACCGGTCGAACACGCCCCGGCCGTTGCGGCTGCCGCGGTTGCTCTTGTTGACCAGACCGGCGCCGAGCAGGTCAGCTTCCGTCAGCTGGCGCTTGGAGATGAGCGCGTTGGTGGTCGCGTCCCACGAGTCGGGCGCCCAGCCCAGCTGGAAGGTGGTGATGGTCTGGTCCGTGAAGCCACGCTCGTGGAGGTAGGCGCGCGCGGGCTCGCCCGCGGCGTGCTGGGTCAGAACGGTGTGGTAGAAGGCGACCGCGGCCTCGAGCGCGTCCCGGAGCCGCTTGCGCTGGGCGTCCTCGCGGGTGGTCCGCTCGGAGATCTCGACGCCCGCCCGGCCCGCCAGCGTGCGCAGGGCGGTCGGGAAGTCGACGCCGTCGCGCTGCATCACGAAACTGAAGATGTCGCCGCCCAGGCCGCAGCCGAAGCAGTGCCACGTCTCCCGCGCGGGGGTCACGACGAAGCTGGGCGTGCGCTCCCCATGGAAGGGGCACAGGCCCTTGTAGGTGGTGCCGGCCTTGCGCAGCTGGATGGTCTCGCCGATGTACTCGACGAGGTCCAACTTCTGCTTGACCTCGGCGGCGGTGCCGACGGACGTGGGGATGACCTCCTGGTCAGAGATGGCGCCGGTGCGGAGCCTGTGGGGCGACCCTGAGAACCGGCTGAGAGTTCGTGTCCGGGGCGTCCCGTCCAGCGCCGGACACACGTTGTGCCTTGTCAAGTCTTGACAAGGCGTCCAAACCGGAGTCTACCCCCTTGACAAGGTCTTGACAAGGGGTCGCTGAGCGTGAAAGTCGATACTGGCTAGGGGTATTGACAACGCGAGTCTTAGCTGGCGTCGAGCTCCCTTTCGGTGGGGCTGACGCCGCCCCTATTTCGCCACCGACCACTCGTTGGACAGGTGGGCCGTGCAGGCGCTGACCTCGTCACCGATAGGTCTTGTTGAGCCGGGCGATGTCGAGCTCCCAGTCTGCGATGGCCTGCGCGAACTTAGTTGGTCCGTTGCGCTGCCCCTTTCGTAGGGCCACCTGCACTCTCAGGTGTCGCAGGACCACCTCGACCCCGAACGACGCCACGGCGCCCTGGAGGATGGTCCAACGCTGGTCGTCACGCAGCCCGTGGCCGCCCGCCCTGTACCCGCGCTTCGCGAGGAACGACTCGGCATTCCACTCGTTGGGGGCGGCGGGCGGCGGCTCCGGTTCGTCGGGCCAGAGCGGGCGCCAGGCGCCGAGCGCCCGCTGCTTCCGCTTCTTCGGCGGGGCAGATGGCGCCCCAGGCCGCATCTTCCAGTTTACGAGCTCTGACGGGGGCACCCTGTGGTATGCACCATCCGGCCCTTGGACAAGCGCCTTCTCGTCCTCCACCCGGATGAAACGGACCTGGCCGATGGTGGCATGCCATAGCCGCTGCTGTGGACAGAACGGCGCCGGACGCCTTGGGCCGGCCGGAGGCTTGAGAGCGGCTTCCCGCTCCGGCACGTGCCCCCTGGTGGGACCGGAGGTACTCCTGAGGCGATGTCGTTCTCGGAGTTCCGCCTCGATGTGGTGCCTGCGTTCCAGTACAACACCGGCTATTACAAGATCCTGACACCTATCAGCGTCGATGGCTTGATACGGATGCCATTGAGTTCGCCGCCAGGATGACCACGGTGAACAAGGCGATGGGGAACACGTTCATCCCGCTGGTGAAGATGGTCAAGGGATGGAACCGCAACCAAGGGTGGCCAATCCGAAGCTTCCATCTTGAGTGCCTGATGTACGAAAGGTACAAGTCCTACCGTCAGGGCTTTACATGCTGAGTCGATGCTGAACGCCTTCCTGGGTGAGTTGGAGGATCGGCTTGCAGGAGCCGTGCGTGAGCCGGTTCGCGGCGAGCGGGTGGACGCGTACTTGGACGAAGGGCCGCCGCCAACACGCCGGTCGCGAGCGATGGCCAAAGCAAGAGTCGCGGCAGCCGTGGCTGCGAGGGCACATGCAGTTGAGGACAAGGCATTCATCGCCATCCCGATCGAAGGACCTGCTCGGCGAGTTCTTTCCTACCTATGGCTGACCCGGTCGCAGCGAACCTACGTCGCTTGGCGGGACTTCTCTTCGATCAGGCCGCTCATCGATGGTATGTCGCGCTCGGACTAGAGGCGGTGAGCGTTGTCTGCAGCGGCATAGCAGCCACATTCATCAGCGGCGGGGCCGCGGCGTTCGCGGCCATCGTTGGCCTCGTGCTGCTGGTTCCCGCCTACGCACTGCGACTCGACGCGGAGAGCCGCCACGAGGCAGCCCAGACGATGAACCGGCAAGCGGCTTTGTCGGACGGCTTGGGGTGGCCGCTGGATGCCGCCCAACTCGACGACTGGCGCCGGCGCGTTGGCGCCAAGAAACTCGCTGAGGCTGACACGAGCCCACTCGACCCCACCTACTACGCCTCCACGGAGGCCCCGGGTGCCAAACGGTTGGCTGAGATGAAGCTGGAGTCCGCCTTCTACACGCGCTGCCTGTGGCTCGAGATGCGACGTGTTCTCACAACCGTCTTGCTTGCTATCGGCGTGGTTGGATGCGTCGCGGTCTACGTGGTATTCGCGTTGCCCACGGACGCCGGCGTGGTCACGGTGGCTGCACAAGTACTTGCGACTGCTGTGCTAATCGCCATCGGTGCTGACATGCTCCGGCTGGATCGTTCGTTTGGGCCGCCAGGCCGCTGCTCTCCAAATGGTCATCATCGGTCTCGACCGTGTGCTTCAACAGCGCACGGTGAAGCCGGAGCCGGTCTTGCGCCTCGTCTCGGAGTACGACGTGAGATGGTCGCGTCGATGCCAATCCACAAACGGTTCTTTGACTGGAAGCACTACGCCATCGACGTCCGGAGGCGCCGAGCAAGCCGTCCGGATTCCGGGCGACATCGATACCACTACTCCGCCTCGAAGCCGCCGGAGACCTTGAGGTCGCGGGCGTTCTGGGTGACCACGCGCTGGACGTGGTCCGTCATACCTGACGGCACGCGGGCCTCGATCTCCAGGGTGACGGTCACATCGGCACCGACGAGGCCGACCAGGTGCGAGATGACCTCATCGGCAATACGACCGGCGTCGCGGCCGGTGCGGGCGGGGTCGAGGCGCACGGTGCCGTGGTAGCGCGTCGGGAGCGCCGGGGCGGCGGGCTCGAGCGTGGAGTCCGCACCTCCACCTCGGGCAACGGGCGGCACCGGCGGTACCGGCTCCATGGGCTTGTCGAAGGGCTTCTCGCGCTCAAGCTGCGCGAGCGCGACCTCGGGGCGGACGAGTAGCCTGACATGTCGCTCTCGGAGATGTTGACGAGCTGGCCGCCACGGAGGCCGCGATACCGTCCGGCCGCCTCATCGAACGAGTCGGCGTATGCGAAGCCCTCCTGCTGCCAGAGCAGCAGCCCGAGGCCGTCGCGCACGGATTCCACGAGCACGTCGGGACCGGCGAGCCGCGGCAGGTAGACATAGCGCGCCATGTCCTCGGCGAGCTGGCGGATCGATACGTGGTCGCCGCGCCACAGCGGCACCCGGTCGAGCTCCATGCGCAGGCGCGTTCCTGCAAGACCGGTGAGCAGCAGCTCGTCACCACGGAGCTTCTTGGACGCCCGCACCGCAGGCCCGTCGGTGCCGCTCAGCCGAACCGCCTCCCACCGCATCGCGTCCGTGGGCTTGTCCTGGGTGGGCACGAGTAGCCACTGGTAGGCCTCGGGTAGCCGGGCGGCCACCGTGGCACTGGCAGTCTCGAGCTGCGTCTGCGCCTGACGAAGCTGATGCGGCGACAGGTCGAGCGTTTCCCGCTGCTCGACCACGGACTGCCACGCGAGGTACCGCCTCACCGCCTCGTCGAGGTCCTGGAGCCTCGCGGCGTCCACCGAGAGGAACACCAAGGTGTTCTGGAACAGCCGGGGCGCGCCTCCCCGCTGCGCCAGGACCCGCTTGGCTTCCTCCTCCGCCCGCGAGCCCGTCTCCTTGGAGTACGGGTGCTCGGCCGAGAGCACGACCAGGCGCGCATCCTGGTCGTCAGCGACATCCTGGCCGCCGTGCGGCGACACGTGCACGCGGCGGAAG
The DNA here is from genome assembly GCA_046328155.1 of Chloroflexota bacterium. GTDB lineage: Bacteria > Chloroflexota > Limnocylindria > Limnocylindrales > CSP1-4 > JAFMJV01. The sequence continues at coordinate 38,682 of JAXLXC010000014.1, forward strand.
TCCCCCGGCTTGCGCACGTCCTCCCGCAGTCGCTTGTCGTCTCCGCCGCCACCTTGTCGGGCTCGCGCCGGAGCTGCTCCGCGAGGTCGTCCGCGAGCTTGGTGACGGTGGGCTGGGTCGAGTACCAGTAGCGCGCCCCGTCCTGGTAGAGGTAGGTGGCGGCGGCGGACAGGCGCCGGAGCGCGTCGCCGAAGATCGCGGGCGCTTCCCCGGGCATCGCCGAGCCCAGCTTGATCGCCGGTCCTCCACGCCCCGGTTGGCGACCCCGCGGTCGGCGCCGAGCCGAGGTAGATGGTCCGGGCCACGCGCCGGGTCGCGGCGTAGCGCCCCAGGTTGGGCACCTCCGCATCGATGCGGCCAGGGAGCGCCGATGGCCCGTCGACGTCCTTCTCGATGACCGGCACCCAGTTGTCGAGGAGATAGCGGGTGAGCTCGAACTGGACACGCTTGTCGTCGATGGGGATGTTGGCGGGCAGGATGGCAGGTTGCGGTCGCCCGACTCCCACAGCGAGTGGATGACCGCGGCCATGAGCCGCAGCACGCCGCGCGTCCGCTGGAACTTGACCAGCGTCGACCAGTCCGAATAGAGCCGGTCGAACACCTCGGGGTGGATGGGGTAGGCGTCGCGGAGGCGCTTCTCGTAGTCCGCGTCGCGGGCCTCGGGCGGGAACTCCTGCTGCTGGGTCCGGTACAGTTCGGAGAAGGCACGTGCGACGCCGTCGCGCGCGGTGAACTGCTCGCGCGCGGCCATTGGCTCGAACGGCCGCCGCCGGACGATCTCGAACCCCTCCTCGGCGCTGGCGGGGCGCCAGGAGGCCTCACCCGGCCGACCGCGTTGCGCAGGCGGTCCAGCGCGACCCGACCGCGCTCCCCGCCGACCTCGACGTCGTCGGCGACCGCGGGGCGACCCGTGGTATCGGACGCCGGCAGGCTGATGACGAGCAAGCAGCGGTTCGCGGCCTTCGCGGACTCCGTGAGCGCCTGGGCGAACGTGAAGTGGGTCTCGAAGGGGCCCCCTGGGAGGTCGCCCTGGTCGTGGAGCTGGCGGGCATAGGCGACCCACTCATCCACCAGCACGAGCGCCGGGCCGTAGTCCTCGAACAGCTCGCGCAGCGCGTCGCCGGGGCTCGTGGCTCGCTCGTCGTCGGCCCGGATCCGGTCGTACGCGCGACGGGCCTCGGCCGCTCCACCCCGCGCGAAGCCGAGCTGCCAGGCGAGCTCGCCCCACAGCGTCCGCACGACGGTTCCGTCGGATTTGGTCACGGGGTTGCCGGGCGAGAGCTTGTTGCCGACGAGCACGACCCGGTTGACCTTGGGCAGGGTGGCCACGCCCGCGGCCTTGAGCACTTCCTCGGCACCCACCAGCTCGGTCGCGGGGGTGCCGCCGAGCAGGTGGTAGAGCGCGAGCATCGAGTGGGTCTTGCCACCGCCGAAGTTGGTCTGGAGCTGGACCACCGGGTCGGCGCCCAACCCTGCGAGCCGCCTGACGCCGCCAGCGAGCAGGTCGCGGAGCGATGCGGTGAGATACGTGCGTCGGAAGAACTCCGCCGGGTCGCGGTACTCGACCGAGCCCTCGCCGATGTGGACCTGCCACAGGTCCGCGGCGAACTCCGCCTGCTGGTACTGCCCGAGGCGACGTCGCGATGCGGCTGGACCACCTCGCGCCACGGCTTGAGCGTGCCGGTCGCCTGGCTGTCGATCGCGGTGCCGGCCTTGCGACGCTCGGTGCGGGCCTGCTCGTCGAAGCGGACCGGAGCAGCTCCTGCTTCATCCGCTCGACCTCGTCCGCCTGGGGCGCCGAGACAGCGGTCGGAGGCGCGCCGCGGTATCGAGCGCGCGGTACGTCGTCGCCGCTGAACGGCTCCTGGTGCGCCCAGCGGTGCGCACGCGCCGCAGCTCGCTCACGTACGTCCGCTCGGCCTGGCCGAGCACGGCCGGAACACCTCGTTCCAGGCGTCCCACATGAGCGCGAGCAGTGCCGCGGTGTCCCAGTCGACGACCGGCCGGCTGACGTTGAGGCGGTCGCTCAGGACCTGGCGCCGAGCTTCCTCCTCGGCACGGGCGCCGTACTTGCTGCGCAGCTCCCGCTCGATGAAGGGCCCAGGCCCGCCTTGAGCAGGTCGAGCGCCTTGCCGACCCGCTCGTTGTTGGTCGTCGCCATCGCCTAGGCCGCTCCACGCGTCAGCCATGTTTCGGGCGTACATGCGTCGATCAGCCCGGAAGCCCGCCCGAGGCTCGGTGTCGAGTGTGACGAGCGTCCCGGCCACGCGTCGGCGAGTGCAGCGTACACGGCATCCGCGGCCCGAAGCCGCAACTGGGATGCCACCCCAACCGCGGTCAGGGCATCGGTCAAGCCCAGGTCATGGATCACCACACCCGGAAGCCCGAGCAGCATCGACCGCCTCCTTCCCCAGTTCCACGTCGCCGCTCCGGCGCACGATCCCCGCCGTCACTTCCACGACCGCCATCGAGGGCTCGCGAACGACCACCCCGGCTGCAGCCGGCGTGCAGGAACGCGGTGGCGATGGGATGCGCGACCTCGTCCGAGAACGCAGCGGCCACCAAGACCGACGCATCCACGACCAGCACTCAGCGACGCTCGCTGATGATGATCTCGCTTCGAGCGGTCGTGGGTCGATCGACGCCTGCTGGACCCGGTCGCCCAGGTCCTTCCAGCGCGCCAGCCAGTCGTCCATGGCGGCGGCTGATGCGGTCGATGCCGCCATCCTCCCCGACAAGCCACCGCTCGTAGAGTTCGATGGTCACATCCCGCACGGCGCGCCCATCGAGGGCCGCACGAGCCTTCACTCGCCGATAGAGCGCGTCTGGGACATCGATGGTTGCTTTCATGTTTCCTGTATAGCCGCATCACGCGGCATGGTCAAGAGCGCGAGGATCGAATCGTGGGGCCACGTGACGTCCGGGCGTCGGACACAGAGGTCCGACCTCCCACGCTTGGGGCACGAGAAGAGTCCTCGTATGGGGGCGGATGAGCTATGTTCCCGCGAACGCGCCCTGCGGATGGCTCCGGCACCGGCCCAGTCCCGGTGCCCTGCTCGAAGGTAGCTGACGTGCAACTCCGGTCTCTGACGCTCAAGGGGTTCCGTCGATTCGCCGACACCTGGGTCAATCTCGAGGGCAACGTCGTCGCGATCGTCGGCCCGAACGAGGCAGGTAAGAGCTCGATTCTGGAAGCACTCTCGCTCCTCAACGACGACGAGCCGATCCGCAAACAGGCCGTGAACTCGGATGTCCGCTCGCAGGGCGCCACACTGACGCTCAGGCTGCGTCTGAACGACGACGACCGGAGATCCATCGGGGTCGAGCCGGGTGACACCGCGGCCAGGTGGCTGATCGTCGAGAAGCGTCGGGATGGCCCGCGGCAATACACGCTGGCGCCCGTGATCGTGCGCCCGCGACGACCCCGGAAGGACTCGTCCGATGCCGTGAAATCGATGTTGGCAGACGAGAAGAGGTCTCCGACGCTCGACGACGAGGCGCGGGCTCGACTCGAGGCACTTGCGATCGCTTTGGGGTCGAACGCGGCAGACCTCCCTGCCGAGACCATCACCGCCCTGCACGAAGCGGTCGAGCAGGTGGCATCGCTCGAACGTGGCGAGGGGCTCACGAAGGCGCAGCAATCGGTCCTGAAGCGACTGGGCTCCAGCCTCGACGCGACCGCTGAGGTCGAGTCTCGCCCCAACTCGGTGGCCCTCGCTCGGACACTCTCTGGTCGAGTACCGCAGTTCCTGACGTTCGACACCAAGGACCGCGAGCTGCGGACCGCCAACGACCTGGCGGAGTCGCCCGAGGACGGGGCCTTCACGAACCTCCTGGCTGCCGCGGGGCTCAATCGACAGGCGCTGCTCAACGCGATCCAGGCGGACGAGTCGGGGAGGATCAAGGACCTCATCGATTCGGCCGAGAGTACCCTCACCAGGATCATGCAGACCGACTGGAGCCAGGACCGGCAGATCCGGGTCGGTATCGATCGGAAGGACACGCAGCTCCGTCTGGTGGTGTCGTCGAGCGGGGCGGTCTTCCATGCGCTCCAGGACCGCAGTGATGGCTTCCGGACCTTCATCGCGCTCCGGGTGTTCCTCGAAGGGTGGGATCGGAAGGTTCCGCCCGTGCTCCTGGTCGATGAGGCCGAGACCCACCTGCACTACGACGCGCAAGCGGATCTGCTCCGGATGTTCGAGCAGCAGCGGGACGCCGCCTCGGTCATCTACACGACCCACTCTGTCGGCTGCCTGCCCCAGGACATCGGAAGGGGCGTCCGCGCCGTGATCCCAGGCCCAGGAGCCCGAAGCGTCATCGAGAACGCCTGGATGCAGTCCGGTCACGGGGTCACGCCGCTGCTCAGGGCGATGGGGGCCACGAGCGTGCAGCTGGCCCCCGCTCGCCATGTTGTCTTCTGCGAAGGGCCGGCGGACCCCCTCATCCTGCCGTCCCTGCTCCGCGAGGCCCGCCCTGAGCACGGTCCGCCGTTCCAGATGGTCGGTCGGCTCTCGGAGGCCAGCAGGCCAGAGCTGGCCCGGATGTCCGATGAGGCCGTCCACGTCGCGTTCCTCGTCGACGGGGATGAGTCCGGCAGGGAGATCGCGAAGACCCTCAAGGACCTTGGCGTCAAGACGGCGCGCATCGTCACGATCCCGGGGGGACGCTGCGTCGAGGACCTGCTGGATGCGTCCCGATACGTGGATGCGATCAACACATGCCTTCACGCCTGGGGCGTCACCGACAAAAGCATCACGGCGGCCGACATCGGCGTCAGGGGCAGACCTGCCGCGGTCAGTGCTTGGGCGAGGAAGGTCCGCGTGAAGGACCCGAGCCACCTGAACGTCGCAGCGGAGGTCCTCCGCGCCTACGATGAGGACGAGTCGCCGGATCGCCGACTGCTGGACAAGGCTCAGGCGAAGGTGGTGAGAGCGCTCTACGCGGCACTCCTCAAGGCCCTCGGAATTAGTGAGGAGGACGCTGCGCTCTACAGGCCCTAAACGGAGTCGGGACCGCCAGGATCCAGGCGCGTCCCGGAGGGACTCGCTCTCAGACGAGCTTCACGCACACGGCGTCGAGGGAAGAGGCTCGTTCTCGACCCGTCTGGGAGTCGCGGAGCGCTACCCTTCGCCAAAGAGTCGGCCCTGGATCGGGGCGTCCACGGATGATGCGGACGCCAGACGCACCGCTTCCGGCCAGCTCTGGACCAGGCCGTTGTACCAGAGCGCTTCCGTGGCGCGCTTCTTGCGTTCGCACAGGACGTAGAGCCGATACGCCAGCTCGCGGGCGGTGTCCGCCTCCGGCCCGAGCTTGGCAATCAGGGCCGCCAATGCCGACTCGCCCTGTTCGGCAGCGAGCACGAGCTGGTGGACCGCCTGCCACGCGGGGCGCCTAGCGTCCGTCGCGGGATCCCACGCCGGGTCGAGCTCCGAGGGCTTCAGGAGCCGCACCTTGCCGTGCGCCGATTCAAGGATGCCGGCCTCCGCGAGCCCGGCGACACTGGTGTTCTTGGCCTTGGAGAGCGTCTCGGCGATGCCATAGGCGCCCTCGTCGAAGCCGTTCTGCTCGAACCACGCGATCGCCCAGCGGCTGTCGGCGTCGAAGTCGCCCTCCTGCTCTGCGAGCACGGTGTCCAGGGTCTGGTTGATGAGCGCCAGGGCATCGCGCACGGGCACGGGCCCGCCCTCCGCGTCGACCACCCGCGCGTAGCGGGTGTACACCGCCATACCGGGGCCGATGGCCGCCTGGGCGAGGTCCACGGGTGCGATGTTGCCGCGCTGGAGATGTGCGAGCGCCTCCGGCAGCTCCGACTTGAGGGCGGCGACGAACTCGCGGCGGGTGGCAGTGGGAGCGGATGGATCGCGCGGACGACAGACAAGCACGATGCTCGACGCGAGGGCGGCAACCACCTTCTTCAGGTTCCCCGTGTACTCGGTCCGCACGGGCCAGGTGCCGCTGATGCCGAACCCCGCACGAATCACGGCATCCAGGAAGGTCTCCCAGCCGGTGCTTGCAGTGCCGGCGGCACCATCACTCTCGGACTGCTTGAAGGCGTAGTAGATGGTGACCGGGAAGCCCGGATGTGACTGCTCGGCGAGCCGATGCACCGCCTGCGTCATACCGTCGAGGAAGAACGCCTCCGCCTGCTCTTTGCCGCCATGGCGACAAGGCGAGGCCACCAGTTCCTCAGCCTTCGGGACCGCGAGCGTGGCGAAGAGCTCCGGATATGTGGGCCGCAGCGAGCGCCGCAGCCAGACGTAGAAGTAGTCCGACAGGTCCGCGTAGCCGATGTTGTCGTAGTACGGCGGGTCCGTCGAGACGATCCTGTCACCAAGATTCGCAATCGTGGCCGCATCCGCCTGACCAGCCCGTGCAATCGACCTGGCAGGGAGGTCCGCCGCGATCTTCGCTATGCCCTCGGTGCCTCCCAGCCAGTTGCCGGAGGAGTTCGAGAGCGAGTTGCTCTCCGCGTAATCCCAAGCCATCGGCAGTGCCTGTCGCCCAAATGTGCTCGTCACCGTCTCGTACTTGATGCCCGGATGCCACGTGCATAGCGTCGAGCCGTAGTTCGCGATGCGACTTGTGGCGGCCGATACGTACACACCGACCGCTTCGGCGTAGGCGGTGGCGCTGGTGCCGCCATCGCGGAGGGGCGTGGGATCGTAGGACAGACCGGCGGCGAGGGCGTCACGGCGGACCTTCGCCATCGCCTCGCCGACGAGGTTCGAGAAGGTGGTCAGCGCCACGAGTTGGCGGTCGGTGAAAAGGTCTCCGTAGGTCGTCAGGCCGTACATGGGCGGCGAGAACCACCGCGGGTTGTTGGGCATCGCCAGCTCCGGCTGCCACTCGGGCGCAGCCGTCCGGGCGACCGCCTCGTGCTCCGGCGTCGGCGAGAGATAGACGCGTCCGCGCTCGCCTTCCGCCACGATGGCCATGAGTCGGGCGCCCATCCTTCCGGCTCGCGCTTCGCCGTAGATGTGCGCAGGTGACATGGGCGCGCCGGACATCAGGCATTCGAAGTTCGCGCCGCGCGAGAGCTTGGTGCCGTTCTTCGCCCGCTCTTGGGTCGTTCGGCCTGCCGACCTTGACCGCGAACCGGTAGCCGCCGCCCTCGATGACCGGATCGACGTATGCCTCCTTGCCCGGCTTGGTCGCGAGCATGAATGTCGAGACGAGCGGCACGTCCACCTGTGCGAACGCGGGGTTGGGACTCTTCACTGTGCGTGCCCACAGCCAGGCGATGACCGTGAGGCGCTGGCCCACGTACTGCCTGAGGTCAGGCCGGTCCTGCGCCATCTGGGCTGTGACCTCAATCGGCGGATAGAGGTGGCCGATGCGCCGCTGGGCCTCGTCACGCATCCACTGGCCGTAGTAGCGGACATCGGCCGCCAGTCCCTGCGCCCCGTTCCATGTCCCTGAGTGGCCCGCCTTCGCGCGTGACTCGGGGTTCACGGGCGGCTTGCCGGCGAAGCGGGGCGGGATCTCGATCATGGCCTTGTTGATGAGCACGGCGACCGGGTTCAGGTCGCTGGCGTGCGCCTCCAGGCCCAGGCGCTGCGCCTCCAGCGGCAGCGCTCCGCCACCCGCGAACGGGTCGTGGAACGCGGGCAGGCGGTGTCGGTCGAACAGCTCCCTGGCGCGCGGGTGGTCCGCGTACTCGGCACAGGCACGCCGCCAGCTCGCCCAGATCTCGTCGCGCGCGGCCTGGAGGACGGTCTCGTTGGTGGTGTTCTCCCACAGGACCAGGTCTTCGATGATCTCGAACAGGCGCTGCCGCTCCTGGTCCGCGAGGATCCCGTCCAAGGTGGGCTTGGGTCCCGGTTCCGGGACTTCCAGCCCGCTACCCTCGGCATTGCGGGCGAGGTCGGTCGCTTCCTGCCATGCCGCGAGGCGAGTCTTGAGGATGCCCTCGGCCCTGCACCGGAGCTTGGGGTCTCCCCGCAGGACATCGACGTACTCGGAGGGGTCGTCCACCATTTGGCTGAAGATCACGGCACGCGCCGCGGCGAGGGGCCGGCGCGCCCACCACAGGTGGAGCGTACTGGGATGGCCGTGCCGGATGGACTTCTCACGCGCGGACGCCGCGTTGATGGCGTCCAGCGGCAGCGCGACCTCGATGAGCTTGCGACGGGTTCGCATCGGGTAGTCGGTCATCGTGTCTCGTTCACCCCAAGCCCTCGGCGGCGCACAGCTGTGTCAACCTCGGTTGACGGACCTGCAACTCCGGGCCTATTGTTGGACCATTCATGAACCAGCAGCGCGGTGCCACAGAAACGCTCGTGCTACTCGAGGAGGTCAGCCAGCAGATCGACCGCCTCGAGGCGGAGCGTGAGCGGCTGGTGGCCGCTGCGCGCGCCGAGAATCGGTCGTGGCGTGCCATCGCAGACGCACTCGGCGTCAGCCGGCAAGCTGCGTGGAAGACCCACCGGGTCGCGGGAGCTGTGGTCCAGCAGATACGGGATCGCAGCGACCTCTCCGAGGCCGACGCCATGGCGCTATCCAAGGAACTCCAGCGCGAGGTTCGGAGCGGGAGCCAGCGGAAGTAGCTGATCGTGGTCCGAGACCAGGGCCGATGGGCGCATTCGCGCGACCACCGGTTCGGCTCGCCACGGACACCAATTGAACTGCGCAATCAGTGCTGCCCGGCATCCTTGGCCGACGGACCTATGCCAGGCAAGACCCTCCGCCGAATTAGGTCGTACAGTTCCGCGCAATTGTGCCCGGTTGCTCGCATGTCGAACGCGAGCCCGTCCGTCAAAGAGGTCTTCACGTGCATCGAGGCACCCGCCTCGACGCTGTCCGGCGGCACGAAGTCCTCCCATGTCCACTCGACCCACTTGGTCTTGCCCCGGTACCAGGTCAGATCCAGCTGCACCTGCGACAGGAACTTCTTGGCCTCCATCACATAGTTCGCGCCGAAGGCCCATAGGTTCTCATAGGTCCGAAGCCCATCGGCGAGATAGTCCGTGAGAAAGATCTCCTCGATCGGTTCAGGACATAGAGGACGCATCAGGTCGAGCAACTCATTCTGTCGCTTGCGGACAGTCGCCGTCGCATCGATTGCCTCGAGATATCTCTGGATTGCCTCCGTCATCTAGAGCGCTCCTTCTCCCGTACTTCCAAGATCTTTCCCTCCAGATAGTGCAGAACGTGGCCTAAGTAGTTGATACTGAACTCCGGATGGCTGTAGTCCCACTGCCATGCCAGTGGGTCGACTGTGGGTTCCATGCGGTTGCTCTCGTATCTGCCATGAAGGTGGGTACGGAGGACTTCCTGTAGCTGCGTTGTGATTTGCACCTCTAGGGAGGCGCCAATCTGCTTCGAGCCAAGACGCCGCTGAGGAATCGTGACTGGAAAAGAGAACTTGAGGTGAGCTGCATAGTAGCCCTCCGTCCTTGCCTCAAGCCGCCAATCGCAATTGAAAGTGGTCGTAGTGGACCAGCTCGCAAGGCGGTCAGCCAAGAACTTCACGCCGTCAAGGTACTTAACCACAATTGTGGTTCGAACCAGGTCGTGGATTGTCTCAAACCAGTTGCTTGGCTCAATCCAGCCGTCTGGGGGCTCGGCCGGCCAAGAGACATTCTCCAGCCTATTCCGTCTAAATGTCTTGCTGAAGAACGATTCGTAACTCTTGGTCCCAGGCGGCCGCAGAGGGCCCACGAGAAGGGGGTATCGCGTAAGGCCCTGGTATGAGTCGTGGGCATCAAGTGCGACGGCCGAGACTTGGTCCCAGAGGCCACCGGGCTCCCGGACCACGGCTTCGAGCCGATTGACGACGGAGTCGAAGTAGTCGTGGTCCGAGACTCCGTCCTCGTAGTCGTACTGCTCCCGCAGCCAGCGCCGGTACCCTTGGATAGGCTCGTCAGCCATGGTTGCAGCCCCAACGAGTGGTCATTCGTGCCAATGCCGCCTCATTCCATGGATTGTAGGAAGCGGCACCACTGACAGACAGGCCGCAGTAGTTGCGCGAGATACCTGCGCGAGCAGCTCGCAGTGAAGAGCGCGGAGGCGCGGGTGACTGTCGTGCCCAACCGAGGCGGCCCGTCCATTCCGTGGCGGGTCGCGCAGCCGGTGGTCGCGGCCTCAAGGTCGCAAACGGTTCGTTCACGCAGGCCCCGTTGCCCTGCCAAGCAGCTGTCGCAGCGGGATATCCACGCTCGAGCCGTTGAAGTCGGTGGTCACGCCCAGGCCCTCGAACGGCCGGCGCACGTAGTGGACGCGCTCCGCGTCGTCGCTCGTGAACTCGACGATCGCGAGGATGAGGTCGTCGGGCTGGTGGAGCCCATACAGCAGCTCGTTCTTCGTGACGGTCACGTCGTCGGCGCCGCTCACGCGCCCCTTGACCTCGAGGAAGCGGAGCTTGCCGGTCCCCGGGATGGCGCTCTCGATGTCGTAGCCCAGCCTGTCCCACTCTCGGTCTACCGGCACGTTTCCGAGGGCGCGCTCGGCAGCCATCACTGCGGCCCGGGCCCGCGCCGCTGACGCCTGGGTGTCCGCGACCCGCGCGGCGGTCGGCAGCGGCGACCCGGTCATCGCCGAGATGAGCCCGGCCGGTACGACCAGCAGGCCACCCAGCACGACGGGCGGCAGGGCGCTGATCTGGCGCTCCAGCGCGATCTCCTCCATGCGCCGGGAGAGTCGCGCCTGGAGCCCGTCGGCACGCTTGGCGGCCTCGTCGGAGTTGAGCCGGGCGTTGAGCTTGCCGGCGCGCTCCTGGTCCCGCAGCTCAGCGGCGCGGTGGTCCCAGTGGTTGATCTCGCGCGTGAGCCGCTCCTTGACCGCCGCCTCGGTCTTGGCGAGGAGCGCCAGGCGTGGCTCCCGGACCTCCGCGAGGTGCTCGGGGACGACGGTCTCGATGGCGTGCGCCAGCGCCCGGCCCTCGATGTCGCGGGTGACCCAGGCGGCCTCGGGCCTGGCGAGGATGGCGTCAATGACCGGCTCGTCCGCGGCCAGCGGCCGGTAGTCGAGGTACGGGGCGTAGGCGATGTGGCGCGCGGTGCCGTCGGCGCCCAGCTCCACGAACAGCACCCGCTTGCTGATGACCCGTCGCTCGCCCGAACGGGTGACGCTCGCGTCCGCGACCGCGTGCTCTAGGTAGAACAGGACCCGCGGGTCCGTGCCCGGGTCGCGCTCGTCCACCAGGACCGTGCCGCGTCGGAGCAGGTCGCGGTGCCGCTCCAGCGTCAGGTCGATGGTCGACACGAGCAGCGGGTGCCCCGGGTGGACGAACACGGCCGGAGGCCTGCCCTCGGCGGTCCGGAGCGCCTTCTCGAACACGATCCGCTCGTAGCGCGCCATGACCGGCTCGCCCTGGCCGATGAGCCGGTCGCGGCCCCGCACCGGCGCCGGCACGTGGGTCACCTCGTAGCGGTGCGGCTCGCGCTGGCGGACCGTGCCGCCCAGCCTGCCGAACGCCTCCAGGAAGAACGACTCGACGTAGTAGGGCTGGAGCCGGCGCAACTCGGCGCGCTCCATGTCCTCCCGGATGCGCCGGACACCCGTCGCGTCCATCGCGTCGTGGACCAGCACGTGCTCGTCGAGCAGGTCGCGGATCGCGTCCTGGTCCAGGGCGTGCTCGACCGCCTGCGTCAGCCGTGCGGACGATCGGCCGGTCGCCATAGCGGATGGCCTCGACGAGCAGATGCGCAGCAGCCTGCCCTCGAACTGGACCTTGCCCAGGACGTCGAACACCTGGCCGCCGAGGGCGGTGCGCGCCTCCTCCAGCTTGGCGAACAACGTGTGGTAGACGTCGCCCTCGCGGGTCTCCTCCGCGACCAGGTTCCAGAGGTGGCACACCTGGTCCTGCCCGATGCGGTGGATGCGCCCGAGCCGCTGCTCGATGCGGTTGGGGTTCCAGGGCAGGTCGTAGTTGACCATCAGGTGGGCGCGCTGGAGGTTGATGCCCTCCCCTGCGGCGTCCGTGGCGAGGAGGACGGCCGTCTGGGCGTCGGTCCGGAAGCGCTCCTGGGCCTTGGCGCGCTCGCCGCGGCCATGCCGCCATGGATGGCGACACGCGTCCGGGCGCCCGAAGAGCGTCTCGATGCGCTGGTGGAGGTAGGTCAGGGTGTCCCGGTGCTCGGTGAAGATGACGAGCTTCTGGTGGGGCGACGCCACCGGTGGCGGAATCTCGCCCGAGCCATAGGGCACGCGGGGCCTCGGCCTGCCCGGAAAGGGCCGCGGGGGTGAACAGCGTGCCCAGCAGCGTCGCCAGCTCCCGCCACTTGCGGTCGCCGCTGGTGCTTCACCCGCATGGCCAGGCCCTCGAGGCCGCGGAGCGTATCGATCTCGGCGGTCAGCTCCGCGATGGTGCCGCGGCCGTCGCCTGGTCAAGCACCTCGTCCTGCGCCTGCTCCAGCTCGTCGTCCGGCGCGTCCTCGAGGTCCTCGATCGCCTCCGCGTCGAGCTCCGGGACGTCGTCCCCAGGCCGACGGGCGATCTCGTCGCCCCGACGCATCAGCTGCAGCTCGCGAAGCCGCTTCTCCAGACGCTCGCGACGGCGGCGCAGCGACTGGTAGATGGCCTCCGGCGAGGATGCGAGGCGGCGCTGGAGGATGGTGAGCGCGAAGCCCACCGTGCCCGACCGCCTGTCGTTCTGGAGCGCCTCCGCCCGGTTGAACTCCTCCCGCACGTACGCGGTCACCCGGGCGTAGGCTCGGCCTCCTCGTCCGGTAGCTTGTATGGGACGGTGTAGGCGATGCGCTCCCGGGAACAGGGGCGTGGCGTCGAACTTGAGCAGGTGCTCCTTGACCATCCGCCGCATGAGGTCCAGCGCGTCGGCGGCATGCGCGCCATCGCGCGAGCGGCCCTCGAACCGGTCGCCGTCGAGGAGCGCCATGAACAGTTGGAAGTCCTCCTCCTTGCCGTTGTGGGGGCGTCGCGGTCAGGAGCAGGAAGTGGCGCGTGAGGTCGACAGCAGCTGGCCCAGGCGGTATCTCTTGGTGTAGCTGGGCTCGCCACCGAAGATGGTGGCCGACATCTTGTGCGCCTCGTCGACCACGATGAGGTCCCAGCGCGTCCGGGACCGCGAGCTTCTCCTGGAGGTCCGGAGTTGCGCGACAGCTTGTCCAGCCGCGCCACCACGAGGTCCTGCTCCAGGAAGTAGTTGCCCGTGCGGGCGGCCTCCAGCTTGTCGTTGGTGAGGATGTCGAACGGAAGCCCGAACCGGCGGTACAGCTCGTCCTGCCACTGCTCGGCGAGGCTCCCCGGGCAGACGACCAGGCAGCGCGCGAGGTCGCCGCGGGCCATCCAGCTCCAGATCAGGAGGCCGGTCATGATCGTCTTGCCGGCGCCCGGGTCGTCTGCGAGCAGGAAGCGCGGCGGCTGGCGTGGCAGCATCTCCTGATAGACCGCGGTGATCTGGTGGGGCAGCAGCTCCACCTCCGAGGTGTGGACCGCGAGGACCGGGTCGAACAGGTGGGCGAGGCGGATGCGATTCGCCTCCGACACGAGGCGGAAGGTCGCGCCGTCGCCGTCGAAGGCCCAGGGTCGCCCCGCCTCCACGACCTCGAGGCGCGGCTCGTCGTGCCGGAACACGACCTCCTGGGCGACCTTGCCGTCCGGCGCCTTGAAGGTCAGCTCGACCGCGTTGTCGCCGAACCAGGTGGCCGCGACGACGCTGACGGTCGCGTTCGGCAGCAGCCCGCGGAGGACGACGCCCGGCGTGAGCGCTTCGAGCGCGGCGATGCGTCGCCTCCTTCTCCCCCACCCCGGTGCGCCAGACGGCTTCAGGCCATTCACGGGCGACCGTCGGGCGCCCAGGATGGCTGACGCGGCAGCGGATGCTGAACCTCCACGCCGAGATCGAGGCATCGTCCACGCTCGATCCGCCGTGACCACGGGCAGCCCGCGGACTCGGGCTGTCGCGAGGCAGGCACGGTCCGCGAGTGCCAGCGAGCGCCGCCCTCGTGCCACAGGTCGGCGGCGGCCGCCGCCTCCGTGGTCGTGAAGGGTGCGAACGTCACGCCCAGATGCGTCGAGTCCGTCTCCAGGTCCCGGGCGTCCACGTGATGGCTGCGCGCCTTCTGGAGGACCTCCGCCCAGTTCCGGCGGGGCCGCGCGCCGTCGCGAGGATCGTCGCGACGACATCCGTTCCGGGCTCGCCTTGGAGCATGGCCAGCAAGGCGGATGCGTCGACCACGGCCCCGTCGCTCATGAGGCCTCCGCCTCGGCTTCGCGGCGCCGGTCCTCGATCAGCTCGGCTGCCAGGCTCACACCGTCCGCGAGCTTGGCGAACCGCGCCTGGACCCGTCGCAAGGCATCCGCTCGGCGCTCGATCACCAGTTGACGCTCGATGACGCGGGCGACCAGGGGCTCCACCGGGCTCGGCGCCGAGTGCCCGTCGCAGTTCAACGGGCACCAGTATCCGACCGTCAGGACCGAACCGAACTGTCAGCATGCTACCAACATGTCAGTTCTGCAGTGATATGTCAACTCTGGGAGCGCCCCGCATGCCCAGTACCGCGGCCATGACGTGCGGCTCGTTGGCAGCAAGGCCTGACACGCTGCCTGGTCCTCCTGCGGCTGCCTCGATCATGAGCGGCGCATCGGCGCGGAAGCCCTTGAGCGTCATCCACAGGCCGACAGCAAGCTCCCAGATGAAGATCGGGGCGACCCCGATGGCGTGCCACGCGGTACCGTCCTCGGTGACGCCCAGGACGTACCCGATGACCCAGGATGGAACACGGGCGCGCCGACGAGGCCCGGGGCCGGGATGGCGCGCGGCACCAGCCGCGAGAAACCGATACAGCAGAGAGCCCAGCAGGAGCGCGTTGAGCGCGGGCACCGCGGTGCCCAGCGCGAAGGACCAGTCACGGACCGCGACCAGCGACTGGCCCACGACCGTGAATGACGTTGCATCGGCGGCGTTGGCGCCGGTCTCGCGGAGCGTCACGAGCGCGAGGATGCTGACGGTGCCGACCATGAGCACGGCCGCCTCGAGGATGCGGGTCGCCACGAAGCCGATCGCGGCACCCTCGTGCTGGCGGCGCACCACCGAGTAGAGCGCCACCGCCGTGCCGATGCACGCGAGCGCATTGACGATGTCGAACAGGGCGCCCAGACGGACCTGGCCATCCGCCCCGGCACCCAGGATGTAGTCGGGATTGGTCAGCGCGGGGTCCAGCAGGAGCACCGCGGGGATGGAGCTGATGAACGTGATGAGGTAGAGCACACCCGCGACGAGCGCGGTCCTGCGCATCGAGGAGCTGGTCATGTCCGTCCTTCCTGTCGGTGGTGGGATGTGTGGTCGGATCGCTGGGTGCCGGCCGCATCGCCGTTGGTGGGCGAGACCGACACCAGGACGAGCCCAAGGTCCCGGAGGCGCTGGAGCAGGCCATGGAGCCCGGCCTGGTCGGGGACGGGTCCGCTGATTCGCGTCGTCCCGTCACCTGTGGTCACCACGGTCATGCCGTCGAAGGCGCTCGCCAGTCGCGAGGAGAGCCCCCCGACGACGCGGATCTCGTAGTGGCCTGCCCCGTCGCCGTCGAAGGGCGCGGTGTCTGGTCGTGCCATGGCGTTCCTCGTGCGGGTCGTCGCCGGCGTCCCCTGGTGGGACCGGTCGGGCGTCCGTGGACCGCACGTTCGGGGCGCGCTTGGTGAGCGCGCATCACCACGCTTGGTGATTTCGGGTGGTGGTTCGCGGTTGGCGGGCGTGCGCGCCGGCCGCGTCGGGGCTAGAGGAGCCCGAGCTCCCCAGCGGCGCGCACCGCGGCCCTGCGGTCGTTCACCCCCAGCTTCGCGTAGACGTTGCGGGTGTGGGTCCGGAACGTGTTGGGCGAGATGTGGAGCTGGCTGGCGATGGCGGGGCCATCGAGGTCGCTGCGGAGCGCCCGGAGCACCTCCAGCTCACGCTCCGACATGGGCTCGACCAACGAGGCCTGCGAGGCCCGCCCATGGCCGGTCGGCTCCCCGTTCGCGAGGATCCGCCCCACGAACGCGGAGTGCCCCGTGTCACCGGCTGACCTGAGGAGGCTACGCACCTGAGGTGCCAAGGCTCGGAACGGCCCGACCCAGCCCTCGGGTGCGGCGAGGTCGAGCGCGCGGCCGAGCGCCGCCACCGCATCCGACCGGTCCCCCCGCGCCGCGCTCCCCGTCGCGAGCGCGAGCAGGATGTCGATGCGGCTGCCGTGCCGACCACCCGCGAGCGCCGCCGTCTCGAGACGCCGGGCCAGGTCGACCGCCTGGCCGACGCTGCGGCCGGACCGGTCGTCGGCACCCTGGGCGATGAGCAGTCGGGCCAGGGTCGCGTGCTCGTACTCCCGCAGGAACGAGAGGTCATCGGTCGGGGCCACGCCGGCGTCGTGCGCCCATCGGCTCGCCTCGTCGAGCCGCCCCAGCGCGACCCACATGCGCGCCCGCATCGCGGGGATCGGCCGGACGTCCGGGAACATGTCCGCGTCGTATCGCCGCTCCGCGTCGTCGAGCGACTCGATGGCGCCCTCATGGTCCCCCATCGCCCATCGCAGCCCGGCGGTCGCGACCAGCAGCCGGTGAGCGCTCTGGGGCAGCCCGCGCGCCGCCCCCAGCCCGGCTGCGGCGTCCAGGTGTCGTTGGGCCACAGGCAGCTCGTCGCGCTCGAGGGCGATGCCCGCCAGGCCCACATGCATGTCGACGGTCCCCCGGAGCGGGCCCTCGGCAGCGTCCAGGCCCAGTCGGAGCCCCCGCTCGTAGGTCCGCCGGGCGTCCGACAGCCGACCTTGCGCCCATCGGATCTCCGCGAGGGCGATGGAGCAGCCGAGCACGTCAGCGTCATGACCGGCACGCCCCAGACAGTCCACCGCCTCCGACCACGCGTCGTGGGCGGCCGCCAGGTCACCGGCCGACCAGAGGGCGAGCCCCAGCGTCCCCGCGGCGCCGCCGCGCTCCAGCGGCTGGTCGTCGCTCGTGGATGCGAGCACGGTGCGCGCGTGCTCGACGGTCGAGGCGGCGTCCCCACGCGACCGGGCGAGGCCCGCCCGGTACAGACCGATGGCACCGGCGAGATGGGGCAGCACGTCGTGGCGCCGGACCCGCATCCCGTCGGCGAGGGCATCTGACAGCCCCTGGCCACCATCGGCTGCGGCGACCCAGCGAGCGGCCTGCTCCAGCCGTCGCTCCACGGTGCGCGTCTCGCCCGTGGCGAGCAGGGCACCCGCATGGGCGATCGCGAGCACCGGTCGCACGTCGAAGGTCGCCTCCGGCAGCGAATCCAGCCAGCGCCGGAGCGTGACCTCCTGCCTCGTCGCCCGGAGGTCATGGGCCGCCTCCTCGATGAGGTCCGCGGCGCGCTCGATGTCGTCACCCGCGATCGCATGTCGGATGGCCTCGGGCTCGGTGCCATCCGATTCGAACCAGGTGCTGGCCCGTCGATGCGCCTCGCGAACGCGCGTGGGGCGCTCGTCCCGCAGGCGGGTCCGGAGGACATCCGCGAACAGATGGTGGTATCGGTACCACTGCCGCCGGTCGTCGAGCGGGATCAGGAACAGGTTCGCGCGCTCAAGACGCTGGAGCGTCTCCTGGCCATCGACGCGTCCCGTGACCGCGTCGCACAGCGGCCCACACAGTCGGTCCAGGATCGACGTGTCCAGCAGGAACTCCCTGACCTCGGGGTCCTGTCGTTGGAGCACCTCGTCCACCAGGTAGTCGACGATGTGGCGGTCGTCCCCGCTGAACCCGGCGATGTAGGCCGAGGCATCGGGCCGGCCGCGGAGCGATAGCGCGGCCAGCTGCAAGGCCGCGATCCAGCCCTCGGTCCGCTCCTCGAGCGAGTCGACGTCGCCGGCTCCCAGAGCGAGGCCCATCGAGCCCGTGAGGTAGGCGCGTGCCTCCGCGGCCGTGAACCGCAGGTCCCGCGCCCGCACCTCGAGCAGCTCGCCCCGCGCGCGGAGCCGCGCCAACGGCCACGGTGGGTCGGCCCGCGTCGAGACGACCACGTGCGCATGTGGGGGCAGGTGGTCGATCAGCCGTGCCATGGCCTCGTGGGTCGAGGAGGTCTCGATGACGTGGTAGTCGTCCAGCACCAGCCACGCGTCCCCCGGGTGTTGGTGCAGCGCGTTGACGAGCGCATCGACGACCGCCTGTTCCGAGGCCTCCCCGGAGTCGAGCAGGTCCCGCGCCCCGCCCACCTCTGGCAGCACCCGCGCCAGGGCCGCGACGACGTAGGTCCAGAACCGTCGTGGCTCCGTGTCCGCCGGCTCGAGCGAGACCCATGCGGTCGATGCGAGCCGGGTGGCGTCGGCGGAGAGCCAGTCCGCCAGCAGCGTGGACTTGCCGAACCCCGGGGGTGCCGAGAGGAGCACCAGCCGAGCGTCCCGAGCTCCGTCCAGGACATCCATGAGCCTGGGGCGCGGCACCAACCCGGGGCGCAGGCTCGGCGCGAAGAACTTGGTCTCGATGAGCGGCGTCGTCACCACTGCATCATGTGCCACCGTCGCCCCCAGCTGGCCGGATGCCCGTGGCAGCGGCCGTCGCCTCGAGCGCCACGACCTCCGCCTCGTAGATCGCCCGGAGGCGCTCCCCGAGGTCGGCGAACAGGGATGCCCGGGCGTCATCGTCGAGCCCGACCGAGGTGGCGTTGTCACCTCGTCGAGCCCAGAGCTCACGCGCAGCGCCCATGGCGCGGGCCCTGCCGGGCTCGCCCTCCATGACCGCGTCGTGCAGCCGCTCGGCGGCGGCCACCGCCTCGAGCCCGTCCGTCAGGCGTGGCGGGACCGCCGCATCGGCGAGGTCCTCCCACAGGTCCGCCGCTGCGCGCCAAGCGATCGCGGCGTCCGAGAGCGACGGTCGGTCCAGGATCGCGGCGGCCTCGTCGAGGGTCGTGGCGTACAGCTCGCGCAGATGCCCACCGGTGGCCCCGGTGCCGTCATCGACGTTCTCGACGATCGAGAGCAGCGCCCCGAACAGGCCGGTGCCATCGGCGAAGACGCGCGGCCAGGCCTTGGCGTTGCGCGGGTCGGTCATCAGACGCGCCCACTTGCGCCAGGCCGGCAGCGAGAACGAGTCCGAGGGTCGACGCAGGTGCGCCACCTGGTCGTGCAGCCCGGCCAGGATGGCCTGACGCAGCCCGTCGACGGTCAGGGCGGCCGCCGGCCGATGCACGTGGATGAGCCGATGCTTGAACGAGACGATGCGCCCGCGGGCCGCCGCCATGGTCTCGGGGTCGACGAGCAACGGCGCGCGCCCGCGATCATCGACCTCGTATCGCCCGTCATCCCGACGCCGCACGATGACGACCGGGTAGCCGCTGTGCCCGGACATCGACGCCGGCTGGCCCCACGTGCCGAGAGCCTGCTGGTCGATGTAGGCGATGACGGGGTCGCCGGAGGCGAGGATCCCATCGAGCGTGTTCGCTGCGCCCTTGGGGCCACCGGTCTCGCGGACGTCGGCCGTGAGCCCCAGACGCTCGAGGGTGGTGCCGGTCCAGCCGGGCACCGCCGGGTACTGCCACTGGTTGCCGAATCCGAGCACCAGCACGGGGCTGTCGTGGGTCGCGAACTCCCACAGGATGTATCCGGCGCCGAGCCCGCCGCCGATGCCCAGGATCGTGGCCTCGGACAGCGGCTCGCCGGTGACGGGTGACCGGACGCCCAGGCTCGCGAGGACGTTGGCCAGGCTGGCGCTGACCGGCTGCTGCCCGCCCCGGTAGGCATGGCCCCTGCTGCCGTGGGCGATGGCCGGCGGCACCACGGGCGGGCTCGGGCGCTCGGCGAGGAGGGCGCGCCGTGCCGCGGCGTATCGCTCGCCAGTCTTCACCATGCGCGCGCGCACGAGGCGTTTGAACGACTGGTGAGTGGTCATCGATCGATCTCCGTTACGGCAGACGACGCCTGCGCCCACGCCGCGACGTCGTCGGCCGGTCGGATGGTCGACCGGTTCGTCCCGAGGATCCCAATCCCCTTTACCGCCGCGGTGCCGGGTCGCGTGAGGACCCGGTCAGGCGGTCTGGCGCGGGAGGCGCCGCGTCCGCAGTGTACGGTCCGTATCCAGCCACCGCCCGGCGTGATCGCCGCGGGTCAGCCGCCTCGGCGCATCCGGTCGAGCTCGCGTCGGACGCGCTTGCTGGGCCGACCGGCGCCCCGCGCCCACTCCATGCCCGGCGGCAGGAGCTCCGCGACCGGCGCGGGCGTGTGGTCGACATAGCAGGTCACGGCCACCGGCGCCCCCACGCGCCCCTCGATGACCGTGACGACCTCCACGACCCGGTCGCGATCCGCGATGCGTGCCTCGACCCGGTCCCCCACCCTGACCCTGGCGGACGCCTTGGCGTCCTTGCCGTTGATCCTGACGTGCCCGGCATCGCACAGCTGGGTCGCGATCGGCCGCGTCTTGACCAGCCGGACCGCGGTCAGCCATCGGTCGATTCGCGTCTCGTCCAGCACCCAGCGACTCTAACGCCACAAGGCCGCGGTACGGCCACCGCAACGGTGCGATAAGGACCGCCCGCTAGGATGACCCGATGCGAACGACGTTCGTGACGGACCCGCCCCAAGCCGTCGAGGACTGGCTCGAGCGCCGCCGTGCGCTGGGCCAGGACCGCTTCGACGAGGTCTGGGAGGGTGAGTACCACGTGGCACCGGCACCCAGCGACCAGCATGCCGACGTGGACCATCAGGTCATCGTGGTGCTGGCGCCGTACGCGAGGCGGGCGGGGTTGCGCGGCCTTACGGCGTGCAACGTGGGCACGCCGGATGACTTCCGCGTCCCCGATCAAGCCTACGTCCGCGACCGTCAGCCGTCGATGTGGCACGCGTCCGCGGCAATCGTGGTGGAGATCCTGTCACCGGGCGACGAAACCCGCCGGAAGCTCGGCTTCTACCACCGGGCGGGGGTCGAGGAGATGCTGCTGGTCGACCCGCATGCCCGCACGGTCGAGTGGCTCGTGCGCGGGCCGGGCGCCTTCGAGCCGGCCGGGCGGAGCCCGATCCTGGGCGTCAGCGACGACGACCTCACCGCGGCGATCGACTGGCCGGGCTAGCCAGCGGCCCCCGCCCGGCGCTACCGCAGCACGATGAACGCGTCGAGCGGCAGCTCATGACCGGAGTACCGATGCACGATCTTGATGGTGTGCGTGCCTCGCTTGCTCCAGGCAGTGCTGAACACGACGCGCCGGGGCTGGTAGCTGGACGCGACCAGATGTGCGGTCTTGACCTTCCGGCCATCGATGTAGACATCGACGGAGTCGCCATCCACCGAGCGTGGCGCGACCCACGCCACGCCCGTGCCCGTGAACCTGAGGCTCGCGGAGCCGCCCTTGGTGCTCGTGGTGCGAAGCCGACCGCCGAGCGCGTCGTCCTGCGAGCGGGTCTTCCAGTTGCCGGAGTACTGAATCTTGGACGAAGCTTCGGAGACGATGGTGGGGCGGACCTCCTGCCCTGACCGCCACGCGCTTCGGTTGCCCGCCCGATCCGTGGTGCGGACTCGGAACCGGTAGGCGTTGGACGACGCTAGCGAGGACGTCGCCGTGCGGGCGGTCCGCTTGGCAAGCCGCTGGGTCGTCCACGCTCCGTCGTTCGCCGATCGCTGGAGGGTGAATGATCCCACGCCGGACTTGGCCTTGGCCTTGCGATCGGCGCCATCCCACACGACGCTGCCCTTGATCGATTCCCCGGCCGCAGCCGTCGTGTCCCCGGACGACCCGACGACCGAACCGATTGCGACGGCCGTCACGGGCTCATCCGACGTGGGCGTGACTCGGTCGAGGATGACCGAGACCCCCAGGCTGCGATCCCGTCCGATCGAGGGACGCAACTTGATGTAGACCTTCTTGATGCCGTCGCCACTCGTGTAGCCGTACTTGGTGTTGGTGAGCGACCACGTCAACGTCTTCGTTGACCCGTCACCCCAAGACCGCTTCAGCCATGGACCGTAGTAGTCGCCGCTGACCCAGATCTCGTCCACCGTGCCTGTCTGGCCGTCAGGTCCGACAGGCAGATGGTCGATGCGGACGCGTAGCTCCATGTCGGTCGCGCTGTTCGTCGCTGCGAACGCTGGCCCCATCGGCTCGTCGGCATACGGTTGCGGGATGACGCTCCCGTCGGCCCACAGCGTGGCGACATTCAGGTACTGCACCATCTCGTAGGAGTCGGTGGTGACATCCGACCAATTGCCGGCCTCGTCGCGCCACCTCGCCTTGACCGTGATCGTGCCGCGCGGCACCTCGTAATCGTCGAACAGGCCTTCGTACATGTCCGTGTAGGTGATCGAATCGCCGTCGCGCACACGCGTGCTGTTGTCCGGGTTCCGTTCGCGGAGGGGCAGATCGTTCACCCGGATCGCGATGCGGGCGATGTCGCCACCCAAGGGGAAGCTGGCATCATGCAGCGTCACGCGAAGGAGGGGCCAGTCGACGCCGGCACCCTTGGCGCTCCACGGGTCACCCGAGGCCGAGAACTTGTTGATGATCTCGAAGGACGCGACCGGTGCCGTCGTGTCGAGGACGATGGAGTCCGACATGACGTCCGACCAGTCGCCGCCCTGGTAGTGGACGCGAGCATCGACCGAGCGTTGGCCGTCCGGGCCGTCGTGCAGCGACCACGAGACATCGTTGAGGGCGGAGACGTCCGTCCAGTCGTCAGGCTCCCCATCGACGACGTTCCGGAGGCGGACGCCGTCGATGGTCCGTCCGCCACTCGCGGGTCCAACCGACACCTTGACGGTCACGCCATCCGTGAAGCTGGCGCCCGCGTCCAGGCGGATCGAGTCGGCAGGGGCGCTCGCCGCTTGGGACACGGGACCGACCGATTCGAGCGCCGTTCCGTGACCCCGCTCCGTCGCGATCGCTGACGCAGGGGCGGTCGCCACAATCACCGTCGCGAGCATCAGACCGCAACGCACCCCAGGACCATGCCTCATGTCAAGTACTCCGAGCGACGTCGCGCATGTCGCACTGGGGCGATGTCTCGTGTCGCGAGGTCGACGTCGCCACCGCCGACCGCACGAATTCTGACACCGGTCCGGCCTGCCAGCCCAGGTACGCAAGTCATGGGCGCGTCATAGGCCTGCGAGATCTGCCATCGGCTCAGCGCGCGGCGGCCACCGGCCCCGGGAGTCGCTCCAACGCCGCCAGGAGCTCGGCCGCGATGTCCTCGGCCCTGAGCGTGCCGTCGAGTCGGATCATCGGCAGCCCGGCCTCCGCCCACGCATCCACGAGGGGTGCGGTGCGGCGCTCGTACTCTGCCTGCCGGCGGTCGAACGCCGCGGCGTCCAGGTCGTCCGTGCGTCGCTCCAGCCAGTGGCCGCAGAGCTCGCAGGTCGTCGCCGGAACATGCCCCGTCCAGCCGCAATCGACGCACACCATGCGACCTTGGACGCGGTCCCGGCACACGTCCACCGGCGTGTCCACGACCACTGCCACCCCGTGATCCGCGGGGAACGCGAGCCACGCGTCCAGCTGGGCGCGGTCGCGTGGGAAGCCATCCAGGATGACGCCCGGCACGTCGGCCGGGAGCGCGGCGATGAACTCCTGGACGATCCGGACGGCAAGCTCGTCCGAGCCATAGCCGCCGGCGGCCATGACCCGGCGCAGCTCGACCTGCTCGGGGTCGGGACCTGCGGCCCAGGCACGCATCGCGGCCCCGGTGGAACACGCCCGGAAGCCCTCGGCGTCGGAGAGGTGCTGGCCCAGCGTCCCCTTGCCGGACGCGGGCCTGCCAAAGAGCACGAGTGTCAGCATGTCGAACGATCCATGGTCGACATGCTGAAGCTCGCCCTCGCGCTCCCGCGAGTGCCACGTGGCACGGCACCATGGGCCGCTTGGTCCCTCCCGGCCGGCGTCGGTCCGTCTCGGCCGGCGTCGGCTGCCCTTACGGTGTACGCTCTGGCCGCTCGAATCGAACGCGTCCGGGCGTCCGGGCGACACCCCAAGGAGACACGAACCACATGGCGAACGACTGGGCCGAGATGGAGCGGGACCTGTACACGCAGGTGCGCACCGGCGATGGGACGATCACGCGCGGCTTCTTCGCGGGACGGCAGGTGCTGCTGCTGACGACGACCGGCGCCAAGAGTGGCGAGCCGCGCACCACGCCGCTGGTGTACTCGCACGAGGGCGACAGGGTCGTGATCATCGCCTCCAAGGGCGGCTCGCCCACGCACCCCGCCTGGTACCTCAACATCCTGGCCAACCCGATCGTGACGGTCGAGGCGGCCGGCGAGACCTGGCAGGCTCGTGCCACCGTGGTCGCGGACGAGGCCGACCGTCGTCGCATCTACGACCAGCACGCCGACCTCCACTCGTCCTTCAGCGAGTACGAGGCGCAGGCCGGCGACCGGGTGATCCCGGTCATCCTGCTGGAGCGCCTCCCCGCACCGGCACTCGCCGCCGCCAGCTAACCCTCGGTTCGCGAGGTCTTGCCAGCCGACGATCTGGGGTATATCGTCTGACGCTATAGCGACGTCAGACATACCCCGGAGAGACGCGCGTGGATGTTCGGCTGGATGATCTCGGGCGGCTCGCGGAGCCGTCCGTCCATGTCCTGGTGTCCCTGAGTGCGGGTCCGCGTCATGGCTACGCGATCATGGCCGACGTCGAGGCTGTCTCGGGTGAGCCGATCGGCCCCGGCACGCTGTATGCGGTCCTGGCTCGACTCGAGCGTCGCGGCCTCATCGAGCCGCTGGAGATGCAGGACCGACGGCGGCCCTACCGGCTGACCGGAGACGGGGCCGCGGCGCTCGCGCACATGTCGATGGGCTCGAGCGCCTCGTGGTCACGGCACGGCGGCGTCTCGACGCGACACGCCCATGAGCCGGCTCGTGCGGCTGTACCCCGCCGCCTGGCGCGCGCGGTACGAGGCGGAGCTCCAGGGCATCCTCGCCGAGCATCCCCTCACCCCGCGGCAGCGGCTGGACCTGGTCCGGGGCGCGGTCGACGCCACCTCCACCCGGAGCTGGCCGGTCCGCCGTCACCGATCCTCCGCGGGGGGCGCCAGGATGCTCCTCGTGCGACGCGGGAGCCCCACGACCACGGCGTTCGCGACCGCCGTGGCGGTGACGGCCCTCGCCCGGCAAGGTCGCTCCTCATCCTCCAGGCGGGAGTCGCCCTCTGGGGTAGCCGCTCGCTCAGCAGGCGCTGCGCCTGGCCATCGGCGGGATGGCGCTGGGCGTGGTCCTTCGGCGATCCGGCGGGACGGACCCGCTGACGCGCGCCGGCGACGATCCGCCTGGCCAGTGCCGTCGCGCTGGTGATTCCCCTCGTGTGGGAGCTGCAGCTCGCATGGCCGACGACCGAGCGCCGGCGCATGGTCGCCACCCTCATCGCGGCGGCGACGGTCGCCGTTGGCGTCCCTGGCCGCGGTCCGTGGCCGGAGATGGCTGATGGACATGGTCCAGGCGGAGCCCCGACGCGTCGTCGCTGGCGAGCTCCTCGTGGTCACAGCCGCGGTGACGTGGCTGCTGGCCCGTGCGGAAGCGCCCGGCGGCATCGAGACGATGCGGCTGGGCGGCTCGCTGCCTGCGGTCACGACGGTCTCGCTCGGCAGTGCCGTGGCTGGACTCGGGGCACTCCTCGGCGGCCGCCCTGTTGGCCGCCCGGCTGGCCTGGCACTCGTCGGGCTCGCCGTGGTGCTGGCCGCGGGACATCGCCGGCAGCATCCGGCGGTCAACGCGGCGATGCAGGCCCTGGCGCTCGTCTGCGCATGGGTGGGCTGGCATCCGAGTGAGCGCGCCGGACGCGCGCCTGCCATCGGTCGTCGGGGCGTCTTGGTCGGGCTCGCGGCTGGGGCCCTGGTCGTGTCGGCGGGAGCGGGCGTCGCGATGCTCGACGAGCGGCTGGGCACAGCACGACGGATACGCGCTCGCCTGCGCGACGCAACAGGAGGACCTGCGTGACGTCCGCCGCGCGCGTCGCGGACGCCGTGCGGGCGGGCAGCGTCGACGCGATGGTCGAGACGGTGCGAGGTGCAGCGCGACGGCGCCGTGGACATCTGCTGGACGGATGCCATCGCCGGACGGCAGTGCTGGTTCCTCTCGGCAGCGAGCGCGGCGCATCCCCGCTGGCGGTGAGGGGGCGATTCGCACTTGACCCGTAGCATGTGGCCATGATGGGCCGCGGTCACCGACACCAAATCGTCCGCCCTGGTCCTCGCGTGGCTGCTGGCGGTGGCGTGGCCGATGGCCGGTGGCGCGCAGTCCCTGCACCCTCCCCCGCGCCGCACCGGCGCGCCTCGGGGAGCCGGACGTCGCCTGCCATGCGCTCGCGGAGCGCTCCAGGCCACTTAGGGCGCATCGGCGAGCTCGGCACCGCCCTCGGCCCGATCTGCGACGAGCTCACGCTCCAGGCGAGCATCGGCCCCACGCTGGAGCAGGCCATCGGCCAGAAGCTCATGGTGCGCATGGGCGGCACGTCGCCGTCGAAGCGGCTGCTAGGCCGGATCCGTCGCGGCGAGGTGGGCGGAGTCGTGCTGCTCGCCTCGAACATCCGCAACCGCACGCCCCAGCTCACGCGGCTCACCCGACGTCTCCAGCGAGCCGCCAGCGAGGGCGGCCAGCCGGCGCTGCTCATCGCGCTCGACCAGGAGGGCGGCGACGTCAAGCGCGTCACCTGGGCGCCACCCACGATGCCGTGCCCGAGATGGGCGCCACCGGCAAGGCCAACGTGGCGTTCCGGCAGGGTCGGCTCACCGGGCGGGCGCTCGCCGCCGTGGGCGTCAACACGGACCTTGCGCCGGTCGCCGACATCCCCCGCGACCGGTCCTCGTTCATGCGCCAGCAGGGCCGCACCTTCTCGTCCGATGCCGCGGTCACCACCCGCCTCGCCGATGCGTTCGCGCGTGGCCTCGCGGAGGGCGGCGTGCTCGCCACGATGAAGCACTTCCCGGGCATCGGGCTGGCCACCCGCAACACCGACCGGTCGGCCGGGGTCATCGACGCCTCCGAGCGCACGCTGCAGACGGACCTGCGGCCGTACCGACGCGCCATCGACAGCAACGTGCCGCTCATCATGCTGTCCAACGCGACCTACCCCGCGTGGGACCCAGCCAACGCGGCCGGCTGGTCGCGGGCCATCGCGGTCGACCTGCTGCGTGGCGATCTTGGTTTCGAGGGCATCCGGCATCACCGACTCGCTCGATGGCACCGCCAACGCGCGGGGCGTCTCGGCGGGCGAGCTCGCGGAGCTGGCCGTGGGCGCAGGCACGGACATGGTGCTGCTGACCGGCACGGAGCGGACGACGGAGCGCATCTACCAGCGGCTGCTCGCGGCCGCCCAGACCGGGGACTTCGACCGCTCGGAGCTGGCCGCGTCGTGGGAGCGGGTCGTCCGGGTCAAGGAGCGGCTGGGCACCGGAGCGCCCTGACCTTCGGACCCTTGACCCTCGCGACGGGCGATCCCTATGATCGCCGCGCTGCGTGCCCAGTACCCGCGCAGCCCAGCCCGAGGCCGCCCCATGTCCGCACGATGTCCCTGGCGGGTGTCCGCCAGCCTCCTGTCGGTCGCACTCGCCACGGCCGCGGTCGTGGCCCCCGCCAGCGCACAGGCCACGGCGCCCACGCAGGTGGCCATCGCGGCGGTCGGCGACGATGGCGTGGCCGGGCTGGCGCTCCTGAGCGCCTCCCCGTCCGGCGGCACCACCGTCCAGATCATCGTCGCCAGCGCCCCAGCCGACACGTTCGCGGTCATCCACGCGGGGGACTGCGACGACATCGACCCGGCGCCCGTGGCGCTGCTGGGCGATGTCAGCTCCACCTCCCAGGTCAGCATCGCGGGCCCGCTCGCGTCGGTCGCCGATGGCGGGCACGTGCTCGCCGCTCACGCGGGCCTGGACCTGGCCACGGCGGTCAGGTGCGGCACCATCCACGGCTGTGGCGGCGCCCGCCGGACCCCACGCAGCAACCCACGACCCAGTCGGGCAGCTTCACGGGCCCGTCACCGGCGTGACCATCGCGTGGCCGGAGGGCTGGCAGCGCTACGACGTCGTCGAAGCCGCTGACGAGGACCGCATCGGCCTGGCCAAGGGCGCCACGTCCGTGTTCCTCACGGTCCGCCCCGAGCCGGGCGCGGACGCACAGGCCTGCGTCCGCGACGCACGCCAGGACCTGTTCGACGAGCTGGACGCGGGCACCCTCCGCGACCTCGAGCCGC
Organism: Chloroflexota bacterium; assembly: GCA_046328155.1. Lineage (GTDB taxonomy): Bacteria > Chloroflexota > Limnocylindria > Limnocylindrales > CSP1-4 > JAFMJV01. Next base: position 66,733 of record JAXLXC010000014.1, read on the forward strand.
TCGCCGATGCCGACGGCACGCCCATCAGCGGCACCGAGACCGACCGCGCGTGGCTCGCCTACCGCTATGTGGCCATCCTCGCCACGGGCGAGGCGGACGTCGCCGACTACCTCGAATGCCGGGTCGCGGGCGACCTCCGGCCTGTTCGTGCTGCATCGCTCGACGCCCGAGTCCTACGCGCAGGACGCGATCGCGCGGGAGGAGCTCCTCGCGGGGGTGGTGCTGCCCTCGCGTCCCGCGCCCGCGCCGACGCCGTCCCCCGCGACGGAGAACGCCGACTGCGACGGCTACGCATCCTGGCACGAGGCGACCGTCGGTCGCACCGACGAGCTGCTCCAGCTCAAGTCGGACGTCGACCAGGCGACCAACGAGGCCGTCACGCAGTTCGACCTGACCCCCTACAAGCAGGTCCTCAAGCGCGCGGTCCGCGACCTCGCGCGGATGCGGCTGGCGCAGGAGGGCGAGTCGGCGCCGCCCGCGGCGCAGGAGACGCAGCGGCTGGCGGTCGCGATGTACGCGGCCTACGAGAACGCCGCGCAGATCCTGAGCGACTACTACGAGACCAGCACCGACCGAGCCACGCTCGAGCGGGCCGACCGCGCCCAGAAGGCCGCCGGCGCGGCCGAGGACGAGTTCGGGGACGCGCTGGTCGCGGTGGAGGCGGTCTGCCAATGAGCCTCGCAGCCATGCCCGGACGTCTCGCCCGCGTCTCGGCCCTGGCCCTCGTCGGGCTGCTGACGCAGGTCCCCGCTGGCGCGCGTGCGGCCTCGCCTGAGGCCAGCGCCTCGCCGGGCCCCAGTGCCTCACCGGGCGCCAGCACCTCCCCCGCCCTGCCGGTCGTGCAGCTGGTCCGCGGGCGAGGCCCCGGTCGCCGCTGCGCTATCCGCTACGTGCCGGGCACGAGCGCCGCGATGACCATGGACATGGACACCACCATCGCCATGGGTGACGGGGGGTCGGGGATGCCGTCCTACGCCGCGCCCACGATGCGCGTCGTGGTCGAGACCACGACCGGCGAGCGGACCCCGGCGGGCACCACCCGCCTCGAGTACCGATACCTGGATGCGGGCGTGGTCCAGCCCGGGGACGGCTTCGCCGACGCGTTCCTGGACGGATGGCTCGACCAGTACGTGGGCATCACGATGTGGTCGCTCGTCGATGACCGGGGCCAGGCCCACGGCGGTGGCATCGAGGGCGTGGAGCAGCTCGACCCGCTGCTCGCGAGCGCCTTCGAGGACATCGAGACGAGCCTGCGCGAGGCCTCCGCCCCCTTCCCGCTCGAGCCGGTCGGCGTCGGCGCCCGGTGGGCGGTCGAGCAGTCATTCGCCAGCCAGGGGCTCGATGTGACCCAGCGCATCAGCTACACCCTGCTCGACCGCGGCAGCGACTGGGTGGAGCTGGGGCTGGAGAGCACGCTGTCGGCGGAGCGGGCCGGCCGAGCTAATCGAGTACCCGGGGACCGACGCCTGGGTGTCCGAGCTCTCCGGGACCGGCTCCGGGACGATGCGCATGTCGCTCGATGGGCTGACCACGACCATGTCGATGGAGTCGACGGGACGCCAGGTGGCCGACATCGATGGCTCTCGGTCGACCACGGAGACCAGCGTCGTGGTCACGGTGCGGCCGGGGCGCCTGCCCGTCGGCCCAGAGGTCTGACGCAGGGCTGCTTGACAGCCAGTGCATCGCGATATATCGTGACAGCACGGTAACGAGAGGGCGCCATGGATGGCAGCCCCCGACCGGCAGCACACGGAGGTGCGGACCATGTCCGCAGAACACCATCGAACCATCGACCCCATGGGTCGCATCCGACGCCATGGCCGGCGTCACCACCGCCCGGACGAGGGCATGGGCGGCCCCTTCGGCGGCCCCTTCGCAGGGCGCCCCGGACGTCCGTTCGGGCCCCGCGGCGGCATGGGCTTCCCCGAGGGCGTGCCCTTCATGGGCCGGGGCCGCGGCGCGCGCCGCGGCGAGGTCCGGGTCGCCATCCTGGCCCTCCTCGCCGAGCGGCCGATGCATGGCTACCAGGTCATCACCGAGCTCGCCGAGCGGAGCGAGGGCGCCTGGCGCCCCAGCGCGGGCTCCATCTATCCCACGCTCCAGCAGCTGGCCGACGAGGGGCTCGTGCGCGACACGGAGGTGGACGGCCGCCGCGTGTACGAGCTGACCGACGAGGGCCGGGCGTTCGTCGAGCGCACCAAGCCCCAGACGCCGCCCTGGGAGCGACCCGCGCATGACGGCGCCCACGAGCTGCGCCGAGCCGCCCAGGGCGTGCTGTCCGCCACGATGCGGGTCGGGCGCGACGGGGACGCCGCGATGCGGGCGGAGGCGCAGCGGATCCTCGCCGAGGCCCGGCGGTCGCTGTACCGGCTGCTGGCCGAGGACGGCGCCACGGACGACGCCGAGGCCGCGGACGGTACCCAGCAGGACCCAGGTACCGATGCCTGAGGCTAGGCCGCGCGCCTAGACTCGGGCGGCACGTCCGCCCGGGAGGGAGCGCCATGGCTCGGAGCACATCGTCCTCACGCATCCGCCGCGGCCTGCTGGCCGCGGCGCTGCTGTGCCTCGTCCCTGCAGAGGCCCTGGCCGCGTCACCGGTGGCCAGCGTCGAACCCTCCATGCCGGCCCACGGCACCGCGGTGCTGCTCGACCCCGGGGCGGAGCCTCGGACGGAGCTGCGCTACCGCCTGGGGAGCGGCACCTTCGAGATGACCGTCGACTCCACGCAGTCCATCTCGGTGGAGGCGGACGGCACGTCGCAGTCGGTGGACCTGCCCACGACCCGCTTCGTGGTCGAGATGGTCATCGCGCCGACCTCGGAGGCCGGCGTCAGCCGCGTCGACTTCCGCTATCTCGGGGCGGGCCTCGCGGAGGCCGGCGACGCGGAGATGGGGGTCGCCATCCAGGATGCCTTCGAGCCGCTGCTCGGGCTCACGGGCTGGATGCTCATGGACGCCACGGGCAAGGCGCTGGACCTCGGCTTCGAGGGGACGGACGAGCTCCCCCCGGCGCTCGCCGCCAGCATCTCCGACTTCGAGCGCCTGGGAACCGAGCTGTCGGCGCCGCTGCCGACGGAGCCGGTGGGCATCGGTGCTCGATGGCGGGTGCTGCTGGAGGTCCCGAGCCAGGGGCTGGTGATGCACCAGACGGTCGACTACACGCTGCTGGAGCGGACGGACGACGCGATTGTGCTGGCGATCGACACCGACCAGACCGCCGACCCCGGGCCGTTCTCGCCGGCCAGCCTCCCGGCCGGGACGACCGCGGACCTCGTCGCGCTCGACGGGTCCGGGTCGGGGACCATGCGGCTGACGCTCGACGGGCTCGTGCCCACCTCGACGATGTCCGTCGAGCTGGAGCTGCTGCTGACCGTGGATGGCATGCCCGCGACCCTGGGCATCACGGCCGACGCGGAGGTCCGCCCGGGCGCCGACCCCGCGTGGCCCTCGGCCTCGGAGCCGGTCGAGGACTGACTTCCGCCTCACCGGGCGCACGCGAGCGGCCCGGGCGCCGCGAGGGCGACCGGGCCGGAGGGAGGAGGGGGAGGGTTCGCGTCGCCTCAGGAGGCGATGTCGACCGGGAGCGGCTCGTCGGGGAGCATCGGCCGGATGGTCGCGTAGAAGCGCTCCCCGTCGGCGTCCTCGTAGTACAGGTTGCCGATTCCGCCGGAGGGCACCGTGGTGATCTGGGCCACCTGGTCCGGCGACAGGACCAGCGTCACGAACCCGCCGTCGGCCGGGAGCGCCGGCACCGCCACGTCGGTGAGCGGCCAGGGCGCGGGCGTCGCGGTGTCGCCGCCGTAGTCGGGCGTGAGCGTGGCGAGGTAGCTGAGCGGCTCGTAGGGTGCCGCCGATTCGACGTTGCCCGCGGCCACCTGCTCCTCGAACGCGCCGAGCGTGGTGGCGAGCCGCTCGAGCCGGTCGAGGATCGCCTGGTCGGGGCTGCCGCCGGGCTGGTCGAAGCCGAGCGCATATGCCGAGACCGTCTTGGTCAGCGCAGGCGTGTCGATGGTGAACACGGTGGTGGACGCGTCGGACACGAACATGTCGTCATAGCGCTCCGCGGCCTCGGCGAGGCCGCCCGGGCCCGCCGCGAAGGCGAGGAGGGCCGTCATCTGCTCGTCGCTCAGCTGCGCCTGGACCAGGGCCGGCGGGGCATCGAAGGTGCCGCCGGTGGAGGGTCGGAAGATGACCGTGCCGTCCGAGTACAGGGTGAACTGCGGCACCTCCAGGAGTGCCACGCTCTGGGGGACGAAGCCGCCACCCACCGTCATGCGCAGCACGACCGTGATGGGCTCGGGACCGACGCTCGGCTGGGCCGACTGGGCGAGGGCGGCGCCGGACTGTGCCAGGGCCACGCCCAGCAGGGACAGGGTGAGTGCGGTGCGACGGGTGCGCACCAGTCGTGGTGTGTGCATGGGCCGACGGACGACCAGGCGCCACGGATGGTTCCCGCATCCGGGCCGGCCGGACGCGATTCGCGACATCCGGACGCGCGACGTCGGCCGGATGACGTAGCTCGGGACGCGCCTGCCGACGCTGGACCCCCGGCGTACCCTGACCTCCCCGACCCCGGACCCGAGGTGACCGACGATGCCCGATCGGAACGCGAACCAGACCCCCGAGTCGCTCGTCCCTGACGAGGCGGCGACCGGGGACCTGCTCCGACGCACCGCACAGCTCGCCATCGGCTGGCGGGCCGGCCTCGCCTCGCGTCGCGTGGGTGCCGACCCGGCGCTCACCCCGGACGCGCTCCGCGCGTCCCTGGGCGGTCCCCTGCCCCAGACCGGCTCCGACGCGTGGGCGGTCGTCTCCGGGCTCGCGGACGCGGCGGACCCCGGCCTCATCGCCATGAGCGGTCCGCGCTACTTCGGCTTCGTCATCGGCGGCTCGGTGCCCGCCGCGCTCGCGGCCGACTGGCTCACCTCGACCTGGGACCAGAACGCAGGCCTGTACCTCGCGACGCCCGCGGCGGCCGTGGTGGAGGAGGTGGTCGGCGACTGGCTCGTGGAGCTGCTGGGCCTGCCGGCCGGGACCTCCGTGGGCTTCGCGACCGGGGCGACCATGGCGAGCACGACCTGTCTCGCCGCGGCCCGCAACGCGGTGCTCCGATCGGTCGGCTGGGATGTCGAGGAGGACGGCCTCATCGGCGCACCGCGCGTGCGGGTGCTCGTGGGCGCGGACGTGCACCTGTCGGTGCTCATGGCGCTGCGCTACCTCGGCCTCGGGCGTGGTCGGGCCGAGCGGGTGGCCACCGACGACCAGGGCCGGATGGATGCCGACGCCCTGGCCGCCGCGCTGGAGGGTCACTCGGGCCCCCTCATCGTGTGCGCCCAGGCGGGCGAGGTGAACACGGGCGCGTTCGACCCGTTCGGACCGATCGTGGGGCTGGTGCGACGCCACCCGGGCGCATGGCTCCACGTGGATGGCGCGTTCGGCCTGTGGGCGGCCGCGAGCCCGCGGCTGCGGCATCGCATCGACGGCCACGCGGGCGCCGACTCGTGGGCGACGGACGGCCACAAGTGGCTCAACGTGCCATACGACTCGGGGTTCGCGTTCGTCCGCGACGGCGCCGCGCATCGGGCCGCCATGGCGGGCAGCGCGGCCTACCTGCCCGAGGCACCCGGCACCACCCGCGACCCCTGGAACTACGTGCCGGAGCTGTCCCGACGCGCCCGCGGCTTCACGGCCTACGCCGCGATCCGGGAGCTGGGCGCGCAGGGCATCGCAGCCCTCGTGGAGCGCGACCATGACCTCGCGCGGCGCATGGCGGAGCGGCTCGCCCTGCATCCGGCGGTCCGGGTCATCAACGAGGTGGTGCTCAACCAGGTCCTCGTGGGCATCGACGACGATGACCAGCTGACCCGCGACGTGGTCGCTCGGGTCCAGCGCGAGGGCACCACGTGGCTGGGCGCGACCACGTTCCGGGGCCGGGCGCGGATGCGCGTCTCGGTCTCCGGCTGGCACACCACGCCCGAGGACATCGACCGCTCGGCGGACGCCATCCTGCGCTGCGTCGACGAGACGCTGGCCGGGCGCGCCTGAGCGCGCGCGACCGGCGGCACGCGACCTGCGCCCCGGCGGGCGCGGCGGCCCCGGGTCAGTGGGTCGGCGCCCCCAGGACGGGCACGCTCCAGCCCAGCATCTCGCAGCCCAGGTAGTGGGGCGCCCCCTCCCCCGGCGTGCAGTCGGGGCAGCCCCATCGGGCGACCCCGCCCTCGTCGGCCTGGAACGCGAGGTCGCAGACCTGGAGCGAAGGGTCGCAGAACCTGCCATGGCAGCCGCAGTCGCAGGCGTCCCAGTGGTCGCAGCTGCAGTTGGCGGTGGGTGACGGCGCACGGAGGATCGTGGCCGGGAACGGTGTCGGCACGCGCATGGGCGCCTCCCTGCGGAGCCACCGGGCGGCCCGCCCGCCGGTCGCGGGCCCCGCTATCCGCGAATGGTGCCACCTCGGTCAAGCGCGGCGGGTGCGACCGCCAATCGGACGACCAGCCGGAGCGTCGCCCCGAGCAGGATGACCGCCACGACGGCATACCCCGCGACCAGCGCCAGACCCAGCTCCGCCAGCCACGTCGCACCCGTCGGGATGCCCACCGCGACGAGCGCCACGCCCAGCTGCGCGAGCACGAGCCGAGGCGTCGCCCACCGGCCCAGGAGCACGCGCTGGCGCGCATGCACCTCGGGCGAGCCCGGACCGACCGCCGGCACGAGATGGCTCCACGCGCCGACCAGGGCCTGGGCGGCCCAGCCCAGCGCGATGGGTCCCAGGACCACGTTGGAGTCCCAGCCCCGCGCCGTGGTGCCACCCTGGACGACGACGGCGGCCGCGAGCGTCGCGCCCACCGCGAACCAGCCGACCGAGGCCAGCAGCGACCCTTGGACGAAGCGGTGCCACGCGAGGTCGGTGGTCCAGCGCCCGCGACGACGCAGCACCGTGGCCGCGTGCCACACGAGCGCGAGCGCCGCCGCGACGACCAGCGCCGTGCCCACCAGGGCCACCGGCACGAGCCGCGTGACGAAGCCCACGGCCACCGTGAGCGGCCCCACCATCATCCCCACCAGCACGGTCATGGAGGCCGGCGTCCGGGCGATGCGCGTGCCGGCCACCGTGGGCAGCAGGTGCAGCAGCGACGCGGCGATGACCAGCGACAGGAACCCGAACACGTTGATCCAGGCGTGCGTCGGCCGCAGCACGTCCCATGCGGCGAGCGCCGGGGACCAGCCTGCGATGCCGAGCGTGCCGATGAGCGCGCCGATGGCCACGCAGCCGAGGGCCATGCCATAGGACGCCGCGAGCGCCGCGCGCCGGGGCCGAGGGCCGCACGCAGCGGCAGCAGCGTCGCCGCGGCGACGCCCGCGATGCCCACCAGGTACACGCCTCCGGCGAGCGCCCCCAGGAGGCCGTTGTCGATGGCGCCGTCGCCCCAGATCCGGACCAGGACGACGAGCCCGGCGCCCAGCGCGACCCCCACCACGCCCAGCACCCGGATGGGCGTTGGTGCCGGTGGCACGGATGCGACACCGGCGCTGAAGAACGGCATGACCCCCGCGATGGCCGTCGCGGCCGCGCCCGCGAGGAGCAGGTGGAGCGGCAGCCAGGCGCCCATCCGGATCGCGGCGGGGGCCAGCAGCGACAGGACGGCGAGTGCGAGGTAGCCACCGGCGAGCGCCACGCCCAGCGCGGTCACGCGACGGTCGGCCGCTCGGCGGGCGAGCAGGGAGCGGCCGCCCGCTGGGTCGAGGCTGATGGTCATGGGTGTCCGGTCCGGGGCGGCCGGGGCCGGCGCTCCCTGCCGCACGGGGGCGGCCGGGGCCGGTGCTCCCTCCCGAACGGGGGCGGCCGGGGCCGGTGCGGCCTCCGGCCCCGGGATGGTCGGGGCGTGCGCGCCCGCCCGCGCGCCCGCCGCGCAGCAGGCGCCCTCCCCGAGCGGGAGGGCGCGCGACTCAGTTCGTGGGGTCGCCATCACCGGCCTGCATCAGGCCCAGCGCACCACGCCCCACGAGGTTGAACGCGTGGGTCACGATCGGGTAGAGGCCGTCCTCCTTGGGCGACAGCTCCACGATCGCGCCCTGCGCCGGTGACAGGTCGACGGCCTGCGAGCCCCAGTTCCCGTCGTTGCCGGGCACCAGGTGCACGCCTTCCTTGGTGACCGTGTCGAAGATGGTGCCCACGATGTGGAACGAGCTGTCCACGGACGGCCCCGCGTCGAGCACGAAGAACCGCACCCGGTCGTTGGTCTGGACCTGGAGCGGCTCGGTCTGGTACTGGTTGGCGACGCCGTTGAACACGACGAAGTCCGGGGCGGGAGCCGCCGCCATGGCCTTGGTCAGGTCGGTCACCTCGCCCTGGGGGCCGAGATACCACTCGCTCTGCACCAGCGCGAACTCCTCGTCCACCGGCGGCAGCCCTTCCTTGGGCTCCACGATGACCATCCCGAACATGCCGTTGGCGATGTGATGGAGCGCCGGCGCAGTGCCGCAGTGGTACATCCACACACCGGCGTAGTCGGCAGTCCACTCGTACACGAGGCTCTCGCCGGGGGCGATGGAGCGCATCTCGTCGTTCCAGGCCACCTGGCTCGCGTGGAAGTCGATGGAATGGGACATCGTGTTGGTGATGGGGTTCTGGAGGTGGACCCGAATGGTGTCGCCCACCTTGACCCGGATGACGGGGCCGGGCACGGTGCCGCCGAAGGTCCACACCAGCTGCCGATAGCCCTCGGCGACCGTCATCTCCTTCTCGATCATCACGAGCTCGATGTCATGGACGTCGCCCGGCAGCAGCGCCGGCGCATGCGCGTCGCGCACGATGGGCGCGGGCGCGTTGGGGTCCGCCTCGACGTTGGTCTCGACCGTCCCGCCGCCGTGCGACTCGGGGGCCTTGCTCGGCGCGGCCGCAGTCTCGGCCGGCGCCCCGGCGACGCTGATGGTGCCGTGCATCCCGGCGTCGGAATGTCCGGGCACCGAGCAGATGAAGCTGATCCCCTCGGCGGGGATGTCCACCTCGCCCGTCGCGGTCTGGCCCGCCTCGGCGCTGATGATGGTGCCGTCGTCGAACGTGATGTCGTGCAGGATCGCGCCCTCGTTGACGAGGGTCACGCGATACCTGCCTGGCGCGTCCACCGTGAGGGTGGAGGGCTCGAAGCGAAGGTCGAAGGCGTGGAACTCGATCTCCCCCACGACCCCGTCCTCGGCCGCCGACCCGACCACCTGCGGGCCGCCTGCGTCGTGTGGCAGGGCGAGCGCGGTCCCTCCTGCCCCACCTGCGAGCCCGGCCAGTGCGATGACGAGACCCACGGTCAGGGTCGTGCGTCGGTACATCGATCCTCCCTTGCCGGTGCCGCGTGCCGGCTGGCTATGAATGAGTAGTGACTAACTTATCATTTATCCTGACGGTCGCTGGGGTCCGATGGACGGGCCGTTCGGCCTGTTATTGCAGACTGGTGACCATGCGACTGGAGCTGACCCGACGAGGCGACTACGCCATCCGCGCCGTCATCGCGTTGGCACGGCACGCGCCTGACGTGGTCGGCGCGGCGAGGATCGCGGAGGAGACCGGGATCCCCCGCCGCTTCGTCGCGCAGGTGATGACCGAGGTGGTTCGCTCCGGCATCGCCGAGACCCGGCTGGGTCGCTCGGGGGGCTATCGGATGCGGCGGCCAGCGAGCCAGGTGAGCGTGCTCGACGTGGTCGAGGCGGTCGAGGGGGACGTCGGCCGCCACTCGTGCGTGCTCCGGAACGCGCCCTGCGGCAGGGGCGGGACGTGCGACGTCCACGAGGTCTTCCTGGCAGCGCAGGACGCGCTCCTGGAGGAGCTGCGTCGTGCCACCATCGCCAGCCTGCTGAGGGACGGGAGCGAGCTCGCGGCCGTGCCGGCGTGAGCCAGACGCGGCTGACGGACGCCCTCGCGCTCGCAGCCGCCCGCGCCCGGGCAGTCCGGGTCCTGTTCGCGGGCGTCGCCGTGGGCAGCACCGGCTACATCGCCGCGTCGACCGTGTCCGCGGTCGTGGCCACGGACCTCGCGGGCACGTCGACGCTCGCGGGGCTGCCCGCGGCGGCCGTGGTCCTGGGTTCGGCGTTGGGTGCCGCCTGGCTGTCGGCCGTGATGGCCCGACGAGGCCGGCGCGTGGGGCTGGTGCTGGGCTATGCCGTGGGCACCGTCGGGGCGCTCGTGGCGCTTGGGGCGGTGCTCGCCCGGCTGTTCCCCGTCTTCCTCGCAGGGACCCTGCTGCTGGGCATCGCCAACAGCGCCAACCAGCTGTCGCGGTACGCGGCGGCGGACATGGTGCCCGCCGAGCGACGCGCCACGACGCTGAGCCGGGTAGTGTGGGCCGCGACCATCGGCGGCGTCCTGGGCCCCACGCTCGGGACCCTCGCGGGCCGCCTCCTGTCCGGCTCCGAGGTCCCGCAGCTGGCGGGCGTCTACGTCGTGACCCTGGTCCTGGTGGCCGCCGCGGCCGTGGTCGCGTGGGCGTTCCTGCGCCCCGACCCATCCGAGCTCGCGTGGGTGCCCACGCCATCGCCGGCCGCCTCGCCATCGTCGGCCGCCTCGCCATCGCCGGCCGCCATCGGGTCCGCGCCAGCCGAGTCGGCAGTCGACGCGCCCCGCTACCCCACCGCGAGCGTCCGGGCGCTGCTGCGACGACCCAGCGTGAGCGCCGCGATCGTGGCGCTCGTGGCCGGCCAGGCCGTGATGACCCTCATCATGACCATGACCTCGGTGCACATGACCCAGCACGGGCATGACATCGGCGCCGTGGGCCTCGTCATCAGCGGCCACGTGTTCGGGATGTACGCGCTGTCGCCGCTGTCCGGGCGCCTCACCGACCGGCTGGGCCCGATGCCCGTGATCCTCATGGGGCTGTCGCTGAGCGCGCTGTCGGCGCTCGTGGCGGCCACCGCACCGCCCGATGGCGGGGTGCAGCTGTTCCTGGCCCTGTTCCTGCTGGGCTATGGCTGGAACCTGGGGTTCGTGGCGGGGTCGACGCTGCTGTCGAGCGGCCTCGCGACCGCCGAGCGGACCCGCATCCAGGGCGTCGCCGATGCGCTCATCTGGGGCTCCGCGGCCGCCGCCAGCCTGGGCTCGGGGGTGGTCCAGGCGGTCGCCGGCTTCACCGCGCTGTGCCTCCTGGGCCTCGCCCTCGCGGCGACACCCGCGCTCATCCTGGCGGCCCGGCGTCGCGCGGCCACCGAAGCGATGCGCGGCACGCTCCCCGCCTGACCGCCGAGCGCTACGCTTGGCGACCATGACGGACGACGCGACCATCGCGGACCTGCTCGGCCAGGCCCTCATCGCGTACGACGGCCTCGTGACCCTGGGCGAGGACGTCGAGGACGAGTGGGGCTACGTCCAGGACCTGTCGGGGGCGTGGCGCAGCGCGCTCGAGCGCGCGTCCGTGGCCTCGGGCACCCGGTCGGCCCCGCAGCCGGCCGCCGCCGCCGTGGCTCGCCTGATGGACGAGGTGGGGCGGATCACCGACCCGCATCGTGCCATCGACTGGCTGTCGACCTTCCCGCAGGCGGTGCTCCTGGCCGTGGGCGTCGACCCCTGGGCGCCGACATGAGGTTCCAGGATGCGGTCGTGGATGCCCGGGCGGCGACGTACGCGCGGATCCAGGCCGACCCGATGGTGGCTGCCATGGCCGAGGCGCTCGCCGATGCGACCCCCGCCGAGCGGCTCCTGGCGCGGGCCGTGATGAACGGCGAGACGCTCGACGCCGCGGGCTGGCGCATCGCGTTCCCCAGCGTCTTCGACGCGACCCGCGACGCCGCCGACCGGGCGCGCGCCGAGCGCGTGCTGGCCGCGTCGCTCGCCATCGCGGAGCGCGGCGCGGGTGTCCGCGACCAGTACCGGGGGGCCGTGGTGGAGGCGGTCACGGCGCTGCTCCTCGCCCGACGCGCCGGCGCGGCCGTGCGACGCGAGCGCCGGATCCTGTTCGACGGCGTGCCGACCGAGGTCCACCCCTACGACGTGACCGTGGAGCGCGACGGCGCAGGCGAGGCCCACGACTGCAAGTGGGGCGCCCGCGGAATCAACGCGGACGTGCTCCACCAGCTCGACGACGCCCGGACGCACGCGGCCGAGGAGGGTGAGCGGCTGGCGGTGGGGCTCGTGGTGTTCGATGCCGAGCGGTCGTGCCGGGTGCGGCTCGAGGCCCAGACCGCCCACCTCGGGCATCGGCCTCGTGACCCTCGAGACCCTCGACCGGCTGGCCAGCCCCCGGGCTTGACCGAGCCGTTCCGGGTCGAGCGGCCCCGCGGGACGAGCGTCCCGGTGGTCGCCCACATCCCGCACGCGGGCGTCTGGATCCCCGACCAGGAGCGCCCGCGGATGCTGCTCGGCGATGCGGCCCTCGCCCGCGAGCTGCTGGTCATGACGGACCATCACACCGACGCCCTGTTCGCGTGGTCGGTGGCGCGTGGCTCGACCGCGCTCGTCAACCAGTGGTCCCGATTGGTGCTCGACCCGGAGCGCTTCGACGACCCGGCGCAGGAGCCCATGGAGCTGGTCGGCCAGGGCGTTGTGTACACACGTGCGTCGGATGGCGCGGAGCTGCGCCACGCGGACCCGGTCGAGCGCGAGCGTCTGCTCGGGCTGCTGTATCGACCCTGGCATCGCGCCCTGGCGGGCCTGGTGGAGGAGTCGGTGGCCAGACGGGGCGGCTGCCTGGTGCTCGACTGCCACTCCTTCGGGACCACACCCTGCCCTCCGAGGCCGACCAGGACCCCGACCGACCCGACGTGTGCGTGGGCACCGACGCGTGGCACACGCCACCTGGCTGGCGGACGCGCTCGAGCGGTCCCTGCGCGACGAGGGGTTCCGGGTCCGGCGCGACTCGCCCTTCGGCGGCGCGATCGTGCCGGCCGATCGCCACCGCCGCGACCGACGGGTGCGCTCGGTGATGCTGGAGGTCCGGCGTGGCACGTACTGCGACGAGGCCACCGGCGAGCTGCTGCCCGGCTGGGAGGGCGTCGCGGCGCGTCTCGAGCGAGCGTGCCTGGCGGCCGGGGTCATGTCGCCCGGGATCCCGACGGCCCGCGATGCCCGATGATGTCCTGGTCCAGCAACGCACGAGGCCTTGGGCGATGCACGAGTACCCGGTGGGCGACTCCCAGCTGATCGTGACGTATCGCACCGACGCGTGGGAGCAGACCCAGGACGGCGGCTACTCCGACTCCATCATCTCGTTCGCAGCCCAGGACGCCATCGCCCGAGCCGCGGACGGCTGGCGGATCGCGTCGTGGGACACCCTGACCATCGGCTTCTCGGGGACCGCCGGCAACCTCCTGTTCAACTCCGGCGGGGGCTTCGCCACCGACGTCGCGATCACGGTGGTCTACGCCCGCGCGGGCTGAGGCGTCCGTGCCGGCCGACTCGCGCGCCCGGCCCGATACTGGGCGCATGGACGAGGAGGCCAGCGCGCGCCAGCTGACGGAGCGGGTCGCGCGGCTCGCGGACCTCGCGCGCCGCACCTGGGCCTCCGTCGCCGCGCGTGCGCGAGCCCTGGGCGAGGACCCGGACGCACCGCCCGACCCCGCCCAGCCGCCCGGGGCACGAGCCCGCGCACGTGCCCTCCTGGACCACGTCGAGGGCTACCTGGCACCCCGAGCCCGCGACCTCGACGCGCCCCTGCTGGTGGTCCTGCTGGGCCCCACGGGCTCGGGCAAGTCGACGCTCGCCAACACCATCGCGGGCAGGCGCGTCTCGGATCCCGGGGTGCTGCGACCCACCACGCGGGACGCGGTCGTCGTCGCGACCCGCGAGGACGCCGACCGGCTGCTGGCCGCGGACGGGCCGCTCTCGGGTCTGCCCCGGGACCGGCTGCGCGTCACCGGGGATGGCGCGCACGAGGGCCTCGTGCTCGTGGACGCACCCGACATCGACTCGGTCGAGCACGACAACCGGGCGCTCGCGGACGCCCTGCTCGAGCGGGCCGACCTGTGCCTGTTCGTGACCACCGCCACTCGCTACGCCGACCGCGTGCCATGGGACGTGCTGGGGCGCGTCGCGGAGCGTGGGCTGCCGCTGCTCGTGGTCGTCAACCGCATGCCCCCGGACCCCGCCGACGCCCAGCGGGTGCTGGACGACGTGCGGCGGCTGCTGGAGGGCAGCTCGGTCGTGACGGAGCGGATCCTGGGCGTGCGCGAGGGCGACCTGGCCGCCGCGGGCGATGCCCTCGGCGCCTTGGCCGTGGCGCCGCTGCTCGACCGCCTCGACGCCCTGGCCGACGACCGCGAGGCGCGCCGGGAGCTCGCCGCCCGCGCCCTCGACGGCGCCCTCGCCGGCACCACGCCGCTGTGCCGCTCGGTTGCCGCCGACCTCGACGCGATGGCCGCCGACGCCGAGCGGCTGCGGGCGTTCGCGGCGACCGACCACGCCCAGGAGCTGGTGCTGCTGCTGGAGCGGGTGGGCGACGGGAGCGTGCTGCGCGGCGAGGTCATCGGCCAGTGGCACTCGTTCGTGGGCGCGGACCAGGTCACCCGCTGGTTCTCGTCGGGCGTGGGGCGGATCCGCGCCGCGATCGGCACGCTCATCCGGGGCGCGCCCGTGGCGCCCGTGGCGGCCGTGGAGCAGGGCGTCAGCGATGGCATCGCGGCGCGCGCGGTCGCGGCCGCCTCCGACGCGGCACGCAGCACCGCCACCCACTGGAGCGCGGAGCCGGACGGGGCGCGGCTCGTTGGGGGCCATCCGGGGCTGTGGTCGGCCTCGGAGGACCTCGCGGCACGGGCCCGGGCCGAGCTGCACGAGTGGATGGCGGGAATCGCCGCCGACGTCGCGGCGACGGGCGCCACCAAGCGGGGCGTGGCCCGGGGGCTGTCGCTGGGCGTCAACGCGGGCGCCGTGACCATCATGCTGGGCGCCTTCATGGCCACCGGCGGCGTCACCGGGGCGGAGGTGGGCGTCGCGGCGGCGACCGCGTTCCTCAACCAGAAGCTGATGAACGCCCTGGTCGGCGAGGCCGCGGTCCAGGAGATGATCGAGCACGCGCGGGACGACCTCGCGGACCGGCTGCGCGGGCTGATGGACCAGGAGCGGGGACGGTTCGATGCGCTGACCGGGGACGGCGCGACGGAGCGGGCGCTGGCCGCCGAGCTCCGCCAGGCGGCCTGAGCCTGATGACGCCGACCGACCTCCTCGGGCGCCTCGACGACGCGCTCGCCGCGGCGGGCGTGCTGGGGCTGCCCACCGGGGAAGCCGCCGCCGTCCGCACCGACGTCGCGGCGCGCGCGGGCTATCCCGGGGACCTGTACGTGCTGGCGCTCGCGGGCGGCACGGGCGTGGGCAAGTCGAGCCTGCTCAACGCGCTCGCGGGCGCGGACCTCAGCCGGGCGGGCGTGGAGCGGCCGACCACGACCGACGCGCTGGCCTGGGTGCCGGCCGACAAGGCCGCCGACGCGATGCCGCTGCTCGAGTGGCTGGGTGGCGCTGAGGTGGTGACCCGCGACGCCGCCCATGCGGATGCCGCGCTCGGCTCGCTGGCCGTGCTGGACCTGCCGGACCTCGACTCGGTCGAGCCCGCCCATGCGGCGCGCGTGGACGCGGTGCTGCCCCGCGTCGATGCCGTGGCGTGGGTGAGCGACCCCGAGAAGTACGCCGACTCGGTGCTCCACGACCGCTATCTGCGACGCTGGGTGCCGCGTCTCGACCGGCAGGCGTTCGTGCTCAACAAGACCGACCGTCTCGCCGCAGCGGAGGCCGCGCGGGTGCGCGACGACATCCGGTCGCGTCTCGCGAGCCTGGGTGGCGCCGGCGTGCCCGTGCTGCTGACCTCGGCCGTGCGAGATGCCGCCGAGCTGCGGGCGTGGCTGGCCGAGGGTGTCGAGGCACGCGAGGTCGTGCGGCGGCGGTTGCGTCGCTCGGCGGATGCCGCGATCGCGGACCTCGCCCGGACGGCTGGCCTGGATGCCGCCACACCCCCGCCGCCGCTGGTCTCCGAGGCTCGCCGTCAGGCCGCCGTCACCGCCACCACCGGTGCCGTGCTGCGCGTGGTCGACCTCGACGGGCTGCGGACCCAGGCGATCGCCGCGACCCAGGACGCGGCGCGGGGTCGGGGCGGCGGTGCGCTGGGTCGCGTCCGCATGCTGCTCGACCGGGGCTCGGGCCGCCGGGAGCGGACCGCCGACCCGCAGGGCCATCTCATCCGCTGGCACGACCGGGGCAGCCTGGTCCCGGCGACCCTCCCGGTGCGCCAGATGGCCGCCGAGGCGCTCGCGGGGCTGCCCGCGCAGGCGCGGGCCGGGGTCGCGGCGCTCGCCGACGGCGACGTGCTCGCCCGACGCCTCGCCGACGCCACCGACCGTGCCATCGCGGGCCCGTCGGGCAGGTTCGAGGCACCGACGGGGCGCTGGTGGCCGCTCGTCGGGGTGGCCCAGCTGCTGGCCACGGCCGCGGTCGTGGTGGCCGTGGTCTGGCTGGTCGCCGCGTTCGCGACCGGCTCGGCGCTGCCGGCGGCCGCGTTCGAGGTCCCGCTCCTGGGGCCTATGCCGATGCCCGCGGTGCTCCTCCTGGGCGGGCTGTTCGGCGGCTGGCTCCTGTCGCGCGTGCTGGCCTGGGACGCGCGCCGGCTGGGCGGCGCCTGGGCCGACCGACTGGCCGCCGACATCCGGGCGCGCGTGGATGGCGCCGTGTCCGACGCGGTCCTCGCGCCGGTGCGGGGCTGGGACGAGGCCCGCAGCCAGCTCTGGCGGGCGGCGCACGCGCCGGACGAGGGCTGACCACCCGTCTCAGCGCTTGAGGTGGACGTGCACCTCGTAGTCGTCGCCGCGGACCACCGAGCGGGTCCACTCCATGCGTCGCGCGCCCGCGAACCCCACGCGCTCGACCAGGAACACGGGCGTGCCCGGCTGGATGCCCAGGAGGCCGGCCGCGCGCGCATCGGCCGCCCCCACGCGGTAGGTCTCGTCCGCGCTGTCGATGTCCAGGGCATGCGCCCGCCGCAGGTGCTCGTACATCGAGCCGTTGCCGGCCAGGGCCTGCTCGATGCCCTCCCCCAGCTCGGCCGGGATGATGGTCACCATGAACGCGATGGGGCGCCCGTCCGCGCTCCGGATCCGCTCCAGGCGCACGCACGCCCCGGACGGCCCGGAGTCCACCGGGGCGCCGGGCGGCAGCGCGATCCACTCGACCGAGATGAGCTCCGAGCTCTGGCGGGAGCCCCGCTCGCTGATCTCCTGGCTGAACGAGGTCAGGCGACGCGGACCCACGCTGATGGTCCGCGGCCGCACGAACGACCCGCGACCCTGCTTGCGATGGACCAACCCCTCCTGGTCCAGCAGCGCGAGGGCATGCCGGACCGTGATCCGGGACGCCCGGTAGTGCTCGGACAGCTGTGCCTCGGTGGGCATCGGCTCCGTGACCACGAACTCGCCCGCCAGGATCCGCGCCCGCAGGTCCTCGGCGAGCTGGCGATACAGGGGCTCCCCGTTGCGTCGAAGTGCAGTCCGATCCCCCACCGACACGAATCCGTCTTCCTCCGGGCTACTTGTTATGACATCATACGCACTAGATCGGTGGCGCACGGGCTGCCGAGGACGTTCAAGGAGGAGGATCGATGCGCAAGCTCCGCTACGGGGCGGTCGGGCTGGTTGGCCTGGTCGCCGCGTCGCTCGCGGGCGTGGGCCCGGCCATGGGCCAGTCCCCGGACGCCGCCCCCGTCACCATCTCGTACCTCACCCACTGGGGCCCCGACCAGGTGGCCGTGCTCGATGCCATCGGCAAGGCCTACACCGCGGAGCACCCCAACGTCACCGTGGAGATCCGGGCGGTCCCGTTCGGCGACCTCCTGACCACGCTCACCACCCAGGCCACCAGCCCTGGCGGGCCGACCATCACGGGCATCTACAACCTGTGGCTGCCGGACCTCGTCAAGGCGAGCGTGGTTGCCCCGGTGCCGGAGCCGCAGCTCACGGACGTCACCACCAACTGGCCGGCGAGCGCGGTCGCGGGCGCATCGGTGGATGACGTGCTCTACGGCTATCCCAACGAGATCAACACCTACGCCCTCAACTACAACACGCGCCTCTTCGAGGAGGCGGGCATCGACCATCCGCCCGCCACCTGGGACGAGCTCATCGCCGATGCCCAGGCGCTGACCAAGAAGGACGGCGACGTCATCACCCAGCAGGGCCTCGGGCTCATCAACAGCTGGGCGGCCGGCGTGGTCCATCCCTGGTACTCCCTGGTCGCGTCCGACGGTGGCGACATCGTCGATGGCACGACCCCCACGCTGGCGACCGGCGCGGCAGCCGATACCATGGCGCTCTACGAGCGGCTGGTGGGCGAGCTGGGCGTGACCGACCCGTCCCTGGGCACCGCGGACGCCAACACCGCCGGCCCGTTCATCGACAACTTCGCCAACGGCAACACGGCCATGATCATCATGGCCAACTGGTGGAAGGGCTCGCTCGAGGCCGCCATGGGCGACTCGTTCGGCGACATCGCCACGGCACCCATCCCGGTGGGCCCCAACGGCGAGGGCTCGCACCCGGTGTCCTACGAGTGGCTGACCGTGGTCAACGCCAACCAGACCCCCGAGCAGCAGGCCGCGGCGTGGGATTTCCTCCAGTTCCTGCATGGCGATGACAGCGCCGACGCCGGCTCGGGCATGGGCGGCATCCTCGTGAGCATGGGCATCATCCCGTCGCGCACGAGCGACACCACCGCCTTCGCGGACCAACTGTCCGCGCCGTTCCTGCAGGCCTACATCCAGGCGCTGCCGGACGCGGTCCCGTTCCCCATGATCTCGGGCGGCCAGGAGCT
>JAXLXC010000015.1:0-83072 GCA_046328155.1 Chloroflexota bacterium
CCCCGGCTACGCCAGGTACGTCGCTGGTGCTCATGCCGCTTCCCCTCCGGCGGGCTTCGCCGCCCCGTGTGCCGATGCCTGTGCCTGGCCCGCGCTCACCTCGACGGGGTCGAGCCATGCCATGCGCGAGCGGAGGTAGGCGCCGACCTGCTCGATCTGGTGGTCGCGGTCCTGCTGGCGGAGCCGCTGGAACTCGTTGCCGCCCGACTCCATCTCGGCGATCCACTGGTCCGCGAAGGCACCCGACTGGATGTCCGTGAGGACGTCCTTCATGGTCGCCTTGACGCCCTCGGCCACGCGCGGGCCGCTCACGTAATCGCCGTACTCGGCGGTGTCGCTGACGCTGAAGCGCATGAAGTTGAGACCGCCGCGGTACATCAGGTCGACGATGAGCTTGAGCTCGTGCATCGTCTCGAAGTAGGCCAGCTCCGGCTGGTAGCCTGCCTCGACGAGCGTCTCGAAGGCCGCCTTGATGAGCGCCGAGACGCCGCCGCACAGGAGCGCCTGCTCCCCGAACAGGTCGGTCTCGGTCTCCTCCTTGAACGTCGTCTCGAGCACGCCCGCCTTGGTGGAGCCGATACCCCGGGCGTAGGCCAGGACGCGCGCGCGCGCCGTGCCCGTGGCGTCCTGCTCCACCGCGAAGAGCGCGGGCACGCCGCCGCCCGCCACATACACCGAGCGCAGCAGGTGGCCCGGCCCCTTGGGCGCGACCATGCCCACGTCCACGCCAGCCGCCGGCTGGATCCGCCCGAACCGGATGTTGAAGCCGTGGGCGAACATGAGCAGCGCACCCGGCTTGAGGTTGGGCGCGATCTCGGCGTCGTAGACCTGCTTCTGGACGGTGTCCGGGAGCGCCACCATGATCACGTCCGCCTGCCGGACCGCGTCCGCGACGTCCGCGACCCGGAGGCCGGCCGCCTCCGCGTGCGCCCGGCTCTTGCTGCCCGGCGCGAGCCCGACCACCACGTCGATGCCCGAGTCGTGGAGGTTCTGCGCGTGCGCGTGGCCCTGGCTGCCATAGCCGATGACGGCAACCGTCTGGCCAGCCAGCGCCTGCGGGTCGGCGTCGTTGTCGTAGTACATGCGTGCGGGCATCCGGTTCACTCCTCGGTGGTGGCGCTGGTGTGGGAGGCGGCGGCCGCGGCGACGCCCTCGGGCACGGCGGGCACGGTTCCCGCGCGCAGGATCCCCTCGACGTCGACCACGTTGGAGCCACGGCCCATGGCGACCGTGCCGGTCCGAACCAGCTCCCGGATGCCAAAGCCGCCCAGCAGCGCGACCAGGGAGTCGATCTCCTGCTCGGTGCCGCTGTGCTCCACGATGAGGCTATCAGGGGAGACGTCGATGACGCGTCCCTTGTACAGCTCGATGATTCGCAGGACCTCCGCCCGGTTGTGGTTGGTCGCCCGCACCTTGACCAGGGCGAGCTCGTGCTCGACCAGCTGCTCCTCGGGCAGGTCCTGGACCTTGAGCACGTCCACCAGGCGATACAGCTGCTTGGTCATCTGCTCCACGGCGAAGTCGTCGCCCCGCAGCGTGATGGTCATGCGGCTGATACCGGGCCGCTCCGTGTGGCCCACGACCAGCGACTCGATGTTGAAGTTGCGGGCGCGGGCCAAGCTGGCCACGCGGTTGAGGACGCCCGGTCGGTCGTTGACGATGACCACCACCACATGGCGATGGGTCTCGCCGCTGCCCGGCACGTAGCGGGACGGGGTGGCGCCCGCCGTGGGCGCCGCCAACGGATCGTTCATGGCTGCCATGTCACTCGCCCTCCGCGGCGTCGCCCCAGGTCTCGATGAGGTCGGACAGGCCCTTGCCCGCCGGCATCATGGGCAGCACGTTCTGTGCCTCGGCGATGCTGAACCAGACCAACGCCGGGCCGTCCACGGCCTGCGCCGATCGGATGGCCTCGTCGACCTCCTCGGGCGTGCGCGCCCGGAAGCAGGGCACGCCATACGCCTCGGCCAGCTTCGCCCAGTCAGGCCCCGGCAGATGCGACGAGTGGTAGTGGCCGCCGTAGATGATCTCCTGCCACTGGCGGATCATGCCCAGCTTGCCGTTGTCCAGGAGCGCGACCTTGACCGGGATCCGATCCGCGGACGCCGTCATGAACTCCTGGCTGGTCATCTGGAGGCCACCGTCGCCGACGATGGCCCACGACTCCTTGTCGGGACGACCCAGCGCGGCGCCCATGGCGGCCGGCAGGCCATAGCCCATGGTGCCCAGGCCACCGGACGACAGATGCGAGTCGGGCCGATGGAAGCCGGCATACCGCGCCAGCCACATCTGGTGCTGGCCCACGTCCGACGTCAGGTTGGCGTCATGGTCGGTCAGCTCGCCCAGCCGACCGATGACATAGTCGGCGGACAGCAGGCCGTCCTTCCAGGCCCCCGAGCCATGCCAGCTGCTGCCCTCGGAGTCCTGGCGCCACTCCGCCAGCTGACCGAGGTACGCAGCGCGCTCGTCGGCGGTCCGCTCGCGGAGCTGCGGCGTGAGGGCTCGGAGGACGCGGCCCACGTCGCCCACGATGGGCACGTCCACCGCGACGTTCTTGCCGATCTCCGACGGGTCGATGTCCACATGGACGATCCGCGCGTTGGGGGCATAGGTGCTGACGTTGCCGGTCACGCGGTCGTCGAAGCGCATGCCCAGCGCGATGAGCAGGTCGGCCGACTGGATGGCCCGGTTGACGTGCTTCCAGCCGTGCATGCCCATGAGCCCGTAGCTCAGCGGATGGCGCTCGTCGATGGCACCCACGCCCAGCAGGGTGTGGGCGATGGGGATCTGGGTCCGCTCCGCGAACGCCTTGAGGTCCTGCGTGGCGTTCGAGAGCAGGATGCCGTGGCCGGCCAGGATCACCGGGCGCTGCGCCTGCTCGATGGCCTCGGCAGCGACCCTGATCTGGCGCGGGTTGCCCGGGTAGTTGGGCTTGAAGCCCGGCAGGTCGATGGTCTCCGGGTGGCCGGCGCGGGTCTCGGAGGTCAGCGCGTCCTTGGTGATGTCCACGTGGACCGGGCCCGGACGGCCGGTGCGGGCGACATGGAACGCCTCGGCGATGACGCGCGGGATGTCGTCCGCCTTGCGCACCAGGATGTTGTGCTTGGTCATGGGCAGCGTGATGCCCGTGATGTCGATCTCCTGGAAGGCGTCCTTGCCGATGAGCGCGCCGGGCACGTTGCCCGTGATGGCGACCATGGGGATGGAGTCCAGCTGGGCGGTGGCGATGCCCGTGACCAGGTTGGTGGCGCCAGGCCCGCTGGTGCCCAGGCACACGCCCACCTTGCCGGAGACGCGGGCGTAGCCGTCAGCCGCGTGCGCGGCGCCCTGCTCGTGACGCACCAGGACGTGGCGGATCTCGGGATGGTCGTCCCACACGTCATAGAGCGGCAGGATCACGCCACCTGGGTAGCCGAAGATGACATCGACGCCCTGGCGGATGAGCGCCTCGCACAGGGCGTCGGCGCCGATGCGGGTGCGGCCGCGCGGCTTGGCGTCCGAGAGCATGGCCTGGCGGGCGCGCTCGATCTCCTCGGCACCCGCGGTGCCCGCGGCAGGGACGTGTCGCCCCGCCCGCGTGCCGCTGGTGGGTGCCGAGGCCGGCGCTGGTGCGGCCGTGGTCCCCGGTGACTGCTCGGTGGTCATCTCGTTCCTGCCTCTCCGTTCGTCGATCGCTCGGTGGTGGTGGTCGGTGCGCAAAATGAAGGACCCCCGCCTCCCGGCGAGGGTCCTGTCGGTCTCGGTGTGTCCCGCCTGCGCGGTCAGCCCCGCTTGCCTCCAGTCTCCCGCCGGGAGCCGGTAAGGATGCCAAGAAGCTCGAGCGCTACGAGCTCGAGCTTGGCCAGGATGGATACCTCGGCGACGGGCAGCTGGACGGGCACACGACGGCCGTCGGCGCGCACGGCGACGGCGGCGAGGCGGCGATCCCGATGCTGCTGGACCATCTGCCGAGGATTCCCCCTGAGTGGGTCTGGTCGCCGGACTGTACACGACACGCGCGCGGCGTGTCCACCCGGTGCTGATGGTCCCCACGGGGGAGGACCTTCGGTGTCGGCCCCGACGAGGGCTCGCGCTCGTGCGGCCGGGTCCCCACCAGCGGGACGATCCCCCGGCCGGCGGGACATCGAACGCGGGCCCGCACCGAGCCGGACCCCCCTGCAGGTCTTCGGCCCCACCGAACGCCCGGGCGCCGAATCGTGGGGTTCGCGCCACATCGGCGGTCCCGAGTTCGCCCGGACGCCCCCGGCAGTGTCGGAGGGAAGCGAACCCGTTCGGTGGAACCGGATTCCCGCGGAGTTGGGGACCTCGACCGGGCCCGGGGACGGACCAACCCTCCAACCGGAACGGGGAGCGTTCGGTGACGCTGAAACCGTGCGGGGCAGCGACGCAGGACCGGGGCTCCCTGAGCGCGACGAGCGGCGGGCCTCAGCCGACCGGTGTGCGAAGGGCCGCGTACTCGCCGTGATACCGGACGCCCAGCAGGTTGTTGAACAGGTTGAGCATGTTGATGTAACCGATGAGGAAGCTCAGCTCGACGAGCTCGGGGTCGCTGAAGCGCTCGTGGAGCTGGGACCACAGCGGCTCGGGGACATGGTTGGAATCGGCCATCGCAGCTCGGGTGTACTGCACCGCGAGGCGCTCTCGCACGGACAGCCCCGAGGTGTCCTCGATGACCACCAGCGGCTGGTCGACGATGGCGGCGATGTCCACCAGGTCGCAATGGGAGTTGGTGCAGAACTGGCACTCGTTGGTCGAGGAGGCGGAGATGATGACCAGCTCCTTGACGCGCCGCTCCAGCAGCCCGCCGGGATAGACGCTGTGCCCGAACCCCGCGAACGCGCGCAGGATCTCGGGTCGCAGGCACATCGCCTGGAGCATCTCCACGGGGGGCATGCCGCGTTCCCACAGCCCACGGCTCTCGTCGAACGAGGGGTCGTCCTTGACCGCCTCGAACGCGGTCTGGATCTGCTCCGGGGTCACGATCACACGCATCGCCTGGTCTCCTCCAACCGGGGACTGGAGCGTACCGCGAGGATGCCGCGACTCGCTCGGGGACTCCGACGGTCCCTATGGGACGCCGACAGTCCCATTGGGACGCCGACCGTCCCATTGACATGTTCCCGGACCCACGACTAGGCTCGCCGGCACTCCGAAGGGCGGGTGCAGGCCGCTCAGATGAGGTCACGGAATGGGTGGACGTGAGGGGCCTCGCGATCCGGGGTCCGGGCGGCTCTGGCGATGGGTCGATGCTCGAACGGTCCACAGCCGATCGCACCTGACCTCGGTCAGGTCGCTGACCTTGGCAGTGGTCGTGATCATCCTGGTGTCGACGATGGGCGCGCGCGACACCGCGGCGGCGGAGCCCCCTAGCCCACCGTCGACACCGATCGTGGTGACGATCGGCGCGCCCGGGACTCCCGCATCGACGGTGGTCGGGCAACCGGTGACCATCGTTGGGAGTGCGGTGGGTGCCGCGCCGATCACGTCGCTGGAGCTGTGGCAGGACGACGTGCTGGTCGGATCGACCGACCTGCGGGTGGCCCGCGCGACTGCGGAGACCCGCTGGACGTGGCGGCCATCGGCGACCGGTCAGCAGACGCTGTTCGTGCGCGGCATCGATGCCGTGGGCAGGCAGGCCCTGTCCGGGGTCCTGCGCGTCCGCGTCATGCGTGCTCGCGGATCCGCGGCGGGAGTGCGGAGTCGCCAGGTCGACGCGCGTCCGAGCCAAGGGACCCCCTCCGTCGCCGCACCCCCGGGGCCTGACGTCACGGTCGTCGGGTGCCACCTCCGCATCCGGCCGGGCGAGCGCGATGCAGCCCCGGGAGGCTCCATCCACCTCCTGAGCCCTGGTGCCGCCCGATTCGACCGGGTCGCGACATTCGGGGCCGTCTCGGGCGACACCACCTATGACATGCCGGCGGTGGCCGGGGTTTCGCTGCTCGTGGCGAGCGCGTTCGACGATGCCACGGAGGTCTATGGCCAACCGGTGCGAATCGTGGTCCCGGCGGGCTGCGGGCGTGCGGGCTGGACCGGCGACCTGCGCATGACCGGGGGCACCATCGTCCTGCCCCGAGCCGTGGACGGCGCCTTCCTGTATCTCCAGGCCGACGATGGCGAGGCGATCCGGATCCCAGCCCAGGATGGGACGTTCCTGGTGCCCATCGGCCGGAGGCTGGACATCGCGGATCGGCTGCCGCGGATCGATGCGTCGACGATCACCATCGAGGCGTGGGGATGGACCGGCGGCAGGCTCGTCGAGCTCGGTCGCGGCCGCTGGGAGCCCCCGCCCGTCACGACACCCCAGCCCGCGAACGGGCCCCTCGTCCAGCTCGCCGGACCTGGGCTCGCCGGAATCCTGGGTGTGCCGACCACCACGACGCTCGACTGGCAGGTGCGCGCCAAGGGCGGCGAGTTCGCGGAGGAGCTGGCGCGGGAGGGGGCGCTCGAATGGCCCACCGACCCGCCCGGCGGAGCCGTGACCAGACGCCTCAAGTGGGCGACCCAGCTGTCGGACGTGTCATCCCTGGTGTGGCAGATCCTGCCCTATGCCCCGCCGGGCTCCGCGAACCTGGACCCACCCTTCGTGCTCGACAGTTGGTCCGAGGCGGTGCCGCCGGGGGTCACGACCGGGGTGACGACCATCGACTTCGGGCTGTACCTCGCCTCACCGGTCTCGGTGGCCAGCGTGTCGGCCGGCATGGGGGTGCCACAGGGCGGCCCGCTCGCGGGGACTCCGGTCTTCCCGGGGACGACCCCGCCGCCCGTGTCGGGGCAGGTCGTGAGCGCGGGCCCCCAGACGGTGGTGGACCAGGTCACGCCCACGGTCCCCGTCGGGTTCTCAGGGTCGTTCTGGGTGCGCGTCATCCCGATGGCAGGGGCCGTCCCGTATCCCCCTTCGAACACGGTCCTGTTCGTGGTCGAGCCACCGGGTGAGGGTCTCTCCTTCTCCCTCCCGCCGTGGTACGAGACGGCGAACCCGGGCGTCTTCGAACTGGAGTGGACCTTGACGATGCCCGAGCCGGCCGACCCTCAGTACACGGCATGCGCCGTGGTCACCGGGTTCACCGACGACTACCAGCCGCCCCCGGCCATCTGGCCCTGGAGCTACAAGGTGGGCAAGGTGCTCTGCCCCAACCCGCCGAGCGACGGCGGCTGGAGCCTGCTCGATGCGTTCGAGGCAGCCGCGTCGTTCGTGGCGGACGTGTGGGACGAGGTCAGCAGCAGCTACGCGTGGATCAAGCAGCAGGTGGTCTCGCTCGCCCTGACCGCCGTCCCCTGCCAGGCGATCGCGGACGACTCCACGTGCGAGACCCTGGCCACCCTGGCGGTCGACGCGGTGGCCGTGGGGTTCGGCGTGCCCCCATCGATCCCCGACTTCGAGTCGACCATGGCCGCGGCCAAGGGCGACGTCGTCGACTTCATCGTGAAGCATGCGGCGGACCAGTTCCCCGCGGTGGCCGCGGCGTGTGGCCTCGCGTCCGCGGGCAACGTCGTCAGCGAGGACCTCGCGACGTGCGAGGAGCTCGCCTCCATCGCCGCCGATGCCGCCATCGAGCAGGTGATCGCGGCGCGCAGCGACGCTGCCGGGGCGGCGACCGGCAAGGCCTATCCCGGGGTGATCTTCGCGCCCGACCCACGGGGACAGTGGCAGCCACCCTCGGTCACCGTCACGCTGGTGCGGACCACGGACCCGAACGTGCCCAAGGTCTGCACGCTCGGTGCCAGCATCGCCTCGAGCCTCGCCGACTGGACATGGCCGGAGCTGCTGTTCCACCCCGACGGCCAGGGATACCCCGCGACCGCGAGCGGCACGGTCAGCGGGTCACCGCTGCAGACCACGTACCTCACCCTGCCGCCGATGCAACCGGGCGAGACGCTCACCCGCACGTTGTGGCTCACGACACCCACGACGTGGTTCGAGAGCCAGGCCTCGTTCAAGTACTGGTACTACTACCAGGCGCTCGGCCAGCCGAACCGCTCCTGGGTGCTGCTGACCCAGGGGGCCGAGCTCACGTTCAGCGTGACCAGCAACTGCGCGACCGGCAGCAGCCAGGGCCCGTTCACGCTGACCACGAGCGCCACCGGGCCATGAGGGAGCCGCGCTCGGACCGGTCCTGCACCGCGAGGGGCAGTCGGTCCACGCTCGCCATCGCGGCGCTGGCCCTGGCAACCGGCCTTGGCGCGGCCACGTCGCTCGCATCCGGCGTGCCGGCCACCCCTGTCCCCGCCCCCTCGCGGTCGTGGGTGGATGCACCCCTGGCGGGGCTCGAGGTGCCGCTCGCCGACGTCACGGTGATGACCCACTCGACCGACGCGGATGGCGTGGTCATGGTGGAGCTGCGCGTCGATGGGGCGGCGATCGGGTCCCGGAGCCTGACCGACGGCCCGCAGACGCTGGCAACGGCCAGTTTCGACTGGCGACCCGACGGCCCCGGAAGCCATGTCCTGGAGGTGCGAGCCCGGGACGCAGGCGGCGAGTGGGGCGATCCTGGTCGTGTGGTGCTCATCGTGAGCGAGCGGACGCGCCCGGACCCGACGCCCCGAGCGACGCCGACGCCCCGAGCGACGCCGAGGCCGACGGCGAGGCCCACCCCCAGGCCGACGCCACGCCCCACCCCGAGGCGCACGCCGCGGCCGACTCCGAGGCCCACGCGGCGTCCCACCCCGGAGCCCACCGTCCGGCCGTGCCGTCCTCCGGCGCCCACCTCGATGTCGCCCGCTGACGGCGCGTGGATCGACACGCCGGCGGAGAACCCGCCTACGTTCCGGTGGGGCTACCGCACGGGACCGCGTTGCACCCCGACGCGGTTCCGGCTCCAGGTCGTGGATGCGGACGGGGCGCTGGTGTGGGACGAGCGGCTGGATGGTGACGACCGCGCCTGGCGACCGCCGCGCCCGTTCCAGAACTGCAACGTGTACTCCTGGCGCATCCGTGCGGTCGGGCCGGGAGGCGCCGGCCGATGGTCGGCGACACAGGACCTGCTCGTCTCATACCGCTGCTGAGGGAGCGGCGGGCCCACGGCCCGGGAGCCTCCGTGGGCCATCGGCCCATGCGCGGGAGCCATCGGTCCGGGTCGCCGACCCCGGCCCGTCTGGTACGCTCAGGGACCTGAACCCGGCGGCGGCGCGCGCCCCCACCCGTCCCATCCAACCGTGTGAGCCCCCGATGACCGTCCCCCCATCCAGCCCGCAGCCGGCCCGAGCTGGCACGCCTCGCACCCTCGTGCGCAAGATCTGGGACGACCATGTCGTCCACGAGGAGGAGGGCGCGCCGGCCATCATCGGCATCGACCTGCACCTCGTCCATGAGGTCACCAGCCCCCAGGCGTTCGAGGGTCTCCGACGCCGGGGCATCAAGGTCCGCCATCCCGAGCGCACGGTCGCCACGGCCGACCACTCGACCCCCACCACGCCCCTCAGCCTGCCCATCCTCGACCAGCAGGCGGCGTTCCAGGTCGCCCAGCTGGAGCGGAACACACGGGAGTTCGGCATCCCGGTCTACAGCCGCGGCTCGACCCACCAGGGGATCGTCCATGTCATCGGCCCCGAGCTGGGGCTGACGCAGCCGGGCATGACCATCGTGTGCGGCGACTCGCATACCGCGACCCACGGTGCGTTCGGGGCGCTCGCGTTCGGCATCGGCACCTCCGAGGTCGAGATGGTCCTGGCCACCCAGACCCTGCTCCAGCGACCGCTGCGGAGCTACGAGGTGCGCGTCGACAGCAAGCGCCGCCGGCGTGACCGCCAAGGACATCATCCTCAACCTCATCTCGCGCATCGGCGTGGGTGGCGGCACAGGCCATGTGTTCGAGTACCGCGGCGCGGCCATCGAGGAGCTCTCGATGGAGGGCGAGGATGACCATCTGCAACATGTCCATCGAGGGAGCGGGGCGCGGGCCGGGCTCATCGCCCGACGACACGACCTTCGAGTACGTCGCAGGCAAGCCACATGCGCCGAAGGGCGCCGCGTTCGACTCGGCGGTCGCGAGGTGGCGCACGCTCCCCTCGGACCCCGGGGCCACCGCCTACGAGGAGGTCCATCGTCATCGACGCGGACGCATTGGAGCCGATGATCGCGTACGGCACCAACCCGGGCATGGGCATGCTCCTCTCGGCAACGGTCCCCGACCCCGATGCGGAGACGGATGAGGCGGGCAGGCGGGCACTCGACAAGGCGCTCGACTACATGGGCCTCCAGCCCGGCCAGCAGCTCCTGGGCCAGAAGGTGGACATCGTGTTCATCGGGTCGTGCACCAACAGCCGCATCTCGGACCTGCGCGAGGCAGCCGCCATCTTCCAGGGCAAGCACGTGGCCGACGGCGTCCCGCGTGATGGTCGTCCCCGGCGGCCAGCAGGTGAAGGCGCAGGCCGAGCAGGAAGGCCTCGCCGAGGTGTTCAAGGCCGCGGGCGCCGAATGGCGGGAGGCCGGCTGCTCCATGTCCATCGCCATGAACGGCGACCAGGGCGCCCGGCCAGTATCGTGTCCACCAGCAACCCGGAACTTCGAGGTCGCCAGGGCAAGGGTGCCCGGACGTTCCTCGCCTCCCCCTCACCGCCGCTGCAACCGCGCTGGCGGGCGTGGTCAGCGACCCGCGGCCCCTCGTGGACCGCACCCCAGCCCATGTCGGCGGCCGGTAGCCCGGACGCCGACGCCCGCCACGCACCGGCCAGGAGCCGCCCACATGCCTGAGCCGTACACCACCGTCAGCAGCCGGATGATCCGCTGCCCGCCGAGAACGTCGACACCGACCAGATCGTCCGGCGCGGTTCCTCAAGACGACCGAGAAGTCGGGGCTCGCGGACGCCCTGTTCAACGACTGGCGCTATCTGCCCGATGGCTCGCCCAATCCCGAGTTCATCCTCAACCAGCCCGAGATGCAGGGCCGCCAGGTGCTGTTCGTGGGCGACAACTTCGGGGCTGGCTCGTCCCGCGAGCACGCGCCCTGGGCGCTCACCAGCTGGGGCATCCGGGCGGTCATCAGCACGTCCTTTGCGGACATCTTCCAGAACAACTCGCTCAAGAACGGGCTGCTGCCCATCAGGGTGGACCCGGCCACGCATCGACGCCTCTGGGACATGCTGGAGGCGGACCCGGACGCCGGGGTCACCATCGACCTGGCGGAGCAGGGCATGCTCCTACCGGATGGCTCGACCTACGACTTCCAGATCGACCCGTTCGCGCGCCAGATGCTGCTGGCGGGGACCGACGAGATCGGCTGGGTGCTCCAACGAGGCGACGCCATCGATGCGTGGGAGGCGCGCCACCCCGCGCGCGTGGACACCACCCCCATCGTCGGTGGTCCCGTCCCCGGGGCCATCGCCCCGTCCGCGGCCTGGGGAGCGCCGGGATGACCGCGACCCTGGACGCTGCCGTCGTCCGCCGCCTCTACCCGAGGCACGCCAGACCAACGACCTCGACCTCGCCGCCGACCTCATCGCCGAGGACGTCGTGTGGCACGAGCCCTACGAGTACCTGGGCACCCTCAACGGCCGCGAGGCCGGAGTGGAGGCCATCCGCCAGTCGATGGTGGAGACCGAGGGCACCTTCAAGCTGGTGGTCACCGACCTGCTGGCCAACGACCTGCGCATGGTCGCCTTGGTCGACTTCTCGGCGGAGCGCGCCATGGCGGCTGGATGTCGGGTCGCGAGATCGGCGTGTTCCGCGTGGAGGACGGGAAGATCGCCGAGGTCTGGTTCTACACGGCCGAGGATGCCGACGCGGTCTCGGAGTTCATGCGGGGTAGGGCCCGGAGCCACCACGGGGTGCCGCGCGGCGCCGGCCGCAACTGCGAGTGCGCGATGCGCGCGGCGTTGACAGTAGGCACAACCCGTCATGGTGCGGACGGACAGCCGTGCAGCCCTCCCTGATGTAGGCTGCCGGTGATGAGGCGTCCTGACCGCGGAACACCGCAAGCCCTGCCGTGGCTGGCGGCCGCGGCGCTCGGAGGCGTCGCGGGGATCGCTGACCAGCGCGGTCGGCCTCTCGCGACCGCTGGTCGCCGTGCCGCTGCTGCTGACGCGCGACCGATGGGTCGGGCTGTCGGGCTTCCTGGTCGGCTTCGGCGCAGCCTGGTGCATGCTCATCGCCCGCCAGTTCGCCCCGGGCGCGGAGCGCTGATGGCCTCGTGGTCGCGTGGCTGCTGGTCGGGCTCGTGCCGCTCGTGGTGGGCGGCACCGCTGCAGGCCTGCTGGCGATCCGCGCCACCCGGTCGCGTGGGGTTGCCGGCCAGGCGAAACCGATGGCGTCCCCCAGCCTCGAACTACCAGTGGATGACCTCGCACTGGCCAGGGCGCTGGCCAGGAAGGACCGAGGCCGCCTTCCATCAGCTGGTCGACAGCAGACGGGTGCCGTCTTCCGGACGTGCTATCGCGTCCTGGGGTCGGTCAGCGAGGCAGAGGACGCTGTCCAGGAGACGTTCGTGCTGGCGTTTCGGGCGCTTGGCTCATATCGCGGCGATGGCCCGCCAGGTGCCTGGCTGGCCCGGATCGCGGTGCGTGAGGAAGCTGGCGCCGCAGCAGGTGCCGGGCCAGAGGCCCACCCACACCGCGCCGCTCGATGACGTGGTGGAGGCGACCACGGCGGACCCCACGGACGTCGCGCGGGTGGTCCTCGCGACCAGCGCTGCGAGGAGGTCCGCCGCGCGGTGGCCGAGCTGCCGGAGCCATACCGCGAGGTGGTCTCCCTGCGGTTCCTGGCCGACCGGTCGGTGGCCGACATCGCCGAGGTGACCGGCCGCCCCGAGGCGACCATCAAGACGCAGCTCTATCGCGGCCTGGCCCGGCTGCGCCCGCTGCTCGAGGAGGTGTCATGAGCGATCGTGACCGCTCCTCGGAGGTGCCAGACGTGCCCGACCCGCGGCCGCCGGCCAGCTCGCGGACGTCCCCGTGGACGACCTGACGCTGGCGGTCGTGGATCGTCTCGACGCCTTCCGGGCCGCCGCCCTGGTCGATCGCCGGCTGACCTGGCTGCCCGGATGCATGCGCGCGTCGCCCGGGAGGTCCGGCCCGTGCCCTGGTGGCGGCAGGCGCGGATGGGATTGGTGTTCGCGAGCGCGGCATTGGCCCTCCTGCTGGTCGGGGTGTTGGGCGTCTCCGTGCTGCGGACGCCGCAACCGACCCTCGGCCCGGGACAGTCGCCCGTGACGTCCCCGACCCCGGCGCCGTCGGCCTCGCCGGCCCCCACGCCCAATCCGACACCGACACCGCGCCCCTCGCCCACCGGCAACCCGGTCCGACCGCCGCACCGGGGGCGCGTCGGCTGATGGGCCCTTGGGCAGCGATGGCTCGGCCGCGCAGGTCGAGCCCACCCCCGGGCGGGACCGGCGTGGCGGGCGATGGCGATGGCTCGCAGTCGAGGACCCCGGTCCGACGCCGTCGGTCGCGCCGGAGGGTTCAGCCCGTGCCACAGCCGACGGACACACCGGAGCCCAGTGCGGCGCCCACGCCCGAGCCGTCGGCCATGCCCGAGCCGTCGGCCGTGCGCGAGCCCAGTGCCACGCCCACGCCCCAGCCGACGGACACGCCGGAGCCCAGTGCGCCGCCCCACGCCGAGCCGGAGCCCTCTGGGGCACCGACACCCAGGCGGAGCCGAGCCTCGAGCCAGGCCCTCGGAGGCCCCGACGCCCACGCCGGAGCCGAGCCTCGAGCGGGAGCCCACCGCGACGGCCGTGCCGACGGTCCCCCCGACCGCCCAGCCGACTGATGCCCCGGAGCCCACCCCGGAGCCCACCCCGGACCCAGGGACGCGCCGGAGCCGACGGACGCACCGCGCCGCACCCACGCCCCAGAGCCCACCCCGCGCGCCTGACGCCGGTCAGAGCCCGCGCCCCGAGCGGACCGACGACCCCGTCAGGGAGCCTCGGCTCCCCGACTGAAACTCCTGTGCCGTCGGCCCGCCTCTGTAAAAGCGTAGGCCGGGAGTAGCCGGCCCACTCTCGCGTGGCGGGACATGCCACCGCACGGGGAGGGTGCGAGGCCGTGCACCTCTCGAACAAGCTCCGCGGCCTGGCGCTGGCGACCACCGCCGCAGCGCTCCTCGTCGCCCCAGCGACGACCTTGGCACATGGCAGCCATCATGGCCAGACCTGGAAGGCCGACCGGATCATCCGGCACCAAGGGTGACGACGTCATCAAGGCCCGTCGCGGCGGCGACACCGTCTGGGGCCGCGCCGGCAACGGCCTGATGTAGCAACCGGGGCGCCGACTGGCTGTTCGGCAGGCCGGTGACGACTTCCTCTACGGCGACCGTGGCAACGACCGCGTGGACGGCGGCGCCGGCAACGATCGCCCTCGGGGGCTGGCTGGGTAACGACCTGCTCATCGGCGGCACCGGCAACGACACGCTCTGGGGTCGCCAGGGCCATGACCGGCTGTACGGCGGCGAGGGCGACGACGTCCTCGAAGCGGTGGCGATGACGCTGACCGGCTGTACGGTGAGCCCGGCGCCGACACCCTGAACGGCGATGGCGGCCGCGACCGGCTGGTGGGCGGCAAGGATTCGGACATCCTCAACGGCGGCGACGGCAACGACC
This sequence comes from Chloroflexota bacterium, assembly GCA_046328155.1. Taxonomy (GTDB): domain Bacteria; phylum Chloroflexota; class Limnocylindria; order Limnocylindrales; family CSP1-4; genus JAFMJV01. Next base: position 14,532 of record JAXLXC010000015.1, read on the forward strand.
ACATCCAGGCGGCCGGTGACGGTGCCATCGACACCATCGACTGCGGCGAGGGCTATGACCGCGCCATCGTGGACCCGACCGACGTGGTCGTGGGTGGCTGCGAGGTCGTGGTGACCATCCACCCCGCCCGCGGCCTGAGCCAGCCGAGACCCGGCGTGCGCCGGGTCTCGAACCGAATACCCGCTCCCCGAGGCCCGCACCCACCCAGTAGGTGCGGGCCTCGCCAATGCCCGGACGGCCCGCTATCGTACAGCACGCGGCGGACCGTCCCTTGCGCGACGTCCCCGAGACCGTGATGACCGAGCGAGCTTGCTGCTCGCGCGCCACGCCCGGGCGACGGCGCCGAGCTGCGGGCGGCGATCGAGGACTCGCTCGACGAACTCCGGCCCTGGATGCCGTGGGCCGAGGAGGTCCCGGGGGCCGACGAGGCCGAGGCCGAGCGTCCGCCATGCGCACGCTCACTTCCTGCTCCGTCGCGACCTCCGCTTCCACATCTACCGCCGCGACGATGCCGAGCGACTGGCCGGATGCACGGGGCTCCATCGGATCGACTGGGACGCAGGTCAGTTCGAGATCGAGGTACTGGGTGCGGACCTCGTACGCGGGGCCGGGGCCTCACCACCGAAGCCGCGCGTGCCATGGCGGGCCTCGCGTTCCGCGAGCTGGACGCCAATCGGGTCAGAATCTGGTGCGACGCCCGCAACGAGCGAAGCGCCGCGGTCGCGCGCCGGCTCGAATTTCCGGCTGGAGGGGACGCTCCCGAGACCGCTACTGTGCGAACGATGGCACGCTCGGCACCGACCTCGTGTTCGGGCTCATCCGGACCGACGCGCCAGCAACCCTGGGGTCGGCTCGACTGACGGGCGGGCTGATCCGCTCGTGGCGGTCGGGCGCCCGCTAGGCCGGCCGATGGCGACACTCATGTGGATGCGTCGGCGGCCCGCGGACGGCCGGGCGGCCCGCCAGCTGGGGCAGCGGCGCGCCGCGGTCCGGACGGGCCTATGGCGCGGCCGCAGCGCCCGGCGCCGGAGTGCCCAAGGGCCAAGCCGCGCGCCGTACACTGGCGATGACCCCGAGGCACACGAGGAACCCTCCCGCCATGTCCCTGCCCTACGACCGACCATCCGAGCCCGCGAAGCGCCATTCGGCCGCGCTCACCGACGGCCCCGACCGTGCCGGTGCGCGCGCCATGCTCAAGGCGGTCGGCTTCACGGACGAGGACCTCGCCAAGCCGCTCATCGGCGTCGCCTCCGAGAACTGGATCGAGACGATGCCCTGCAACCTCAACCAGCGGGACCTCGCGCTGGCGGTCAAGGAATCCGTGCCGCGGGCAGCACGCCCATCGGATTCAACACGGTCTCGGTGAGCGATGGCGTGACCATGGGCACCGAGGGCATGAAGGCCTCGCTCATCAGCCGCGAGGTCGTGGCCAAATTCCATCGAGCTGGTGGCCCGGGGTCATCTGTTCGATGGCCTCGTGGTGCTGTTCGGCTGCGACAAGACGGGCCCGGGTGCGGCGGTAGCCGCGGGTCGCCTGGACATCCCCACGGTGACCATGTACAGCGGCACCATCCTGCCGGGCCAGTACGAGGGCAAGGACCAGGACATCGTGTCGGTGTACGAGGCGATCGGCGCCACGGCGCGGGCCATCCCGGCCAGCCAGCTGTACGCCATCAGATCGGTCGCCTGCCCGGGGGCCGGCGCGTGCGGCGGCCAGTACACCGCCAACACCATGAGCATGGTCATGGAGGTCCTGGAACTGTCGCCGGCCGGGCTCAACGAGATCCCGGCGGTCGACCCCACGAGCTGGACGCGGCGCGCGTCGGACGGGCGAGCTGGTGATGGACCTGGTGCGCCGCGACGCACGGCCACGCGCCTTCGTGACCCGGACGTCCATCGACAACGCGATCGCGTCCATCGCGGCGACCGGCGGCTCCACCAACGGCGTGCTCCACCTGCTGGCGATGCGCGCACGCGTTCGACATCCCGCTGGACATCGATGACTTCGACACCATCTCGGCGCGCACGCCCATCGTGGCCGACCTCCGACCCGGGCACCTGGCGCGCGCTCCAGCTGTACGAGGCTGGGGGGCCTGGGGCTGGTGGCCAGGGAGGCTGCTCAAGGGCGGACTGATCGACGGCTCCACCCTCAACGTCGATGGCCGGACGCTCGCCCGGGTCGCCGGGGATGCGGTCGAGGCGCCGGGAGCAGGTGGTCGTGACCTCCATCGACACACCCTTCAAGGCCACCGGTGGCCTGGCCATCCCTCCACGGCTCGCTGGCCCCCGATGGGTGCGTCATCAAGCTTGCCGGGCACGAGCGGCGCCATCACCCCGCGGCCCCACCAGGTGTTCGACTCCGAGAAGGGCGCTTCCGAGGCGGTCATGGCCCAGCGCATCGAGCCTGGGGACGTGGTCGTCATCCGGTACGAGGGGCCGGTGGGCGGCGGGCATGCAGGAGATGCTCGCGGTCACCGGCGCGCTCGTGGGCGAGGGCCTCGGCGACTCCGTGGGCCTGCTCACGGATGGTCAGTTCAGCGGCGGCACCCACGAGATCTGATGATCGGCCACGTGGCGCCCGAGGCGGCGCATGGCGGACCATCGCGTTCGTGCGCGAGGGCGACGCGGTCGCCATCGACGTCGATGCGCGCCGTCTGGACCTCGAGGTGGACGAGGCCGAGCTGACCCGCCGGCGCGATGGCTGGGGGCGCCTCCACCGCCCCCGCTACACCCGCGGGGTCATGGCCAAGTACGCCCGCCAGGTGTCGTCGGCCAGCAAGGGCGCGGTCACCGACCTGTAGCGCCCGGAGCGGAGCTGACCCGCGCCAACCGAGCGCTCCTGGTCACGGTGCGACGCGCCACGCTGGTGACGGTCGCGCCGGACGGGCGGCCGCGCCCCGTGCCCTGCTGCTTCGCCCTAGGCGTCGAGGACTGCCGCGTGGTCATCGACACGCCCATCGACGCCAAGCCCAAGGCGTCCCACGACCCGATGGCCCTGGCGCGGGTCCGCGACATCCGCCGCGACGCGCGGGTCAGCCTGCTGGTGGACCACTGGGACGAGGACTGGGCCCGACTCGCGTGGCTGCGGGTGGAGGGGCGACGCCCGCCTGCTGCTGCCCTGGGCCGAGCGCGACGCGACCGCGCATGCCGCGGCGGTGCGGGCGCTCCGGACGCGCTACCCCCAATACGTGGGGCAGCGCCCTGGAAGAAGCTGCCCATCATCCGGATCGCGCCCGGACGCGTCACGGGCTGGGCGGCGGCTGCTGCCGATGGGCACGACGGCGGGTCGCTGACGCGCGTCCCCGACGCCGTGCGCGCCCGCAGCGCACCGACGCTCGCGACCGCCGAGGCCACCACGAACAGCAGCATGGCCGCCACGTCCAGGACGCCGCCCACCGCCACGCCCACAGCACCCCAGCGCGTCCCCACCACGACGCGGGCAACGAACCCAGCGTGCAGCGGCGCGGTGCCCGTGGAACCAGGGACGATACGGCAGCGGCACCGCAGCACCGACGGCAGGATGACCGGCGCGTGACCGAACACCATGGACACCACGAACCCCAGGAACACGGCATGGAGCATCGCGTCGTAGGCACCGCCGCTCGTGACGGGTCCCGCCACGAGCCAGACCGCGCCGCCCACGGCCAGCCGGGGCGTATCCCACGAGCAGGCACAGCGCGATGAACCGGGTGACGCCGGGGACGCGCACCGTCCGTCGCGCGAGGTCATGACGCCACAGCCAGGCGGCGAGGCCGACGAACGCGAAAGCCCCCGTGACCCGGACCCCCACCTCGGGCACGGGGCGCGCTCGAGACCACCCCGACGCACACCACGCCCACCGGAGCACGCCGAACCACGCGACGGCGCGGCCGGATGGGCGCGCCCAGACGCGACAGCTCCAGCCGCTCGCCGGCGATGGTCGAGACCAGGAACGGCCAGCCACGGCACCACCGCGCCGATCGGTCGACCCGCGACCAGGAGCAGGGCGCCGAGCAACCATGCCACCGCCCCCACCGCCTGGACCGTGCCATGCACGGAGCGCTCGACGGTCCGAACCCCGCGCGGTACATCGCGACCAGGATCGCCTGCACCTCCCGCCAGCAGCAGCGGCCGGCCTGCGACCGACGTCGGCGTCCCGCCACGAGCAGCAGCCCGCCCGCCCCGCCGCGATGGGCGCCCCGTAGCCCCAGGGACGACCCAGTGCGACGGCGCGCTCCCGGGCTGACGGGGGTGCCCAGGAACCAGGGTCATGAGCAGCCCGTGGCTCCCGGCCAGCCGGAGCGTCCCCCGCGTGCACCGGCACCCCCAGCAGCGCGAGGGGGCGCCCGCGAGGCCCGCCAGGAGCGCGATGGCCGCGGGCAGCAGCAGGAGCGCGCGACGCAGGGCGACCGAGGGGACGGTCACCGCGACCAGCCCAGCCGCGCCTTGGCGTCGTCGCTCATCATCTCCGGGCTCCAGCGCGGCTGGTGCGTCAGCTCGACCTCCACGCGCTCGACCCGCTCGAGGTCCAGGAGCGCCCATCGGATGGCGTCGCTGAGGTACGACCCCACCGGGCGAGCTGGCGTGGTCGTGGTCATCAGGACGCGGGCGACCCCATCGACCACCTGCGCGTCATAGACCAGGCCCAGGCCCACGACGTCGACGCCCAGCTCCGGGTCGATGACGTATCAGGCTGCTCGACGTCGTCCGGCGCGCCGGGCCGCCCGATGCCTCGGCCAGGGTCGCTGGCTCGGGACGCGTCCGGCGCGCTGGGCGACGACCAGGGCACGGGCCGCGGGAGGTCCTCGGACCAAAGGCGCCGTCAGCCATGGGGGCGCCACGCCATGGGGCGCCACGCCATGGGGCGCCACGCCGCCCACGCGCGCGAGCACAGCCCCGGGCGCACGAACGGCTCGAGGGCCCGCCCGTCACCACGCCGAGGGCGTCGAGGGCGCCCTCGACAGGCCCACGATGGACCGTGCACGCGGCCGCCGGACCACCCAGCGTCGACACGCCGAGAAGGGGCAGGCCCGCGGGTGATGCGGTCGCCATCGGACACGGGCGCCACGGGCTCGAAGCCGGCCTCGTCGAGCAGGGTGACGAGCCGGTCCATGGGCGAGGCGGCTGGGTCACGGGGACATCGTCCGGGCCCAGTGACGACCGGCGTCGACCGCATGCCGACGCGTCGGGCAGGGCGGCGATGTGCGCCACGAGGGCACGCGCGAGCGCCAGGGCGGGGCGTGCCGGGTCCTCCCGCACCATGGTCGCGACCGCCGCGTAGCGCCAGGCGGGTCGTCCCCGTCGTCGTCGCTCCACGGTCCGGGTCACCAGGCCCTGGGCCACCAGCCGGGCCAGCTGCTCCGGCAGGTGTTGGGGTGGGCGGCCATGGCGGTCGCGAGCAGCCACGGACATCGGTCCGGTCGTGGGCGCGCAGCGCACGGAGGAGCAGCTCCCCACGAGACGGGGATGGCACGGGTGGCTGGCCGGGGGACGTCACGTCTGGTATTTTACACGGCATCCGTCGTGACAAATTGCCAGACCTTCGCAGCCCGGCTCCCTGGCGCTGGAGTGCCCAGGGTGCTGGAGCACGCTTCCGCGGCCCGCGGCGGCGAGTGCATCCGATGACGGCCGACGGTGGGCCCTGGGCCATCGACATCTTCAAGGAGGATGCGGTGGTGGACCCGTGCTGGACGTCCGTGAGCCGGCGCCGGCCCGGCTGGCACCGTACGCGCATCTTCGAGACCTTCGACGGCCTTGCCGAGCACGGCATTCGAGCTGGTGAACGACCACGACCCCGAAGCCGCTCCGGTACCAGTTCGCCGCGGAGCACCCGGGCGCGTTCGGCTGGGACACCTGGAACAGGCCCAGTGGTCTGGCGGGTGCGCATCAGCCGCCAGCGGTCACCCCCGCCGGCTGACCGGACGCCCGTCAGCCACGCGGGCCAGCCTTGATGAGGCGGCCCCGACAGGACATCGCGCGGGATGCGAGCGAGGCGACGCCCATCGCCACCATCGCCCGGTCGGCCATGGGCAGGGGCCCGACGGCCGAAACTGGTCGGCGCGCGCTCGGTCAGGTGCGCCGGGAGCGCCGTGCCCGCCGGGGTCGGCGTCACGAGCCGGACGCGCCGGTCGGCGACCTCCTCGTGGACGCTCACCAGCCCCCGCTCCACCAGACCGCCCACGATCGGCTGGTCGCGGAGGGCGGCGTCAGGATCGGCGAGGTCGCTCACGGAGAGCAGCTCGGTGCCGGCCGTGGCGTACAGCACCGCGAGCTGGTGGAAGCCCAGACGATGCTCGCCCAGCTGCTGTGCGAAGCCGATGAGCAGGTCGCGCCAGATGGCCCCGCAGGACCAGGATGCGGTCCATGAAGCAGACCACGTTCTCCAGCTCGTCCCGGGCCGCCTGGACGACCAGGTCGAGGGCACGGGCACGGCGGCGCCCCTGCTGCCCGGCCCGCGCGCCGTCTCGTTGCGGTGGTCGGTCCATGACCCGTGCATGATCGCACACATCCGTGGCAGACGACCGACGGACGCTGGTAGGGTTCGCAGGACCGCACCCACGCGGTCGACCCGTGCCCGACGGGTGACGCCAGCGAAGGTCAGGGAGGGTCCGGTGCGGATGGCGCTCGTGTTCCAAGGACAGGGCTCGCAGACCGTGGGCATGGTCCAGGCGCTCCGCGACGGCGCCGGCCACGGTGTGTTCGGAGCGCGGACGAGGCCATCGGCGAGCCGCTATCGGAGCTGGTGGCCACCGGCCCGGCGGAGGAGCTCGACCGGACCGAGAACAGCCAACCCGCCATCTCGCGGCCTCGGTCGCCATCCACCGGGTCTGGGCGGCCCGCGCGGCGGCGGCCGGGGCTGCCGGCACCGATGTTCTTCGCCGGTCACTCGATGGGCCAGTACAGCGCGATGGTGGCGGCTGGCGTGCTCGGCCTCGAGGATGCCATCCGGCTCGTGCGGGAGCGCGGGCGGCTGATGCAGGCCAGCCCGGCTGGGTCGATGGCCGCATCATCGGCCTCGACGACGCCCAGCTCCGGAGCTGGAGGCGATCGGCTCGGCGGCGGGCGTGTTCACCATCGCCAATCGCAACTCGCCCGGCCAGGTCGTGGTGAGCGGTGAGGTCGCGGCCGTCCAGGCGGCGAGCGATGCCGCCAAGGGCCTGGAGCACAAAGCGTGCCATCGTCCTGCCCATCAGCATCGCCGCCCACTCGCCGCTCATGGCCGAGGCCGCCGACGGGATGCGCGCCGCAATCGCGGGGGTGGACTTCCGCGACCCGACGGCGCCCCTGCTCGCCAACGCCGACGCCCGCCTCGACCACCGCCGAGGACTGCCGGGCCGGGCTGTCGACTACATCTGACGCGGGGCGTGGATTGGGTCGAGCGATCGAGGTGATGCGGGTCGGCAGGGTCGACACGTTCCTCGAGATCGGCCCGGGCAAGGTCCTCACCAACCTCATCAAGCGCATCGACCCGACCGCCACCACGGTCGCCACCGACGACCCATCGGCGCCGGACGGCGTCGCCGACCCCGGCCGCCCTCCTCGAACCCACGGAGTAGCAGCGCATGCGCAGGCCATTTCGACGTCGTCGCCGTCACCGGCCTCGGCATCGTGTGGGCCGGTGGGCGCGGACATCCCCACCAGGCCAGCCTGGTCGCCGGCGACAGCGGCCTGCGGGAGATCGCCTACTGGGACCCGACGCGACGAGGACTGCCACGCCGCGGGCGAGGTCCACGGCCTCAGCCCAACGTCTGGATGGACTTCAAGGCGGTCCGCCGCACGGACAAGAACGTGGTGTTCGCACGGTCGCGGCGGCCAAGCGAGCAGCCGCGGACGCCCGGGCTCGAGATCTCGATGCCTCCAACGCCGGTGGGCGTCGTCTTGGCTCGGGCGCGGCGATCCAGGGGCTCATGGCCAGCGCCATCGAGACCCTGAAGACGCGACCCAAGTCGGTGAGCCCCTTCTTCATCGCCAACATGCTGCCGGATACCGCGTCGGGCCAGATCGCCATCGAGCTGGGCGCCAAGGGGCCCAACATGTGCGTGGTCACGGCCTGCTCCACGGGCACCAACAACATCGGCGAGGCGGCCGAGGGGATCCGGCGGGGTGACTACCACACGGTCATCACGGGCTCCACCGAGACGCCCCTGTACGAGGTCGCCTACGTGGGCTTCAGCAACATGCGCGGCATGGGCACACCCCGCGAGGGCCGGCCCCTGAGTGACATCTCACGGCCCTACGACCGGTCACGCGATGGCTTCGTGCTGGGCGAGGGCGCTGGTGCCCTGGTGCTCGAGGACTACGAGATCGCCAAGGCGCGCGGCGCGCGGATGCACGCCGAGGTGGTCGGCTACGGATGTGAGCGACGCGTGGGACCTCGTCCAGCCGGTCGAGAAGGGCGAGGGCACCGCGTGCCATGCGCTGGGCGCTTCAGCGCTACGACGTGCCCGCCGACGAGGTCGACCTCATCAACCCCCACGGCACCTCGACGCCCCTGGGCGACCTGCTGAAGTCCCCAGGCCATCCATACCGTGTTCGGCGACGAGCTGGCGAGATCGCCATCAGCAGCACCAAGTCGATGACGGGGCACCTGATGGGTGCCGCAGGCACCGTCGAGGTGTTCACGGTCCTCTCCGTGCATCACCAGACCGCCACGGCGACCATCAACTACTCGACCGACCGAATCCCGCTCAACGTGGTGCATGGCGAGAACGGCCATGGAGATCACTTCCGCCATGAGCGACAACATCGGCCTGGGCGGACGCAACGGCGCGGTGGTCTTCAGCCTACGACGGCGGCCGGCCCGGCGGGCGCCCAGCACGCCAGCAGGCGCCGGCACGCCGGCAGGCGCCGGCACGCCGGCAGGGCGCGGCTACTCCCGGCGGAAACGGACCTGGCCAGGGGACTCGTCGCCCTCCAGCGTGGTGCAGACCTCGGCCCAGCGATAGCTCGACCCCGCGCGCAGCGTCGTCAGCACGCGCCCACCGGTAGCCGGTCGTGACCCGCGAGAAGGACGCCCCACCGTTGGTGCTCGTGTAGCCGCGCCCCGTGCCCGACGAGGTCTCGATACCGATGTCCGTTGACGCCCAGCGCGACCGTGCTGCCCTTGACGAGCGCTCGTGGCGAGGGCACCCACCTCGGACGCATCCGGGAGGTTGCGGAGCGTGCGCGCGGACCCGAACGAGACGCCTTGGTTGGCGCTCCGGCGGACCTTGAGGTCGGCGCCCTGGGTGTACGCGACCACGACCCGGTCGCCGTCCGCGCCAAGCTTGGGTGTCGTGCCCCCGGACACCGTGCCCAGGGACGTGGTGCCCAGCGACGTGAGCGTGTGCGCCGAGGTCAGGCCGGTGGAACCGACGCAGCTTGAGGGCGCTGCCATCGAACCACGCCACATACACCCCGGTCGATGTCGCCGAACCGGGGTTGCGACCGGAGCGAGCCATGCTGCCCAGGCTGAAGCGCTGGGGGTGAGGTCGTCACCGGCCACGACGCCGGTCTCCAGGACGACGCTGGCCGCCGGAGGTCTTGCCGCGAACCAGGCGATGGCAAGCTCGCTGTTGGCGACGCACCACGTCCGGGACGACCACGCGACCTGGTTGACGATGGTCCACTCGCGCTGCCCCTCGATGGAACGTCGAGGCTGTGGGTGTGCGTGAGATTCCCCTGGTGGTGGAGTCATGGATGACGTGCGCCGCGACCTTCGGCCGTCGCACACCACGGCCGCCGACTCGAGGCGCGGGATGAAGAACTGGACGTGATGGTCTCCCCGTCCCAGCCGGAGCTGGCCCCGCCATCGGTGCTCCAGTGCATCGTCGCGGGCACGCCACCGACCTCGACGTCGGCGGTCACGACCACCGCCGACCCCCGGGACGACGTCGGCGATGCGGCAGGACCGGCGCTCGGGAAGTTGACGACCTCGACCGAGGGCTCGAGGGCCATGGCCGGCAGCGTGGTGACGGCGAGCGAGAGGCGCGGTCGGGACGGCCGAACGCAGGGTCGGAGGTGGGTCATCGGGTCCTCGAGCGTGTTCGGGGCCAGGCTGAACCGTGGCAGTGTCGCATTGACGTGCCGCCCGGCCCATGGCTCGATGCGGCCATGCGCGTCGCCTCCCGGGTACTGGCGACCCGACCCTGACGCCTCCTGACGAGTGCGGTGGGAACATTCGCGCATGAGCACCACCGCCGATCCCGCACGTCCAGTCGTCGCCGCGTTCTACTACCGAGATCCGCTGAGGTCATCACGCCGAGTGGCTCGACCTGTTCCGGCGCAACCATTGGCCCGTGCTGCGCGAGCAGGTCCGCGACGGACGGCTGCTGGACGTCCGGCTGTACGAGCCCCGCTTCCATGGCGACGGCCATGCCGACTGGGACGTGATGGTCACCATCACCTACCTGGGCGACCCTCGGGAGCTCGCACGACGACGCCGACATCAAGCAGCGCCTGTACCCGGACCAGGCCGCCTTCCTCGCGGAGGAGCAGCGCCGCTGGGCTGCTCGAGGCGCATTGGGACGTGCCCCTGGTCGGCCTGCCGCTCGGGGACGCGTGACCACGGCCCCGCGCCTGACCCGGTCCTGGGGTTCTACGGGCCCCGCCGTCGTAGCGGCGGGTCAACCGGGAGGCGCTGCTGCTGGGCGCCGGTCCGGCATCGCGCTGCTGCTCCGGGTCGCGTCCGCTCGTCGCCACCCAGGCGCGCGGCAGCACAGCGACTTCGCGATCGACCCGTTCGGGCGTCTCCGGCACCCTCGCCACGACGCTCGACCTGGTGTTCGGCGATGGGCCGACCGCGGAGCGCGCGGTCGCGCGCCTGAACCAAGGTCCATGCAGGGGTTGGAGGCCGGTGGCGAGGAGGCCGCGCGACCCCGAGCAGGGCCGATGCCTATCGCGCCCTCGACCCGGACCTGCTGTTGTGGGTCCAGGCGACGCTCATCGTCACCGGCGTGCGTGCCTATCGGCGCTGGGTCGGCGAGCTGAGCGAGCTGGAGGCCGGGACGTTCTGGCGGGAGGCCCGTCGCGTCGGGGTGCGGATGGGCATCCCGCTGCGCGAGCAGGCCGCGACGTGGCCCGACCTGCTCGCCTACTGGGACCGGTCGCTGGCACCTGATGGGCCCATCCAGGTGACCGCCGAGGCGCAGGCGATGGCCCCGATGCTGGTGCGCCCTCCCTCCCCCTGGCGCCCGGCTGGGCGGTCGATTCGCTCGGGCTGCCTGGCCTGGCGCTCCTGCCGCCCCGCATCCGCGATGCGTACGGCATCGCGTGGGGCGCGGGCCGCGAGCGGGCGGCCGGGGTCGTCGCGTCCGCGATGCGGCGGTGGGCCGGCATCGTGCCTGCCGGCGCGCGCTCGATGCCCCAGGCACGCGCAGCTTCCGGCGCGTCGCCGACTGATGGGCGGTTCTGGCCGACCCGTGCAGACATGCGGACCTGCGTGCGGGCGCGCGGCGGGCGGCTACCATACGCGCTGACCCACGCGAGGAGCCCAGTGCTGACACCGACCTGTCCCGACGCGCCGTCATCACCGGCGTCGGGGCCGTGACCCCATCGGCAACGACCACCCCACGTTCTGGCGCAACCTCGTCGCCGGCGTGAGCGGCGGCGGCCCATCACGGCTTCGGCGCCAGCGCCTTCGAGGGTGCGCATCGCGGCCGAGGTCAAAGGGTTCGACCCGGCGACCGCCATGGATCGCAAGATGGCCCGGCGCATGAGCCGGTTCATCCAGCCGGGCACGTAGCCGCCGGCACCGAGGCCGTGCGTGATGCCGGGGCTGGACTTCAGCGACTGGAGCCCGGAGCAGCAGGACCGGGCGGCCGTGGCGGTCAACACCAGCGGGGGTGGCCAGGAGCAGGTCGTATCCGATGGCACCGCGGTGCTCCACGAAGGGCCCGCGGTTCGTCAGCCCGTTCGCCATCCCGGCACTCGGGATCCATGGCCGCCTGCCAGCTGTCCATGGAGTACGGTCTGACCGGGCCGGTCATCACCCAGGTCGCGGCCTGCGCCAGCTCGGTCATCGCGTTCCTCGACGGATTGCGCATGATCCGGCGGGGCGACGTGGACGTCGTGCTCACGGGCGGGTCGAGGGCGCCCCTGCTCCCGGTGGCGTTCGCGGCGCTCGCCAACATGGGCGCGCTCTCCAAGCGCAACGACGACCCGCAGCATGCCTCGCGTCCGTTCGACGCCAACCGCATTGGCTTCCTGTTCGGCGAGGTGCCGGGGTGGTCGTGCTCGAATCCGGCAGAGCACGCGCTCGCGCGCGGCGCGGCCATCCACGCCGAGGTCATCGGCGGGGCGCTCACCGCGGATGCGTTCCACATCTCCGCGCCCAGGCCCACCGGGCGCGGCGCGGCGCGGGCCATGACCGAGGCGCTCCGGGACGCGGGCGTCGCGCCCGACGAGGTCGACTACATCGTGGCCCACGGCACCTCGACGCCGCTCAACGATGTGACCGAGACACGCGCCATCAAGCGCACCTTCGGGGACCATGCGTACCGGGCGGCCATCAGCTCCCCCAAGTCGATGGTGGGCCACCTGCTGGGCGCCGCCGGCATGATGAGCGCGCTGGCGGCCATCGGCGCGATCCGGGACGGCATGGTCCCGCCGACCATCAACCTCGGCAACCCCGACCTGCCGGAGTGCGACCTGGACTACGTGCCGAACGTGGCGCCAGCGTCGCGTCGACACCACGGTCATCAACGGCTTCGGATTCGGCGGCCAGAACGCCGTGGCGGTGTTCCGCCGCTTCAGGCGAGGCCCAGGCTGCTCCACGCCCGCGGCGAAGTGGGCGCCGGGGTCAGAGCCGGGCCGTCCTCGGGGCCGAGCGGGGAGGCAGCCGGGGCCGGATGGCCACCTCATCGTGGGTGTCGTTGCCGGCCATCGATTGGGCTGGCAGGCCGGGCGTCGATGGCCGCGGGGGCGTCCGTCGGGCCCGAACCCTCCCCGGGCGGTGATCGCGACGGGACCGCGGCCGCCAACGCGGGCGCCCGGTCCGGCGGCAGAGGCCGCTCGGCCGCGGGCCGCATCTCCACGGCTCATGCATGCCGAGTTCATCACGTGCATCCCCCCCCCCCCCCCCCGGGCCCCAGAGTCGGTCGCATCGACATCCGATGCATCACGAAGGTCCATCTCGATGCGTCACTTCGGCTGGCTGGGCGCGATCGCAGCCCTCATCGCGGTCCTGGTCGCGGGCAGCATCGGCTTTGCGATCGGCGCCGCCTCCACGGTCCCGGCTGGCACGGCCGTCACGCACGTGGCGTGGGGCTTCCCGTTCTGGGGCTTCCCGTTCTTCGGGCTGTTCGGGCTGCTGTTCCTGTTCCTGCTGATCGGCCCTGGTGGCTCGTGGCGCCCGACGGGCGGCCTGGGCCGGCGGACCCGCGGCCCACGGCCTGGGGCGGACCCGGATGGCACGGCCCAGGCGCCGTGGGCGCCGGGACGGGACGATCCCGCCGGCAGGTGTTCGAGGAGTGGCATCGCGAGGCGCACGCCAGTCCCTCGACCGAAGCCGTCACGGACGCGGACGCCAGCTAGCACGGGACGGCTCGGCGGTGGCCTTCGGGTCGCCGCCGAGCGCCGCCTCCCTAGCATCCATCCCGATGCCCGCATCCTGATCGTGGACGACGCCCCCGACATCCGACGCCTCACCTCGGACTACCTGGGCCATGCCGGGTTCCGGGTGCTCACCGCCGGCACCGCCGAGGCTGCCCTGCGCATCGTGCGCACCGAGCGCCCGGACCTGGTGGTGCTCGACCTGGGGCTGCCCGATGGCGACGGCCTGGATGTGGCTCGTGTCATCCGTCGCGCCAGCACCCTGCCCATCATCATGCTCACCGCCCGAAGCGACGAGGCCGACACGCTGGTCGGCCTCGAGGCGGAGCGCCGACGACTACGTCACCAAGCCCTTCAGCCCTCGCGAGCTGGTGGCTCGCGTGCAGGCCGTCCTCCGACGCGCGGAGGCGCGCAGACGCCCCGAGGACCTGATCCGCGTGGGCGACCTCGAGCTGGACGTCGGACGCATGCTCGTGACCGTCACCGGCCGACGCGTGGACACGCCCACCGAGTTCCAGCTGCTCGCCGCCATGGCGCGCCAGCCCGGTCGCGTGTTCACGAGGGCGCAGCTGCTGGACGCCGTCCATGGGGTGGCGTTCGAGTCCTACGAGCAGGCCATCGATGCCCATGTCAAGAACATCCGTCGCAAGCTGGGCCCGACCCCCACGCCCGCGGCACCTCGTCACCGTGATGGCGTGGGCTATCCACGACTGGCGGACGACCGATGAGCCCGATGGGTGGGCCTCCCAGCCGCCGGCCGCCCTGGTGGCCGCAGGACGAGCCATGGCCGCCCGAGCGACCTCCGTGGCGGATGTGGGCGGAGGGGCCACGGCATCGGGGGCTCGGCTGCCTCGGCGTGCTCGTGGCGGCAATCCTCCTGTCGAGTCGTCCTTGGTTGGGCCGGCCACCCCGAGGATGGTGCGCGATGGGCCGTGGCCGCCATCCAAGCGGCCGCCGTGCTGGTGGTCATGGCCTGCCTCGTGGTCGTCAGCGCGGCTGCCATCCCGCCGTCTGGCACGCTGGCTGAGCGCCGACGCCACAGTCGAACAGCTCGTCCGTGCGGCAGGTCCGGGTCCGGGAGGGCGACTGCTCGGCTCGGGTTCCCGAGACCGGGTCCGCCGAGGTCGCGGCTGCTCGCCGGGTCCTTCAACCAGATGAGCGCGCGTCTCGAGACGACGGACTCGCAACGACGCTCGCTCATGGCCGACGTCAGCCTGATGCGCACGCCACTCACGGTCATCCAGGGCCAGCTCGAGGGCGATACGCGACGGCGTCTACCCCGCCGACGCCAAGCATCTGACGCCAGCGCTGGACCAGGTGCTGGTGCTGGAGCGGCTCGTCGACGACCTCCGGACTCAGCCTGTCCGAGTCGGGCAGCCTGCGGCTGGCTCGCGAGTCGGTGGACCTGGGCACGCTCGTCGGCGAGACCACGGGCGTTCCGGCCCGCGGCGGACGCGGCTGGGGTGCGGCTGTCGGTGGAGGTGGCGCCCAGCCCTGCCGCGCGTGGCTGGACCCGAGCCGGATCGGCAGCGTCGTCCGCAACCTCGTCACCAACGCCCTCGACACGCACCTCGACCGGCGGCTCGGTCCGGGTCGAGGTGCGGCGTGCGAAGTGGCTCGAGGTCAGCGTCCAGGACGCCGGCCAGGGCATCGACCCGCGCTCCTGCCCACGGTGTTCGATCGCTTCAGCCGCTCCCCCCGACTCGACCGGCAGCGGTCTGGGGTTGGCCATCGCGCGGGCGCTGGTCGAGGCGCATGGCGGCACCATCGCCGCCCTCAGCCCGCCTGGCGATGGCACCACCATGACTGTCCGACTGCCGCTCGGCGGCGCGTAGCGTCGGGCCCTCGAGCCGCGGGCCGCGGCGTCCGGGGGTGACGCGCGGGGGCGACGCGTGGCACGGGCTCAGCGTGCGGGACGGCCGTGCCTTCGCACATGTTCATCGTGGCCGAACACAATGGCGCCGGTCGCGTAGCTCAGGCCGCGGTGCTGGGGCCCTGAAGGACCCGAACGCCATGCAGCCGCGCGATCCCGCTGGAATCGAACGGGATGCGTCGTTCTCGGAGCACAGATCGTCAGTCTCGGCGCCACATCAAGGGGTTCCCGGGGCGCTCGGGCCGCGAACCCCCAATCGGGGCGACGGCGATGCCGTACCTGAACATCTGCGAGCCGAGGCCCGGCCGCGGCCGCCGGTGGGCGCCGGCTACCGTCGCGGGATTGGGTGCCCCTCGAAGTAACTCGACGGCCCCGGGAAGGTCGACGTCATGCGGGTCGGCCTGCCACGCACGGAACCGTACATGACCTGGGTGCTGCCGCCGTCCGCGACCAGCCGCGCCGGCCCGATGGGCCACCCAGCGAGACCACGCGGTACTCCATCCCGAACGAGCTGCGCGAGACCCACGCCACGCGCACGTCGCACGCGATCGGCTCGCCAAAGATGCCGGGGAGCGCGATAGCTGACGTGCGCCTCGCGATGACGAACGTGGACTGCGTGGAGTCGGGCCGGTCCCGAACAGGTGACCCATGACCGCCGCGTGGTAGCCGGCGCGGGCCGCCTCGAAGTACGTCAGATAGACCGCGTTGTTGACGTGCCCCAGCGCGTCGGTGTCGCCGTAGCGGACCTCGATGGGGTGCCGATGCGGAAGTCGCCCTCGGGTGGGCGGGCGCGACCGGTCAGCCGCCGAGTGCCTCGATGTCGCGGCATCCGCGAGGACGGACTACGGCGTCCCGATGCCCATCGCCTTGTCCCAGCCGGCGACGTCATCCAGCCTTTGCCGCCCCGGACCACGTCGTGGAACGCCCCGGACCAGGCTCGCGGCTGGTAGAACAGCGGCGTCGAGGCCCAGACGCTCGATGCCCGCCGCCTGCGCCTTCTGCTGCACAGCGAGCGCCATGACGCCGGCCCAGAACGGCGCGGCACCGCTGGTGCCACCCACCATCTTCCAGCCGGCCTCGCCCTCTCGGCATCCGTCTCGAACAGGAGATGGCCCGTGTCGCCGTCCGCGACGGCCGACACGTCGGGGCAGTAGCGTCCGGGGACGGTCTGGTCGGCCCAGGAAGCCCAGCTGGTAGTCGGGCAGCGGCTCGAAGAAAGCGCGTTGTTCTGGTCGGTGACCGACGAGATGCCGCCACCGGTGCCGCCGGTGGTCAGGGTAGTCCTCCCAGCCGGTCTCGCGCTTGTGGTCCCATCGTCGTTGAGCTCGAGGCGTACACTTGCCCGCGCTCACCACGTTGTCGGTGCAGGCCAGGAAGAACGTGGACACCCGATGGTCCGTGTTGTCGGAACGCGTGGCACGAGAACGCACCCCAGTCGCCCGACGCGGCGAACAGGGAGATCCCTGCGTCCGCAGCCGCCTGGAGCAGGCGCTGTGCGCCCAGCACCTCGTCGAGCGAGATGAAGCCGCCCCGAGTAGCACTTGCCGTAGGAGACCGAGACGATGCGCGGATGGTGCTCGGTGTCGTTGACGATGGCGTCCATGGCGGCGCCGAAGCTGGTGGTGGCCAGGAAGCCATACACCGCGTCTGCGCACCAGGGCCACCGCTCGGAGCACCTGCGTGTCGAGCGCCGCCTCCGTCGCGAAGCTGGTGGGCGCATCCACGGACCGCCGTTGACGGGCACCCGGATGAGGCGTCCGACCGTCGATGCCGAACGCGGCATCGAACACCGCAGGTCCTCGTCCGTGCTTCCACGCCGAACTGGAGGATGCCACCTCGACCCCGGTGCCGTCGATGCCCTGGTCCCAGAGCGACTGGAAGTCATACGCCAGCGCGAGGTCCGACGGCGCGTCAGGCCGCGGGCCGGGACCGGCGGCGCGTCCGCGGCGGTCGCCGAGACGGGCAGCCACGGGGCGGGCCGTTGACCGCGATGACGGCATCGGCGAGGGCGGCCGGGATGGCAGGCGTGTCGCTGGTCGCGACATAGATGCCCTCGGGCCAGGTTCTGCCAGCGCTCGATGTCCACGCCCAGGAAGGCGCCCACGGCGGCGGCGGTGCCGCGCACCGAGAGCCAGGTCCGCTGGACGGGCATGGACACCACGCTCCAGCCCGCGTCCGCGAGCACGCCCTGGACCAGCGCCACGGTGGCATCCGTGGCGCAGACCGCTCGCCAATCTCGGCGGGCGTCAGCGTCGGGTCTGCGGTAGTCGGGCGACGCCGGATCCGCGACGCCCGCCCGGAAGCGCGCGGCAGCGGCCAGGTCCCGCTCCGCGAGGACGAGGTCGAAGTCGACCGGCGCGGACAGGTCCGCCGGCCCGAAGGCTCTGCGGTCCCGCGACATCGTTGGTGATCTGACCGACGGCCGTGTCCTGGGCCACGGCGAGCATCACCGACGCGGCCCTGACGCAGCCACGAGGCCGCGACGACGAAGACGCCCCGGACCAGCGGGGCGACGAAGGCTCGGTTCACTGGGTGACCTCGTCAGCGGGCCAGGCGAAGCTGTTCGGGACAGGTCGGCGAACTCGAGGCCGGCCTCCCGGACGGGGACGCTGATGCCTGGTCGCCTTGCTGGATGGTCAGCTCGACCGGGGTGACCAGCGTCGCGGCGACGACGATCGTGCCATCGATTGCCCACCACGCTCGCCACGGTCATGTCGATGCTGGGCCCCTGCCCGTGTCGATGGTGCCGCCCGCCAGTCGGGCGATGGCGTCCCGGTAGCCCAGATCGGGTCGCCCAGCAGCTCGCGGGCGGGCTCCGTGTCGTCGGTGAAGCCCAGCAGCTGCTGGGACATCAGGTTCGAGCGCGCGTCGAGCAACTGCTCCGCCGATGAGGCGCTGGTCGGCCGGCGCACCCTCGAAGATGAGCGCGATGTTGCCGCCCAGCGCGCCCAGCACGAGGAACCCGGAGTCCTGGGCCGCGACCTCCCAGATGGTCGGGTCGTACTCCGGCGAAGCCCAGCGCGCTGTCCGTGTAGGGCGTCCGGTCCGAGAAGGGATGGCGTCCCGACGCCTGGTTCGAGATGCTCGCACCCAGCGCCGAGCCGGCGATCGCGACGCCGCGCACGGGACGTCGGGGTCCGGGCGGGCAGGCACGTCCCGCTTCTGGCCCTGGTTGAACGCGACGACCGCGGCGATCGCCCACGGCGGCGATGAGGAACGAGGCGAACAGACCCGGATGGCCTTCTGGTCCCAGCCAGCCATGGCTGCGAGGCGCCCTGGATGGTCCCGACCGCCGGAACCGCCCACCACGCCGGTCGCCACGCCCGTCGGGCCACCCGAGAGTCGGGCGCCTGTGGCTGCGTCTGGTACGGGGCGTTGGGCCCCCGGCGCTGACCGCCGCCGCCACGCCCGGCTGGCGCGTCCGCGGGAGCGCCTTGAGGGACGCGCCGCAGTTGCCGCAGTAGGTGGTGGAACGGCGTGGCCGTGCCGCACTCGGGGCACGTGATGTCCGGGCCGATGGCGATGCCGGCTCGCCTCCTGGAGCAGCCCCAGGTGGATGACCCGACGCAGCCACATCAGCCCCGCGACTGCCAGGACAGCCGCGATGGCCAGCACGATCGACTCCGGCACGAGCTGGTCCGGCATCAACAGCTCGGCGAGCGAGGCGATGACAGGAGGGCCGCGGCGATGACGAAGGCGACCGCCGGCTGGCCCACCGGGCCCAGCCGGCCGCAGTCCTTGACCGGTGCCCGATAGCGCAGCCACAGCGCCGCCCAGGCCACCGATGGCACCTGCGGCATTGGCCGGCATCCCGATGCCCAGCACGAGCAGCCGGATTACCCAGGGCACCACCTCGCCGACCGGATGGAGGCCGCTCGCGAACAGGTTGGCCGAGGTGACGAGCGTCTGCGCCCCGATGAACGCGACCCCGAGGCGACCCCGAAGGTGGCGCCGTCCAGCACGTCGTTGAAGCGCTTGTAGGGCAGCAGGACCGCCGGCGGCGTCGTCAGCAGGACCGCCACGATGGGCGCCACCACACCGCGCACGAACGGGAACGGCGTGCCGCCGGCGCTGGCGCCGCTGACCGCCAGGCCGCCCACGATGTCGGTGGCCGTCACGGGGAACAGCTGGGCCACCGCGAAGGCGAACACGCCGCCCACGACGAAGGCCCCACAGGAACGTGAGCGCCACGACCCGCAGCGGCTCGTCCTCGTACACGTCGACGTCGTACAGGTAGATGATCGTGATGAGCGGCACCAGCACCGCCGCGGCCACGATGGCGACCAGGAAGAAGCCCAGCAGCCCCAGCACCGCGATGAGGACCGTGCCCGCGACCAGCGCCGTCTGGAACGTCCGGATCTCCTCGCGGGGGAGCGGGGATAGATGGTGGACACCAGCCGCACCGCGTTGGCACGCTCGCCCGGCGGCCGCGTAGGTGTCGCGGACTCGGCCCTCGCGTCCCTGGCGACGCTCCGGGGCGAGCGGGTCGCCGCAGCGCACGCAGTAGGTCAGGTTCGGGACGACCTCGCCGCATTGAGCGCAGCGGATGCGTCGGCAGGTTCGCCCGTGCCCGGTGCCGCCTCGGGGGCCGCGTCCCGCGTGCCCGAAGCGTCGCGGGGCGTCGAGTCTCCCGCGGTGCCTCCCTATCGCGCAGAGCGCGCCCCGTCGTACTGGGACAGGCGCGCGGATGCCGCATTGTCGCATGCGCGGCGCACGGCGGGAAGCCATGGACCGGCCCCGGCGCCGCGGCGCGATTACCATCGCCGCCCATGGCGCGCCCCTGACGACCCCCCAGACCACCCCCGCCGCGACGGCCGATGCCCTCGGGCCGGCCGCGGACGACGCTGCGGAGGCGACCTCGGCCACCTCGATCGGCCGAGGTCGCCCGTCCGCTTCGTGGCGCTTCGGCAGGACCGCCGGCTCGCGATGGTCCAGGAGTGGGTGGAACTGGATGGCGCCCCGGATCCTGGACATCGGCTGTGGCATCGGCACGTATGTGCGGCGCTTCCGCGCCTTCAGCGACGACGTGCATGGGGTCGAGGTGGAGGAGGAGCGCGTCCGCGAGGCGAGCCTGGAGCTGCCCAACATCCAGATGGCGCGCGGCGAGGCGCTCCCTTCCCCGACGACCACTTCGACCTGGTGTTCTCGAACGAGGTCATCGAGCACGTGGACGACGACCGGCGGACCGTCGAGGAGGCGGTCCACGTGACCAAGGTCGGCGGCCATGTCGT
The DNA here is from genome assembly GCA_046328155.1 of Chloroflexota bacterium. Taxonomy (GTDB): domain Bacteria; phylum Chloroflexota; class Limnocylindria; order Limnocylindrales; family CSP1-4; genus JAFMJV01. Next base: position 35,145 of record JAXLXC010000015.1, read on the forward strand.
GACGTTCGCGCCCAACCGGCTGTACCCCTTCGTGCAGGGCGTACCTGGGCGGGCGATATGTGTTCGGCAACGTGCCGCTCGTCAACTGGTTCCCCGACCCCATCCGCGGTCGGTTCGCGCCCACGTCCGGGCATACACCCGCCATGCCATCCGAGCCCTGTTCGCAGGGCTGCCGGTGCGGGTGGTGCACCACGGCGTCATCTGTCAGGCTTCGACAACATGACCTCGCGACACGCCACCCTGGGTCCGGCGCTCCGGCAGGCGCTGTACGCGGCCGAGCGCACGCCGCTCCAGGCGTTCGGCCTGTCGCACTTCCTGGTGGTGCGCAAGGTCGCCGAGTAGCGCGGGTCGCCGGCCGGCCCGACCGCCCGCGCTCGGCGCCAGACGTCAGGTAGCGCGGCCCAGCAACCGTCCGGACCCAGGAGGAGGCCGCCTCGACGAGCGTGGCGAGCCGGTCCTGGACCCGTTCGCGACGGGCGACGCGGGGGAGTCGCTCGGGCGCGCCATGGCGCGGCGGAGGCGGGTCGCAAGACCCCGCCGCGTCGCCACCAGCAGCAGCTCCTGTCCCGCGGCGAGGTCGCGTACCGCCCGGTGGCCGCCACGAGACCTCGTCCCCGTCGAGGACCGCCACGACGCGGGTGCCCCCCAGCTCCACCGACGCGGCGCCGGCCTCCTCCGCCGCGACAGTCGAGCCATCGGCCTGCGAGGCCTCCTCGATGGGCACCCGGGCCACCACCAGGATGCGCGCGGTTCCACGGGATGGTCGCGAGGACCTGCCGCCCCACGGCCGCGGCCGCGAACGCCGGTGCGGCGAGCGCATCCACGCTGCGCGACTCGAAGCCGCCGATCGACGACTCGAGCCGGGTCGCCGGGTCCGGGTCAGACCCAGCCGCACCGCGATGGGCATGTCGGGTCGCATGGCCCGCGCACGCAGCGCGGTGGCGAGGTTGGCGGCGTCGTCGTCGGTCCCCGCCAGCAGCCCCGGGCTCGCTCGACGTGGAGCGTCCGCAGCAGTTCCGGGTCGCGCGCGTCGCTGGCCACCAGCGCGATGCCCGCTGCCGGGCCGCCTCGGCCCAGCGAGGGTCGGGCCTGGGGTCGGCCGCCACCACCCCCGTGCCCCGCTCGCGGGCATCGCCGCGATAGCCCACCGACCCGAAGCCCACCACGATGACGTGGTCCCGGGCATCCCCGGCGTAGAGGGCCGAGGGATGTTGGACACCCGCGCCGACATGATCGCGTCCACGATGAGGCCATAGAACGCCGCCAGGATCGCCGCCCACGATGGTCAGCCCGAGCGCGAACCGGCGGGCTCGTGGTGTCCTACACCGAGACGTCCTACACGACCCCCTTGATCGCCTGGTACACCGCCTCGATCGGATCGACTGCCCTGGGCGAAGACCTCGAACACCAGGGCCGCCAGCACCACCATCCCGACGATCGCCGCGGTCAGCATCAAGAACCGCCGGTCGACCCGGCGGACCATGGAGGGCCGGGGGTCGCGATCCAGGGCGTCCGTCGGCGGCGCGTCTGGGCCACGGTGCGCGCCGGGTCGCCCGAGGGCATCGACCAGACACAGCATCGGCGCCTCCGGCGGCGCGCTCGACGGGCAGCAGCGCGACCGGGCTCGAGGCGTTGGTCGGCGAGGACGGCGATGACGCTCGGGTCCCCGGCCGTCGTCTCTCGGATGGCGAGGTCGCGACCCAGCAGGTCAAGGCGGCGATCGGTGCCCTCGTCGAGCAGCGCCGAGGCCGAACCCGGGCGCCACGCGATGGCCGACGACGAGAGCGCCACAGGCGGGATCGGCCGTCTCCACCCGTCGCCCAGGCTTCCTCGTCGAACGCCCGCATCACCACGTGGATCGACGGGTCCATGCCCACCGCGGCGAGCGCCGCGTGGATGTTCGCGACGTCCTGGTCGAGCGTGAACACCGGGGCCCGCGCGCGGGATACCGCATCGGGCCAGCGCCTCGGCGTCGGCCGGGTCGGCCTCCACCAGCAGCACCCCCAGCCGAGCGAGGGTCGAGCGCAGTCGGTGGTCAGGCGCGGGGTCGATGACCGCGACGCGCTCCGCGAGCCCGGTCGAGCTCCTCGACGATGTCCGCAGGCCAGGCCCTGGAGGCCGCACACGACCACATGGCCGTGGCTGGGGACCGTGGCGGGGTCGCGCTGGCTCACGCCACGGATGGTGCCGAGAAGGCCTCAGCGGCTGACGGCGCCCTCCGCCAGCTCCGAGGACCCCGGGGCGACCGAGGCGATGGGTGCGACCGAGGCGATGGGCATCGATGCGGGCGCGGCGAGCCGCTGGGGGTGGCTGCGCTGGGCGATGGGCTGGGCGTGGGCTGGGGCATCACCGACCCTCGGGCGCGTACCCGCACGCCGACCGTGATGGGCGCCACAGTTGCCCGCCACGTCCCGCCACTGGACGAAGATCGAGCGGGCCTCCTGGAGCACCGCGGGCACGCTCGAGCAGCTCCAGGCCATCGGAGGCGGCGGGGACGCCCAGGGTCCGGCGCGGTGGACGCACCGGGTGCGGCCGAGCCGGCCGGCGCGGTGGACGCCCCGGGCGCGACCCGAGCCGGCCGGCGCCGACGACGACGTGGGCACCAGCGGCGGCCCCGATGGCGAGGGCGTCCGCGTCGGGCGGACCTTGGGGGCACGACGACCGGCCCGTCCTCCAGCGACCACTCCACCGAGCCAGTGGCCGGCCAGGTGCTGCCGTCGACCGGCGAGCCCGCCTCGTCGACGATGCCCGAGTTGGCGATGCGCACGAATGCCAGCTCGGAGCCGCCGGTGTCGTGTGCCTCGAGCGCCAGCGTGACGTCGCCGGTCACCACCGGCAGGTCCTGCTGGGTGCCCGACGCACCCGCCGCGATGGCAGCCGTGCCGGTCGGCGCGACGTCGTCGGCGATGACGCCCGTGCGCAGGCCGATGACGTTCCACATGCCGTGATAGGCGCCGGTGTAGCCGAGCGCCCACATGCCCACGCCGCGCATCCCCTCCTCCTGCGCGAACGCGAACTTGGCACCGAAGCCATCGACGTCGTCGTACCAGACCTGGCGCCAGGTCTCGGGGCAGGTGTCGCAGCCGGGGCGCTTGACCACGTACACGGTCCACGCCGTCTGGGCCACCGGGTCGTAGTTGCGCCCGTTGGCGCGGGCGATGGCGACGGCATCCTCGTACCACGAGGTCGAGGCGGGGGTGTAGCGGCTGCCGCTGCGCGTGGGCGAGAAGGGTTCCGGGCCACGGGTGGTCCAGGCCCGGCCGTACCACGGCAGCCCCAGGATGGCGTACGCCGGGTCGACCACGCCCAGCAGCGCCTCGACGGTGGTCCGGATGTAGAGGCTCGGTCTCGGGGTCGTCGAGCGGGCTGAGGGAGGCGGCGTACTCGGCGCTGCCGTTGCGGAAGTCGTAGGCCATCGAACACCGCGTCAGCGGCATCGTCGGCGGTCAGCGCCGGGACGTCGTAGGCGGCGACGTCCGCGGTGATGTCGAAGGTGATGCATCGATGGCAGGCCGGCGGCGGTCGTCGCGCTCGCTCGAGGGTCCGGCGCAGCTGACGCACGAAGCTGGTGAACTGGCTGCGGACCTCCGAGGGCAATGGCTCGAAGTCGAGGTTGACGCCGTCCGCGCCGCTGGCCAGCAGCTCGTCGCGGTCGGCGCGCGAGCCGGCTCCGCGCGCGTCCTTGCTGCGCAGCGCTTGATGGTCTGGTTGCGCGCGCCGCTGGTCCACGGCGCTCCACGGTCAGCACCACGCGCGCCCCGCGCGGCATCCGCCATGAGCGAGCGCCAGCGGGCGTCCCCGCGCCACCCCGCGGCACCCGGCGGCACCGTGCCGCTCTGCTTCCAGATGAGACGGCCGTTCTTGCCCGCCTCCACCCCGAACCAGGCGAGCGTGCTCAGCCATTCGAGCTGGATGGCCTCGCGCGCGGTCGACAGCTCCAGTAGGGCAGGAAGCCGAACACCTCCTGGTCGGCCAGCGAGCGGACGCGCGGCACGGACGGCGTGGGCACGGGCGTGGGGGTGGCCGAGGCGCCCGGAACCGGCGGCGCGATGGAGCCCACGGGTGCCGGCTCCGACTGGCCGAGCGCGGCCCCGACGGACAGGACCACGCTCACGAGGGCGACGAGCACGCTCGCCAGGACAGGTCTGGGGCGGCTCGACCCGGGTCATCGCCCGTGCCGCCGTCGCGATGACACCCACGCACCCTACCCCGAACAGGTGAGATCGTCCTGAGCGGGCTCCACCGGCGGTCAGGGCGCGACCTCAGCGGCTGACCGGGCGCATGGCATACACCCCACCACGATACGCACCGACAGGTCGTGGCACAGCTCACGCCGATGTCCCCCTGACGCAGCAGGTCCCCGATGAACCCCGATTCCCGTTGTGGGAGGCCGACCCAGATGGTCCCCTCCTGCGCGTGGATGGGGCTGACGTCGTCCGGCTGGCCGTTGAGCTCGAACCGCCGGCGCAGCTCGTGCATGGGCACGTACGGGCGCGAAACTTGATGAACCGGCGCAGCTGGGCCTGCCGCGTGCAGCCCGTGGCGCGACCATCCGAGCCGGGCGCACTGGGCGCGGCGGCCTCGGCCTGCATTCCTCGGCAGAGCGCCGGTTGGGTCGGTGCGTCCTGGCTCGTGGTCGTGTCCATGGTCGTGGGCCGGCCGTGCCTGGGTGCCACCGGCCGGTGCCGATGATGAACCCGCTGACCCGCGCCTGCCCGAGGGACCCATGCCCGATGCCTGGACCCGAGCACGGCGTGGCAGCCCGGGGACGGCTTCGTGGCCGACCGCAGGTGAGCTTGCCAGCGCGCTCGGGGCGCTCGGCGCGATCGAGATCGCGAGCGACGAGCAGCTCCCGGGTGACGTGATTGAGCTCGTCACGGCCCGCGGGCGCGCACACGCACGATGTCCTCGATGCGCACCGTACCGGCCCTCGAGGCCGAGCGCCCGGCTCCACGCTGAACGCGTCCCCCACCGCGAGCGCCTGGGTGTTGCCCTCGACGATGTAGGGTCCTCCGTGGCCCTCGAGCCCGATGCGCCGACCCGTCCGATGGAAGAAGTCGGCCGCGTGGCCGGCCGCATCGACGGTCGCGCGTGCCGCGCGGTCCACCTCCTGTGCGGCGATGCCCGGCCGGACGGCCTCGCGGCCCGCTGCACGTTGGCCTCCGGACCACCCCATGGATCGCCGGAAGGCATCGTCCGGCCCCCGGCCATCGTCGCCGCCGGTCACCACAGCGTCCGTGTGATGTCGAGCAATAGCCGAGCACGCCGGCCGCCGATGTCGAGCAGCAGCAGCTCGCCCGCGACGATGTCCCGGTCGTCCGGCTCGTGGTGGGGCGACGCGCTCCGTGGCCCGCTCGCCACGATCCAGAAGCTGGCGCTGTCGTGGCCCTCGTCCACGGGGCGCGCCCGCACCTCCGCGGCGACATCGGCCTCCGTGCGGCCCACCAGCCGGCCCCGCGAGGCCGAGGACGGTCCGGTCGGCAGCGGCACCTGCGGCGCGCAGCAGCTCCACCTCGTCCGCGTCCTTGATCGCCGCAGCGCGCCCAGGATGCCGCCGGCCAGCTCGAACGCCGCGCCCGGATAGGTCGCCTGGAGTCGCAGCAGGAACCTGGCACCCAACGTGTCCGAGACCGCCAGGCGGGTGGCGGATTCGCCCGGCAGCGCCTCCCAGACCTGGTCGTAGGGGTCGGCGGTCTCCGCCCAGGGCAGCACTCGAACGGCGCCCTCACCGATGGCCAGGGCCGCCTCCGCGGCGGCGACCTCGAGGCGCAGCACCACGATGGCAGGGTCGCCTCGGGCGGGCAGCACCAGCAGCGTCAGCCGCTCGAGGGCCTTGGCGTCGTAGCCGGTCAGCCACTCGAGCTCCGGTCCGACGCCGATGAGCAGTCCCCGGACGCCAGCCTCGCGGACCGCGACCGCGGCGCGGGCCAGTCGGTCCGCATAGCGCGATGCCGGGATGCCCGCGGTCATCCCCCCTCCGCTGGCTCGGTCAGCCAGCGGCGCACCAGTGCCGGCCCGTCCTCGAAGAACTTGTTGTAGCTGAACACCCGCAGCGCGCCCGCGTCGAGCGCCATGCCTCGGGTCTCCTGGTCGTCATGCTGGGCCACGGCGATGACCGGCAGTCCGACCGCTCGGACCGCCCGCACGGCCTCCACGCCGTCATAGCGATGCCCGAACAGGTCCACGATCACGCCCACGATCCGACGCGGGTCCGGGTCGTTGGGGTCGGAGCTCCTCGGCCATCACGGTCACCAACGCGATCTCGAGGTCCTCGTCGGAGCCCATGCGCACGGGCGTCGCACCCGCGCGCTGCACGGCGGCGACCAGCCGCGATGCCCAGATGAGGTCGTCGGCGACCACCGCCACGAGGGCGCCGAACTCCTCGTCGCCCGCACCGGGCACGTCAGGGTCGAAGGTCATGCGCCTATCGTGCCATGCCGGGATGCTCGCCCGGAAGCCCCGCGACCGGCCCGGCGCGTCCTCAGCGACCGTCAGGAGGCTTGCCAGGTCTCGCCCCCAAAGAGCAGCTTGCGCAGGTCGCCCTCGCCCTTGGCCGCGACCGCGTCGTCGATCTGGCCCTGGAGCAGCTGGTCGTGCGTCGGCCGCTGGATGCGCCGGAAGACGCCCAGCGGCACCGGGAACCGGGGCGCCCACATGCGCGACAGGATGTAGGCGTAGGCGGGGTCCTCCGCCGTCTCGTCGTGGACCAGCAGGTCCGCCTCGGTGATGCCGTCCACGCCCAGCTGCACCACCTCGGGCGTGAAGCCCCGCAGGCGGATGCCCTTGTCCCGGTCCTTGCCAAAGATCATCGGCTCGCCGTGCTGGAGCAGCAGCACGTTGTCGTCGCGGGTCTCGCGCTCGCGGACCGCGCTCCACGCACCATCGTTGAAGATGTTGCAGTTCTGGAGCACCTCCACGAACGTCGACCCGCGATGGTTGCCAGCGGCCATCAGCGTGTCCTGGATGTGGTCGGTGAAGGTGTCGATGGTGCGCGCGACGAACGTCGCCTCGGCGCTGATGGCGATGCTCAGCGGCACGATGGGCGTGTCGATGGTGCCGGCGGGGCTCGACTTGGTGCGCTTCCCGATCTCCGACGTCGGGGACGCCTGACCCTTGGTCAGCCCGTAGATCCGGTTGTTGAACATCACCAGCTTGATGTCCACGTTGCGGCGCATCGAGTGGATGACATGGTTGCCGCCGATGGACAGCGCGTCGCCATCACCCGTGATGACCCACACCATGAGGTCCGGCCGCGAGGCCTTGAGACCGGTCGCCAGCGTGGGCGCCCGGCCGTGGATGGTGTGGAAGCCGAACGTGTTCATGTAGTACGGCAGCCGTCCGGAGCAGCCGATGCCGCTGATGAACACGATGTTCTCGCGGGGATACCCGAAGTCGGGCATCACCTTCTGGGTGTTGGCCAGGATGGAGTAATCGCCGCAGCCGGGGCACCAGCGGACCTCCTGGTCCGACACGAAGTCCTTGCGGGTGAGCACCGGCAGCGGGGCCGCGCCCTCGGCGGGGGTGATGGGGCTGGTCACTTGGTGGCTCCTTCGCCGTCGAGCATCAGGCGCGCCGCGTCCTCGATCTCGCTGATCCGATACGGCTTGCCACGCACCCGGTTGAGGCCCACGGCGTCCACCAGGTACCGACCCCGGATGAGCAACCGCAGCTGCCCCAGGTTGACCTCGGGGATGAGCACGCGCCGATAGCTCGCCAGCACGTCGCCGGTGTTGCGCGGGAACGGGTTGAGGTGCCGGAGATGGCCATGGGCCACCGCGTGGCCCTCCTGCTGGAGACGCTCCACCGCCGAGCGGATGGCGCCATACGTGGAGCCCCAGCCCAGCACCAGCAGGTCGCCCCGACCCGGGCCGAACACCTGGAGGTCCGGGATGTCATCCGCGATGACCGCCACCTTCTGCGCGCGCAGCTGGGTCATGCGGTGGTGGTTCTCGGGGTCGTAGCTCACGTTGCCCGTGATGTCCGCCTTCTCGAGGCCACCGATGCGGTGCTCCAGCCCGGGGGTGCCTGGCACGGCCCATGGCCGCGCCAGCGTGACCGGGTCGCGGTCGTAGGGGTGGAACGTCTCCTTCGAGGTCCAGTTGTCGACCGCGATGTTGGGCAGGTCCGCGGGCTCCGGTATCCGCCATGGCTCGGAGCCGGTGGCGAGGAACGCGTCCGACAGGAACACGACGGGCGTCATGTGCCGGAGCGCGATGCGCCACGCCTCGACCGCGTAGTCGAAGCACTCGGCCGGCGTGGCGGGCGCGACGATCGGCACCGGCGCCTCGCCGTTGCGCCCGAACATGACCTGGAGCAGGTCCGACTGCTCGTTCTTGGTGGGCATGCCGGTGCTGGGCCCGGCGCGCTGGACGTCCACGACCACGAGCGGCAGCTCCACCATGACCGCGAGGCCCAGGGCCTCCGACTTGAGCGCGATTCCCGGGCCGGAGCTGGCCGTGAGCCCGAGCGCCCCGCCGTAGGCGGCGCCGATGGCGGAGCCGATGGCCGCGATCTCGTCCTCGGCCTGGAACGTCCGGACCCCGAAGTCCTTGTAGGTCGAGAGCTGATGGAGGATGTCGCTGGCCGGGGTGATGGGATAGGAGCCATAGAACAGGTTCCGACCCGCCAGCCGCGACGCGGCCACGAAGCCGAGCGCCGTGGCCTCGTTGCCCGTGATGTTGCGATACGTGCCAGGCGGCAGCTGGGCCGGTCGGACGCGGTACTGCTGGTGGTGGAAGATCTCGGTCGTCTCGCCAAAGGCGTAGCCCGCCTTGAGGGCGCGCTTGTTGGCCTCCGCGAACACGGGCTTGCCGGCGAACTTGGCATCGACCCACTTGAGCGTGGGCTCCATCGACCGCTCGTACAGCCAGAACATGATGCCCAGCGCGAAGAAGTTCTTGGTCAGGTCCTTCTGCTTGCTGGTCATGTCCAGCCCCTCGAGCGAGCGCTCGTTGAGGGTCCCGATCGGGATCTCGAACACGGTCCACGACGACAGGGAGCCGTCCGCCAGGGGGTCCGTGGCGTAGCCCGCCTTCGCCAGGTTCGCGGTGCTGAAGGCGTCCTTGTTGACGATGAGCGCGCCGCCCGGCGGCAGGTCCATGAGGTTGGTCTTGAGCGCGGCCGGGTTCATCGCGACCAGCACGTCCGGCGCGTCACCCGGCGTGTGGATGTCGCTGGACGAGAAGCTGATCTGGAAGCCGGAGACGCCCGGCAGCGAGCCGGCTGGCGCCCGGATCTCGGCCGGGTAGTCCGGGAGGGTGGCGATGTCGTTGCCGAACACCGCGGCGGTGCGCGTGAACTGGGTGCCGGTGAGCTGCATCCCATCGCCCGAGTCGCCCGCGAAGCGGATGGTGACCCGGTCCAGGTCGCGCACGGCGTCCGACGGTCGGCTGGCGTTGATGTCGGTGGTCACTTGACCCGGAGGGCCTCCTGGAGCTATGTCGCTGCCGGCCCGCGGTGCGGGTCGGCGCGGGCTGATTCTACGCCCGACGGCGCAACCGTCCGGCAACCGATCCCCATGCCCCCTCCGGAGGGCCCGTCCGGGTCATGCGGGTGGCGTGCCGGCGGGTCCGGGCGAGGGCGCCGGCGTGCTCGGGACACCCTCCGCGCGAAGCGCGCGTCGGCGTCGCTCGAGCGCCTGGCGGACCGGGGTGAGCGCCGGGTCCGCCGACACGTCGTGGAGCTCCCACGGGTCGTTCGAGAGGTCGTACAGCTCCTTGCGGCCCGTGTCCCAGCGGATGTAGTGCCAGCGGCCCAGCGGATCGCCCTCATAGGTCGTCACGGCACTCCACGACGGCATGCCCGTGATGGGGTTCCCGGCGAGCATCGCGGTCAGCAGCGCCGTGCGGGGCGGCGCCGGGTCGCCCAGCAGCACCGGCAGCACGGACACCCCGTCGGCGGTGTCCTGGCCCGACGGGTACGGCCCCATCTCGCAGCCCGCGATGTCGCAGAAGGTGGGCGCGAGGTCGATGTTCGACGTGGGGTAGGGCGTCGTGCGCGCGACCGTGCCCATGCCGCTGGGCCAGGCCATGGACAGCACGACCGGCACGGCCCACGGCACGTGCTTGCCGTACAGCCCGAACTCGCCGAACAGGAAGCCGTTGTCGGAGGCGAGCACCAGGAGCGTGTCGTCGAGACGGCCCCTGGCCGCCTGCTCCTGGGCCACCAGGCCCACCAGCTGGTCGACGCCCAGCATGTCCTCGCACACCTTGGTCAGGTCGACGCCCCGCGGCGGCACGCGGTCGGTGTGCCGCGCCGCCCAGCGCCGCATCCAGTCGGGCTTGTCGGTGGCGGCGCCCACACCGTAGTTGGGGGGCTTCCAGCGAGCGATCCCGGCGCACCGGCGCGACCCACGGAACTCGGGCATGGGCTGGTTGGGGGTGTGTCCCGCGTAGGTCGACAGGACCGCGAACAGGGGCTGGTCGACGGGGGCGGCGCGCAGCTCGTCCATGGCGAGCCGCTGCACCAGGCGCATCGAGTGGATGGTCGGGCGGCTGGAGCGCGACGCGCCCTTGGGCCAGTAGTAGTAGCCGTGGCTGCCGCCGCTCATGGGCTGGAACGTGTCCCAGGACGCCTCGTGGGCGAGCCGCGCCGGCCCGCGCATGCTCACGTATCGGTTGAGGTACTTGCCGATCCAGGCCGTGTGGTAGCCGACCCCGTGGAGCTCGGTGGCGATGGTCTCGGAGGGGTCGAGCAGCGCCGCGTCGTTGCGGATGACCCCGTTGTTGTGGGTGTGCAGCCCGGTCAGGAGGTTGGCGCGCGCCGGGCAGCACAGCGGCGCCTCGTCGATGGCGTGCTCGAACGTCAGGCCGCGGTCGATGATCCAGCGCCGGATGTTGGGCGTCCGCTCGGCGCTGAACAGGCGCCCGTCGAGCGGGGCCACGTCATCGATGTAGACCACGATGATGTCCGGCCGCGATGGCGGCGTCGTCGCGCTGGCCGATGGCTCGGGCCCCGGGGCGTCGGCGCCCTGCGCGAGCGCGGCGGGCGACGGCGAGGCCGCCAGACCCGCCACCAGCGCCCACAGGAGCACGGCGACGGCACGCAGCGGGGTCACGACGCGGGCGACGCCCCGGGCGCGGCGGTGGCCGCGGGAGCGGTCGATGCCGCGGGAGCGGTCGATGCCGCGGGCGCCGGCAGCAGCTCCGTGGTCACGATCTGGTCCGCGGTCAGCGACCCGACCGAGCTGTCGGGCATGCTCGCCATGAACTCGATGGAGGCCGTCCAGTCGGCCGGGTCGATGGCACCCAGTCCCTGGGCGTCGGTCAGGTGGCTGTGCCATGCGTCGATGGTCGCCTGGAGGATGGCCAGCTGGAGGTCCGGGTCAGCGGCCAGCTCGGGCACCACCTGGAACGTCGCGTCGAGCCCCAGCTGCGGGTTCGCGGAGATGGCGTCCATGGCCTCCAGCGTGACGGCCACGAACGCGGCGAGGTCGTCGTGGCGTGCCGCGAGGGTCGATTCGCCGGTGACCAGGCCGTTGCCGGGGAGGGGCACGATGTCATCGACGGTGAGGACGTTCGGCGTGATGCCTTGTCGCGCGACCGCGATGGGCTCGTTGTTGACGAAGCCGGTGATGGCGTCGACCTGGCCCTGGACCAGGCCCGCCGCCTGGCCGAAGTCGGGGTACAGCGTGACCTCCAGGTCGTCCGTGGTGAGTCCGGCGGAGGACAGCAGCGCCTGGAGCATGATCCAGCCGCTGCCATATCGACCCGGCGTGCCCAGCCGCGTGCCCTGGAGGTCCGCCGGGGCGGCGATCCCCGACGCCGCATTGGCGACGACCACCGACGGGAAGCGGGCATAGATGCCCGCCACGTAGCGGATGGGGATGCCCTGGCTGCGCGCCGCGATGACGCTCGTGCCATCGCCCAGGCCGATGTCCACGGCACCCTGGCCGATGAGCGTGATGAGGTCGGGGTCGATCTGGTTCTGGAGCGTCACGTCGAGCCCCGCGTCGGCGTACATGCCCGAGGTCTGGGCGAGGTAGAACGGCGCGAACTGGACGCTGGGGATGTAGCCCAGTCCCACGCTCAGGGGCCGCAGCTCCTGCGTGTCGGGCGAGGCATCCTGCGCCAGCGCACCGCCGGGCAGCGCGAGCACCGCGAGCGAGAGGGCGACGAGCGCGGGACGGAGGCCGCGGGCGCGGGCGAGGTGACGTGGCTGGCGCAACTGGGTCGTCTCCTGTGTGGCGGGTGGACTAGGCGGTGGCCCGGATGCCCGTGAGTCGGCGCTCCAGGACCACCACGATCAGGTACAGCGCGACGCCCAGCAGGGCGATGGTGATGAGGGTGGCGAAGAGCAGGGGCGTGTCGAACATGCTCCCCCGCGCGAGGTTGAGCAGGACGCCCAGCCCTCGGTCACCACCGACCCACTCGGCGACGATGGCGCCCACGACCGCGAGCGTGACGGCGACCTTGAGGCCACCCAGGATCTGGGGCAGCGCGGAGGGGACCTCGACGGTCCGGATGACCTGCCGACGCGTGGCGCGCACGCTGCGCGCCATCTCCGTGAGCCGCCCGTCGACCGAGCGAAGGCCGACGCTGGTGGCCACGGCCATGGGGAAGCAGCAGATGAGGGCGCAGATGAGCACCTTGCTGGCGAGCCCGTTGCCGAACCAGATGACGATGACGGGCGCCAGCGCCAGGATGGGGGTGGCCTGCGCCGCGACGATGTAGGGCGACAGCAGTCGGTCCGCGAGCGCCGACCGGGCCAGCACGAACCCGAGGACGAGGCCCACCGAGACCCCCAGCGCGAGTCCCAGCAGGATCTCCGAGAGCGTGGTCACGACGTGCGGCGTGAAGGTGCCCTGTTCCGCGGCCTTGAGCCAGCGCTCGGCGACCACGCCCGGACCCGGCAGCACGAACCTCTGATAGCCACCCACCCACACGACCACCTGCCACGCGACGACCAGCGCCGCACCCACCGCGACGATGGCGGCGAGGTCTCGGGCGCGATGGCCGGCAGCGGGTCCCATGGCGTCAGGCGACCACGCGAGCGTCGGGCCGGACGCTCCCCATGACCGGGAGCGGCTGGCTGGGGGCCACGAGGGTGGCCTCCAGCGCGGCCCGCACCGCACTGGCCGCATGGCTGGATGCCGCCTCGTCGATGGCGCCCCAGGCACGCGGGCGCGCCAGGTCCACGACGACCTCCGCGACCACGCGCCCGGGTCGCGGGAGAGCACGACCACGCGGTCGGCGAGGAACACCGCCTCCGGGATGCTGTGGGTGACCAGCAGGATCGTCGACCCCAGCCGGTCCCAGAGGCGGAGCACCTCCGCGTCCAGCTGGTCGCGGGTGAGCGCGTCCAGCGCCCCGAACGGCTCGTCGAGCAGCAGCACGCGTGGCTCCAGGGCCAGCGCCCGCGCCACGCCCACGCGCTGCGCCATGCCACCCGAGAGCTGTGACGGCTGCGCCGCCTCGAACCCCGCCAGACCCATCAGCGACATCAGGTCGCGCGCGCGGGCGACCCGCTCGCCGCGAGGCACGCCGGCGAGCTCCAGCGGGTACGCCACGTTGTCGATGGCCGACCGCCAGGGCAGCAGCCGCGGCTCCTGGAACACGAGCCCCACCGCCGGGTCGGGCTGGGCAACGGCGCGGCCGCCGACGTGGATGGTGCCCTCGTCCGGGAGGAGCAGGCCCGCGACCAGCCGGAGCAGGGTGCTCTTGCCGGAGCCCGACGGGCCGACGATGGCCACGATGCCACCGCCTGGCACCCGCAGGTCCACCCCGTCGAGGACGCGCAGCCGCTGCTCCCCGATGGCGAACGTGCGAGAGACCCCACTGATGGTGATGTCGTCCACGAGTGCTCCGGTGCCAGCCACCAGCGGGGCGCACCTGGAGGGGACGACGAGACGGACGAGGACGCCCGACCCGTCAGCGTGCCCCATCGACCGGCCGCGCCGCGATGCGGCTGACGCCCGTCGATGACGGCCTGCCACCCTTCTCCCATCCGGACTGTCACCGTCGGCTCCCTGCCAGGGGATCCACCGTCGCCGCGAGGCGCCGGGTCGTGGGCTGGCCTGACGGACCCCGTCCGCTCGACCGACCACCGGTCGGGAATCGCACCCAACCCCGAAGGAGGCATCTGTGAGGATGTCCCGTCGATCATAGCACTCGCGCGGGCGCGGGTTGCGTACGGCGTAAGGCGACGCGGGACAGGAGCCTCGGGTCAGCGCTCCCGGGGCGTGCCGTCGCCCAGGTCGGCGAGACGATGCTGGAGGTCGGCGGTCGCCGGGTACAGCTCCCGGTAGGCCTCGTAGACCCGGTCGTAGGTGGCGCGCGCGGCGGCGTGCGGCTCGGCACGCTCGGCAATCCGAACCATGGCGCGGATCGCGGCCCGGGCGTCCGGATGGGCCCCGATGCCGGTCGCGGCGAGGATGGCGGCACCCACGGCGGCGGTGTCGGCGAGCACGGGCATGTCCACGGGCACGCCCAGGATGTCCGCGCGCAACGCCGCGATGGGTCGCATCCGGTCCGCGGCCCCGGACACCACCAGCCGGCGCAGCTCCACGCCCGCGGCCACGATCGGCTCCGCGACATGGCGCAGGGCATAGCCACCCGCCTCCAGCACGGCGCGCATGATGTGCGGCGCGCCGTGCCCCAGCGACAGGCCGGCGAGGACGCCCCGGGCGCGCTCGTCGTCGATGGGCGCCCGCTCGCCCGAGAGGTACGGCAGGAACACCAGGCCGTCCGCGCCCGGACCGAGGCCGAAGGCCTCCGCCAGCAGGTCCCTGGCAGACGGCCCCCCGTCGGGCGCCAGCAACCCCAGGGCCCAGTCCACCGACTTGCCGACCGCGTTCATGGCGCCGCCGTACAGCCACAGACCCGGCAGCGCGGCGGGCGCTCGATAGGTGCCGACCACCTGGAGCTCGCGGTCCCAGTAGACGCCCAGGCCACCAGCCGTCCCCCCGGCATCGACGGCGTCGCCCGCCTCGACCAGGCCCGCCCCATGGAAGCTCGCCAGTGCGTCGTTGCCGCCCGCCACCACGGGCGTGCCCGCCGGGATGCCCAGCTCCGCGGCAGGCCCGGGCAGCACGCCACCAACGGCGGTCCCCCACTCCACGGACTCGCCGAACCGCGCCGGGTCGCCGCCACCCGCGCGGATGACGGCGTCGGTGGGGTGGAGCGACACGGGCGGCACGGAGCGTCCCAGCCACCCGGTCAGCCGTGCCGTCAGCCAGTCCCAGGACGAGAGGAACGCCACGGCACTCGCGTGCGCCGGGGGGTCGTTCGCTGCCAGCCAGCGCTCGTGGGGGAGCGAGCCGAGTTGCCACACCGGCACGCCGATGACCCGCGACAGCTCGGTGGCGATGGTGCTCGCCCGCGTGTCGAGCCAGGTGATGGCCGGACCCAGGTGCCGGCCCATCGAATCCACGGCCACGGTGGTCGGCCCGTGCCCGGCGACCGCCAGGCCCAGCAGGTCGACCGCGCCGCCCGCCTCCGCCTCGCGCAACGCCTGGTGCACCGCGTGCGCGACGCCCGCCCACCACTCGGCCGGGTCCTGCTCGCCCAGCGCCCGTGGCCCGTGCGCCGGGTGCTCGGATCGCCCGGCGCCCCGGAGGATTCCACCCGGGGTCACGAGGAGCGCCTTGACGCTGGTCGTGCCAAGGTCGATGCCGAGCAGCGTCCGGGGGTCGGTCACCATCCCACCATATCGGGTCCGCACGGACGCGACCGCGTCGCGCAGCGGGGCGCCGGGGCCGCCGATAGCATCGGCATCGTGCGCCCAGCCTTCCGCTCCGGACCCGACCGCGACCGCCTGGTCGGCATCGCCCTGGTGCTCGCGGCGGCCGGCCTGTTCGGCTCCGGGCCGCTGTTCGCGCGGGTCGCCTACGACGCCGGGATGTCGCCGCTGCCGCTGCTCACGTGGCGCTACCTGTTCGCGGCGCTGGTGGGCTGGCTGCTCGTCCTGGGCAGCAGCGGGGGCCGACGGTCGATGCGTCGGCTGCGCCACACCGACCTCGTCGCGCTGGTGGCCCTCGGCCTGCTGTTCGTCGGCAACGCCGGCGCGTACACCGCGGCGCTGGAGACCGTGCCCGCGGGCCTCGTGGCCATCATCACGTACCTGTACCCGGCGCTCGTGGCCGTGCTGTCGATGCGCTACGCGCGCCGACTCGAGGGCCGGCGGCCATGGGCGGCGCTGGCGCTCTCGATGGCCGGGGTCGGGCTCGCCGTCGGCGGCATCCCCAAGGGCGCGGACATCCCGCTCGTGGGGCTGCTGCTGGCCCTGACCTGCGCCATCTGCTACGCCTTCTGGATCGTCCTCTCGGCGCGCCTGCGGGGCGAGCGGCCCACCCGCGACGGGCGGGTCGCCGTGGCGACGGGCCCAGAGGACCCGCGCTCGCCGGCGCGACGCCCGGATGCGCTCGCATCCAGCGCAATCATGTCCACCACGACCGCGCTCACCGCGGCGGTCCTGGTCGTGCTCCTGGGCGGCGACCCGGCCCCCGCCGCGGTGCCCTCGCAGGCGTGGCTGGCGCTGGTCACGTTCGGGACGTTCTCCGCGCTCGCGGTGGTCGCCTTCCTGCGCGGCACGCGACGCATCGGCGCGGCCCGGGCGGCGCTCGTCAGCACGGTGGAGCCGGTGTACACCATCGTGCTCGCCACCATCGTGCTGGGCGAGTCGCTGGCGCCCATCCAGGTGCTCGGGGGCGTGCTCGTGGTGGTCGGCGTGCTGCTCGCGGAGAGCGGCGGCGGTCGTCGCGGCGCGCCGGGCCAGCGGTTGCCGGTGGCACCCGAGGCTGTGGACCGCGCTACCGTGTAGTCGCGCCACGACCGGGCGCTGCGACCACTCGAGGGGGACCCATGCGACTCGTCAGCTTTGCCCAGGATGGCCAGGCCCGGCTGGGGGTGGAACGGCCCGACGGCCGCATCCTCCCCACGGGCGACCTGGGGAGCGGCGTCCCGGGCACCATGGAGGCGCTCCTCGCGGGCGGCGACGCGGCGCTCGCCGCGCTGCGCAGCGCGGTCGCCGGGGCGAGCCCCAGCGCGACCACGCTCGACCCCACATCCGTGACCGTGCTGGCGCCCGTGCCCCGGCCGGGCAAGGTCATCGCCATCGGCCTCAACTACTTCGACCATGCCAAGGAGGGCGGCGTCGAGCCGCCAGCGGAGCCGATGCTGTTCGCCAAGTTCACGACCTCGGTCGTGGGCCCCGGTGCCATGGTGGAGTGGGACCCCGACCTGACCGGCTCGGTCGACCTGGAGGCGGAGCTGGGCGTCGTCATCGGCCGCACCGCGCGCCGCGTGCCGGAGGCGGACGCCCTGTCGTACGTGCTGGGCTACACCTGCGTCAACGACGTCAGCGCCCGTGACCTCCAGAAGTCGGACAAGCAGTTCGTGCGCGCCAAGTCGCTCGACACGTTCTGCCCCATGGGTCCCGTGCTGGTGACCAGCGACGACATCCCGGACCCGCAGCGGCTCGCCATCAAGGGCATCCGCAACGGGGTCGCCAACCAGGACTCCGACACGTCCCAGATGATCTTCGGCGTGGCCAGCATCGTGGCGTTCTGCTCGCGCGCGTTCACGCTGGAGCCGGGTGATGTGATCGCGACGGGCACGCCGGCCGGCGTGCTGGTCTACCAGGACCCGCCGGAGCGCCTCCGCGATGGCGATGTGGTGACCATCGACATCGAGGGCATCGGCAGCCTCACCAATCCCTGTCGCGAGGTCCGCCCCGCCTCCTGAGGCGGGCGGTCCGGCGCTCGGGCGCGCCGGCGCGGTCGCGCCCGACGGGTCGTCAGCCCGCGAGGGCCGTCCGGAAGATGCCCAGGGCCTCGTCGACCTCGTCGGCGGTGACGTCGAGGGGCGGAATCCAGCGGACGACGTTGTGGGCCGGCCCACACGTCAGCAGCAGGAGCCCGAGGTCGGCGCAGCGCTCGATGAGCGCATCGCCGATGGCGCCGTCCGGCTGGCGGGTGGCCCGGTCCGTGACGAACTCCACGCCGATCATCAGGCCTCGCCCACGCACGTCGCCGATGCGCCCGTCCTCGGCCGCGATGGCCTGCAGCCCAGCCATCAGCTGCGCGCCGCGGGTCGCGGCGTTCTCGACCAGACCCTGCTCCCGGATCGTCCGCAGGACCGCGACGCCCGCCGCGCAGGACACCGGGTTGCCGCCGAACGTGGAGCCATGGGCGCCGCGGCCCCAGGCCTGCATCCGGGCAGTGCTGGATACGACGGCTGACAGCGGCAGGCCGTTGGCGATGCCCTTGGCCACCACGACCACGTCGGGGACGATGCCGGCGTGCTCGAAGGCCCACATGCGTCCCGTGCGCGCGATGCCGCTCTGGACCTCGTCCGCGATGAGCAGGATCCCGTGGCGGTCGGCGAGCTCCCGGAGCGCCTGGAGGAACGCCGCGGGCGCCGGCTCGTAGCCACCCTCCCCGGTCACCGGCTCGATGAGGAACGCGGCCACCTGCGAGGGGGGCACGACCTCGGCGAACAGCCGGTCGAGCGAGGCGAGCGCGCCCGCCACCGCAGCGGCCTCGTCACCGCCGTAGCCCCGATAGACGCTGGGGAACCGGCTGATGTGGATGTCCGGCACCAGCGGGCCGTGGCCCGTCCGATAGTTGATGTTGCTCGTGGTCAGGCTCATCGCCGCGTACGTGCGGCCGTGGAACCCACCCGAGAACCCGACGATGTCCGAGCGCCCCGTGGAGCGGCGGGCCAGCTTGATGGCCCCCTCGATGGCCTCCGCGCCGGAGTTCGCCAGGAGCACCGAGTCGAGCGGCGCGGGCAGGGTCGCCACCAGTGCGTCGGCCAGGTCGGTGACCGGCGGCAGATAGCCCAGGCCGTTGCACATGTGGAGCAGCTGGTCGGTCTGCGCATGGATCGCGGCGCTCACCGCGGGATGCGCGTGGCCCAGCACGGTGACCGCGAGGCCGCACGCGAAGTCGAGGTACTCCCTGCCATCCGCGTCCCACAGGCGATGCCCCTCGCCACGCACCCATCCGCGCTGGAAGTAGCGTGCCAGCACCGGGGACAGGCTCCCCGAGCGCTCGGCGAGGGCGACGTTGCCGCCCAGGGTGGCAAGGGCATCGGCCCCCGGGTCGACAGGGGCGAGGGTGGTCTGGCTCATGACTCCGTTCCCGATTGCTGCTGGTGTGCAGGCGGTCAAGGGTACATGCCCGGCGCGGGCCACATCGCCCGAGTCACGTTACGATGCGTCTCCCCGGTGCGCGCTTGACCGTGACGCTGCGACCGGGTCGACCGGAGTCCGTCCACAGCCTTGTCCGCCGCTGCCGAACGACCCGCGCACTTCCGTCCCGACATCGAGGGCCTGCGTGCCATCGCCGTGATGGCTGTGCTCCTGTTCCACATGCAGGTGCCGGGCTTCGGCGGTGGGTTCACGGGCGTCGACATCTTCAACGTCATCTCGGGGTTCCTCATCACGGGCCTCCTGGTCCGAGAGCTGGGCGCCACGGGCCGGGTGGATCTGCCGAGGTTCTACTTCCGACGCGCGCGGCGGCTCCTGCCGGCGGCCCTGACGGTCATCGTCATCACCCTCGTCGCCTCGGCGTTCATCCTGTCGCCCATCCGGTTCCCCAGCGTGGCCGGGGATGGCGCGGCATCCGCGTTCTACGTCTCCAACATCCGGTTCGCGGCGGGTGGCACCGACTACCTCGCCTCCGCGGCCCCTCCGTCGCCCTACCAGCAGTTCTGGTCCCTGAGCGTCGAGGAGCAGTTCTATCTGGTGTGGCCGCTGCTCGTGTGGTTCGCGGCCCGGGTGGTGGGCGTGGCCCGGGTGGGCTGGGTGCTAGGCGCGGTGGTCGTCGCCTCGTTCGTGTGCTCGTACGTCCTGACGGACGTCTCCGCGCCATGGGCGTTCTTCTCGCTGCCCACGCGCGCATGGGAGCTGGGGGCGGGCGGCCTCGTGGCCGTGGGGGTCGCGGGCTGGGTGCCCAGACGGGCCCTGCCGGCCGTGGGCATCGGCGGTCTCGCCCTCATCGTGGCGGGCATCGCGGTGATCGACGAATCCACGCCCTACCCAGGTACCGCGGCCATCATCCCGACCTTGGGCACGATGATGCTCATCGTGGCGACCAGCGACGCGGCTGGGCGCATCGCCCGGATCATGGGATCGTGGCTGCCGCGCTCGATCGGCGGCATCTCCTACTCCATCTACCTGTGGCATTGGCCGCTGCTCATCCTGGTGCCCATCGCGCTTGCCGATGACAGCCTGGGGCTGCGACTGCTCCTGGGGGCGATCTCCATCGCACTGGCCGTCGTGTCCACCAAGGTCATCGAGGCGCCGTTCCGCTTCGGGCGCATCGCGCGGACGCCAGCGCTGCGAGGCGTCCTCACCGGCCTCGCCGCATCGCTCCTCGTGGGCACCACGGCCCTCGCGGCCGGCAGCATCGTGCCGGACCCGCTGGCCGACGACGGCCCGACGGTGACTGCCCCGGCGACCGAACGACCGCGGCCCACCCGGCGACCCACGCCCGAGCCCACGGCCGCCGCATCGCTGCCAGCCGGGGCTGCCACGGCGGAGCCGACCGAGGGGCCGACGGCGGCGGCCACGGCGGAGCCGACCGAGGGGCCGACGGCGGCGGCCACGGCGGAGCCGACCGAGGGGCCGACGGCGGCGGCCACGGCGGAGCCGACCGAGGGGCCGACGGCGGCGGCCACGCCGCCCCCGAGCAGCGAACCGACCGACGCGCCGAGCGCGGTGCCGACGGCTGAGCCGAGTGCCCCGCCGAGCGCGGTGCCGAGCGCCCCGCCGAGCGCCACGCCGACGGCTGAGTCGAGCGCCCCGCCGAGCGCGGTGCCGACGGCCGAGCCGAGCGCGGTGCCGAGCGCCACGCCGACAGCTGAGTCGAGCACCCCGGCGAGCGCCCCGCCGAGCGCGGTGCCGACGGCTGAGTCGAGCGCCGTGCCGACTGCCCCGCCGACCGCCCCGCCCACCGTGGAGCCGACCAGCCCGGCCACGCCGTCGCCCGTCCCAACCAGCACGAGCGGGGCGTCACCGTCGCCACCCCGACACCCCAGGCCAGCGACGCGCCGACCCCGCCCGCGCCCACCCCGGTCCCGTCGGTGCCGCCCACGCCCGCGCCCACCCTGCCGGCCCTGCCCGACCCGGTCACGAGCGGGGCGCTGCCGAGCGGGCTCACGCCACGTCTGCGGGACGTCAAGGACGACCTGCCGGCGGGCTACGCCGACGGCTGCCACCTGGGCTTCGATGACGAGGCATCCGGCGATTGCGTCTACGGCTACCCGGATGGCTCCAGCACCGTGGTGCTGTTCGGCGACTCCCATGCCGCGCAGTGGCTGCCGGCCATCGAGGACGTCGGCTTCGTGCGCGATTGGCGGGTCATCGGCCTCACCAAGTCGGCCTGCCCGCCTGTCGACACGACGGTGTGGCTCGCCAACAAGAAGCGCGAGTACCGGGAGTGCGAAGCCTGGCGGCAGCAGGCGATGGAGCGCATCGCCGCGGAGCGGCCCGCCATCGTGTTCCTGGCGGCCTATCACCTCTACGAGATGATGGAGGGCGACGACCGGGTCGCCATCGCCGATGACCCGACGGCCTGGGCGGAGGCACTCACCCGCACCATCCAGGCGATCCAGGCGACGGGCGCGCAGGTCGTGCTCATCGCTGACACCCCGCAGCTGACCGTGGTCCCGGACGAATGCCTCGCCGACCACCGGGATGCCGTGGAGGCGTGCCTCCAGGAGGCCGCTGACGTGGTCGACGCCGACTACGCCCAGCTCGAGCGCGACGTGACGCAGGCGACTGGTGCCCGCCTCCTCTCGCTCACCGACGTGATCTGCCCGGACGGGGCGTGCCCGCTCGTGTTCGGCACCACCCCCGTGTATCGCGACGACCAGCACCTGACCGCGACCTTCGCTCGCGGCCTCGCCCCGATCGTCGACATGTGGCTCGACCTGGAGGACGGATGACCTGGCACCCCCACCGCGGACGGTGGCTCACGATCATGTTCGCCGCGCTCGTCGCGGCGCTTCCCGCGGTGCCCGCGAGCGCCGCCGACCCCTCGGCGGACGCGGATGCCCAGGCGCTTGCCGCCATCGCCGATGCGGCCGCGGCGGCGCGACCAGGCGAGGCCAACGCGGTCGGCGTGTCCATGTCGTTGCTAGGCCTGCTGGGGGAGACGCTCGGCGCGCTCGATGACGGGCCGTGGGTCACGTCCGCCAACCCCAACGGTCTGCCCGTCAACCTGACGCCACCCCTGACCATCGCCAACACCACCAAGGCGCGCGCGTACGCCGACGGCTGCCACGTTCGGATCAAGCCGCGCAAGGCGACGGGCTGCGACTACGGCGACCTCGACTCCGACTTCACGGTGCTGCTCATGGGCGATTCGCATGGCGCGATGTGGCTGCCCGCGTTCGAGGAGATCGCCGCGCGACGCGGCTGGAAGATCCACCTGCTCACCAAGTCGTCGTGCCCGCCGGCGGACATCAGCATCATGCGCGAGGGCGAGGTCTACGACAACTGCGA
The DNA here is from genome assembly GCA_046328155.1 of Chloroflexota bacterium. Taxonomy (GTDB): domain Bacteria; phylum Chloroflexota; class Limnocylindria; order Limnocylindrales; family CSP1-4; genus JAFMJV01. Next base: position 57,594 of record JAXLXC010000015.1, read on the forward strand.
CGCCTGGCGCTCGAGCGCGTTCAAGGTCATCAAGAAGCTCAAGCCCGACCTCGCCATCCTGACCTCGACCGCCGACTACAAGCTCGCCGGCATCAAGCAGGCGTACTCCAAGAAGTACCTCAAGGCCTGGCGCACGGCGTGGGAGGACACCATCCGGACCATCGGCAAGTCCGCCGACCAGGTGGTGGTCCTCAATGACGTGCCCAAGTGGACGCAGGACTCGGTGGAGTGCCTCACGGAGCACGCCGATGACGTCCGCGTCTGCGCGACCGCGCGCGACACGGCCGTGCGACCCGACATGACCAAGACGCTCCGGACCGCGGCCGAGAACGCGGGCGCGACGTTCGTGGACCCGTCCGTGCTGGTGTGCCCTGACGACCCGTGCCCCGTCGTCGACGGCCGATACCTCGTCACCTACGACACCAGCCACCTGAGCCCGGTCTACGCACGGCTGCTGAGCCCCCAGCTCGAGGCGCTCCTGCCGATCGACGGGGAGTGATCGCGGCGCGGCCGACCAGCGGGTCGGCGCGCCGGCGGCCGCCCGCCGCCCGTTTCGCCCCTCATGGCGCCCGGCCTGCAGGGGTTCGGCCGGACCGAACGCGCGAGCCGCCGATCGCAGGGTTTCCCGAGGTGCGGCCCCGGTGTCGCTGCCCGGAACGGCGCGCGATCTTCGGCGTGCCCGGACCTCTGCCGGCGTGCGCCTCGATCGCGTGCAGGCGAGGGTGGTCGGGTGACCCCGGGCGTGCCGAAGCCAGCACGCAGGCCGGGTCGCGTTCGGTCAGGCCGAAATACTGCGCCGAAACCCTGCTGGGATGGGCCAGCCGCAGCTGGTCGGCCGCTCGTGGCCTGCCGTAGCGCCGCCCGGCTTCGAGCGAGACGCTACAGACGGCGGCCGCGAGCCCGGTCGAGCGAGAAGCGGGCGGTGTCGGCGATGGCCATGACCGCCATGGTCCCCGCCTGCACCGGATCGCTCACCACGAGGTCGGCGACGTCCACCACCGACCCGACCATGTTGAGCGAGATGACCGGGATGCCCGCCGTCTGGATCTCGCGCACCGCGTCGGTGATGTCCCCGCCCATGATCGAGCCGGCCAGCACCAGGATGTGGGCGCGCGGCAGGTCCGCGACGGCTCGCACCGTGTTCGCGATGTTCTTCTCCCCCACGAGGGCGATGGTGTCGACCGAGATGCGCTCGCCCCGCAGGTTGTGGCGGTCCGACTCCGAGACGGCCCCCAGGCTGACCTGGGCGACCTGCGCCCCGCCACCGATGATGATCACCCGCTTGCCGAAGATCTGACCGAGGGTCGCACGGGGCTCGGCGACGACCACGCCGGGCGCCGCGCGCACGGCAGCGGCGGCGGTCTCGCCGTCGAGGTCCCGGAACTCCACGTCCAGCACCCGGTCCACGTCCGCCTCCCCCCGGGTCGCCGGGAAGGAGTTGACCGACACGACGTCCGCGCCCGCCTCCCGCAGCCGGACCAGGAGGTCCACGAAGTCGGCCGTGGGACCCACGCGGATGGTGACGGCGGACAGCGTCCGACCCGGCTCCGGGATCTGATGGTCGGGCAGCTGGGGAGCCGGAGCCTCACCCGGCTCGAGCTCGCCCTCCGTCGGGGGGAGGGCATCGACATCCTCGGGATCGTGGGGCTGGCTGGAGCCTTCCTCGGCCGTCTCGTCCATGCCGCGGACTATCGCACGACCAGCCTCCCGGGTGCCTGTCGGACGATTGCATCGGCGTCGTACCAATCCTTGACTCGTCGCACCCGACCTGCCAATGTCGCACCATGGGAGCAACGGTCATACCGGAGGTCATGGAGCTGGTCAACCTCCGTGCCAAGAACCAGCTGACGCTGCCCGACGCGATCGCCAGACAGGTGGGCGCCGAGCCTGGCGACCGGTTCCGCATGTGGGTGGAGCCGGACGGCTCGATCGTGCTGCGGAAGTGCGTGAGCCTCGCCGGCAAGTACCCGGGCCTCTGGGGAGACACTGACGAGGAGGTGGCAGCGCACCTTCGTGAGCTCCGTGATGAGTGGGAACGTGACCGGCCCTGGTATTGAGTCGCGGATACCGGCCGGCGCGCGCCTTGTCCTCGATACGTCCGTACTCGTCGCTCACATCACCGGCACCGAGGTTGTGTCGCCCGTCGCAACACGCATCGTCGATGGCTTCATCACCCATGGTCGCAACACAGCGGTCGCCTCGGCTCTCAGCGTCGGCGAGGCACTCGTCCGCCCGGCGCAGGCTGGTCTGGCCCGCGAGGTTGGTCTCGGCCTCCTGGACATCCCGGGCGTGCAGGTGCGTTCCGTCGACTTCCTCGTCGCTGCAGAGGCGGCTCGGATCCGTGCCGCCACGGCCTTGCGCATGCCGGACTCGGTGGTCATCGCCACCGGGGTGCTGACGACGTCGCACATCCTCGTGACCAACGACCGGCGGCTTGCCGCGGCCGTCCCAGACGTCGTGCCAGGGATGCAGGTCGTCCTGCTCTCGGATCTGGTCTGAGGGCAGACCGCGGCGGGTCGTGCACGCGGGCCGTATAGTCATGCGCCTGATGACCGAGACCCTCGCACGCCCCGAGACCACCCTGCAGACAGCCCCCACCATCGGCGGCCGGGCGCGGATTCGCGTGGCCGTGGTCGGCGCGACCGGCTACGCCGGCGGCGAGATGGTGCGCATCCTGGAGCGGCACCCGAGCGTGCGGATCGTGGCCCTCGTCAACCGCGACCGGGACCAGGAGCCGCTTGGGGTCAGCCATCCCCATCTCGCGGCGACGGGTCACGTGGTGGACGAGGCGCTGCCCGACGCTGACGCGGTGTTCCTCGCGCTCCCCCACAAGCTTGCCGCGGAGCGGGCAGGCGACATCGTGGCCGGCGGCGCCACGGTCATCGACCAGGGTCCCGACTTCCGGCTCGTCGACCCGGCCGACTACCCACGCTGGTATGGCTTCGAGCACCCCGCCCCGGACCTGCTCGCCCGGGCGGTCTATGGGCTCCCGGAGCTGCATCGGGCGGAGCTCGCCGCCCTCGGCGACGCGGACGTGGCGATCGTCGGCGCCGCGGGCTGCTATCCCACGACCAGCATCCTTGCGGTCGCGCCGCTCGCGCGGGCCGGCCTGGTGGCCGACCTCGTGGTGGACGCCAAGAGCGGCGTCTCGGGCGCTGGGCGAGACCCCAAGTCGCACCTCACGTTCAGCGAGGTCAACGAGAGCGTGTCCGCGTACGGCGTGTTCAACCACCGCCACACCGCGGAGATCGAGCAGGAGCTGGGTCGCCTGGCGCCCGACGGCACGGGCGACGTCTTCGAGGCGGTCGACTTCCTGCCCCACCTCATCCCCATGACCCGGGGCATCCTGTCCGCTGCGCACATCCGCCCGACGCGCCCGGTGACCACGGCCGAGCTGCGGGAGCTGTATCGCGATGCGTACGCCGGCGAGCCGTTCGTGCAGGTGGTGGACACGCCCCCCGCCACCAAGCACGTGTACGGCAGCAACCTGGCACGGGTCTTCGTGACCGCCGACGAGCGCACCGGTCGGGTCCTCGCCATCGGCGTCCTGGACAACCTCGTCAAGGGCGCCGCCGGGCAGGCGGTCCAGTGCTTCAACCTGGCCTTCGGTCTGCCCGAGACGGCGGGGCTGGAGCAGCTGCCGCTCAACCCCTGAGCGACCCATGACCACGCCCTCGTCGGTCGACCCCTCGTCCCGGCTGCCTGACGTCGAGTGGGCGGCACGCCTCCCGCGCGGTTTCCGGGCCGGTGCGGCGACCGCGGGTGTCAAGGCCTCCGGCCGTCCCGACCTCGCCGTGGTCCTGGTGGACGGCGGCGAGGGCGCCGTCGCGGCGACCTTCACGCCCAACCGGTTCGCGTCCGCGCCGGTGCTGCTGTCGCGGCAGTCCCTCGGCGGCGGCGGCCGCCATGGACGGGTCGCGGCGCTGCTGTCCGTCAGCGGCTGCGCGAACGCGGCGACCGGCGACGGTGGTCTGGAGGACCAGCGGCGGCTCGCGCAGGTGTTGGCCGATGCCATCGGCACCCAGCCGGAGCGGACGCTCTCGGTGGCGACGGGCATGATCGGCCCGCGCTATCCCATGGACCGGCTGGTGCCCGCGCTCGAGACGCTTGCGAGCGGCCCCCTGTCGACCGATGACGCCTCGTTCGAGTCCGTCGCGGAGGCCCTCCGGACCACCGATTCGAAGGCCAAGTGGGCCACGGTGCGCTTCGACCTGCCCGGACCCAGCGGGTCGGCCGTGCCGGTCACCGTGTCGGGCATCGCCAAGGGCGTGGGCATGATCCATCCGCGGATGGCCACGATGCTCGCGTACGTGCTCACGGACGCGGCGGTGTCACCCGAGGTGCTGTCGGGGCTGCTGCGGCCGGTCGTCGCCCGGACCTGGGACCAGCTGACCGTGGACGGCGACACGAGCACCAGCGACACCGTGTATCTCGTCGCGTCGGGCGGATCGGGCGCGACGCCCGTCGCCCCGGGTCGTCCCGGTTGGGATGCCTTCGCGGCGGCGGTCGAGGCCGTGTGCCGCTCGTTGGCCCGTCAGCAGGCGGCCGATGGCGAGGGTGCGACGTCACTCCTCACCTGCGTGGTCATCGGCGCCCGGGACGATGCGGAGGCGCGTGCCGCTGCCCGTGCCGTGGTGGGCAGCAGCCTGCTCAAGGCTGCCGTGCACGGCCGCGACCCCAACTGGGGGCGGGTGGCGGGAGCCCTGGGCAACGCGCAGCTGGCGGATGCGGCGGTCCTGGAGGCGTCCGGCCTGTCGCCGGAGGAGGCCACCCGGCGGGGCGGCACCAGGCTCGACCTCGACCCGGACCGGGTGCGGATCACCATCGCCGGCACGGACGTGTTCCATGGCCTGCCGCTCGACGTGGACAAGGCCGCGGTGAGCCGCGCCATGGACGGCCCCGAGGTGGTCGTGCGCGTGGACCTGGGCGCTGGCGACGGCGTTGGCGAGGCGTTCGGCTGCGACCTCACCGAGGCATACGTGCGGGAGAACAGCGAGTACTCGACATGACCGCGGGTGGGGCGCCCGTCGTGGTCAAGCTGGGCGGCACCACCCTCGCCGACCAGGCAGACACGCTGCGCGACGTCGCTGACCGCTCCCGAACCGACCGGCTGGTGCTGGTCCATGGCGGCGGCAAGCGGCTCACCGCATGGCTCGAGCGGATGGGCGTGGAGAGCCGGTTCGAGAACGGGCTGCGAGTGACGGACGACGCGGCGCTCGAGGTCGCGCTGGGGGTCCTGCGGGGGGTCATCAACGCCGAGCTGGTGGCGACCCTTCGCAGCATGGGCGCCGATGCCGTCGGCTGGTCCGGCGTGGACGGGGGCACGCTCACGGGTGCGCGCGTCGCGGGCCTCGGTCGGGTGGTCTCGATCGACGTCGTTCGCCCGGAGCCGCTGGGGGCCCTCCTCGCGGCCGGGCTGCTGCCGGTCGTGGCGCCCGCGGCGCTGGACGCGGAGGGGGTCATCTGCAACGTCAACGCCGATGACGCGGCGGCTGCGCTCGCAGGCGCCCTGGGCGCGCGCCTGGTGCTGCTGACCGACACCGATGGGGTGTGGGGTGCCGACCGCCAGCGGATCCCCACGCTCACGGTCACCGAGTCCAATCGCCTCATCGCCGAGGATGTCATCGCGGGGGGCATGGTGCCCAAGGTCCGGTGCGCGGAGCGCGCCATGCGTGCGGGAGCCGCTCAGGCCGTCATCGCGGATGGCGCAGCAGCCGATGCGCTCGCGCGGGCCCTGGACGATCCCGGCTTCGGGACCCGCTGGAGTGCCTGACCCGCACGCGCCAACCTCAGACCGTCACACCGCGCCCTCGATCGCGCCCCTCCAGGGCTGGGTGCCATGGCGGTGTGGTGCCCACGAACCAGGGCACTTGCCTTATGAGGGCAACGCGTGCACGAAGGGCGCACGTGGTTCCGTGGCTGTTGGGTTCGTGGTGCGACGACCGTGCCCGAGACGGTCCGCCCGACGATCGGGCCCGTGCAGCCCGACTTGCAGGGGCGCTTGACAATGGCGCTGTGATGTACTACGAATCACGTAGTCGTCGCACGTAGCACTCGTCGAGGATCCATGTCGCCCCTTCGAACGCATCCTCCAGAACCAGCCCTCCTGATCATGCTCAGTCTGGCGTCAGGCGTGAAGCATGGCCACGCGATGATGCTCGACATCGAGGCCTTCAGTGGCATTCGAATTGGCCCAGGAAGCCTGTACGGGGCGATCGAGCGGCTGGAGCGTGGCGGCCTGATCGCCCCGGTCCCAAGCGATGACCGACGACAACCGTATGAGCTGACGGGGCTCGGCCGAGCCTCGCTGAACGCACAGGTCTCCGCCCTCGACCGGCTAGCCACCTTGGGGCGCGAACGACTGTCTGAGGCATGAGCCATCTCGTCCGCCTCTACCCTCGAGCCTGGCGGGAGCGGTACGGAGACGAGTTCGACGCGCTACTCAAGGAAGTCCGGCTCAGCCCGTCGTTCGCGTTCGATGTCCTTCGCTCGGCAGCAATCGCGCAGGCTCAAGGCGCGCTCCGAGCCGCAGTCATCGCTCCCATGCCAATGTCGAGCCTGCGACGGTTCGGCGCGTCCGCGGGCGTTGCTGGCGGTGGCGTCTGGGCCCTCACCTTCCTCATCGGCGGGCTGGCTGGTTGGGGACGGAACGGCCGGGACTGGGGCTTCCTGCTGCTTGTGGTGGCTGCGTGCCTCATCCTCGTCCAGCAGGTGTCGATGGCATCTGACTCGGGCCATTCCGGTCGGCGCGTCACCCGGGGAGCCATCGCATTCTCCTGTCTCGGTTCACTCCTGCTGCTGGCATCTGCGTTCGCCGCCATCGCCATGGAGCAGCCAGTTGCGATGCATCCCGCTGTCATGCCTCCGCAACTCTGGGAGGCGGGAATGCTCCTCACAATAGTCGGTTCGGCTGCGACGGGCATTGCCACGCTCAGAGAGACAGGTCACCGCGCGATCTTGGCGTTTGCGGCGACACTCACGACGATTCCGCTCGCGGTGGGCCTCCTCGTGGTCGTCGATGCACCAACCCACAGTGTCGTCCGCGACAGTCTGGGGCAAGTCATCGCGGAATCCATCGGCGTTGGTGCCGACCACGGATGGTTCACGACCAACATCATGGTTGTGACCTCAGGCGCCATCTTTGGAATTGCATGGCTTGCTCTGGCCGCGGATCGGTTCCAACTCGGTCGCACCCATACTCTCCAGCCAAGAAGCCTTCCCTTACATGATGCCAATGTCGATGACATCGGCGAGAACGCCAACTTCCACGACGCGGTCTCGTCGATGGCCGTCAAGAACTTCGGCAGCCAGAGCCTTTGTGTGCGCTACTACCAAGACGCATTCCAAGGAGTGCTCAAGGAAAGCCAGTGGGTTGCCGCCGGCGCAGGCGACATCCATTTCGGTGCAGACTTCAACGACAACTACGACAGCCTCGACCTTCTACGGGATGTCACTCAAGGAAGCTGTTGAACCGAGGAGACCTGAGCGTGAAGAAGCAGACAACGGCTGTACTGAGTCTCGCGTTGGGAGGCGTGGCGCTGATAGCAGCAGCGAGCGTGCCCGCAGCCTCACAGGGCGGCAACGATGACCGGTTCGCGAGATTCGGTGTTCCTGACGGCGCAAGGGTTGTCGCGACGCAGTCCGAAGCCGACGGGACCCTCATCACCGTGGTCTACGAGGATGAAGGGGGCGAGAGGAGCACCATCGGTGGCGTGGTTCGACAGGAGACACCGAACCCGGAGTGACCACATAGGTGTCCGGGCGGCATAGCCCGTCTCGCGACGAAAGCCGCCCGGACCGCCCACGCCCACTCAGGTGAGCTTCGCGGGCCCCATGAGCGTCACGAGCAGCGCCATCTGGACCCACATGCGGTCCTCGGCCTGGTCGAACACGATGCTGTTCGGGCCATCGAGGACCTCGGAGGTGATCTCGTCGCCCCGATGCGCCGGCAGGCAGTGCATCACGAGCGCGACCGGCGCCGCCGCCAGCAGCTCCCGCGTGATCGCATACCGCCGAAGGACTCGCGCCGGCGCTCGGCCTGCTCCTCCTGGCCCATGCTCGCCCAGACGTCGGTGTAGACCGCGTCCGCCCCGGCCAGGCCCGCCACGGGGTCGTGCTCCAGCTCGATGCGGCTGCCCGTCTCCTCGGCGATGTGCCGGGCGTGCGCCACGACCAGCGGGTCCGGCTCGTAGCCCTCGGGACCCACCCAGCGGATGTGCAGCCCCAGCGACGCCGATGCCAGCAGCAGCGACGCGGCCACGTTGTTGCCATCCCCCACGTAGACCAGCTGACGGCCTGCGAGCTCGGCGGTGCCGCCCCACTGCTCCGCGAGCACCATCATGTCCGCGAGCGCCTGGCACGGATGCTCCGCGTCCGAGAGCGCGTTGATGACGGGGACCACCGACGAGTCGGCCAGCTCCTCGAGCAGGGAATGGTCGAAGACCCGCGCCACGATCGCATCGGCGAAGCGCTCGAGCGTCCGGGCCACGTCCCGTGGCGCCTCGCGCGAGCCGAGGCCCACCTCCTCCCCCACCAGCACGACCGGCGTCCCGCCCAGCTTCACGATACCGACCTCGAAGCTCACCCGGGTGCGCAGCGATGGCTTCTGGAACACGAGCGCGACCGCCGTGCCCGCGAGCGGGAGCGAGGGCGCTGCGCCGGCCGTGGGAGTTCGGCCGGCCTTGAGCGCGATGGCGTGTTCCAGGAGCTGGGCGATGCCGCGTTCGTCCAGGTCGGCGACCGACAGGAACCGCGCGGCCGCCGGTGTGGGGTCAGCAGGCATCTGGCGGCAGGATGACACGGATCGCATCTATATGCAATAATGGCCCCTGCGAGCGCATGTTAATGCAGGCCGGCGAGCCGCGACATGCGCCGGCAGAGCACCAACGGCGCGCCGCATGGCGCGCCGTTCGCGCATCATGAGGATCGCCGATCGGCCGCATCGGCGCGTGGCGAGCAGGCACGGAGGTCCCGGGGCATCACGTGAAGAAGGTCGTGCTCGCGTTCACCGGCGGTCTGGACACATCGGTCGCCGTGGCCTGGCTGCGGGAGCACGACGACGCCGAGGTGATCACGCTCACCGTGGACGTGGGCGGCGGGTCGCTGCGTGACCAGGTGGCACAGCGCGCGCTGGCGGCGGGCGCCAGCAAGGCCTACGTGGTCGACGGCCGCGACCGGTTCCTGCGCCAGTTCGTGTTCCCCAGCCTCCAGGCCAATGCGCTGTACCAGGACGCGTATCCCCTCGCCACGGCGCTCGCCCGGCCGCTCATCGCCCAGCTCCTGGTCGAGGTGGCCGAGCGCGAGCGTGCGTCGGCGGTGGCCCATGGCTGCACGGGCAAGGGCAACGACCAGGTCCGCTTCGACGTCGCGGTGCGCGCCCTCGATCCCAAGCTCGAGGTCATCGCGCCCATGCGCGTGGGCCACGGCCTGACCCGGGACCAGGAGGTCGCCTACGCGCGCGACCGGGGCATCGAGGTCGCGGAGCTGGGCGGCTACTCGCTGGACCAGAACCTGTGGGGGCGGTCCATCGAGACGGGCGCCCTCGAGGACCCCTGGCAGACGCCACCCGCCGACGTCTACGAGTGGACCGTCGACCCCGGCGCGGCACCCGCCATCCCCACCGAGGTGATCATCGGCTTCTCGCGGGGCGTCCCGGTGTCCATCGATTCCGAGCCGGTGCCGCCCGTCGAGCTGGTGGAGCGGCTCAACGCCCTGGGTGGCCGCCACGGCGTGGGTCGCATCGACCACATCGAGGACCGGACGGTGGGCATCAAGAGCCGCGAGATCTACGAGGCGCCGGCCGCGGTCATCCTGCAGACGGCGCACGCCGCACTCGAGGGGCTGACCCTGTCCAAGGAGCAGCTGCGCTTCAACCGGTCGGTCAGCGACGAGCTGGCCCAGGCCACGTATGACGGGGTGTGGTTCAGCGCGCTGCATCGGGACCTCCGGGAGTACGTAGCGTCCGCCCAGCGCGTGGTCAACGGCGAGGTCCGGCTGCGGCTGGACCACGGCACGGCACACGTCGTGGGGCGGCGCAGCGACGATTCGCTGTACGACCGCGCCCTCGCCACCTACGACGCGGACGACGCCTTCGACCATGCCGCCGCGGTGGGCTTCATCCGGATCTTCGGCCTGCCGCTGCGCACGGAGGCGGCGCGCCACGGCTCGGCGTGGAGCTGGACCGACCCGGTGCTGTCCGAGCTGCCGGTCAGCGTCACCGAGGCGACCGCCGGCGCCGCGACGCGGCCATGAAGGCCTGGGGCGGTCGCTTTGGCGAGGCGCCCGATGCGCTGGCCGCCGAGTTCGGCCGGTCCATCGAGGTGGACGCAGTGATGGCGCTCGACGACATCGCGGGCTCGGTGGCGCACGTCCACGGCCTGGAGCGCGCGGGGCTGCTCACGGACGAGGAGGCTCGCAGCCTGGTCGATGGCCTCCGCGGGCTGGAGGCCGAGGTGCGGGCGGGCACGATGCGCTGGGACCCCGAGCTCGAGGACGTCCACATGAACCTCGAGATGGCGCTGCTGGCACGGATCGGGCCGGTCGCCGGGAAGCTGCACACCGCACGGTCGCGCAACGACCAGGTGGCCACGGACCTTCGGCTGTGGCTGCGACGGCGGGTGGCCGAGCTGGACGGCCAGCTCCTGGACTTCGAGCGGGCGCTGGTGCGTCTCGCCCGGACCCACGACGCCGCCGTGATGCCGGGTCACACCCACGTCCAGCCGGCGCAACCCGTGCTGTTCGCGCATCACCTGCTGGCCTATGTGGAGATGGCCGAGCGCGATCGCGGGCGGTTCGCCGACGCGCTCCGGCGCGCCAGCCTGTCGCCGCTCGGCTCGGGCGCGTTCGCCGGCGCCGGGTTCCCGCTCGACCGCGAGGCCGTGGCCAGGGAGCTGGGCTTCGAGGGCGTCACGCGCAACTCCATCGATGCCGTGGGCGACCGGGACCTGGTGGTCGAGACGCTCGCCGCCGCGGCACTCGCCATGGTCCACCTCTCGCGGCTGGCGGAGGAGGTGGTCTGGTGGACCAACCCGCGCTTCGGGTACCTCCGACCATCGGATGCCTACAGCACCGGGTCCTCGATGATGCCCAACAAGCGGAACCCCGACCCGGCCGAGCTGGTGCGCGGGCGCAGCGCGGGGGTGATCGCGGCGCTCACCGGGTCGCTGGTGCTGCTCAAGGGGCTGCCCGCGAGCTACCAGCGCGACCTCCAGGAGGACAAGCCGACCCTGTTCGGGGCGCTCGGCACGCTCGAGGCGTCGCTGCGCGTGATGTCCGGGCTGGTCGCGGGGCTGCGCGTGGACGAGGCGCGCATGGCCGCGGCGGCGGGCGAGGGCCACACCACCGCCACCGCGGTCGCCGATGCGCTGGTCGAGCGAGGCGTGCCGTTCCGGGTGGCGCACGGCGTGGCCGGGCGGTTGGTCGCGGCAGCCGAGGCCAGCGGCGCGGGCCTCGCCGAGGTCTCCGACACGGCCATCGCGGCGGCCTTGGCCGCGGCCGAGGGGCCGGAGGCGCGATCGCTGGCGACCGATGGTGCGATCGCCGACGAGCTCCGGGCCGCGGCGAGCGTGGAGGGCGCACTTGCGCGCTTCGATGTCATCAGGGGGACCGCGCCAGCGCGTCGCCGCCGAGCTGCGGCCGCGGAGGAGCGTCTCGGCCTCGTCTGAGCCGCCGCCCCGGGCGCGGACGCCCCAGACGGACGCCCCAGACGTGCAAACGGCGTGGGGCCTGGCTGGCGGATCCGGGAGCCCCACGTAGGCCCGAGGAGGAGAAGTCTGTGGTTGGCCGGGTCCGGGTCGGAAGCTTGGGAGCTCACGCCCGGTCCGTTCGCCGGAACCCATCGCTCCGGTCACCACGGACGTTATCGCCGTACGGCCGTCCGGTCGATGGCGGATCGGGTCCCAAAACCGGCACGGTCGGGTGACGATCGCTCGTGGGACCGTTGCGAAACGCGCCCGACGGGCGTGCCCGGGCCCGCTCGCCGTGAGCCCCGCATCGACGATGGGCGGTCGGCGAGGTCGGGGTCCGCCCCTACCAGATGACCGCCGAGCCCCCGCCCGGCTCCTGACGCAATCGGGCGACCCGGGCCACGCCACGCGACACCGCAACCTCGGCGGGGATGGGATGCGACAGGAACAGGGGCATCGACTCGGTGAACCCATACGCGCCCACATCGAGCACCGCGAGCAGGTCCCCGGTTCGCGGGTCGGGCAGGTCCACGGCGCCCGACAGCTGGTCGATGCCCGTGCACAGCGGCCCGACCACCGACGCCGGCGCCACATCGGCCGCTCGGCCGCCTCCCCCACCGCGACGATGCGATGCGGGTCGCCCACGAGCGCCGGTCGCAGGACGTGGTGGATGCCGCCGTCGGTGATGGCCATGGCTCGGCCGCCGCGTTCCTTCGTCCGCACGACGCGCGTCAGGTAGGCACCGGCCGGCCCCACCACGAAGCGCCCCGGCTCGAGCACCAGGCGCGCATCCTCCAGCCCCGGTCGGTCGCGCCAGGCCGCCATCTCGGCCGCGATGGCCTCGCCCCGCGGCCACGTCGAGCGGCTCCTGGTCGTCGGCGTACAGGGTCCCCAGGCCCCGCCAGCGTCGAGCAGCCGCACCCGGATCCCGTGGCGGCGCGCCATCCGCTCGGCGGCGGCTGCCAGCCAGCGGACGTGCGACGCCAGCACGTCGGCGTCGAGCACGTTCGACGCCCCGAAGGCATGCACCCCCAGGAGCTCGTACGGGGAGCCCGGATGGCCGATCGCACCGGTCAGCCGCAGACGGTCGATGGCCATGTCGGCCTCGTCGGGCAGCAGGCCGAACTTGGCCGCGCCCGCCCCGCTGATGATGGGCCTGGCCTCGGCGGAGCGCCCCTCGGCGTCCGCCGCCAGCCGCAGCAGCAGCCCCTGGTGTCGACCCGCCAGCGACGCCATGTCCACCAGGACATCGATCTCCTCGAGCGACTCGATGGTGATGGCCCGGATGCCCGCCCGGACGGCCGCCGCGATCTCCGCGTCGGTCTTGCCGGGCCCGGTCATGACCAGCCGGTCGAGGCGGAAGCCGGCCCGGGTGACCGCCGCGAGCTCGCCGCCGGACGCGACGTCCGCGCCCAGCCCCAGACCCGCGAGGTGACGCAGCACGGCCGGCGACGGGTTGGCCTTGACCGCATACGCGACCTCCACGCGAGCCGGCAGTGACTCGCGCAGCAGCGCCACGCGGGCGGCGACGACATCCAGGTCGTAGACGTAGAGCGGGCTGCCATGCGCCCGGACGAGCGTCTCCGGGTCGAGGCTCGCCACGGTGGCTCCGGCCTCGATCCGCGGGTCCTGCCGGGCCACGGGCGCGTCCAGCACCACGCTCACCGGAGGGCCTCCTCGAGCGCGATGCGCGCGTCGGTGCCCGCATCCCGCCGCTTGACGATGACCGCCACCGTGAGGCCGATCCCGTTCGCCGCCGCCCACGCGCCTCCCGCCGGGCGGCTGCCGGGCACGACCACGGCGCCCGGCGGCACCACCAGCGGCGACTCCGCGGTGCCCTGGATCTCGCGCCCCTCCACCAGGTCCACCACCCGGGACTGGCCCGTGAGGATGACGCCCGCCCCCAGCACCGCCCCGCGACCCACGATCACGCCATCGTAGAGGCCACAGCCGCCACCCACGAAGGCATCGTCCTCGACCACCACCGGACGCGCCCCGACCGGCTCCAGCACGCCGCCCACCTGGACCGCCGCCGACAGGTGGACGCGCTCGCCCACCTGGGCGCAGGAGCCCACCAGGGCGTGCGAGTCGACCAGGGTGCCCCGGCCCACCCACGCGCCGACGTTGACATACGCGGGCGGCATGATGGTGACCCCGGGCTCCAGGTGCGCACCCGACCGGACGGTGGTGCCCCCCGGCACCACCCGCCACGGCACGCCGGCCTGCTGGGCCGCATGGGCACCCGGGCCCTCGAGGATGTCCTGCACCCCGAACGAGACCCGGTCCCGCGCCGCCAGGATCTCGCCGTCCCGATAGTCGCGGAAGCCCGGGATCCGGAAGCCCGTGAGGATCCCCTGCTTGACCCATGGGTTGACGCGCCAGCCACCGGCTGCCGCCGGGTCGGGCGACGCCGCCCGCACGGTGCCCGCCTCGAGCGCGGCCACGAGGTCCGCGACGAGCGCCGAGGCGACGGGCCGGAGGTCGTCCGTGAGGGACGCCCCCGGCGGCCAGGCGGCCGACAGCGCGGCGACCCGCTCCTGGAGCGGCTGCGTGGCGTCCGTCACGCTCACGCGGCCACCAGCGCCGGTGCCAGCTCCACGCCCGCGGCCTGGAGCGCCGCCCGCAGCCGCGGCCGCAGCTCCTCCGCCATGGACAGCAGCGGCTGGCGCAGCACGTCCTCGATGAGCCCCATCTCGGCGAGCGCGGCCTTGACCGGCACCGGGTTGGGGCTGATGAAGTTGGCGCGCATGAGCTCCAGGAGTCGCTCGTGCAGCGCGCGCGCCTCGTCCCAGCGGCCCTCGAACGCGAGCGAGCACAGACGCGCCATCTCGGCGGGGATCTCGTTGGAGGCCACGGAGATGACCCCATCGCCGCCCAGCGCGAGCAGCGGGTAGGTCCACGAGTCGTCGCCGGACAGCACGCTGAACCCGTCGGGTCGGTCGCGCAGGATGGTCATGATCTGCTCGAGGTTGGCCGAGGCCTCCTTGACCGCGACGATCCGGGTGTGCTCCGCGAGCCGCCGCAAGGTGCCTGCCTCCACGTTGGACGCCGTCCGGCCGGGCACGTTGTACACCACGAGCGGCAGGTCGCCCTCGTCGGCGATGGTCCGATAGTGGGCTTCGAGCATCCGCTGGTCGGGCTTGTTGTAGTAGGGCGCCACCACCAGCGCCGCGTCCGCGCCCAGCGCCGCCGCCCGTCGCGTCGAGGTCACGGCGGTGGCCGTGTTGTTGGAGCCGGTGCCGGCGATGACCCGGATGCGGCCGGTCATGCCCCGCCGGGCGACGGTCTCCACGACCAGGCCGATGAGGCGGTCGTCCTCCTCGTGGCTCGTGGTGGGCGACTCCCCCGTGGTCCCGCATGGCACCAGGCCGTCGATGCCCAGGTCGATCTGGCGCTCGACCAGCCGCACGAAGGCAGCCTCGTCGACGGCGCCGGCCCGGGTGAACGGGGTCACCAACGCGGTGAAGGCGCCCCGCAGTCGGAGTGCGGACCGGGTGGTCGTGGTCGGGGTGGTGGTCTCGGTCGTCATCGGTCGTCTCCTGTCGTCGTCTGGTCGTCTGCGTGGCAGGTCGTCAGTCGTGGGTGGCGGTGCGCTCGAGCAGCTCCGCGAAGCTGGTGAGGCCCGGTGGCAGGTCGGGGTCCGCGAGGGCGACGTCCGCGGCGAGGAGCGCCCCCGCCACGTATGCCGAGCGGTCCCGGGCGGTGACCCGCAGCTCGATCGACTCCCCCGGGGCGTCGAAGCCGACGACATGCATCCCGGGCGAGGCGCCGGCGCGGATCGCGACCACCTCGAGGGTCTCGGGGTCCGGCGCGCCCTGCCCGTCGGGCAGCCGCGCCCGCCGCTTCGATCGGAGGTACGGCAGCATCGCGTCCGCGATGGCGAGGGCCGTGCCCGATGGTCGGTCGGGCTTGGTCCGGCGATGGTGCTCGAACACGTACGGGTCGAAGTCGGCGAACCGACCGAAGCGCCGGGCCGCCTCCACGGCGAGGCTGGTGAACAGGACCGTCGCGACGCTGAACGTGGGCCTCACGATCGCGCGCACCCCGTGCTCGGCGGCGACCTCGCGCAGCTCGTCGCGGGTGGCCTGCTCGCCCGCCCAGCCGGAGGTGCCCGTGACGAGCACCCGGGCACCCGCCGCCGCTGCGACCCGGCCGCTCCCCAGCACCGCGTCGGCGTGGGTGAAGTCGAACGCGACGTCCACCGGCCGCAGCTCCATGACGTCGGTCCGGGCGACATCCCGGCCTAGCGTCGCGACGACCGTGTCGCCACGCGCGACCAGGGCGGCGCCGATGGCCCGACCCATGTTGCCGGCTCCCAGGAGCAGTGCTCGCATCGTGTCCCACTCTCCGTTCGTGTCCCGGTGGATGGGACCCGTCGGGCGTCGGCTCCGATGCCAGACATGAAGAGACCGCAGCCACCGTCTTAGGTGCTGCGGCCCTCGGAGCCTGCCCGGCAGGCCCCGTGCGCGTCGTCCGCGCGAAGGCCTGCTAGGCCACTGCCTCCAGGCAGGGCCGCCGGCGCTTCGACTTGAGGACGAGGCTGCGTGTCATCAGGTGGCGGACTATGCCATGGCGGGCGGGTCGGGCGCAAGCGGCGATGTGGGGCGAACCGCTCCGTGCGTGGGGCGGCGCATCGCAGGGGCGCGGTGCGCACCCACCACCGGCGCTCGTCAGTCGAGGCGCCCCTCGTCGTCCTCGGGGAGACCCCGCCCCAGGAGCGTGACCAGGGCCGAGTGGTCGAGGTCGCCGTCACGTCGCTCGAGCTCCCCGAACGCCTCGGCCACGACGCTGGCGACCGGCAGGTCGAGCCCCGCCTCGGCCGCGAGCCCCATCACGATGCGCGCGTCCTTGGCATGGAGCCGTGCCCGAACGCCTGGCTCGAATCGCTCGTGGAGCATCCGGTCGGCGTAGCGGTCGAGCACCACGCTGCCACCGAGCCCGGCGGCGATGGCCGCCAGGACCCGCTCCGGGTCCACCCCGGCGGCGCGCGCGAGGGCGAACGCCTCGGCCACGGCCTCGATGTTGGCGCCGACCACGAGCTGGTTGCACGCCTTGGCCACCTGCCCCGCACCCACGGGACCGATGTGGGTGATCGTCCGACCCAGGACCTGCAGCACGGGCCGAGCCCGCTCGACGACCTCCGCATCGCCGCCGACCATGATCGAGAGGGTGCCCTCTCGTGCCCCGATGTCGCCGCCGGAGACCGGCGCGTCCAGGAACCCTGCGCCCCGCCCCGCCAGCGCGTCCGCGATCGGGCGCATCGCCGATGGCCGATGCGTCCCCATCGCGACCACCACCAGCGACGCATGGGCGCCCTCGAGGATGCCGCCAGTGCCCAGGACCACGCGCTCCAGGTCGGAGGTGTCCGGGACGTTGACGATGCACACGTCGGACTCGCGGGCGATCGCGCCATCGGTGCCGAGCGCGACCGCACCCCGGCCGCACAGCTCGGTGACCGGGCCATTCGATGCCGCGCTCACCAGGAGGGGATGACCCGCGGCCAGGAGTCGCCGCGCCATGGCGGCACCCATGACGCCGAGGCCGATGACCCCCGCGCGGAGCCGGTCCTGCTGCGGTCCTGCCATGGCCGCAGATTACCGCTGGGACGGAGGCTCTGGGGCGCCGAGCGGTTGGCCCAGCAGGCTCGGGGGCAGGTAGACGATGAAGTCGGAGCGGCGGTCGAGGAGCACCGAGTGGGGCTCCTGGCCGGGCGTCACCAGCCCGGCCTGCTCCAGCGCGTCGTATCGGCCGTGGACCAGACGGCCGCGGGTCGGGCGCATCGGCGCGTGCCACACGCGGTAGCCGGCCACCCGCCCGTCGAGCCGACGGTAGTAGCCCGTGAGCGGATGGGTCAGCACTCGAGCCGTCTCGGCCTCGTCGGCCAGGCCATCGAGCGTGCCCATGGGCTCGTCCGTGCCCTCGACCTGGACGTCCATCCCACCCCACGACCCCGTCACCGTGGAACGCCATCGCGTGCAGGTCACGCCGTCCCAGGTCGCCTCGAGCGTGGCCTCGACCCGATGCCACGGCATCGACCACAGCCGCCGGGGAACCTCCACCGACCGCGACGTCAGGGTGCTGCCCAGGAACCACACCGCGCGTTCGCCGCCGGTGCGGACGTAGGCCCGATAGTTGGTCTGGAGCATCCCGAGGCGCACGAACGGCAGCAGCCGGAACCGGAAGTCCACGTCCCGGAAGGTCACCGCCGAGACGAGCGCCCGCCGACGACCGTCGGCGAGGGTGAGCACGTCCGGCTCCGCCCAGTCGGGCAGCAGCGCCGCCAGGGCCTCGGGTGCGACGTCGTACGTCACGATCGCGATGTCCTCGAGCGTGGTCAGTGCCGCGAGGGGGCCCGGCGGCGGCGCGGCGGCCCGAGCGCGGCGAGACCGTGCGGCCGCGATCGCCGCGTTCATCGGGTCACGTCCCGGACGGCAGCCTCGAAGTCGGTCCACGCGAAGTCGAAGCCGGCGGCCTGGAGCCGCGCTGGCGCCACGCGACGGCTGCCCAGCACGAGGTCCGCCTGGCCGCCGAGGACGAGCCGCACCGCCACCGCGGGAGTGGGCACGAGGCTCGGCCGATGGAACACCCGACCGAGCGCCCGGGCGACCTCCGCCTGGTGGAGCGCGCCCGGCGACGCGATGTTGACCGGCCCGTCGAGGCCCTGGTCGTCGAGCAGGCGGCGGATGGCCCGAACCCAGTCGTCGATGTGGACCCAGCTGAACCACTGGCGCCCCGAGCCGATGCGACCGCCCACGAACAGCCGGACGGGCAGGCTCAGACGGGCGAGCACGGGCGCACCGGGCGCCACGACCACCGCGGAACGGGCGATGACCAGCCGGACGCCGAGGTCCGCCGCCGGCAGCGCGGCCGCCTCCCAGTCGGCGCAAAGGCGGCCCAGGAAGGTGTCCGCGAGGGGTGTGCCCTCCCCCGCCGGCGTCGCGTCGCTGCCGACATACCCATCGGTGCCTGAGATGCCCACGAGGGTCCGAGGACGAACGGCCGCGTCGAGGCCGCGGATCGCGTCCACGAGCGCCGCGCGCGGCTCGAGTCGTGTCGAGCGGAGGCGCGCCCTGGTGCCGGCCGTCCACGGCCAGGTCCCGACGGACAGCCCGCACAGGTCCACGACGGCGTCCGCCCGTGCAGGCTCGGTCGTCCATGCGCCGTCGAGCGTCTGGCCATCCCAGGCCACCAGTCGCGCACCGCCCGTCGCGGCGGTCAGTCCATCGCGCCAGCGCCACGACCTCGACGCCATCGGCGACCAGCGATGCGCCCAACGCTCGGCCAACGTCACTGTCCACGCCCGCGATGACGACTCTCATGCACGTGCCTCCGTCATGCAGCATCGGAGGTCCCGCGGTCCGAAGCCGCCCGGCTTCGGCCGGCTCGGATGACCTCCATCGAGAACGGCGTCGCAGGCGCGAGGTCGGGTGGGAGGTCGTCAGCCCAGGGCACGCCGGCTGCGAGACCTCGGCCAGGATGTGGGCCTGCGCCACGGCCAGGAGCGGCACGGCGCATCAGCCGCTCGGTGGCCCGCGAACCCGAGGAGCGCGGCGATGGGCGTGGGCACGAACCACGGACGACGGCCGGTGACCGCCGCGACGCGCCGCACGGCGGCATCGACCGTGAGGGTCTCCGGCCCGAGCACTGCCAGCGTACGCCGCCGCAGGCGGGGGTCGCCCGTGACCGCGGCCTCCAGCACGCGTGCCACGTCGTCCACCGCGACCGGCCGCACCAGGCGTGTCGCCCGGCCCCGGGCACCCACCGTCGCGAACACGGGGAACGTGTGGAACGCGCGGCTCAGGTGATCGAGCATGTGGTCGCCGCGTCCGTGGATGACGCCCGGCTTCAGCACGGTCCACTCGAGCGCGGATGCCCGCACGATGCGCTCGGCCTGCCACTTGGAGCGGTGATAGGCGGTGGGGCCATCGGGTCGGGCGCGCAGGAAGCTCACGAGGGCCAGGCGTCGGACGCCCGCATCGGTGGCCGCAGCCACCACCGCGCGGGTGCCATCGACGTGGACCGCCGCGTAGGTCTGGTCGCCGATCTCGCGGTTGATCCCGGCGCAATGGGCCACGGCGTGGCAGCCCTGCAGTGCCGCCCGGAGCGCGGCGGTGTCGGTGATGTCGACGCCGTCCCGACGCGAGACGCGGACCACGTCATGGCCCGCCGCGGCGAGCCGCCGCACCAGCGCACTGCCCACGAACCCGCTGGCACCGGTGACCGCGATCCTCATCGAGCGTCTCCCATCCATGTCCGTGCGGTCCACGCCAGGAGCGTGACCGCGGTCGCGTTGAGCACGCCGTGCGTGCGCACCATGAGGTCGATGTCCAGCATGCCCGGGGCGAGGGCGAGGCTCGTGGGCCACGCGATGGCGAGGACCATGCCGACCGCCAACCCGAGGCAGGCGGTCCGAGACCACCAGCCCGCCAGGTCGCCGGACCAGCAGCCCTGCCAGGAACAGCCCGCTGGTGCCGACCAGCAGCGCGCCCAGCCCAGGTCTCGCGGGACGGCAGCGGCACGAACCCCGCCGCGGTGAGCCAGATGCCCACGATGAGCCCGACCGACGCCAGCCAGACAGCACGACCGGGCCGAGCCGCGGCGAGCAGGCGCCGATACGAGCCCGAACGCGGCCATGTGGAAGTGGACCGCGGTGAGCGTCCCGATGAGCGGCGCGATGCCCGGCACCACGATGCCCGTGCGGTCGACCCACAACCAGCCTGCGCCCACGGCCAGCCCCACCAGCGCCGCGTCGGTCGCCAGGTCGGCGGCGCGCTCGCGACCCAGGACCGCCGGAAGTCCGGCGATGGCATGACGGAGGGGGCCGAGACCGCGAGCAGCACCGCCAGCACCAGCCACGGGAGCGTGAGCGCCCCGGCCAACGGACTGCGCGGGAGGGCGGTCGCCAGCGGCAGCAGCATCGCGGCCGCCAGCGACCAGGGGCCCAGCCGTTCGGAGGGCAGGCTCGGCGTCAGGGTCCGCGACGGCAGCAGCGCCAGGAGCATCGGGACCACCACCAGCGGTGCCAGCAACAGGACCCGCTCCTGCAACGGTCACCTCGATGGTGAGCAGGGCGACAGCCCACACGACGACGCCCGCCCAACGAACGGCGGCGCCGATGGTTTCGTCACCCCTGATATAATACCATGTCCTAGCAAGTATCCACGCCAACGTGCTACCGTCAAGTAGGAGGTTTCTTGGCAGCCGCCGACCCATCGAGCCCACGCTCGACCGCATCGAGGCCATCCGACGCGAGTTCTCTGGCGCGTGAGGCCGCATCGGCGCGGCCTGGGGCGTCGCACCATCGACGGCCGCGCTCGGGCTATCTGCTCCTCCACGGCGGGCCGCTCACCAGCTCCGAGCTCCAGGCGGCGCTCGGGCTGTCACATCGGGCGACCAGGACCGCCATCGCCGAATGCGAGGCATGGGGACTGGTGGAGCGGGCGCCCGAGCTGCGTCGGGGAGGCCGTCGGGGGTCCGGCCGGACAGGCATGGGTGCCGTGAGGGGACCACTGGGAGTGGTTCCGACGGGTCGCGGCATCGGGTCGAGCGCGAGACCGACCCGGTGCTGCCGTTGCTCGACGCGTGCCTCGACCAGGTCCGGGCACTGCCGGACGCGGCGCCCGGCGCCACGGAGCTCCAGGAGCGGGTGGCCAGCCTGGTCGAGTTCACGCATCGGTTCGACCACGCCGTGGACATCGTGGTGCAGCTCGACAGCGCCGACATCGGCCGGCTGTTCGAGCTGCTCGACCAGATCCCGGACGAGCGGCTGGAGACGCTGCTACGGACCGTGGCCACCCGATGCTTGCTTGACGATGCCGTCGCGGCCGCGAGGAGCTGGTCGCGAGCCTGTCGCCCGGGGGCGTCCGCCGGCTCGTGGGGATGGCCCGTCAACCGGCCGTGGCGAAGGTGCTGGGCCGACGCTGGGACGCGCTCGCTGACCAACGGGCCGCTGACCACGTGGCTCCGCGGGCATGCGTCGGCGGACGTCGGCGCGTCCTCGTCGCCCGTCCCAGGGCGCCTCTCCCAGGGCGCCCCTCCCAGGGTGCCGCTCCGAGGGCGCCTCTCGCAGGGTGCTGCTCCCAGAATGCGGGCGTATCGGCGAGGGAAGCTCCGGGTCGACGTCCTCGCGAGGCCCCGTGGGTCGCTTCGGGCTGTCCCGGCCGTCGGGCTGCCCCGAATCTGGGCGTGCTGACGAGGCACGGCCGTCCCGGACGCGCGATCGCACCCGGCTGGCCACCCCGGGCCGGGCTTCCCCGTCGATAGCCCCAGATCCTGGGAGCGGCGGCGGGAATGCACCTGACCGACGACGGGGTTGCGGCAGGCGGTGCGCGCGCCCCACGACCGGGGCCCTCGCCGGCCTGCCCCGCGACCGGGGCCCCCGCCGGAGCCCGGCCGGCGGCCGGGCGCCGGCGCGCCCTACGCGGCGATCTCCTCCTCGCGCCCCTCCCACCAGGATTCGAAGGCCTCGTACGTCGGGGCGATCGGCTCCGGGAGCGCCTCACCATCCGCGAGCGCATCGAGCGTCTTGAGGCCGTTGCCGGTGACGACCAGGACGACCTCGTCGTCCCGACCCACGCGGCCCTCGGCCACGGCGCGTCGGAGCGCCGCGAGCGTGACCCCGCCCGCGGTCTCGGTGAAGATGCCCTCGGTGCCAGCCAGCAGACGGATGGAGTCGATCACGTCCTCGTCCGACACCCCCAGGATCGCCCCGCCGCTCGACTGGGCGAGCCGCACGGCGAACGGGCCGTCGGCCGGGGAGCCGATGGCCAGGGAGCGCACGATACCGGTGGGACGCTCGACCGGCCGCACCACATCGGTGCCTGCCGTGAACGCGTCGGCGATGGGCGCGCACCCCTGCGCCTGGCCACCCAGGAAGCGGATGGGCGCACGCTCGACCAGCCCGACCTCGGTCAGCTCCTCGAAGCCCTGGGCGAGCTTGGTGTACAGCGAGCCCGAGGCCAAGGGGGCCACCACCACATCGGGCGTCCGCCAGCCGAGCTGTCGGGCCACCTCGAACGCGATGGTCTTGGATCCCTCGGCATAGAACGGCCGCATGTTGACGTTGACCACGGCCCACCCCTCGAGCTCGTCGGTCAGCTCGAGGCACAGGCGGTTGACGGCGTCGTAGGGTCCGTCGACGCGCACCACGGTCGCGCCGAGCGCGCGCGCCTGGGCGACCTTGGCGGCCTCGAGGTCCGCCGGGATGAACACCACGGCACGCAGCCCGTTCGCGGCGGCCGCTGCCGCGACGGCGGGCGCGAGGTTGCCGGTGCTGGCGCAGGCGAGGGTGTGGAAGCCGAACTCAATGGCCCGCGCGGTCGCGATGGCCACCGGCCGGTCCTTGAACGAGAGGGTCGGGTTGCGCGAGTCGTCCTTGACCCACAGCCGGTCGAGGCCGATGGCGGCGGCCAGGCGGGGCACCTCGACCAGCGGCGAGTCTCCGACGCGCGCCGGCGCGCCCGGGACGTGCTCGATCGGCAGCAGCTCCGCGAAGCGCCAGACGCCCGCCGGCCGGGCCTCGATGGCGTCGCGGGTCAGGCGCGACCGCACGCCGGCGAGGTCGTAGGTGGGTTCGAGGGGGCCGAAGCAGCGGGGGCACACGAACAGCGCGGCGGTCTCCTGCGGCGTGCCGCAGCTGCGACACCGAAGACCGGAGAAGCCGGGCCGGAAGCCCGACGGGGTCGATGCGGTGGCAGGCGGCGACGAGCCTTCCGTGACGAACGGCTCGGGTCGGAGGGCGATGGTCTGGCTCATGGGACTGCTCCTTGTCGAATGGATGGGCGCGGCGCGCCCGTTGCGGGAGGAATCACAAAGGCCGCGACCTTCGTCCGTGGTCGCGGCCCCCTCGGGATCAGGCCTGGCAGGCGTCCAGTCGCGGACGCGTCCCGCTCAGGCCCCGTCCGATCCCGACGGGGCCTAGCGCATCGCCATGTGGTCGACGTGCGGTGCCATAGGCCGCGCAGTGTACACGTCGCGCCGCCGGTCGCAGGGCATTCGCGCCGGCTGCCGTCCCGCGGTGCCCGCGCGAGCGGTGTCGCCCGACGGGCGGGGAACCCACGTCGATGTTCCGCCCGATGGCGCCACCCGGACCTGACGGTCGCTCGTCGTGCGCAACCTGCCCAGTCGCTCGCCGATCGCGGAACACCCTGTTGGCAGGGCGATCGCGCCGGTCGATTGCGCTCGTCGTATACTCCCCGCGTGGCAACCAAGCTTGGCTGCATGCCCCGAGCGAGCAGCCACGGCCGCGCATCGAAGCGGGGATGGCAGCAGGCCGTCCGCGACCTGGTCGGCCACCACCCGATCTCCAGCCAGCAGGAGCTGGTGCAGCTCCTCGCCGACCGCGGGTTCGCGGTGACCCAGGCGACGGTCAGCCGCGACATCGCGGAGCTGGGCCTGGTCAAGGTGAGCCGCGCCGACCGGCACGTGTATGCCGCCCCGGAGGACCTCGCGCTGCCCAGCGCGAGCGACACGCCGCTGCTGCGACTCCTGGCCGACCTGCCCATCGTGGTCCGACGGTCCGGGCTGACGCTGCTGCTCATCACCCGGCCGGGCATGGCCAGCGCGCTGTCGCAGGCCATCGACGAGTCGACCTTCCAGCATCAGGAGGGCACGCTCGCCGGCGAGAACACGGTGCTGGTGCTGTTCGCGGACGAGGACCGACTCGGGCGCTGGCAGGCGACCTTCGAGGCGATGCGCACGCGCGCGTCCGGACGCGATGGATCGACCGATGATGTGTCGACGGGCTCGCGTCGGCCGAGCTGAGCTGGAGGACGGATGACCACCACCCCGGATGGGTCCCTCAAGATCCTGGTCGTCGATGACGAGCCGGCGATGGTGGGCGCCCTGGGCGCGCTGCTGGGTCAGGCGGGCCATCGGATCGTGGCCGCCTACGACGGTGACGAGGCCCTGCGCCGCTTCCGGGAGGACGAGCCGGACCTGGTGCTGCTGGACCTGGCGATGCCGGGGCTCGACGGCGCGACCGTGTGCCAGCGGATCCGCGAGATGAGCGACGTGCCCGTGGTGGTGGTGTCCGGCGAGCGCGACCGCGCGGCGACGGTCGAGCTGCTCGACCTGGGCGCCGACGACTACATCCGCAAGCCCTTCCGCGCGGACGAGCTGCTGGCGCGCGTCCGGGCGGTGGCGCGGCGCACGGCGAGCACTCCCCGCACGCGGCCCAGCGGCGACGCACAGCCAGCGGTGGCGAGCGGCTGGGAGCTCGACCGGAGACGCCACGAGATCCGATGGCAGGGCACGCCGGTCCCGGCGACCGTCACCGAGTTCCGACTGCTGCGCGAGCTGGTCGGGCGGCTGGGCGAGGTCGTGTCGCACGACGACCTGCTCAAGGCGGGCTGGCCTGACGTGCCGGACCCCGACCCGCTGTGGCTCAAGCCGCACCTCGCGCGCCTGCGCGAGAAGCTGGTCCACGCCGGCGCGCCCATCCCCGTGGCGGTCCGTGGCGTGGGCTACATCCTCGAGGAGACGTCGGCCGCCTGACGGTCGCGGGTCGCACGCGGGCGCGACCGTCATCCCGGCGCCCCAGGACCCGATCCCGGCGCCCCAGATCCCGGCGTCCCAGCGCCGCGCGCGCAACCGAAGTGCCACCCGGCACCTCCCGAACGTAACCTCCTCGGTGCTGACCGGCCCCTGGGACCGGCCATAGGCTCCCCCGATCGCGCGGGCCCGGTGTGTTGGCCCTTCTGACGCCCGGCGAGAGGGAGGTGCGCTTCGATGCCCGAGATCAACACCGGCGATACCGCCTGGCTGCTCATCTCATCCGCGTTGGTGATGTTGATGC
>JAXLXC010000016.1:0-80692 GCA_046328155.1 Chloroflexota bacterium
AGCCTCGAGGTCATCGGTCGCGACCACCGGCTCTTCCTCCCCGACCCGTGGCACTCCACCCAGGGCGTGCTCTACCTCGACGACGAGCGGGTCCAGGTCGAGCCCACCAACCCCGACCAGCTGGAGCTGGAGGACGTCAACGCGGCCATCCGTGGGGAGCGCGCGCCGCTCCTGGGCCGCGCGGACGCCCTGGGCCAGGCACGCACCATCGACGCGCTGTATCGCGCGGCGGCCACGGGCACCGTCATCGCACTCGACCAGGGCGCCGCCGCGCCCTGACCCGCCCGCTACCGCCCGGTGCGAGGGGCGCGCTGCCGCTCGGTGGCCGGCGGCGGGATCTCGCCCGAGCCACGGGCCACCACCCGTGTGGGGATGACGATCCGCTGCGGGGGTCGCGAGTCACCCGCCATGCGCGCGAACAGGAGTTCCGCGCCCGATCGGCCCATCTCAC
The DNA here is from genome assembly GCA_046328155.1 of Chloroflexota bacterium. Taxonomy (GTDB): domain Bacteria; phylum Chloroflexota; class Limnocylindria; order Limnocylindrales; family CSP1-4; genus JAFMJV01. Next base: position 452 of record JAXLXC010000016.1, read on the forward strand.
CCGGGTCGGAGGCGACCACGGTCAGGGGCACCGGCAGCATGTCCGCAAGCTCGATGTCGTCGAAGCCGATGAGCGCGATGGGCGGTCCGCCTCGCAGGGCACGCAGGACGCCGATGCAGTTGCGGTTGTTCTGGGCGAGGATCGCCGTCGGTGGCAGGGGCAGGGAGAGGAGGCGACGCGTCGATGCCTCCGACGCGTTCACGCGAGCGGGGTTGAGCCGGACGAGCGCCTCGTCGACCTCCAGCCCCACATCCTTGTGGGCCTCCCGATACCCCTGCAGCCGCGCGGCGGACGTGGTCACTGAGAGCGCGTCGCCTACATAGCCGATGCGCCGGTGTCCGTGCGACAGCAGGTGCTGGGTCGCCCGGCGCCCGCCGGCCACGTCGTCCATCACCACGGAGTCGGCCTCGACGCCCATGGGGGGCCGGTCCAGGAACACGACCGGAGCACGCGGCTCGTGCCCGTTCGCGAGGTAGCGATGATCCTGGCCGGCCGGCACGATCACCAGCCCATTGACGCCGCGACGGAGCAGGTCCGCCACCAGCTCCCGCTCGCGGACGGGGTCCTCGCCCGAGGACATGACCACGACGGCGTGCCCGTTGCGATAGCTCACCTGTTCCACGGCGCTCGCGAGCTGGGCGTAGAACGGGTTGGCCAGATCCTCGATGAGCAGGCCGACGGTGTCGGTCGCGATGCCCTTGCGCAGGTTCCGCGCCGCGTCGTTGCGGCGGTAGCCCAGGGCGCCGATGGCAGCCGACACGGTGGCCACCGTGTCCGGGTGGACGCCGGGCTCCCGGTTGATGACCCGGGAGACGGTCTTGGTGCTGACCCCGGCGCTCGTCGCGACGTCCTGCATCGTGGGGGCTGCCCGACCGCGACCCGGCTGGCGTGTCTGGGATGACATCGATGTCATGGTCGTGCACGTGTCAAGGTCACAGGCGACCACTCGGACGTTGACATCGATGACATGCACGCGCTACCTTCGCGCCAGCGACGTCGGGGTGGCCGGCGGGGAGCCCATCGACGCACCCGCGGGTCCCGCCCCGGAGAGGAGACGACGCCTATCGAGGCAGTGCGTTCCTGGCGGACCATCCTGTCGAACGACAGTCCCGAGTTGGAGGAGTGACGTGTCCCGACGAGCCCTGTTCCTGGTTGCCGGCGTGGCGACGCTCGCCATGGCGGTGACCCCCGCCGCATTCGCGCAGGACGAGAAGCCCACCGTGGCGTTCCTGCCCGGCGTGGAGGATCCCTTCTACCACGTGCTCGAGTCCGGTGTGCAGGCGGCATCCGCGGACCTCGGCATCGAACCCGTCATCGCGCAGTACCCCGCGACGTGGGGCGTGAGCGCGCAGACCCCGATCCTCGACGCGCTCGTCGCGCGTGGTGACATCGACTACCTCGTCACGGCCCCGGTGTCCGCCGAGGAGATGGTCGCCCCACTGCAGGCGGCCTACGAATCGGGCATCAACGTCATCACGGTCGACACCTTCCTGGGCGATGGCGACTACGCCAACGGCCCGGTGACCTTCCCCATCTCGTACATCGGCACCGACAACGAGGAGGGTGGCTACACCGTCGGCAAGGCCATGGCCGAGGCGCTGGGCGGCAAGGGCAAGGTCTACATCCAGAACACCAACCAGGGCGTGAGCTCGGTCGACGCGCGCAGCAAGGGCTTCCGCAAGGCGATCGCCGAGTATCCGGACATGGAGGTCGTCGACGAGCAGTACAGCCTCGACGACGCAGGCACCGCGACCCAGCAGACGGCCGCCGTGCTCCAGGCCAACCCGGACCTCGCGGGCATCTTCGGGGTCAACGTGTTCAGCGCCCAGGGCGCCGGCACCGCGGTCCAGAACGCCAACCTGGGTGGCCAGGTCCAGGTCGCGGCCTATGACGCGACCAAGGACGCCATCCAGTTCCTGCGCGACGGCACGGTGTCCATGGTCCTCGCCCAGAAGCCCTTCGACATGGGCTATCTGGCCACGAGCTTCGCGCTCGCGGACCACTCGGGCGTGACCAGCCTGCCGAGGCACGTCACCACGGGCTTCGACATCCTGACGCTCGACAACGTGGACGACCCGGAGCACAGCCGGTTCATCTACCAGTAACCCCGGTCCCGTACCCGATCGGTCGGCCGAGGGGCGCCTCCCGGGCGCCCCTCGGCCATCGCGCACGAGGCACGAGCAGTGACCCAGGCAACCACACCCCCCGCCGCCCCTCCCGCGTCGCGCGACACGGGCCGGCGACTCATCCTGGCCGTGAGCCGGGTGTGGGCGTGGGTGTTCCTCATCGGGCTCGTCGCGTTCTTCACGGTGAGCGTGTCCATCACGTCGGATGGCGTCATCAACTTCCTGAGCGTCCGCAACGCGGAGATCACGCTCATGACCATCACCGCCGTGGTGCTCATGGGCCTGGGCCAGACGTTCGTCATCATCTCCGGCGGCATCGACCTGTCCGTGGGCTGGATCATGGGTCTCGCGTCGGTCGTGTCGGCCGAGGTCATGGTCGCCCTCACCGAGCGCGGGGTCGGCCAGTGGGAGTCGGTGGCGGCCGGCTTCGGGGTGGCGCTCGTGGTGGCCGCCTTGTTCGGGGCCATCAACGGGACCATCATCGCCAAGCTGGGCGTGCCCTCGTTCATCGTCACCCTGGGCATCTCGTTCGTGGCGCGGGGCGTCGCGCTCATCGTCTCGGGTGGCAACGTGGTGAGCGGCCTGCCGCCCGCCGCCCGCGACCTCGGCAACGAGGCGCTCATCTACTACGTGCCCGGCGGTGGCATCAGCGTAATCACCAAGCCCGACGTCGCGGGTGACGCCCTCCGGGGCATGGAGCGGATCCTCCAGTGGCCCGTGGTCATCACGGGCGTCGTCGTGGTGCTGGGCGCGTTCGCCCTGGCGCGGACGCAGTTCGGTCGCCACACCTATGCGATCGGCGGCAACAAGATGGCCTCGCTCCGGGCGGGCGTGCCCGTGGACCGCATGACCATCCTCATCTTCATGCTCTCGGCGGTGACCGCGGGTCTTGCAGGCTGCCTCTACACCGCGCGGTTCGCGGGCGGCTCCGCGATCGCGGGCGAGCCGCTGCTGCTCAACTCCATCGCCGCGGTCATCATCGGCGGCGTCAGCATGTTCGGCGGCCGCGGCAACGTGGTCGGCACGGTCATCGGGTCGCTCATCATCGCCATCCTCGTGACCGGGCTCATCATGCTGGGCGTGGACCCGTTCTGGCAGTTCATCGTCATCGGCATCGTGGTCATCCTCGCGGTGCTCATCGACCAGGCCCGGGACCTTGTCGCCGGGCGCGCGGAGACCGAGTGATGGATGCGTCGATCGTGACCCCGGCTCCCACGCCCCAGCCGGCCATCGCCGCGCAGCCCATGCTCGAGGTCCGTCACCTGGTCAAGCGCTTCGGCGGCCTGACCGCGGTCAACGACGTCAGCCTCGAGGTCCGCCCAGGGGAGGTCGTGGGCCTCGTGGGCGACAACGGCGCCGGCAAGTCGACCCTCATCAAGTGCGTCTCGGGCGTCCATGCGGGCGAGGAGGGCGAGATCCTGCTGGAGGGCGCCCCGGTCCGGTTCGCCAAGCCCATCGACGCCCGCCGCGCGGGCATCGAGACCATCTACCAGGACCTCGCGCTGGCCGGCAACCTCGACGTCTCGGCCAACATCTTCCTGGAGGCGGAGATGCGCCGACGGCTGGTGCCGGGGATCCACACCCTCGACGAGCATCGGATGCTCGCCGAGTCGCGCAAGGTCCTGGAGTCGCTGGACATCCGGATCCCGCGCTTCCGTGCCGAGATCGACAAGCTGTCGGGCGGCCAGCGACAGGCGGTGGCCATCGCGCGCGCCGTGTACTGGAAGGCGCGCCTGATGATCATGGACGAGCCCACCAACAACCTCGGCGTGCCGGAGCAGCGCAAGGTGCTGGCGCTCATCGGCACGCTCAAGGACCAGGGGGTGCCGGTCATCCTCATCTCCCACACCCTGCCCGATGTCTTCGCGGTGACCGACCGGATCATCGTGATGCACCGGGGTCGCATCGTCGGCGAGAAGGCCACGGCCTCCACGAACAGCACCGAGATCGTGGAGTACATGGTCGGCGCTCGCAACGACCACCCGCTGCCCGACCAGTGATCGTCGACCCAGCCGCCTGACCACCTCACGGAGGACGTGCATGAGCCGTGCGACGCTGCGCCGCGTCGAGCTGCCCGACTTCGGCCCACCGAGCGCGATGCCGGCGCTGCCCGCGTCGTTGTACGCGGCACGCCTCGATCGGCTGCGCGAGGCTGCGGCCGCCCAGGGCTTCGACCGGATCGTGCTGTACGCCGACCGGGAGCACAGCGCGAGCATCGGCTGGCTGAGCGGGTTCGACCCGCGCTTCGAGGAGGCGGTCGTGGTCATCGGGCCGGACGACGACCCGGCGATCCTGGTGGGCAACGAGTGCTACGGCATGGCTGGTGCCGCGCCCCTGCCGATGCGCCGCCACCTCCACCAGGACCTGTCGCTGCCGAACCAGCCGCGTGACCGCTCGCGACCCATCGACGAGGTCCTGGGTGACGAGGGCATCGGCGCCGGCTCCCGGGTGGGGGTCATCGGCTGGAAGGCCTACGCCGACCCCACCTGGCTCGATGCCCCCTCCTGGCTGGCCGACCGGATCCGTGCGCTGGTGGGCCCCTCGGGCTCGGTGACCAACGCGACCGGCCTGCTCATCGACCCGAGGGATGGCCTCCGGACCACCAACGAGCCAGAGCAGGTCGTCGCCTTCGAGTACGCGTCGCGGCACACGTCAGGCGGCATGCGACGCCTGCTCCAGGGGCTGCGGCCAGGCATGACGGAGCAGGAGGCCGTGGCGCTCCTGGGCTGGAACGGGATGCCCCTGTCGTGCCATCTCATGCTCTCGGCCGGCCCACGAGCCTCCCTGGGGCTGCCGTCGCCCGGCGACCGGGTCATCGAGCGGGGCGACCGGTTCACTGCCGCGTTCGGGGTGTGGGGTGCGCTCACCTGCCGCGCCGGCTTCGTGGTGGAGGACGCGAGCGAGCTGCCGCCCCCGATCCAGGACTACGTGGGGCGGTTGGTGGGCCCCTACGTCGAGACGGTGGCCGAGTGGTACGCCACGCTGGGACTGGGCGTCCCGGGCGGCGCGCTCCAGGAGGTCGTCGACCGGGGCCTGGGCGACCCGTTCTTTGGCATCTTCCTCAACCCGGGTCACCTGCTGGCGCTCGACGAGTGGGTGGCCAGCCCCGTGTGGCGTGGCTCCACGGTGCCACTCCGCTCGGGCATGGTGTTCCAGGTGGACATCATCCCGGCCACCGGCACCGCGCACTTCACGACCAACATCGAGGACGGCATCGCGCTCGCCGACGATGCCCTCCGGGACGACCTTGCCACCCGATACCCGGACGTCTGGCGACGCATCGTGGCGCGTCGCGAGTTCATGGCCCAGGAGCTGGGCATCCGGCTGGCGCCGGAGGTGCTGCCGCTGTCGGACATGCCCGCCTGCCTGCCACCGCTCGTGCTTCGTCCGGACCGCGTGATGAGCTTGATGTAAGCGGTATCATCACCACGCCGCACCCAGAGCGTGCCTCACTTGACACCCCCTCGCGAACGTGCGGTAATCACTCGTCGGGGGTTCGTGAATCCCGCACCGCGGAGGAGGATGTTCATGCGCACGTACAAGCGCACGTGGGCAGGGCTTGGCGCCCTGACCCTCGCAGCCGGCGTCATCGTGGCGCCCGGCGCGGCGCTCGCCCAGTCGCCCAGCGCGGCGGCCGGCGGAGACGGCATCACGGTCGGTGTCTCCTGGAACAACTTCAACGAGGAGCGCTGGCCGAAGTTCGACAAGCCGGCCATCGTGGCCGCAGTCGAGGCTGCGGGCGGCTCGTACATCGAGACGGACGCCGCGTCCTCGGCCGAGCAGCAGCTCGCCGACGTGGAGAACCTCATCTCGCAGGGTGCGGACGCGCTCATCATCCTCGCCCAGGACGGCACGGCCATCCTGCCGGCGGTCCAGAGCGCGCTCGACCAGGGCATCCCGGTGGTGGCGTATGACCGCCTCATCGAGAACCCGGGCGCGCTGTACCTGAGCTTCGACAACGTGGGCGTCGGCCGCATCATGGCCGAGACCATCTTCCCGCTCGTGCCCAAGGGCAACTACGCGATCATCAAGGGCAACCAGGCGGACGCCAACGCCGACTTCCTCCGCGCGGGCATGGAAGAGGTCATCGGCGACGCGGTCGCCGCGGGTGACATCGTCATCCCGGCCGGCTGCGAGCAGTACACCGACAACTGGGATCCCGCGAACGCCCAGACCAACATGGAGAACTGCCTGACGGCGACCAACAACGACATCCAGGCCGTCCTCTCCGAGAACGACGGGATGGCGGGTGGCGTCATCGCGGCGCTCGAGGCGCAGGGCATGGCGGGCACCATCCCGGTGTCCGGCCAGGACGGCGACCAGGGCGCGCTCAACCGCGTCGCCCTCGGCACCCAGACCGTGTCGGTCTGGAAGGACGCCCGGGAGCTGGGCAAGGCCGCCGGCGAGGCCGCGGTCGCGCTCGCGCAGAACCCTGACCTCGCCGCGCTCGCGGGCACCGCGCCCTTCGAGCGGGAGGGCAAGGACACCCTGACCTCGATCATCCTCGCGCCCACGCCGATCACCCAGGAGAACCTCCAGGTGGTCGTGGACGCCGGTGTCATCGACCAGGCGACCCTGTGCCAGGGCGTCACGGCCGGCTCCGTCGCCGCCTGCCCCTGACCCCCAGCTGAGCTGACCTGCACCCCGCGTCGCGACCTGCGGCGCGGGGTGCGTTCGCATCCAGCACCCGTTCGGGGACATCCTGATGTCTGAGACCATGACGCGCGCCCCCTCGGTCGCGTCCGCTCCCGCGCCCGTCGAACGGCGATCGCTCCTGCGCTCGCTGGAGCTCGACACGCGACTGCTGGGCATGCTCGGGTCCCTGGTCGTCATCTGGGTGCTGTTCAACATCGGCACCGGCGGGCAGTTCCTGTCGGCGCGCAACCTGTGGAACCTGTCCGTCCAGACCTCATCGGTGGCCGTCATGGCCACGGGCATGGTGTTCATCATCGTCAGCCGCAACATCGACCTCTCGGTGGGGTCGGTCCTGGGCGTGACGGGCATGTTCATGGCACTCCTCCAGCAGGAGTGGATCCCCCAGAAGCTCGGTCTGGGCTACGACATGTGGTGGCTGTGGATCGTCACGGTCATCGCGGGTCTCCTGCTGGGCGGCCTCATCGGCCTGCTCCAGGGCTTCCTGGTGGCCTACGTCCTCATCCCCTCGTTCGTGGTCACGCTGGGTGGCCTGCTGGTGTGGCGCGCCGTCACCTTCGTGCTGGCGCAGGGCCGCACCGTCTCCCCGCTCGATGCCACGTTCACGCTCCTGGGTGGCGGCCCCAAGGGCGCCGTCGGGGACACCGTGAGCTGGATCATCGGCATCGTGGTGTGTGTCGCGATCGTGCTGGGCATCGTGGCCAGCCGGCGGCGCAAGCTCCGCTTCGGGTTCCCAACCCGGCCGGTGGCCATCGACGTGATCATCGGCGTCATCGGCTGCGTGGTCGTGCTGGGCGCCGTCTACGTCGCCAACAGCTACCCGTGGCCCTCGCGCCTGGCGACCCAGTACGCGCAGGAGCACGGCATCGTGGAGCCCGCCGGTGGCCTCATCATCCCCACGGGCATCGCCAACCCGGTGCTGCTCGCACTCGGCGTGGCGGCGCTCATGACCGTCCTCGCCACGCGGCGGCGGTTCGGCCGCTACGTGTTCGCCATCGGTGGCAACCCGGAGGCGGCGGTGCTGGGCGGGATCAACACCCGACGCGTCATCCTCATGACCTTCGTGATCATGGGCGTCCTGGCCGCGGTGAGCGCCGTCATCTCCACGGCCCGCCTCCAGTCGGCGGTGAGCGGCCTGGGCACCGGTGCCGAGCTGTCGGTCATCGCTGCCGCGGTCATCGGCGGCACGTCGTTCGCGGGTGGCATCGGCACCATCCCGGGCGCCGTCCTCGGCGCCCTCATCATCCAGTCGCTGGTCTCGGGGATGCAGCTCATGAAGTTCGACAACGCGTCGCAGGACATCGCGGTGGGCGTGGTGCTCGTGGCGGCGGTGGGCATCGACCAGACGCTCCGGCGGTGGCGACGATGAGCGCCAGCGAGCCGATCGTGGACCCGTCCGCGGCAGTCGCGGACCAGGCGCCTGCCGCCGTGGCGGCCGTGGACCGCTCGGGCGTGCCCGCGGTCGAGATGCGCGACATCCGGGTGTCGTTCGGTGGCGTCCACGCCGTGGACGGCGTCTCGGTGGACGTGTATCCCGGCGAGGTCATCGGCCTCGTTGGCGGCAACGGCGCCGGCAAGTCCACGCTGATGAAGGCGCTCTCGGGCGCCCGGCCGCCGGATGCCGGGGAGATCCTCATCAACGGCCAGCCGGCCAGCATCCACAACCCCCGCGACGCCAAGGCCTATGGCATCGAGACCATCTACCAGACGCTCGCGCTGGCGGACAACCTGGATGCGGCCGCCAACGTGTTCCTGGGCCGCGAGCTCCAGACCAGCACCGGCAACCTCGACGACGCGGGCATGGAGGCGCGCACCCGCAAGGTCATGGCGCGGCTCAACCCCCGGTTCCGCAACTTCAAGGCGCCCGTCCAGTCGCTCTCGGGCGGCCAGCGCCAGAGCATCGCCATCGCGCGCGCCATCGAGTTCAACGCACGGATCCTCATCATGGACGAGCCCACCGCGGCGCTGGGCCCGGCCGAGACCGCGCAGGTGCGCGACCTGGTGGCCCAGCTGAAGGAGGAGGGCATCGCCATCTTCCTCATCAGCCACGACATCCACGACGTGTTCGACCTGGCGGACCGGATCACGGTGATGCTCCAGGGCAAGCTGGTGGGCACCGTGGACAAGGACGCCGTGACCAAGGACGAGGTCCTGGGCATGATCATCATGGGCAAGCTCCCCGGTGCCATGACCCACCAGGAGATCGCCGAGCTCCACTGATGCGGCTGCGCCGGTCGACGTGATGGCTACCCGGTCCGTCTCGATCCGGGGCGAGCAGGTGCCCGTGTTCCTGCCCAGCATCCGCGACCCGCGGCTGCACGTGGCCGTGGTCCTCCTGTCCGTCCAGGTCCTGGGCCAGGTCGGGCTCGGCTTCCACCTCACCGTGTTCCAGATCCTGGCGGCCATCCTGACGTGCGCCGTCATCGAGGTGGCCCTCACCTACCGCTCCAGCAAGGCGCTGGTGTGGCCAGCTAGCGCGATGCTCACCGGGAACGGCGTCGCGCTCATCCTGCGTGCGGTCGGCCAGCCGGCGCACGACCCGTGGGGCACCCAGTTCCTGCTGCTGTTCGCGGGCGTCGCGGCCTTCGGGCTCGCCACCAAGTACCTCATCAGGTTCCGAGGCACGCACGTCTTCAACCCATCGAACGTGGCCTTGGTCGTGGCGTTCCTGGTGCTGGGCTCCGACCGGGTCCAGCCGCTCGACTTCTGGTGGGGCCCGCTCGATGGCTGGGTGCTCGCGGCGTACGCGGTCATCCTCACGGGCGGCATCCTCATCACCCGGCGACTGCGGCTGCTCACCATGGCCGCGGCGTTCTGGCTGACCCTGGCCGTGGGTCTGGGCATCCTCGCCGCGTCAGGGCACTGCATGACCGCCGACTGGGCGTTCGGCGGGGTCTGCGGCACGGACTTCTGGCGGGTCATCGTGACCTCGCCCGAGGTGCTCATCTTCCTGTTCTTCATGATCACGGACCCCAAGACCATCCCGTCGGGTCACGTCGCGCGGATCGCGTTCGCGGTCTCCGTGGGCGCGCCTCGCGTCGCTGCTCATCGCGCCCCAGACCAACGAGTGGTGGACCAAGGTGATGCTGCTGACCGCGCTCGTGGTGATGTGCGCGGCCCGCCCGGTGTTCGAGCGGGTGATGCCCCGGGCGGGCAGCGAGGAGGACCGGACGGTGCCCTTCCTGGTGGGCCAGCCGCAGCCAGGCCGGCCATCCATCGACCTGCGCCGGCTGGGCGCCACGCTGGCCATCGCGGGGGTGCTCGTGGTCACCGTGGGCGCCGGCATCGTGCTCGCCGGCGGTCCTGCCCGGCTCCAGCCACCCGCCGGCGGCACGGTCCTGCTGGGTGACGCCATCGAGGTGGACCCAGCGTCGCTCCCGCCGGTCACCATCGACCCGGACGTCAGCGGCTGGAACGTGGACCGTGTCCGCGCGGACGCCCAGGGCCTCGCGCTCACGCTCGCACGTCTGCTGGCCGTCGAGGACCAGGCGATGCTGTCGGGCGACCAGGCGCTGCTCGAGCAGGTCGACCATGGCGACCGACTGGACGAGATGACGGCCCGCCTGTCGACGGCACAGGGGACCGGGCAGCCGACGACCATCGACTACGACTTCGACGACCTGTTCCTGACCCAGAGGCTCCTGGGTCGGCAGTCGGGCATGGGCATGGCCTTCGAGGCCACGGGCACCCAGACCGAGTCGACCTACGATGGCGCAGGTTCGGTGGTCAGCCGGCAGGAGTCGCCGTTCGCCCAGACCTTCGTGATCCGACAGGTGTTTGGCGACGACCGCTGGTTCATCGTGGGCGTCCTGCCCACCGAGTGAGGAGGCGGCCGGCGCGACGCCCGACCGTCGGAGGAGGAGACCGAGATGGCACGCGAGGACGAGCGTCTGGCACGGGCGCAGGAGCGACCCATCGTGGGCAGCCTGCCGGAGGTGCCAGGGATCATCGTGGCGATGAGCCTGACCCCGCAGCTGGGGCTCCACATGCGAGGTCTCGCGGATGCCCTGCTGGTGGACGACTACCCAGGTGCCACCATCGGTCGTGCCGAGCGCGAGATGATCGCGACGGCGGTCTCGGCGGGCAACGACTGCTTCTTCTGCATGGACTCGCATGCGGCGCACGCCATCGCCGTCCTCGAGCGCGAGGGCCGCGCGGCGGACGTGCCGGTCATCGAGCCCATCATCATCGGCGACACCTCGGCGCTGGATGCCCGGATGCAGGCGCTCATCGCCATCGCCCTGGTCGTGCGCCGCGACCCGCGCGCCCTGACGGAGGCGGACGTCCGCGCCGCCCTGCACGCCGGCGCCACCGACGCGGACGTCCAGCTCGCGGTGCTCATCGCAGCGGGCTTCTCCATGTACAACCGCATGGTCGATGGCTTCCGGGCCATGACCCCGCCCGCCGTCGAGATGTACCGGGAGCGCGCCGGGGAGATCGCGGAGCACGGCTATGGCAGGCCGTCCGAGCGGGTCGCGGCGACCGCCCGCAGCTGACGACCGGTTCGCGCCGCCTCGGATGACGCGCCCTCGCGGTCGGGTGCTCGCCGCCCTCGGCGTCGGGGCGGCGGTGCTCGCGATCGGTGTCGTGGCCGTCGCCGTGCTCACGGGTGGCTCGTCCGCGCCCAGCCTCGTGGCCCTGGGGCCCGCCGCGCTTCGTGGACGTCAGCTCGAGCGCCGGCCTCGACCATCGGTACCAGGGCGACTTCCGTACTTCGTGGGCGGTGGCGTCGCGACCTTCGACTGCGACGGCGACCAGCGCCCGGAGCTGTACCTTGCGGGGGGTGCCGCGCCGGCCGCCCTGTATCGCAACGACAGCCCGGCCGGCGGACCGCTGTCGTTCGCCCCGGTCCAGAGCCCGGCGACGGACCTGGTCGGGGTCACGGGCGCCTACCCGCTCGACATCGACAGCGACGGGCTGACCGACCTGGTGGTGCTGCGCACCGACGGCAACGTGCTGCTCCGCGGTCTGGGCGGTTGCGCCTTTGAGCGCGCCAACGAGGCGTGGGGCTTCGATGGCGGCAGCGCCTGGACCACCGCGTTCTCGGCGACGTGGGAGACGGGCTCGAGCTGGCCCACGCTCGCCTTTGGCAACTACCTGGAGCTGGTCGACGGCGAGCCCGACCGAGGCACCTGCGCCGATGGCGAGCTGGTGCGACCGACCGGCGGCGCGGCGCCCTACGCCAGCCCGGTGCCGCTGTCGCCCTCGTGGTGCTCGCTCTCGCTCCTGTTCAGCGACTGGTCGCGGACGGGCCAGCGGGACCTGCGGGTGTCCAACGACCGGCACTACTACTCCGACTACAGCGACGGGCAGGAGCAGCTGTGGCGGATCGCGGCCGGAGCGGCACCCACGCAGTACGCCGAGGCGGACGGCTGGCAGCGCGTCCGCGTGGAGGGGATGGGCATCGCCAGCCAGGACGTCACCGGTGACGGCCTGCCGGACGTCTATCTCACCAGCCAGGCGGCCAGCCGGCTGGAGACGCTCGCGAACGGCGCGGCGCGGCCCGAGTACCGCAACATGGCCTTCCAGGCGGGCGTGGAGGGCGCGCAGCCGTCCGCGGGCGGCGACCATCGGCCGTCCACGGCGTGGCAGCCGCGCTTCGAGGACGTCAACGCCGATGGGTTGATGGACCTGTTCGTGACCAAGGGCAACGTGGATTCGCAGCCGGACTTCGCGGAGCAGGACCCCAACGAGCTGTATCTCGGCCAGCCGGATGGGACGTTCGTGGTCGCCACGAGCGACGCCGGCGTCGTGGACATGGGCCGGTCACGGGGTGCGGCGCTGGTCGACCTCGACCTCGACGGGCTGCTCGACCTGGTGGTGGTGGAGCGCGAGGCACCCGTGGGGATCTGGCGCGGACTGGGTGCCGGGACCGACGGGCGACCCGCGGCGATGGGCCACTGGGTGGCGGTGACGCCACGCCAGACGGGAGCCAACCGGGACGCCATCGGTGCCTGGGTGGAGGTCCGGTCCAACGGTCGGACGATCGCGCGCGAGGTCACCGTGGGTGGTGGCCACGGGAGCGGCACGCTGGGACCCGTGCGCGTGGGTCTGGGCGACGCCACCAGCGCCGAGGTCCGCGTCCGGTGGCCGGATGGCGTGTGGGGCGAATGGTCGACCGTGCAGGCCGATGCCTATCAGACCATCGATCGCGAGACCAGCCCGGCGGCCCCCGTGGCGACCGCGGGCGCTGCCTCGTGACATCCCCGGCTCGGTCGACCCGGATCGTCCTGATGGGCATGATGGGTGCCGGCAAGACCACGGTCGGCCGGGTGCTCGCCGAGCGGCTCGGCTGCCCGTATCTCGACAACGACGAGGCCGTCCGGGGCATGACCGGTCGCGAGCCGGCGGAGATCCGCGCCACCGATGGCGAGGAGCGGCTGCATGACCTGGAGAGCGAGGCGCTCGGCTGGGCGTTGGCGGGCACGCCACCGATGGTCGTGGGCGCCGCCGGCTACATCGCCGATGACCCGCGGGCGCCAGCGATGCTCGCGGACGACGTCACCGCCGTCTGGCTGCGGGCGCGTCCCGAGACGCTGCGGGCGCGAATCGGCTCCGGGGCGGGGCGACGGGCCGAGGCAACCGACCTTGCGTGGATCACCCGACGGGTGACCGAGCGCGAGCCGGCCTACCGAGGGCTCGCGGACCTGGCCATCGACGTCGACGACCTCACCGCGGACCAGGTCGCCGACCGCATCCTCGACTGGCTGGTCGCGCAGCCGGGCGCGTAGCCCGCGCGCGCGACGGTCCGCAGGAAAGGGAACGACCCCGGGAGGCGGGATCCACGGGGCCGTCAGGTCAGGATGCGTATTGGTTGCGGGGGACGGATTCGAACCGCCGACCTTCGGGTTATGAGCCCGACGAGCTGCCGCTGCTCCACCCCGCACGCGGAGTGTAGACCCGTTGTGCGAATCGTGCTGGCGACGCATCGGGACGCCCGGACCCGTGGACGACCCACCCGGCCCGGGCGTGGCATCAGCCGTCGCGGAGGTCGATCTCCAGGGGCGCCGAGAACACGGTCCGGAAGCGCTCCGGGCCAAGCCATGCCTGCAGCCGCCCGGCGGCGGCGTCGATGGCGGCCCTGCCCTCGGCGCCCACGTCCTCCAGGAGTCGCAGCGCGATCTCGCCGTCCGGGCGCTGCGCCCAGCCACCCACGATGCGACCGTCGACCCAGATCGTGGGCCCGCCGTTCCCCACGCTGTCGAACACCCGGGGGCGATGTGGGCCGAGGTACCAGTCGCGCTCGCTCCAGCCCATGGTCGTGGCGTCGAGCGCGGGGAGCAGCGCCACCCACGGCGCCGGCTCCGGGACCAGGTCGACGTCATGCGGCAGCAGCCAGCCGGTCGCGCCATCGTCCAGGCCCACCTCCACCGCGTGGTTGGCGACGAGCGCGGCGCGCACCGCGGCCACGGTCCAGCCCGTCCACCAGCGCAGGTCCTCGCGGGTGCCCGGACCAAAGGTCCGCAGCCAGTGGCCCACCAGTCGGGCTCGTGCCTCGTCCACGACCATCGGTGGGATGCCATCGGGGAGCCAGCGCTCGATGGGGCTCCAGCGGACCTGCGTGCCCTTCCACGTGCCGCGCGGCCGACCCCGTCCGATCCGCCCATCCACGGCGAGCAGCAGGAACACCCGCTGGGCCACGCTGATGGAGCCCTCGTACGACTTGCCACGGGCGATCGTGATGCGCTGCCCGAGCCGGGGGTCGAGCGCCGCCAGCTCGGCCGTGGTGGCCTCGCCCTGCTCGCGGATCGCCGCGAGGCCCAGGTCCTCCAGCTCTCGGAACAGCGCCGCCGTGTCCGGGCCCACGCCACCGGCCTCGAACATCCGGAGGTTGGATGCCCGCTCCTTCGCCGCGATGTCGAGCGACGCCGCGTGGTGGAGCGTGGCGACCTCGGACAGCGGCACCACGAACAGCGTCCGACGCATCGCCAGCAGCCGCAGCACGGTCGGCTGGTCGTAGAGGTCGCCGCCGATCGAGGCGATCGAGGAGTCGCGCAGCCGCGCCTGGGCCTGGAGATACACGCTCGTGTTGTCGGTGCCGTGGAGCGCGGTCATCAGGTCCGCCGCCTCCGCGAGCGTGCCGACCTGGGTCCCCGGCGCGATGGCATGGCGCTGCGCGACCCGGGCGCGTCGCTGGGCGGTGCTGACATGCGGTCGTGCGGCCATGCCCCGGAGGATGGCGGACGTTCCCGTCAGCCTCTGTCAGGTCCGGGGCGTGCGAGTCGTGAACCCGTTCCTGGAGGATGCGGACGAGGTGGGCCTCAGCGGCTGAGGCCCACGACCTCGATGGGCTCGATGGCATCCGCCAGCTCGAAGCCCAGGACCTGGGCATAGAAGCTGAGCTCGGCCTCCAGCGCACGGCGTCGGTGCTCGGCGCGACGGAAGCCATGGCCCTCGCCCTCGAACAGCAGGTACGCATGCGGCACGCCGTTGCGTGCGAGCGCCTCGACCAGCTCGTCGGCCTGGGCACGCGGCACGACCATGTCGTCGGTGCCCTGGAGGACCAGGAGCGGCGTGCGGATGCGGTCGACGAAGTGGATGGGCGAGCGCTCGCGGTAGACGGCGATCCCGTCGGGCCACGGCGCCACCATGCGGTCGCAGTAGCGTGACTCGAACTTGTGGGTGTCGCGGGCCAGCGCCTCCATGTCGCCGATGCCGAAGTAGCTGGCACCGGCCGCGAACGTGTCGCCGAACGTGATGGCGCACAGCGTGGTGCAGCCGCCGGCGCTGCCGCCCCGGATGGTCAGACGCGCCGGGTCCGCACGACCCTGCCCCGCGAGCCAGGTCGCGGCGGCAGTGCAATCCTCGAGGTCCACCACGCCCCACGCGCCATCCAGCCGCTGCCGATACGCACGGCCGTAGCCGGTGCTGCCGCCGTAGTCCACGTCCACGACCGCGAACCCACAGCTGGTGAACGCCTGGATCTCCAGGTCGAGCCGGCGGCTGGCGTGCGAGGTCGGCCCGCCATGCGAGATGACGACCAGCGGCGGCAGCTCGCCGGCCGGCGCCGTGACGTCCGGGTTGGTCGGCGGATAGTGGAAGCCGAACGCCGTGCGCCCCCCGACGGAGGCGAACTCCACGAACCGGGGCACCGAGAGGTACGCGGGGTCAACGTCGAGCGAGCGCGCCTCGCGCACCCGCTCGGCCGCGCCGGTCGCGAGGTCGACCCGCACGACCGCCGTGGGCCTCGTGGGCTGCGCCGCAAGCATCGCCACGGTCGAGTCGTCGACGGACAGGTACCCTAGGTCGGTGGCATCGATGGGGATCGTCCGCGCCGTCGCGTCGGGCTCGATGACCAGCAGCCGGTCCTGGCCCCGCGAGCGGGCGATGGCCACGACCCGGCCCTCGCCGTCGAACCCGAACGGGCGAAGCCCGAACACCCACTGGGGTCCCGCGAACTCCGCCTCGGCAGGCGCCAGCGGCTCGGCGCCCGCGGCCCCCGGTCGCCATCGATGCAGGTTCCACCAGCCCGATCGGTCGGATGCGAACACCAGGCTGCCATCGGGCGCCCAGGCGGGGCTGGCGATCGATTCGGTGGGCCCACCGGCGACCAGCTGGGGGCCGCCCACGGTCCCATCGGCCGCCACGTCGGCGACCCACAGCCGGCTCGAATCCCATGGCATGTCGGGCCGCTCCCAGGTCAGGAACGAGAGCCACGCGCCATCGGGCGAGACACGCGGGTGGCTCACGAAGTCGTGCCCACCCACCAGCTCCGCGATCGAGCCGTCCTCGAGGTCGATCGCCACGATCGCGTTGGTCGGGTCGTGGTCGTCGGCCCGATGGTCCTCCTGGACCGCCAGCACGCGACCACGGGCACGGTCGATGGACAGGTCCGCGAACCGGAGGCCGGGGGTCGTCACGAGCGCCCGGGTCGAGCCGTCCGGGTCGATGCGCCACAGCGATCCATCGGCGAACTCGGACCGGAGCACGAGGCCCCGATCGACCGTCCAGGCGCCACCGCCGTACTCGTGGACCCGGGTGCGCACGTTGGCGGGTGCCGGGGTCAGCTCCACGCTCGTGCCGTCGGCGCCGATTCGGAGCAGCGTCACGCGGCCGGCCTCGTCGGGTCGGGACTCGAGCACGTAGAGGTCACCCACGTCGAGCATGGGCTCCGACAGCCCCCGGCCACCGGCGATGACGAGATCCAGCGAGATGGGTGACGGCCACGAGCCGTGGGGCAAGGTCCGGGGATGGGTCATGGCGCGAGGATAGCCCCGAAGATGGTCCGCGGGCCCGGGGGCCGACCCGGCTGCTGCAGGCTCGATCGGAGTGCAGTAGCCTCCGGTCGGCAGCGCTGGTCGGGGGAGGCATCGCTGGTCCCACCGCGGAGGTCGTCCGCCGGATCGGAGTGCACATGTCGCGAATCCCCAGGCTCCTCGCCGTCCTCGTCGCCACGCTCGTGCTGGCCACGGGATCGCTGGTCGCGACGCCCACGCCAGCAGCCACGTCCGCCGCCGGCTCGGTGCCGCAGTTCCTGACGCTCCCCTTCAAGGTCACCAAGCGGATGCACATCCAGCAGGGGAACATCTGGGCGGGCGAGCCGGACCCCGGTCACGTCCACGGCGGCATCGACTACATCAACGGCACGCCCAACCGGTCGCGCACCTGGAAGACGTTCCCGGTGTACGCGGCCGCCGCCGGCTACGCCTGCGCCAACCTCACCGGGCGGAAGGGCTGCATCGAGGGCACCGGCAACCGGGTGCTCATCACGCACACCATCAAGGGCAAGCAGTACCGCACCTACTACGGCCATCTCGAGGCGATCTCGACCCGAATCCCCTTGGGCGGCAAGAGGACCGTGCTCGTGCGACGCGGCGAGCTGCTGGGCTATGCCGGGTACAGCGGCGACCCGTGCTGCGTCCGGCACCTCCACTTCCAGCTGTTCGGCCCCACGTGGAAGACGATCGACCCGTATGGCATCGACGGCACCCGGGACCAGTACCCAGACCCACAGGGCACCAACGGGATCCGCAACGGTCGGGTGAGCTACTGGCGGACCGACCCACCCACCCCCACCACATCCTTCGTCAACCGGCCGGTGGAGCAGATCCCCTACGACAAGCCGCGCTCCAGCCGAGACCCCAAGCCCACCCCCACGCCCAAGCCGACCAAGACGCGGCGGCCGACCACGACGGCCAAGCCGCGTCGCACGCCTCGCCCGGAGCGGACGCCCAGACCCACCCCGGAAGCCACGAGGACGCCTCGCCCGAGCCCCACGCCGGCACCCACCCAGGCCGCCTTGCGGCCGGGCCCGTCCATGGTGCGAGCGGTCAGCGCATCCCTCGCGTGGTGGGGCCGGGTCATCACCCAGGTGCTGCAGGCCCTCCGCGAGGGGCTCTGACCCGGACGGGCCCGCCGGAGGACCGGCGCACGCGGAGCTCCATGGGCAGCACCAGCCGCACCGCGTCGGCGCGCTCGCCGGCCACCCGCTCCAGGGCCAGCCGGACGGCGGCCTCCGCCATGGCCCGGACGGGCTGGGCGAGCGTGGTGAGCGGCGGGTCCACCAGCTCGGCCCACACCGGATCGTCGACGGCCGCGAGCGCGACGTCCTCCGGCACGCGCAGCCCGACGTCGCGCAGGGCGCGCAGGGCGCCCACGGCCATGGTGTTGTTGGCCACCACGAGCGCGGTCGGACGAGGCGTGCGTCGCAGCAGGCGCCGGGTCGCCAGCTCCGCCAGGTCGGCCCGGAAGTCGGCGTCCTCGAACGTCGCGCGCAGCCCGGCCTCGCGCATCGCGGCCCGATAGCCCGCGAGCCGCGCCGATCCCGTGGCCACCTCGTGGCGGCCACCCACGAACGCGACGCGCCGATGGCCCAGCTCCAGCAGGTGGCGCGTCAGGAGCCGCACCCCGCCCTCGTTGTCGCAGGTGACGGCGTCCACGCGTGCGTCGTCGATGACGCGGTCGAAGGCGACGACCGGGATGCCCAGGTCGAGCAGCGCATCGGTGCCGCTGCCCGCCTCGTCCGCGGCGGACAGGATGACCGCGCCCACCCGCTCGTCCGCGAGCAGCCGCAGGTAGGTGCGCTGCTTGGCGGCCTGCTCGTCGGTGTTGCACAGGACCAATCGCCAGCCGGCATGGGACGCGGCGTCCTCCATCACGCGGACCGCCTCCGAGTGATGCGGGTTGGCGATGTCCGAGACCACGACGCCGATGGTGTCGGTGCGCTGGCGGCGCAGGCTGCGGGCGAGGGTGTTGGGCCGGTAGCCCAGGACGGCGGCCGCCTCGAGCACCCGCGTCCGCAGGGAGTCGGAGACGGTGACCGAACCGTTGAGGGCTCGGGAGGCCGTGGCCGGGGAGACGGCGGCCAGGGCCGCCACGTCCCGGATGCCCACCGAGCGTTCCTGTCGATGCTTGGCCATGGGTGCCTCGGGCGCATACTGGGCCGCAGCACGACGGGGACGGCGGCCTTGTCCCGGATGGTATCGTGATTGCAGCGCCGGAAACCGGTTTCAGTCTCGTCGACGACGTGGCGACGGCGCCCGTCCGAGATTCCGGCAGGAGGAGTGGGGAGACATGGCGGGGTCACCGATCCGCGAGGTCGTGCTGGTCGCGAGCGGCGACCTCCGGGAGACCGCGAATGTGCTCGGCTGGCCGGCCCAGGCCGAGCTGGAGGCAGCGATCGGGACGGCGTTCGCGCGCCACGGCGTGACGGTCCGGCGGGGCCATCCGGTGGATGCCGCGCGGGGCCACGGCTTCATCTCCAGCCAGCGCATGGGCATGGACGTGTTCGGGTCCATCGACCGTGACGCGCCGCTCGTGGTCGCCGAGGCGGTGTGGGAGTACAGCCACCACGTGCTGCCTGGGCTGCGACGCCATCGGGGGCCCATCCTGACCGCCGCCAACTGGCGCGGCGAGTGGCCAGGCCTGGTGGGCATGCTCAACGTCAACGCATCGCTGACCAAGATGGGCAAGCCCTACAGCTCCATCTGGAGCGACGACATGGAGGACGAGTTCGCCGACCAGGCGCTGGAGCGCTGGATCGGGACGGGGACCATCGAGCACGACACCAGCCATGTCCACGACCTCGATCGCAGCAGGCTGCCGGCGCGGGCGGCCGAGACCGGGCGGCGGCTCGCCAGCGAGCTCGCCGAGCGGATGGCGATCATGGGCGTCTTCGACGAAGGCTGCATGGGCATGTACAACGCCATCATCGATGACGAGCACCTGAACCCATCCGGGCTGTTCAAGGAGCGGCTGTCCCAGTCGGCCCTGGTCGCGGAGATGCGGCTCGTGACCACCGAGGAGGCGCGCGCCGGCTACGACTGGCTGCGTGGGCGGGGCATGCGCTTCGACCTGGGCAGCGACGGCGCGACCGAGCTGACCGAGGACCAGGTGCTCGACCAGGTCCGCCTGTACACGGCCGCGATCCGCATCGCCGACCGGTTCGGCTGCGACACCATCGGCATCCAGTACCAGCAGGGCCTCAAGGACATGGCGCCGGCATCGGACCTCGCGGAGGGGCTGCTCAACGACCCGGACCGACCGCCGGTGCGGCACATCGAGACCGGCGCCGAGCTGTATGCCGGCCGGGCGCTCCCCTGCTTCAACGAGGTCGACGAGGGGTCCGCCGTGGACGGCCTGGTCACGAACCGGGTGTGGACGGCGCTGGGCCTCGACCCGGCGACCACGCTCCACGACGTGCGCTGGGGCGAGCAGTACGGCGATGACTACGTGTGGGTGTTCGAGATCTCGGGCGCGGTGCCGCCGGCGCATCTCATCGATGGCTACCGCGGCGCGGTGAGCCAGCGGCAGCCCACGGTGTACTTCCCGCACGGCGGCGGGACCATCAAGGGAATCAGCAAGCCCGGCGAGATCGTGTGGAGTCGCGTGTTCATCATGGATGGCGAGCTCCACGCCGACCTGGGTCGCGGCCATGCCATCGAGCTGCCCGCGGCGGAGACCGAGCGCCGCTGGCAGGCGACCACCCCCCAGTGGCCGATGATGCACGCCGTGCTGCACGACGTGACCCGCGACCAGTTCATGGCGCGTCACAAGGCGAACCACATCCAGGTCGCCTACGGCAGGGACGCGGCCTCCGCGGACGAGGCGCTGCTGACCAAGGCCGCCATGTTCGACGCGATGGGGCTCCAGGTCCATCTCTGCGGCATCACCCAGTAGCCCGTCGCCGGCAGGTCGCCGCTCGTCGCTCGCTCGTGGTGGCTTCGGGTCTCCTCTGGCGGCTCGCGCAACCGCGCATCACCTGACGATATCGTCATATACTCGATAGATGAACCGATGGGTTCGACAATGACGACCCAGACGCAAGCCATGAGCGCCGCGCCCGAGATCCGGGGTCGGCCCCTTGCCGAGGTCAAGGCCGAGCTGTTCCGCGCGCTCGCCAACCCCGCCCGAATCCGGGTGCTGGAGGTGCTGGTCGAGGGCGAGCGGTCGGTGTCGGAGCTCCAGCCGCTGGTGGGCATCGAGGCGTCCCACCTGTCCCAGCAGCTGGGCATCCTGCGCCGAGCCGGCCTGGTGAGCAATCGCAAGGACGGGTCGTCGGTGCTGTACTCCATCCGCCAGCCGGCGTTGGTGGACCTGCTCGCCGTCGCGCGGCAGCTGCTCATCGATTCGCTCAGCGAGACGCGCGACCTGCTCCACGACCTGCTCGAGGAGCAGCCGTGACCCGCGGGGCCATCCCCGCGTGAGCATCCAGACGGTCGGCGAGGCGGCACTCCTCGTCGCCATCGGGTTGTTCGTGATCGCCGCGATCGCCAGTGCCGTGCCGCGCACGGTCGCGTTCGGCGCGGTCGCGACGGCGCTCGGCTGCGCGGCGCTCGCGCTCGTGGGCGTGGCCGCCGTGGCCGGTCCGCCGGTGACGCTCCAAGCGGGCGACGTGCTGGCCTTCCTGCCCCTCGACCTCCGGTACGACCCGCTGGCGGGCACGTTCCTGGTCGCCCTGGGCGTCCTGGGCGTCGCCACGTCGGTGTTCGCCATCGGCTATCACGGCGCCGCCCGCTCCCCGCTCGACGGCGCGCTCTACCCGCTGTTCGTGGCCACGATGGCGCTGGTGCTGGGCGCCGCGAACGTGTTCGCGTTCCTGCTCGCGTGGGAGCTCATGGCGCTCGCCTCCGCGGCGCTCGTGGTCGGGCCGCGGCCCGGGCGCGCGGAGACCCGCGCCGGCTACACCTATCTCGCGCTGACCCATCTGGCAGGCGCAGCCATCGTCATCGGGTTCGCGGTGCTGGCCGCCCATGCCGGGACGCTGCGCATCGACGCGCTGGGCGCCGGGGCTGCCACCCTGCCGGCGCTCACCCGGGATGGCCTGTTCCTGCTGTTCCTGGTGGGCTTCGGGACGAAGGCGGGGGTGGTGCCACTGCACGTCTGGCTGCCCCGCGCGCACCCGGTCGCGCCCTCGCACGTGTCAGCCCTGATGTCCGGCGTGATGGTCGCGGTGGGCGCCTACGCGCTGCTGCGGTTCGCGGTCGGCGTGCTGGGTCCGGGGCCCGTGTGGTGGGGCATGCTCGTGCTGGGCCTGGGTGCGCTGTCGGCGCTGATGGGCGCCCTGTACGCACTGGCCGAGCACGACCTCAAGCGGCTGCTCGCGTTCAGCACCATCGAGAACACGGGAATCGTGCTGCTGGGGCTGGGCACGGCGCTGATGGGCGGATCCGCCGGGAGCGTGCCGCTGGCCACGCTGGGGGTCGCGGCGATGCTGCTCCACGTCCTGTCGCACGCGTCCTTCAAGGACTGCTGTTCCTGGTCGCGGGCGCGGTCCAGGAGCACACCGGCACCCGCGACCTCGACCGCCTGGGCGGGCTGGTGCGGGTGATGCCGCTCACGGCGCTGGCGGCGTTCGTGGGTGCGTTCGCGGCGAGCAGCCTGCCGGTCTCGGGTGGCTTCGCCAGCGAGTGGCTGACGCTGCAGGGGCTGCTGGCGACCGGCGCCGAGGCATCGGTCGACACGCTCGCGCGCGCCGCGGCCTACGGCGCGCTGGGTGCGCTGGGGTTGGCGGCCGCCATCGCCTTGGCGACCTCCGTCAAGGCGACGGGCATGGCGTTCCTCGCGCTGCCGCGCAGCGACGCGGCCGCCAGCGCGACGGAGCCCTCGACCCGGATGCGTGCCGCGATGGCGGTGCTGGCGGTCGCCTGCGTCGGCATCGGCCTCCTCGCCACGCCGCTGGGCGCCACGCTCCAGGGTGTCGCCGCCAGCGTGGTCGCGGGCTCGACCGGCCCCGTCGCCGCCGCCGACCCTGCGACGCTGGGCAGCTGGGTGCCCGTGGCGCTGGCCCTGGTGCTGGGCGGCCTGGCCCTCGGCGCCTGGTGGGTCGCCCGATGGCGCGCGGCAGAGGTCCGTCGATCCGCCACGTGGGCCTGCGGCATCGCGCCCGAGCCCGTCTTCGAGTACACCGCGACCAGCTTCGAGAAGCCGGCCCGGATGTTCTTCGAGCGCTTCTATCGACCCGAGCGCGCACTCGAGGTGCGGCTGGTGCCGGACACGCCCTTCCGACGCCAGGTGCGCTATCGCATCGAGATCGACCACGTCACGGAGTCGTGGCTGTATCGCCCGCTGCATCGGGCCGCGGTCGCCTTCGCGCACACGGCTCGGCGGCTCCAGCAGGGGACGCTCCAGCTGTACGTCGCCTATGTCGTCGTGGCCGTGGTGGTGCTGCTCGTGGTCACCCGATGAGCGGATCGGCTGGCTGGGCGCTGCTGGTCGTGGCGCAGGGCCTGGTGGGGCTGCTCCTCGCACCGCTCCTGCTGGGCGTCACCAGGCGCGTCAAGGCGCGACTCCAGTACCGCCGCGGGCCATCCCTGTGGCAGCCCTATCGCGACCTCGCCAAGTGGTGGCGGCGTCTGCCGGTGGAGAGCGACGCGGCGAGCCCGCTGAGCGGCCTCGTGCCCCCCGCCGTCCTCGCCGTGATGGTGGTCAGCGTGTTCCTCGTGCCGCTGGTGGGCATCCACGCCCCGCTGGGCGTGCTGGGCGACCTGCTGGTGGTCATCGGACTGCTGGCGCTGGTCCGGTTCCTGCTGGCGCTGGGCGCGCTGGACGCCGGGTCGGCGTTCGGCGGCATGGGTGCGGCGCGCGAGGTGGCCATCGCGGCCATCGTGGAGCCGGCGCTGCTGCTGTCGCTCGCGGTGGGCGTGGCGGCCGCCGGCAGCACCGACTTGGGCGTCATCGCGGCGCACAGCGTGAGTGCCGGGCTGTCGTGGCTGACGCCGGCGGTGCTGCTGGGTGCGGCGGCGTTCCTGGTGGTCGCGGTCGCCGAGACCGGCCACGAGCCGGTGGACAACCCGGACACGCACCTGGAGCTGACGATGATCCACGAGGGCATGATCCTCGAGGCTTCCGGGCGCCGCCTGGCGATGCTGAGCTATGCCGCCGAGCTCAAGCTGGTGGTCGTCGTCGGCCTCTTCGCCAGCGTGTTCCTGCCCTTCGGCGCCGCGGCCGCCGACACCCCGGGCGACCTCGCGGTGGGCATGCTGGCGGCGGGCGCCAAGCTGGTCCTCGCGGCGGTCCTCCTGGGCGTGCTCGACGCGAGCGTCGCCAAGCTGCGCATCCTGGCGCTCCCCTCGCTGATGGGGGTCGCGGCGCTGCTCGCGCTGTCCGGTCTGGGCGCCCAGCTGTGGCTGCCGGCGTGAGTGCCGTGGCGGTCGTCGACACGTGCGCCGCGGGGATCGTGGTGTTGGGCGTGCTCATCGCCACGACGCGGTCCATCGGCCGGTCGGTCTGGCTCCTGGCCATCCAGGGTGCGCTGGTCGGCGGCATGGCGCTGGTCGTGGGACTCGCCGAGCCGCTCGAGCACATGGCGCTGGCGGGTGCCGCGACCATCGTGGCCAAGGGCGTGGTCGTGCCCGCCATCCTGCTGCTGATGCTCCGGCCCAGCCCGGTGCGCGTGGAGCGACACCCCTACGTCGGGCCCAAGGCCTCGCTGGTGGTCGCCATCGTGCTCGTCTTCGCAGGCGCGGTGGCGGTGGGCGACGTGGCGGTCTCGGGCCCGTTCGCGAGCGACCGGGCGCTGCCCGCGGCGATCGCGGAGGTGCTCACGGGGCTGTTCGTGGTGCTCAGCCGACGCAAGGCCATCTCGCTGCTGGTGGGGCTGTTCGTGTTCGAGAACGGGCTGGCCATGGCGGCGTTCGTGCTCGTGGCCGGCATGCCGCTCGTGGTCGAGCTGGGGGTCCTGTTCGATGCCCTCATCGCGGTGGTCGTAGGCTGGGTCTACACCCGCCGGATGCTGCTGGTCATGGGCACCACCTCCACGGACCGGCTCCGGAGCCTCCGCGGATGACCGACCTGCTGCTCCTGCTGGTGCTCCTGGCCCCGCTGCTCGGCGGCCTCCTCGCGTGGCCCGCGCGTGGCCGAGTCGCGGACCTCGTGGCGCTCGTCGCCGGCGTGCTGACCCTGGTGCCCGCGGCACTGCTCGCGGTCGCCGCGCTGGGCGACTCGACCGTGACCGGTCTGGGGGGCATCGCGGTCGTGGACGCCTTTGGTGGCCTGACGCTCCTCGTGGTGTGTCTGGTGGCGACGATGGCCATGGCGGGGTCGCCGCGCTACCTCCGACACGCCGATGCCCAGACGCCCGATCGACCCACGGCGCGCGGCCGCTACTGGGCGCTGCTGCTGTGGTTCGGTGGCGCGCTGCTGGCGGTCCCGCTGGTCGACAACCTGGGGCTCGTGTGGGTGGGCATCGAGGCCGCGACCATCGTGGCGGCCATGCTGGTCGGCTTCGCTCGGACTCCCGAGGCCATCGAGGCGGCCTGGAAGTCGCTCATCCTGGGGTCGGTGGGCATCGGCTTCGCGCTGCTGGGCACGATGCTCGCCTACGCCTCGTCGGTGGACCTGCTGGGCGAGACCAGCGACGCCCTCGCGTGGACGCGCCTCACGGCGGTGGCCGGGCAGCTGGACCCGGGGCTGATGCGGCTCGCGTTCATCTTCGTGCTCGTGGGCTATGGCACCAAGACGGGCCTGGTGCCGTTCCACACGTGGCTGCCGGATGCCCACAGCCAGGCGCCCAGCCCGGTGTCGGCGCTGCTCTCGGGCGCGTCGCTCGCGGTGGCGCTGTATGCGCTCGCCCGGTTCCAGGCCATCACGGCGGGCGCCGTCGGCCCGGACCTGCCATCGACGCTGCTCATCGCGTTCGGGCTGCTGTCGCTGGCCGTGGCGCTGCCGTTCATCGCGGCGCAGGACGACCTCAAGCGGCTGCTCGCCTACTCCAGCATCGAGCACATGGGCGTGGCGGCGCTCGCGCTGGGCTTCGGTGGCGCGATCGCACTGGGCGGTCTGGTGCTCCACCTGGTGGCGCACGGGCTGGTCAAGGGCAGCCTGTTCCTGTCGGGCGGCGGAATCGTGGAGGCCGGCGAGAGCCGTCGGATCCTGCACCTGTCCGGCAGCCTCCGACGGGTGCCCGCCGACGGCTGGGGCTTCCTCGCGGGCTCGCTGCTGCTGTGCGGGCTGCCGCCCTCCGCGCTGTTCGTGAGCGAGCTGGCCATCGTCCTGGGTGGCGTGCAGCAGGGCTGGGGCGTCGCGGCGGCGCTTGCCGCGGTGCTGCTCGCGCTCACCGCGGCCGGCTTCCTGTTCCATGTGGCGCGCGTGACGTGGGGCCGCCCGCGACGCCGGCCGCGGCACGTGGGCGGCGAGACGGGCCCGATGCGCGGACGGGCGCAGGGGCGGCTGGCGACGGCATGGCCCGCCCTCATCGGAACCCCGCTCGCGATCGTGGCGGTCCTTGGCGTCTGGCTGCCCACCCCGTTCGCGGCGGCGGTCGGGCGCGTGGTCTCGGTGTTGGGGGTGCCCGGTGGCTGACGCGCCGCAGCCCCACCTGGAGCTGGTCGACCGCTCGGTGTTCGGCGCCGTGGTGGCACGCCAGGTGACCCAGGGCGACCGATACCGGACCTTGGTGGCGACGGACGAGCGCAGCCTGGGCGGCGACGGCCTGGCGCTCGAGGCGGTCCTCGACGGCACGCTGGGTCGCCAGCGGGTGCGGACGCTCCTGCCGCTCGAGGACCCCAGCTACCCCTCGCTGGCCCAGCTGGGGCCGGCGGCCCACGGGGACGAGCGCGAGGCCCAGGACCTGCTGGGCGTGGTGGCCGTCGACCATCCCGACCCTCGGCGGCTGGTGCTCCACGACACGTGGCCCGAGGGCCACCACCCGCTGCGCAAGGACGTCCCCGCGGACGTCGCGCCGCCGGCCGCGTCGACGCGGTTCCAGCCCTTCGCGGCGGAGGGGCGCGGCGTCTACCAGCTGCCCGTGGGGCCCATCCATGCCGGGGTCATCGAGCCAGGGCACTTCCGGTTCTCGGCGGTCGGCGAGCGGGTGCTGCATCTGGACGCGCGGCTGTTCTTCACCCACCGGGGCCTCGAGAAGCTGGCCGAGGGGCGGTCGCTGGTGGCGGCGCTCGCGCTGGTGGAGCGCGCCTGCGGGGTGTGCACCGTGACCCACGCGCTGGCGTACTCGCAGGCCGTGGAGCAGCTCACACGCACGCGCGTCCCGGAGCGCGCCACGTGGGGTCGGGTGCTGGTGGCCGAACTGGAACGGCTCTACAACCACGTGGGCGACCTGGGCAACATCTGCGCGGGCATCGGCTTCCATCCCGGCAGCGCCCGTCTGGGTGCGCTCAAGGAGCGGCTGCTGCGGCTGGACGAGGCGCTGGTGGGCCATCGGTACCTGATGGGCGCCGTGGTGCCGGGCGGCTTGCGCGCGGACTTCGAGCCGACCGCCCTGGCCGGGCTGCCGGGGGAGCTGGCGGCGGTCGGCCGCGAGCTGGCGGACGCGGTGCGCATGGTCATCCGCTCCGATGGCGTCGTGGCGCGGTTCCATGGCGCCGGCGCCGCGGCGGCCGGGGTGGTCGGCGTGCTGGGCGGCCTGGGGGTCGCGGCCCGTGCCGTGGGCATCGACGCCGACCTGCGACGGGATGCCCCGTATGCCGCGTATGGGGAGCTGGCCGTGGGTCCGGTGACCAAGGCGGCAGGCGACGTGGCGGCGCGGTTCGACGTCCGCGCCCAGGAGGCGCAGGCCAGCCTCCAGCTCATCCGCGAGGTCCTCGGCCGGCTGCCCGACGGCCCGGTGCGGACGTCCCTGGCCGGGGAGGCGGTGGCAGGAGACGTCGCCATCAGCGGCGTCGAGGGGCCGCGGGGCGCGTCATGGCTGTGGGTGCGCGCGGGGCAGGAGGGCACCGTGGACCGGGTGCGACTCCGGTCGGCGTCGTTCGCCAACTGGCCCGTGGTCGCGGCGTCGGTGACGGGCGACCTGGTGCCCGACTTCCCGCTCATCAACAAGAGCTTCGAGCTCTGCTACGCCTGCACGGACCGCTGACGATGCCCGCGAACGTCATCGGCCGGCTGCTCCGCCCGCTTGCCCGGGGTCCCCAGACCCGCGCCTATCCCGAGCAGCCGCTCGACCTGCCGACGGCCGCGCGGGGCCTCCCCATGCTCGACCCCACCCGGTGCGATTCGGTGGGCGCCTGCGTCGCGGCCTGCCCCAGCCAGGCCATCGAGCTCGCCGAGCGCATCTGGCGGCTCGACGCCGGGCGGTGCGTGCTGTGCACCGCATGCGTCGAGGCGTGCCCCACGGGCGCGCTGGCCATGGGTCGCCGGGTGGAGCTGGCCGACCGGTCGCGCGAGGCGCTCGTGACCAGCCACCGGCTCGGCGGGCCGTCATGACCCAGCAGGTGTCGGCGGCGCACGGCGCGCCCCTCCCCCGGCTCGACGGCGAGCGCGAGCTCGCGGACGCCATCCGACGCCGGCTCGGCAGGTCGCTCCACGTGCGTCATCTCGACGTCGGGTCCTGCAACGGCTGCGACTGGGAGGTCAACGCGCTGCTCAATCCCATCCACGACGTGCAGCGCCTGGGCATCGACTTCGTGGCCTCGCCCCGCCACGCCGACCTGCTGCTGGTCACGGGGGTGATGACCCGCAACCTCGAGGAGGCCGCGCTCCGGACCTACGAGGCGATGCCCGAGCCCCGGCTGGTGGTGGCCGTCGGCGCCTGCGCCATCAGCGGCGGCGTGTTCGCGGGGTCGTATGCCGCCCACGACGGGATCGGCGGGACGCTGCCCGTGGACGTGTTCGTGCCCGGCTGTCCGCCACGCCCGGAGGCGCTCATCCAGGGCCTCCTGATGGCCATGGGGCGCCGGGACCCGACGCCCGGCTGAAACCCCTGGCGCCTCGACGCCCTCGACATGGGCATGGGCGGTGACGCCAACGCGCCGCCGGCACCATCGGGCCATCGGCCCGTGACGGACCGCCCATGGACATCGGAGGGCGACATCGGGCACCCTCCCACGACGGCGCCGGGGGTCGCTCGACACCCGGGGTACCATCGGGACGGGCTCGCGCCATCCGGGTGATGGCCGGACGGGACGCGCAGGCGCTGCCGACGCCGTGATCGGCAGGCGCCCAGAGGAGAGATAGCCCTTGCGACGCTTCGTGCTGGCCTTCGCGCTGCTCCTGGCCGTCGGCACCGTCGGTGACGCGCCGGTGGCTGACGCGGCGGGCGCACAGGACTACATCGTGCGCTATCGGGAGTCGGCCGTGGCCGGCGACCTGGCGACCGTGCGGGTGTCGTCGGGTGGCGCCAGGTTCCAGGTCCGGCGCGTGGACCACGCCAAGGTGTCGCGACGCGTCAAGCAGGCGAGGTCGTGGGGCATCAAGCCTCGGCACGTCTTCCGCGAGGGCATCGGGGGCTTCGCGGCCCGGCTGTCGCCCGCCCAGGTGCGTCGGCTGCGCAACGACCCCGCTGTGGAGTCCATCGAGATCGACGCGCCCGTGTCGGTCGCGGACACCGTCGAGGGCGGCGTGGTGTCCCGGAAGGAGTTCACCAAGCAGCAGCTGCCCACGGGGATCCGACGCATCTACGCCGACCGGCAGCCGCTCGCCCACATCGGCCAGCGCACCAACGTCAACGTCGACATCGCGGTCGTGGACACGGGCATCGCGAGCCATCCGGACCTGCGCATCGGGGGCGGCTACAACTGCAGCGCCGAGGACGGCCGCGACCCCACCAAGTACACCGACCGGTACGGCCACGGCACCCACGTGGCGGGCACCATCGCGGCCATCGACAACGGCCGGGGCGTGGTGGGCGTGGTCCCCGGCGCGCGCGTCTGGGCCATCAAGGTCCTGGGTGACACGGGCACCGGCAAGACCTCGGACATCGTCTGCGGTCTGCAATGGATGATCGGCCAGCAGCTGTCGGCGGGCGGTCCCCGGTTCATCGCCGCCAACATGAGCATCGCCGGTCCCCAGAAGTACCCCAACACCGCGTGCGGCACGGGCACCGCGGACACCTACCACCAGCTCATGTGCCAGGCGATGGACGCGGGCATCGTGTTCGCGGTGGCCGCCGCCAACGACCACCGCGTGGTGAACCAGCGGCCCGCCCTGTTCGATGAGCCCATCACGGTGGCGGCGCTCGCGGACTACGATGGCAAGCCCGGTGGCAAGGGCCGGCAGAAGGACGTCTGCCCGTGGTACTCGGCGGACTCCGATGACACGTGGGCGAACTTCTCGAACTGGGGCGCCGCGGTGGACATCGTGGCGCCTGGCAAATGCATCCTGTCGACCTTCAAGAACGGCCGCTATGCGTGGATGAGCGGCACGTCCATGGCCACGCCCCACGTCACGGGGGCAATCGCGCTGTACCGGCTGCGCTATCCGGAGGCGCTGCCGCAGCAGGTGAAGCAGGCCCTGGTGACCGCTGGCACGCGTGACTGGCGCACCGGGAGCGCACCCGATGGCCGACCCTACCGGCTGCTCCAGGTCCGCAGCCTCACCACGCCGCCCACGTTCGCGATCGCATCGGTCACCAGGCCGTCGACGCCCTTGGGCGGGGAGGGCGCCGAGCGAGGCGTCAGGGTGACCCTGTCCCGCAGGGACGGCCACTACCGCTCGGTGCGGGTCAGCGTGAGCGGCCCCAGCTCGGTGGACTCGGAGACCCTGCGCATCGCCGAGCGCGGCAAGTCCGGGACGCTCCGCCTCCACGGCACCAGCGCGCTCCAGACCGGCACCGTGGAGGTGACCGTGCGGGCGACCGACGGCGAGCTG
Organism: Chloroflexota bacterium; assembly: GCA_046328155.1. Classification (GTDB taxonomy): domain Bacteria; phylum Chloroflexota; class Limnocylindria; order Limnocylindrales; family CSP1-4; genus JAFMJV01. Next base: position 31,210 of record JAXLXC010000016.1, read on the forward strand.
ACCGCGACGCGCACGGTGCGCGTCCCGGTGGATGCCGACCCGCCGACCGTGGACGTGGTGAGCCCCACGGGCGAGACCATCATCTCCGCCAGCGGCGAGCGGACCATCCGCGCCACCAGCTCCGATGCCTACACCGGCATCGCGCGGCGGACCCTCCAGCGACGTCGCGCGGTCCAGAGCGGGCCCATGTCCTGCGACGACGTGACGTGGGCCAACGACGGACCCGCGCGGACGGTCACCGGCAGCGGCCCCTGGACATCGACCGGGCTCCACTCGGGCTCCTGCTATCGCTGGTACGTGACGGCCTACGACAAGGCAGGCAACGCCACGGTGGCGCGCACCGCCGTGGTCTGGACCGACGTCTCCTCGCCGCTGGTGCCGGCACTGGACGTCAGCGGCGACGCGGCCGCTCGCGGCACCACGGTCTGGTTCCGCGCCGGGACCTCCGGACGGTTCACCCTGCAGGCGACGTCCCGGGACCCCCACTCGGGGATCGCGGAGGCGGTCATCGGGAGCGTCAGCGGCGGCGGCTGGAGCACCACGTCGTCCACCTCGGTCGTGGCGCAGCAGGGCGTGGCGGCCACCGCAGCCCGGAGCTTCGCGTTCGGCGCCGGTTCGGGCAGCTCGTCGGTCACGGTGAGCGCGACCAACGGCGTGGATCGGACGCGTCGCACCACCATCCCCTTCAAGCCCGATGCCACGGCCCCGTCGCTGACCGTCTCCTCGCCCTCGAAGCTCACCTGGCTGGGCTCGCCCCGCGCCACGGTCCGCTTCGCGGCCTCCGATGGGGGCTCGGGCGTGGGCAGCATCGCGGCCCGGCGGCAGCGGGCGACGCTCCGCTCCAAGTCGGAGGGCTGCGCCAGCTCCTGGGAGTCGGACGGCAGCTTGGGGAACGTCGGCTCCACGTCGTTCGCCGTGGATGACCTCGAGCGCGGCTACTGCTATCGCTGGGTCATCACGGTCACCGATCGCGTGGGGCACGAGCGCAGCCGCACCACCGCCCCGGTGGCCATCGATCCCACCCGGCCGGTGGTGGACCAGGTGCGCGTGACGCTGGACCGCGGCACCGTCCGGACCAGCGGCTCCATCCCGGTGCGGCTCGTCTGGCGGCTGCGCACGGCGCCCGCCGGCTCCACCTCGTTCGACATCGCGCGGACCACCGACGGTGGCGCGTCCTGGAGCGCCATCGACCACCCCAAGGGCACGTCGCGATCCCAGGACGCCACGCTGGCCAGCGGCACGGGCACCACGATCTCGGTGCGCGGGCGGTCGACCACGGGGTCCTCCTCGAGCTGGGCCGTGAGCCGCAAGGTCGTGGCACGGCTGGTCCAGGAGACCAGCTCGGCGATCTCCACCTCCAGCGGCTGGCGGCGCGTGAGCTGGTCGAGCGCATCGGGCGGCCATCGGCTGACCTCGTCGAAGCGGGGCGCCAAGGTCGTCTATCGCTTCACGGGCGAGTCCATCGGCCTGGTCGCCGCCCGCGCCAGCAACCTGGGCACGGCCATCGTCCGCATCGACGGCAAGGTCGCGGCCACCATCAACCTGCACCGCAAGCCGTCCGCCGCCCGTCAGGTCGTGTGGACCCGCAGCCTCCCGTCGGGCGAGCACACCATCTCGGTGGAGGTCCGCTCCGGGACCGTGGTCGTGGACGGGTTCGTGGTCACCAGGAGCGCCGCCGGCGACGATCGCTGACCCGGCCCCCAGGGCGTGCTGCCGAATGGCACTGGCCGCGACGTCCCGGCCGGGTGACGCTGGGGGCCATGGACCTGGCCCGCCTCGTCGCGCTCACCCTCCACACGGTCGGCTTCGTCATCGCGTGCGGCTACTACGTCATCCTCGCCCGGGTGATCCTGCCCGGGCTGGTGGCCACGCTCGACGGGCCGGCGGTCGGGCGGACCCTGCTGATGGTCGAGCGCCGCGCGCTGCCCCTGCTCGTGGTGGCCATCATCCTGTTCGCCACCACGGGCACCTATCTGATGCTCACCGACCCGTCGTACCACGGGTTGGGCGCGATCCGCGACCCATGGTCGTCGATGATGCTGCTCAAGCACCTGGTCGTCGTGGCGTTCGTGGGGGTGGGCGCGGCCGTCGACTGGCTCATCCGCCTGGTCGACGAGGCCGAGGACGAGCCCACACGGGCCGTGGCGCTCCGACGCGTGCGCCGGACGACCGACGCCGCGGTGGTCCTGGGCGCCGTCATCGTGCTGCTGACGGCGGCGGCCCAGCTGTCCTGACGGACCAGACGTCGTGCTCAGGCGTGGATGGCGTCGAGGGTGACCCGTCGCGCGCGGATGCGCCCGATCACCCGCGTCTCCCGCGTGCACCGCTCCTCTGGGTGCACGAAGCCATAGAAGCGCGGATGGGTGGTGAAGCGACGCGTCAGGCGGTCGAGATGGTCGAGCGCCCCATCGACCACCAGCTCCATGTCGCCACGCACCTGGAGGAAGCGGCCCGCGTCGTCCGGGTCCACCACCAGGAGGCTGACCCGGGGATCGCGGGTCACATCCCGACCTGACAGCCGCTCCAGGGTGATGGCGACGAGGGCATGCTCGCCGTCCGTGTCCACCCACACGAGGCGCGAGCGTGGGCCGCCGTGGGCGTCGAGCGTGGTGAGCACGCCGCACACGGGTCGCTGGAGCAGGTCGATGTGCGTCGCGGGGATGGGCTGCCACGGCGGGCTGCCGGTGGTGGCGCTCACGGGTCCGCAGCCCCACCGCGCGACCGCGGCGCGGTCACGTGCGTGGGTCGGATCCGGCACAGCACCGGCACCTCGGTGGCCGCGAAGGATGCCGGGATGACATCCCCGAAGTAGCGCACCGGGCGACCCGCATATCGGGAAGCGATGGCGTCGAGGTGCTCGAGGGCGCCCACCTCGGTCATGGACTCCACCTCGCCCCGGACCTCCAGATAGCGCAGCGGCCGGCGGGGGTCGTAGCACAGCAGCGCCACGCGTGGGTCGCGGCGCATGTTCCGCTCCTTGGCGAACCCCCGCATCGTGTTGACGCGGAGGCACCCGTCGTCGAGGTCGCACCAGACCACCGACGTCTGCGGGGAGCCGTCAGGCCCCAGGGTCGTGAGCGCCGCGACCGGTGGGCAGTCGGCCAGGTCCGCATGCGACGCAGGGATCGTGGCAGGCGGGGGCGAGGCGGGGGCGACGTGGGGCACGGTGGTCAGCGTGCGAACGCCACCTGGCGCACGCAAGGGCCGAACGTCATCAGGCAGCCGGTGGCGCGGTCGGCCGTGCGGGCCACCGCCGCGATCAGCCCGTGGCGGCCGGCACCCCGTCGACGGACGCGGTCGCCTCGCCAGTCGGGCCGGTGCTGGCCGCAGCAGTGGGCGCCGTGGGCGCCGTGGGCCCGAACGCCATGCCCAGCTCGCCCTCCATCCAACGGCGCAGCTGCTGGTAGACCATGGGCGCCCCGACCAGCGGAGCGAGGTCCACCTCCCATTCGGCCGGATGGAGCAGGAACGGCCGCGTCTGCGCGCCGCCCAGCCCGCCGTGCGCGCCGATGAGCTCCTCGAAGGCGTGGATCTCGCCCGTCTCGGGGTCGTAGGTGCTGATGACCACGAGGTCGCCCACGTTGGCGATGGAGTCGATCCGCCGGACCGCGGCGGCCGCGTGCTCGCCGTAGATGGCGAGCGGGTCCTCGCCCTCCACCTGATCGTCGTCGAGCGCCCGGATGCCCCGATGGCCTACGGCGAGCAGACCCCGCTCGCCGGAGCGGACCAGCACGACCCCCACCCCGGGGTGCGAGGCGAGCGCCTGGACCAGGTCCGGATAGGCCGCCTCGATCTCCTCGAGGGTCATCCGCTCGTCGCTGTCGTTGAAGTACACCAGCGCGAGGTTGCCGCCCGCCACCACGATCAGGTCCGCGGGCGCCTCCCCCTCGTCCGCCGTGGCCGCGGCATGGGTGCCGGTGCGCTCGGTCGGTCCCCAGGCGCCCTGCGGCGTGACCTCCAGCTGGCTGGGACCCACGTCGACCGTGCCGCCGTCGCGCTTGTTGCGGGTGGCGGCGCGCGCGATGGCACCAGTCATGCCCTTGGTCCGGGTGAGCTCGGTGAGGAAGGCGTTGAGCTGCCCCCAGTCCTCGACCTGGCTGGTCGCCGCCGCGACCGACGCGCTGCCACCCATGAGCGAGCGCACCACCTCCTGCAGGGTCGTGCCGTACTTCTGGAGGAAGGTCTCGCCCAGGCTCTGGCCGTGGTCGGCGAGGACCACGAAGCGATAGGGCCGCGGCGCGTCCTCCGCCGCCTTGGCGAGCGTCCGTAGCTCACGGTCCACGCCATCGAGCGCATCCAGCGACTCGGGTCGCTCGGGGCCGCTGTGATGCGCGATCTCGTCGTAGTCGGTGTAGTCCATGTAGATGACCGAGGTGCCCCGGACCATCTCCTGGATGACCAGCGAGGTCCCCAGCGCCCGCAAGGCCACGTTGGTCGCCGCGCGCACCCAGGGATAGGGGAAGCCCCGGTGCATCCGGGGCACGATGCCCGCGCGCGACTGGCGTCGGGACTGGATGTTCTCCTTGACGACCTCCGCCACATAGCGGGCCATCATGCTCAGGTAGTTGTACGGGCTGACGAAGAACCAGGCGAATGCCTGGCTCTGGCCCAGGCCGCGCTCCTTGACCTTGATGGTGGACATCACGAGGAAGGCGCGGTCGGCATCGCCCGTGAAGATGTTGCTGATGCTGGCCCCGCCTGGGCTCAGCAGCCCCTCCCTGTTGGAGATGCGGGCCTCGATGACGGTCGCGTCCTCGGGGTGGTTGGCGACCAGCAGCCGCTTCGTCTTCTTCTCCCACCACCGGAAGTTGGGGATGCCGTCGTTGTTGCCGTGGAGGATGCCGGCCTGGCTGGCAGGCGTGGTGCTGGGCAGCAAGGCGTTCCAGTGGGCCAGCCGGTGCGACCCGGAGCGCACCCAGCTGGACATGGTCGGCACGCGGCCGGCGCGCATCGCGCCCGACGCCACGTCATGCGACAGCCCGTCGACCTGGATGATGACGATGCCCGGCTGGTCGGTGCGGTTGATGCCCTCCTGGCGACCCACGAGCGACCGCATGAGCGCGCCGTAGTACGAGTCGTCCTCGCCCAGGCCCACGACGGTGCTGATGGCGGCGAGGATGAACCCGAACACGAACGACACGATGAGCGCGCCGATGAAGCCACCGTCGACGTTCACCGCCGGGACGAACGGATCCAGCAGCCAGATCGCGACCGCCTGGATGAGGATGGTCAGGATCGCGAGCACGATCACCGACCAGCGCACGATGAGCGCCAGCAGCACCGGGCGGAGCAGCAGGTTGAACGCGGCGAGGAACAGGATCGCGGCCATGGCGCCCCAGAGGCCGTCCACCTGGAGCTGGGGCAGCAGCCATGCCGTGGCCACGAACGCGATGACGCTCACGATGAACGACAGGACGAGGCGCCGGAGGAGCGCACGACGACCCGGCCGCCAGCGCCACAGCAGCGAGAGCTGGGTGCCGTAGAGGTCACCCAGGAACTGTCGGATCTTCACCCGTCCTCCTCGGCCGTACCGCTGCCACGCACGGGGCAGGTCGTCCCAGCGGCCCCGCCGGTCGTGGTCGGAGGCTACAACACGGTCACCTCGTGTCGCATGCTCCGATGTGGGTGGATCCCGTGTGGGTGGATCCCGTGTGGGTGGATCCCGCGATCGGCGGCGTGCCATCCATGGGCGTCGTCGTCAGACCAGGAGCAGCACGCCCGCCGCGATGAGCCAGACTGACCAGGCGATGTAGGCGACAGGCACCACCATGCCCATCAGCCCCCAGCCGTCGCGTTCGTTCCGCCCCACGAACTCGAGCGAGCCGGCCAGCAGCGCGATGCCGATGGGCAGCCCCACGAGGCCCAGCCACATGGGCAGGATGGCCGTGGTCATGAGCGACCACGCCACCAGGAGCGTCCAGGCACCTGTCAGGAGATAGCCCAGATGCTCCCCGATGCCCACGCCCAGATAGCGATGGAGCGTCGCGAACACGACGCGGACCATCTCGCGAGTGGCGTCACCGGCCGGCCCCTCGGCCGCTCCCAGGTATCGCCGGGCGAGCTCGGGTACCGCGAAGGGCCATCGCGCCAGCCCGAGCGCCTGCACGATGGCCGCCGATGCGCCCACCACCATGGACAGCAGGGTGAGCTCCGGGGATGCGCCCAGCACCACGGCGAGCATCACGGCGAGTGGGAGCATCGCGATCGCGCTCCACAGGAGGCCTTGCCATCGGAGCAGGAGCCCCGAGCCACCGGCAGCGAACCGGCGCAGGATCTCGTCGGGGTCCCGCCGCAGGATGGCTGGGTAGTCGAACGCACGACCCAGCTCGAAGAACGCGAGGTTGAAGGCGATGGGCACCGCGATGAGCACGATGGCGGTCGCGATCTCCAGGCTCATGACCAGGGTCCCTCCAGTCCGGACGCGGCGCGCCGACGCGCCTCGTCGCCGAACCAGCGCCCCATGAGGTGGAGCGCCAGGTCGATCCCCGAGCTGACGCCTCCCGCCGTCACGATCGCGCCGGCGTCCACGACCTTGCCGCCCACGACGCGCGTGGCAGGGACCTCGGCGGCGAGGGCATCGATCGCATGCAGGTTGGTGGTCACCTCCAGCCCGTCCAGGAGGCCGGCCCGTCCGAGCAAGAAGGCGCCGGTGCACACCGATGCGATGAGCGGCGTGATGGCGGCACGCTCGCGCAGGAACGGCAGCAGCCGCTCGTCCTGGACCGCCGTCCGATCGTCCGCGCCCGGCCCGCCGGGCACGATGAGCGCGTCGAGCGGCGGGCAGTCGTCCACGGTGTGGGCGGGCAGCAGCCGAAGCCCGCCACGCGCCCGGACCTCGGTGGTCGGACCGATGGTCACGACGTCGGCGTAGGGCAGCCCGTCGGGACCGAGCGTGCCGGTGAGCACCTCGTAGGGGCCCGCGAAGTCGAGCAACTCGACCTCGTCGAACACGAGAATCCCGATCAGCAACCTCGGTACCAGGGATGTCATCGCGCCCAGCCTAGCCGAGCCAGAGGCGCGCGGCACGCCCCGGCACGCGAGCAGGCAGCCGAGCTGGCCGGTTCTCGACCAGCGAGGGCGAGTCAGCCGGCCGTTCGGGGGTTCACGGGCCGGTCGTTGCGATAGACCTCCCAGTGGACGTGCGGGCCTGTCGAGTTGCCCGTGGAGCCCATGTAGCCGATGACCTGGCCCCGGTGCACGAACTGGCCGGCCTTCACCTTCCTACGTGGCAGGAGATGGAAGTAGCCGCTGGTGTAGCCGCCGCTGTGGCCGATGATGACCATGTACGCGGGGTCGGTGTCGTACGGGTTCCAGCCCACGAAGGCCACGACGCCATCCGCCGAGGCGCGGATGGCGGTGCCTGCGGCATTGGCGATGTCGATGCCGTCGTGGAAGTGGTTGCACGAGCCGCGTGACGGCTCCAGATAGAACCCGGTGCAGCCGAACTCCTGGGTGACGGTGCCGGCGGCGGGCCACGTGAACCGGCCCGACGTGGCGGTGGAGCTGCCGCCGCCCTGCGCCCCGTTGCCGCGCCGCGCTGCCGCCTTGCGTCGTGCCTCCGCGCGGCGCTGCGCCTCGTGGACCAGCCCCTTGATCTGCTGGTTGAGACGCTTCTGGGCACGCGCGTGCTCGCGGGCGATGGCCTCCGCCTGCCGCTTGTTCTTGGCGATATGGCGCGCCCGGGCCAGCTGCTTCGCCTTGAGCGCCTTGACCTTGCGCTCCAGACGCTTGGCCCGCTCGCGCGCCGCGTTGAGCTCGGCGCGTCGCTCGCGCAGGTCCTGCGCCGCGGCGTCGGCCGCCCGGCGCAGCTGGTCGGTCCGATGTCGGGTGGTCGCCTGGAGCGCACGCATCGAGTCGAGCGCGTCCTGGTCCTGCTGGATGAGCCGCGCCTCCTCGGCATCCTGCTCGGCGTAGGCCTCGTAGGCGCCGGCGTTCGTGAGGACGTCCGCGAAGGAGCCGCCTTCCAGGACCTGCTCCAGCAGGCTGGTCTCCTGGGTCCGCTGGGAGTCGGCGAGCCGTCGCCCGAACGCCTGCCGCCGCGCATCGAGGTCCTCGGCGCCCTGTGCGATCTCCAGGTCCAGCAGCTCGAGGGTGGTGTCGAGCTGGCTGAGCTCCTCGCGGAGCGCCACCCCGCGCGCCTCCTGCCGCTTGAGGGCCGCGGTCGCCTTCTGGATGTCGCGGCGCAGCGCCCGCAGGTCATCGCCGATGCCGTCCAGCTGCTCGTTGGTGTCGGCGAGCGCCTGGCGCACGTTGGCGGCATCGCTGTCCAGCCCCGCGATGATGCGGTCCTGGCGGGCCATGGCGTCCCGCAGCGACGCCTGGCGGTCGCGTGCCGCGGCGATGCGGTCCGAGAGCGGGTCGCCCGCCTGCGCGGTGCCCGGGAGCAGGCTCGCGCCCATGAGCAGAGCGAGCGCCAGCCCGGCACGCACGCGTGGTGGGCGTGACCCGCGTGGTCGCGCGTCCTCGGCGGCGTCAGGCATGACGGCGCGGCGTTGCATCCATCGAGCGGCAGGCCCTCCCTCGCTCTCGATATCGCTCCGTCCGCTTGGGGCACGTCCGCGGCAGGATCTATGGACGGGCAGCATACCCGAGGGATGCGAATCGGTCACCCCGTGCGACCCCAGCGAGCGGGCCCGCGCCCCGACCGGGCTAGCCAGACCCGTGGCACGCCTGCCACGCGCGCCCGCCGTCGCACGGGCATCGCTCGTCGCGGCCCCGGGACGCATCCTGGGCGAGCGTCTCCACCATCACCTCGCTGGGCGCGCGGTTGACGCGGAGCAGCTCGCACATGCGCCGCATGACGGGCGCGATGTGGCGGAAGAACAGCCGGTAGCTGGGGCACAGGTACTGGTGGCCGGGCTCGCCGGCCGGTGAGGTCGCGAAGCGGTCCTTGGGGCAGCCCCCATGGCAGGCGAGCCGGACGTCGCAGGCGAGGCAGGTCGGCGTGAGCGTGCCCAGCTTGGCCTGCCCGAAGGCACGCTGCTGCGGTGACGCCACCATGTCCAGCAGGGGCAGCTCCCGGATGTTGCCCAGCCGGAAGCGGGGCTCCACGAAGTGATCGCAGGAGAACACGTCGCCGTTGTGCTCCAACGCGAGCTGCGACCCGCAGGTCCGGCTGTGGACGCACAGGCCGCCCGGCACCCCGTACCAGTTGGCAAGCGCGGCGTCGAACATCTGGACGTAGACGCTCCCGATGTCCCGCCGGACCCAGTCCTCGAACACGTCGACCAGGAAGCGCCCGAAGCCTTCCGGGCTCACGGTTCGGTCGGTCGCCATCGAGCCATCGAGCGTGTACAGCGGCCGGAGCCGGCCGCGGGTCCCCCACCCGGCGTTGGCGAGCGCGAGCGACTCCGGGGTGGCCCGCTCCACGATCGGGATGAGCTGGACGAACGCCGAGCCGCACTCGTCGCGCAGGAACCGATAGACCTCGCGGCCTCGCCCCTGGTTGGCGGCATGGACGGTGGTCAGGGTGTTGTACTCCACTCGATGCCGCCGCAGCACGTCCAGGCCACGCATCACCCGGTCGAACGTGGGCTTGCCGCCCTTGTCCACGCGGTAGCGGTCATGGATGTCGCGGGGCCCGTCGATGGAGATGCCCACCAGGAACCCATGCTCGGCGAGGAACTCGCCCCACTCGTCGGTGAGGAGCGTGCCGTTCGTCTGGATCGTGTGGAGCACCCGCTGCCCCGGTCGCGCCAGCCCCTGGACCAGCTCCATCGAGCGACGGAAGAACGGCAGACCCATGAGCGTGGGCTCGCCACCCTGCCATGCCACGATGACCTCCGGGCTGTGGCGATGGCCCTCGAGCAGCTGGCGGAGATACAGCTCCAGCAGGTCCTCCGCCATCCGGAAGCGGCTCCCCGGGTACAGCAGCTCCTTGGACAGGAAGAAGCAGTACTCGCAGTCGAGGTTGCAGGTGGCGCCCGTGGGCTTGGCCAGGACATGGAACGAACGCGGGGCATGGCGCGGCAGCAGCAGAGCGGGACCGTCGGACACCTGCGCAGGATCCGGTCGCGGGGTCATGGCCCGCACCATAGGCGCCTGACCTTGCCGGCACCGGGTGCCATCCGGCCCGTCGAGGCGGCCCGGAGGACCCTGCCGCGAAGGGTGCCCGGCTCGTGACTGTCAGTCATGAGATTTGCCGGCGTCGCAGGCGCAGCAGGCAGCCGATGCCTCGGTATCACGTCAAAACGTTATCTTCGGGACCTCCGAGCGTCCCCGGGCCGACGTTCGAACCCGGAAGCGGTGCCCGAGGCAGCCCAAGTGCCCGCCGTATGGCTCGTCATGGCTCCATCTCGTGACTACCAGACACATCGGTCGCCGCGCAGGCACCTCGGCACGATCTCGTGCGCGGGCATGACCTGGTGCCTGCCAGACACGCAAGGGCGCTTGGCGGGGTAACTCATCGGCACACGATCATCACGTGCTCCTCAGGATCCTGGCCCATGGTCGGGCATGTTCGGACGCCCCGGATGCGGGCGATGTGCTCCCGACCGGGAGCAGGAGGTCACAGCCATGGACGCCAGGGATCGGAAGGGTCGGAGCCATCGGTGCCGATCGATGGTCAGCGTCTCGATGATCGCCACGATGCTGGCGCTGCCCGCGGTGCCGGCGGTGGCGCAGTCGACCGGCGGACAGCCGCCCGGCGGGCCATCCGCCAGTGGCGCGCCCGGCGCCCCGCCGGACGGCGGTGGCGGTGGTGGGTCGGGTGGTGACTCGGCCGGCCTCCCCGACACCGCGAGCGCGACCTACCAGCAGAGCGGCGGGACGGCCACCAAGACCGGCGAGGCGATCGCGGCATCGGAGGCCGACCAGTCGGCCGTGTGGGTCACGGACGGAGGAAGCCTGACCCTGACGGACGCGACGATCACCTCCACGGGTGACACCTCGTCGGCGGACGCCAGCAGCTTCTACGGCCTCGACGCGGCGGTCCTCGCGGATGACGGTTCCAGCATCACCATGGCCGGCGGCAGCATCACGACCACGGGCACTGGTGCCAACGGCGCCTTCGCGAGCGGCGATGGGTCGTCGGTCAGCCTGACGGGCACGACCATCGCGGCCACCGGCGATGCCGCGCATGGCGTGATGGCCACCCAGGGTGGCTCAGCCAGCCTCACGGACGTGACCATCGACACGACGGGCGCCCATGCGGCGCCGATCGCCACCGACCGGGGCTCCGGGACCATCACCGTGCAGGGCGGCACCTTCACCTCCAGTGGCGACGGGTCGCCCGGCATCTACTCCACGGGCGCCATCACCGCCGACGGGATCGTCGTCGCCGCGACCGGATCCGAGACCGCGGTCATCGAGGGCGCCAACAGCATCACGCTCACCGACTCGTCGCTGACGACGAGCGTCGAGGACCTGCGGGGCGTGATGATCTACCAGAGCATGTCCGGGGACGCGGAGGGCACCGACGGCACGTTCACCATGACCGGCGGCTCGCTCGCCAGCACGGCCGACACCGGACCGTTGTTCTACGTCACCAACGCGACCGGGATCATCACGCTCACGGATGTCGACGTGACCGCCGGCTCGGGGGTGCTGGTGCAGGCCGCCGCGGACTCCTGGGGCACGACGGGCTCCAACGGCGGCCACGCGGTGGTCACGGCGAGCGGCGAGACGCTCACCGGCGACCTGGTCGCGGACGACATCTCCAGCATCTCGCTGATGCTGACCGACGCATCGACCTGGACCGGTGCGGCCGACTCTGCCGCCATCAGCCTCGATGCCACCAGCTCCTGGGTCGTCACGGCCGACTCGGTGCTGACCACGCTCTCGGACCAGGGCGGGGTCTCAGGGTCGACCATCACGAACATCACCGGCAACGGGCACACGGTGACCTACGACGCCAGCCTCGATGGCAACGCCTGGCTGGCTGGCGGCACCTACACCCTGTCGGGCGGAGGGACGCTCACCCCCGCGTCGTGACATGCGGAGCGCCGCCGCCCACCTGGGAGCCGGCGCTCAGCGCCGCTTCGTGCGCGTCCGGCGCGTCGCGAAGCGGGGCAGGGTGGCCAGCACCACGATGGCCGTCGGGGCGAGGGCCAGCAGCATCAGCCACCTGGGCACCTTGGACAGCACCATGCCCACCCAGACGCCGGCCGTCATCACGCTCGCCAGCAGCAGCGCGTCCTCGGGACTGCGGTCGATGCGCTCGGCCACGCCGGAGATCGCCTGCTGCGAGAAGGCCGTGGCGCCAGGCGCCCTCTGCGCGACCAGGTCGGCCGCGGTCGTCGCCGTCTCGCGAAGGCGCCCCGCGGCCTCGTCGGCCACCGCTCGTGCCTGCTCGATGGACGCGTCGAGGTTGGGCGTGCCGCTCTCGGTTGACGTGGCTGAGGCGCTCATGGGTCCCTCTCTGGTGGCGTGGGCCCGCTGACCCTACACGCCGCCCCGCTCTCGTGACGGTCACGATCCTGGTGCCGGCGTTGCAACGTCGCTTCGACTCGCGCACACGGCGGGCCGGAACGCGCGCCGCCGCGGCCATGCCAGCGATGGGCGAGCAGACGTCGACGAGGGGTCCGGCCACGCGATGCCAGCCCGGGACCGCCCCCGGGCTGGCAGGTCAGCCCGCCGCCAGGGCGCCGGCCCCGGCACCCACCTCCCAGGATGCGCCCAGCGCGCGGTGCCACTTGTTGGAGGGGAGCTCCGGGAATAGCGCAGCGAGGCCGGTGCCGAACTTGGAGACCCTGATGGGCCGGTGGCCAAGCGACCACAGGAGGCGGTCCACGGGCGACGGCGCGCCGGCCGACTTCGACTCGATGATGGCCATGTCAGCGAGGTGCGCCGCTCGGCCGTCGGGCGCGATGGCCGTGACATCCGTGTCGAGCGTCGCACGCGCATCGGCCCCGACGAGCAGCGTCACGCGGGTGTAGCGGGTGGTGACGGCGGGCTCCAACGCGCGGCCCGCGATGCCGATCTCCGGGTAGCCGCCCACCACCAGCCGGTCGTGCGCATCCAGCCGGTCACGACGCGTGAGGTCCTTGTCGTGCTGCGTCTTGACCGTGCGGCCACGGGCATCCCGGGTCTTGACCTCCAGGACGCAGCGACCGGTGTCGAGGTACGCGCGGGTGCGCACCTTGAAGCGCCTCGGTCGACGCCGGGCCGCGTTGAGGTAGCTCATGTGCTCCGGGGTGTCGAAGTAGACCGACTCGTAGCCGAACTGCCGCCGCCCATCGATCTCCAGGACGCGGGCCAGGGCCGCCAGCTCGGTGACCACGCGCTCGGCGACGGCCATGGGCACGAGGTACTTGCGGTCGCGGCGCGTCAGCAGCGCGGCCTGCGCGTCGAGCTCCTCGAGCGAGACGCACGGCAGGAGCGCGAGGCGGTCGGCGAACGCGAGCGGGAGCATCAGACACCTCCTTCGACCGCGCCGGGGACGACACGGGGGCTGATCACGGTGGTCGGCAGCAGCTCGTAGCGGACCTCGACGTTGGTGGTCGCCTCGACCAGGTCCACGCGCCGGACCTTGACCTGCTTGACGCTCGCGTTGAGCAGCTGCTCCAGATGGGCGATCAGGGCCGGCTCGTCGGTCCAGGCGCGATCGAGCGTGAGCGTCGCGACCCGGTACCGCGCGAACAGCCGCGGGTGGTCGATGAGGAACATGCCGAGGAGCACCGTGACCATGAGCACCGGGCCGATCCACTCGGGGGTGAAGGTCACGCCGCCCAGCAGTCCCAGCGAGAGCGCCGCGAAGTAGTAGGCGACCTCCTGCTGGTCCACCTCCGACGAGCGGAGGCGGATGATGGAGAGCACGGCGAACAGGCCGAAGCCGATGCCCATGGACAGGTCGGTGGACGCGAGGGCGGCGGTGACCGCCAGCAGGCCGATGTTGATGCCCACCAGGGCGACCAGCATGTCCTTGCGGTGATGGCGCGGGAAGTAGATGCCAAACGCCAGCACGCCGATGGCGATGAGGTCGAGCAGGAACATGAGCGCGGGGGTCATGGGCGTGGCCTCGGTGATCGTGGTCGGCGGCACGGACCGTGCTGCGCCGGGTGATGAGCGGATCGTGAACGCCATCCCTGAGGATCGGATGTGGATCACCACGAGATCTCATCTGGGGCACAGGATCCGGGCGCATCGTGTGGTCACGAGCGGTCCCCGCCACTCACCGACCACGGAGCAAACGACCCATGCACCTCACCAGCCACGCCCCACCGCGCGCGTCCCTCCGGCCCAGCCTTGCCGTCGCGCTGGCCATCGCGATCTCCGGCGTCGGCGGCCTGGCACCCGCCGCCCTGGCCCAGGATGCCAGCCCTGCCGCGAGCGCCAGCACGGCCAGTGGCTTCTTCGACAGCTCGTACGTCCACTCCATCAGCATCACCGTCGACCCCGACGACTACGCCGCGGCCATCGCCGCCTACCAGGCCGACGAGACCAAGGAGTGGCTCACGGTCACCGCCGTCATCGACGGCGTGACCTACGAGGACGTGGGGATGCGCCTCAAGGGCAACTCCTCGCTGCGGAGCCTGAGCGGCAACGACGGCTTCCCGGGTGGCGGCTTCCCGGGCGGCCAGCAGGGCGACGGGACGACGGGCACGCCCCCAGCGGTACCCGACGGCGCCCCCAGCGTCCCCGGCTCGGACTCGTCGACCGACGCGACCGCGGCTCCCGCGGCGACGGCGGAGCCCGCCACGACCGCGGCGCCGGCCGAGTCCGCGGAGCCAGCACAGTCGTCCGGGGCGACCACGTCCGACCTCCCGGCCGCGGAGACCCTGCCGTGGCTGCTGCGTCTCGACAAGAACGTGGACGACCAGTCCATCGACGGTGTCACCGACATCGTGGTCCGCTCCAACAGCACCCAGACGGCGCTCAACGAGGCCGTCGCGCTGGAGCTGCTGTCAGCCGCCGGGCTCGCCTCGCAGGAGGCCTCCTCGAGCTCCTTCAGCGTCAACGGCAGCGACCCCGTGCTGCGGCTCGTCATCGAGGACCCCGAGGATCACTGGATGGCGGAGCACTTCGAGGATGCGGGTGCGCTGTACAAGGCCGAGAGCACCGGCGATTGGTCGTATCGCGGCGACGACCCCGAGTCCTATGACGAGGTGTTCGACCAGGAGGCCGGTGACGACGTCACGGACATGACGCCGCTCATCGAGTTCCTCCAGTGGGTCAACGAGTCCGACCAGGCGACGTTCTCTGCGGGTCTGGCCGAGCGGTTCGACGTGGACGCCTTCGCGACCTACCTCGCGATGATGGACCTGCTCGACAACTTCGACGACATCGACGGTCCCGGCAACAACGCGTACCTGTACTGGGACGCCACGACCGCCACGTTCACGATCGTGCCGTGGGACATGAACCTGGCGTTCGGCACCGGCATGGGCGGCGGTGGCTTCGGCGACGGCCAGGGCCCGCGCGGCGACGGCGGCCAGTTCCCCGGTGGTCCCAGTGGCAGCTTCGACCCTCGACCCTGCCCGACGGCGGCCAGGGTCGTGGCGGCTTCGGCAACGGTGGCCCGGGTGGCATGACCCGCTCCAACCCGCTCGTCGAGAAGTTCCGGGCGGACCCCACGTTCGCGGCCCTCATCGAGACCAAGAAGGCCGAGCTCCAGGCATCGCTGTTCGACAGCGGCCTGGCGCAGTCCATCCTCGACACGTGGACCGGCGTGCTGGAGTCCGGCGCCACGACCATGGTGGACGCGGCGACCATCCAGAGCGAGGCCAGTGCGCTGGCCCAGGAAGTTCCCGACCTCCTAGCCCAGCGGCCCTCGGCCGCCCCCAACCCCTCCTCCGCCTGGACGCGGCCCCTCCCCTCGGGGCCGCGTCCGTTCGCGCACGGACCGCTCCAGCCGCGGCTCCCGTCGGACCCGCCGGCAGACGGCCGGCGGCCAGAGCCCGGTCAGTCCACGCGGACGAGCTTCGGGACGGCGTCGCGCCGCGAATCGGAGCTGCGGAACAGCGGGCGAACAGCGACGGGACCCACCAGCGCAGGAAGTACAGCCGGCAGCCCACGCAGATCCCGGTCACGGCGAGGAGCGTCTGGAGGGCCGCCACCGCACCCACCAGCAGCCAGGCGATGGTGCTCCCGCCCAGCAGGAACGCGAGCGCCGCGAGCCCCAGGAACGTGGCGCCCAGGGCCTGCGCGAAGCGGGCGGGTACTCGTGCTCGGGCTCCACCGCGCCCAGCCGGAGCGTGCGCCGGACGGTGGGCCACGGCCGGCTGGGCAGGAACCAGCGGGTGCCGAACGCGGAGGACAGCGCCAGGTCCACGCCCATGAGGATGGCGAGCCAGGGCAGGCCCAGCACGAACGCGGCAGCGAGGACGAGCGCCGAGACGCCGGCGCCGAAGCGCTGGCCACGCGGGTCGATCTGGCGAGCAGGAGGGGTGAGCACGGACATCGTCATCTCCGATGGACCGGTCGGGCCGGTGCGGCAGGAGGTCCCGGCCCCCGAGTCGGGGGCGCATGGGGAGCGACCTCCGCCGGGAATGCGTGGAGATGGAACGGCCGCCGTCCGTGCTGGACAGCGGCCCCGGGACCGGTCGTCGGTCCCTGTCACCCGCGAGCGATGGCGCTCAGCGCGGTCGGAACCTCAGACCCCATCCTCCACACGGCGGGGCCGCCGACGACAACAGGGACAGCCAAGCGGGCGCATCGTTCGATCCATCGAGGTCGCGAGCATACCGGCGGGCGAGGGCGGCCGCAAGCGTCGCGCGAGCCAGGCATCGACAAGGCGGGCGTCGCGCGTGGTGGCTCAGGCGGGCTGCGCCGTCGATGTGGACCGGGCCATTGGTCACACGCCAAGCCGACCTTTGGCGATAGGTCAGGCTCCCTTGTCGACGGACGCTATGGCCAGCCTTCGGAGGACCGCGCGGTGCGCGCGGGACCGAGGGCCTGCGCCGAGGCGACGAGGACGATGCGACCAGGTGGCCACAGCGAGGCCGTGGAGATGTATCTCAAGTCCCTCGCCGTGCTGGGGGGTGCCGAGCGGCACGTCACCAGCACGTCGCTCGCCCAGCGCCTCGGCGTGACGGTGGCCGCGGTCAGCGAGATGCTCCGGCGGCTGCTCCGCGAGGGGCTGGTGACCCACGAGCCGTACCACGGCTACCTGCTGACCGACGAGGGCCGTGCGGGGGCGTGGGACGTCATCCGCCGGGACCGGGTCTGGGAGCGGTTCCTGGTGGACCACCTGGACCTTGACCCCATCGCGTCCACCGCGTGGGCCTGCCTGCTGGAGCACGCGACCAGCCCCGAGGTCATCGAGGCCCTGGACGCGTACCTCGGACACCCTGCCACGTGCCCGCGCGGGCTGCCCATCCCGCGCTCGCCGGACGACCCCGTTCGACCGAGCGAGCGGACGCTCGCGGACGTGGAGCCGGGCGAGCAGGTCCGGGTGGTCGCGTTCGAGGACGAGGACCCCGAGGTGCTGCGCTATCTTCGGGCGCATGGCCTGGTGATCGGCACCGCCGTGCGGGTGACCGAGGTCGGGCCACGGCGCAGCGTGTTCGAGGTGGCCCACGAGCTGGGCAGCGCGGCCATCGGCGCCGAGGTCGCCTCCGGGATCCACATCACGTCCGTGGCGGAGGGGGTGGCCTGATGGCGCTGCTCCCGCCCATCCGGCTGTCCGAGGTGCCCGTTGGCAGCACCGTCATGGTGACGGGGGTGGGGGTCGAGGGCATCGAGCGCGGCCGGCTGCTCGCCCTGGGGATCATCCCCGGCGTCTCGCTCTCGGTCGTGCGCACGGGGCATCGCTCGCCGGTGGTCGTGCGGCTGCCGGGCTGCCACGTCGCCATCGACGCACGCAGCTGCGAGGCGATCGACGTCCGCCACCGGCCGACGTCGCGGGGCGGGGATGGGTCGGCCGCATGAGGCTCAGGGACGTGGCGGTGGGGCGGAGCGCCACCATCACGGGCTATCAGGCCGCCGATCCGGCATATCGGGGCCGCCTGCTGGCCATGGGGCTGACCCGGGGGGCCGTCCTCAGGGTCGTCAAGGTCGCGCCCCTGGGTGACCCGGTCGAGGTCATCGTGCGCGGCTATGGCCTGTCCCTGCGCAAGGCGGAGGCGGACGCACTGGTCGTGGAGCCCACGCCATGAGCGGGGCGCGTCGGACGATCGCCATCGTGGGCAACCCGAACTCGGGCAAGAGCACCGTGTTCAACGGCCTCACGGGCAGCGACCAGCGCGTGGGCAACTGGCCGGGTGTCACCGTCGAGCGGCGGGAGGGCAGCGTCCGGCTGGCTGACGCGAGCGTGCCGCTCGTGGACCTGCCCGGCATCTACGCCCTGCTCGCGTCCTCCGAGGATGAGCGGATCGCCCGCGACTACATCCTGGGCGGCGAGCCCGCGCTCATCGTGGACGTGGTCGACGCCACCAACCTCGAGCGCAACCTGTTCCTCACCACGCAGCTGGTGGAGCTTCGGCTGCCCATGGTGGTGGTGCTGACGATGCACGACCGCGCGACCGCGGAGGGGATCACCATCGACACGACCCGCCTGGGCGAGCGGCTGGGCTGCCCCGTGGTGGCCATCACCGCGACCGACGGGCGGGACATCGCCCGGGTCCGCGCGGCGCTCCTGGGGGCCTGGCGGCAGCCGGTCGTGCCGACCGCGTCGGTCGAGCTGGCGCCCGGGGTCGAGCGGGCCGCGGAGGGCCTCGCCTCGCAGCTGGGTCAGCTGGTGGGCGCGTCGGGAGCCGATGCGCGCTGGCTGGCGCTCCGCCTGCTGGAGCGGGACGACGCCGCCATCGGGCAGGTGGTCACCGCAGGGGTGCTCACCCGCGCCCAGGTCGAGGAGGCTGCCTCGTCGCTGGAGGCCGAGATCGACGAGAGCGTCGACATCTCGCTCGCCGAGGCGCGCTACCGATTCGTGGAGGACGTCGCCGCGGAGTGCCTGTCCAGGCCCCCGGCCACGCGCACCACGGGCGAGCACCTCGATGGCGTGGTGCTCCATCGGCTGCTGGGAATCCCCATCTTCCTGGGCGTCATGTACCTGCTGTTCTGGTTCGCCATCAGCGTGGGCGGGGCCTTCATCGACTTCTTCGACCTGGCCGGCGGCGCCATCTTCGTCGACGGCTCCCGGGCCCTGCTCGTGGGTCTGGGCGCCCCGGCCTGGGTGGTCACGGTGCTCGCGGACGGCGTGGGCGCCGGGATCCAGACCGTGCTCACGTTCATCCCCATCATCCTCGCCATGTTCCTGGGGCTGGCGCTGCTGGAGGACTCCGGCTACATGTCCCGCGCGGCCTTCGTGATGGATCGGTTCATGCGTGCCATCGGGCTGCCCGGCAAGTCGTTCGTGCCGATGCTCATCGGCTTTGGCTGCAACGTGCCGGCGATCATGGCCACGCGCACCCTGGAGCACCGGCGTGACCGGTACCTGACCATCTTCATGAACCCGTTCATGTCGTGCGGTGCGCGGCTGCCGGTGTACGCGCTGTTTGGCGCAGCGTTCTTTGGCGCCGCAGCTGGCGGGATGACCTTCGCGCTGTATGGCGTGGGCATCGTCGCCGCGATCCTCACCGGGCTGATGCTCAAGCGCACCCTGTTCCAGGGTGAGCCCAGCTACATGATCATGGAGCTGCCGCCGTACCACCGGCCGCGGCTGGGCACGATCGTGCGCTCGGCGACCCAGCGGATGCTGGGGTTCATGACGCGCGCCAAGTTCATCATCCCCATCGTCACGATCCTGGCGGTGCTCAACTCGCTGGGCACCAACGGCACGTTCGGCAACGAGGACACGTCGGACTCCGTGCTGTCCGGGATCGGCCGCGCCATCACTCCGGTGTTCACGCCCATGGGCGTGGAGCAGGACAACTGGCCGGCGACGGTCGGCATCTTCACGGGCATCCTGGCCAAGGAGACGGTGGTCGGGACGCTCAATGCGCTGTATGGGCAGGAGGACGCGTCCGAGGCCTCGGGGGCCGAGGCGGGCTCGGGTGCTTCGGGCGGCTTCGACCTGGTCGCGGCGCTGGGCGCGGCCCTGGCGACCATCCCCGACAACCTCGCAGGCCTGCCAGCGGCGTTCACCGACCCGTTCGGGTTCGGGGTGGTCGGCGGTTCCGACCAGGCGGTGGCGGACGAGGTGGGTGCCAGCAGCAGCGTGTTCACGGGGCTGCGCACCGGGTTCTCGCAGGGCCAGCCGCAGGTCGTCGCGTATCTCCTGTTCGTGCTGCTGTACGTCCCCTGCGTCGCGGCGACGGCGGCGATGACGCGCGAGATGGGAGCGCACTACACGCTCCTCGCCGTGGCCCACATCGGGATCGTGGCGTGGTCGTCGGCGGTCCTGTTCTATCAGCTGGTGGTGGCCCACGATCCGGTCTGGGTCGCCGTCGCGGCCGGGTTGCTGCTCGCCAACGTCGCGTTGTTCTGGTTCGTGGGCGTGCGGGAGCGGGCCGGTCGAGCGGCTCTCCGCCCGGTCGCCGCCGGCGTCAGCGGCGCAGCCGGCTGAGGCGGCGCGATGCTGACCGACCTGTTGCGCGCCCTGGCCGAGCCGCGCCCACCGTCGATGGGGGCGCTGGCGGCCAGGATGGGCACGGACGCTGGTGGCCTCCGACGTGCCCTCGAGCAGTGCGAGCGGCTGGGATACCTTGAGCGCACCGACGCCGCGTGCGAGCCGACGTCCTGCGCCTCGTGTCCGCTGGCTGGCGGGTGCGTATCAGCTGGGCCGGTGGGCCGTGCCTCGTCGGCGGCGTGCCCGGCACCCCAGTCGGGCGGCTGCCATCCGAGCGCCCCGTCTGGGTCGGTCGTCGGACCGGTCTGGTGGCGCCTCACCGATCGTGGGGCGCGCGCCATCCACGCCCGATAGCCTGGGTCGCCGGCCCGCCCGGCCGAGCCCCCGCAGCCCCGCACGGTTTCGGTGGTGCCGAACGCCACCTCGCCCGATCGCAGGCTTCCGGCCACGCATCCGGAGCCATGGGGCCCGAACCCGACCGAATTCCAATCACACCGAACGCGGCCGCTCAGGTAGGGGCCTGCGAGGCCGCGCCGCCCGCGCGCAGGCGGAACTGGGAGCCCCAAAGCTCGCACGCCGCCCGGCTGCCGTTCGGTGATAGCGAATTCGTGCGCACCACGTTCCGGGGAACTCAGTGCTGGGCTTGCAGGAGGGCCGCGGCCTCGGCGTAGTCGTGGATCCGCGCCCGAGCCCCGTCGAGTGCCGACTCGAGGTCGAGGAAGCGTCGCCGTCGACCAGTCGCGAACGGGTCGAACAGGACGAAGGTGGTGACCCTCGTGCGTGTCGGCGGGATGCCCGACAGCCAGTCGAGATACGCCTGCGGCGGGTCGGGGCAGGTCGCGCGGAACGTGGCCGGGTCGCGGCGGATGACCCGCAGCACCTCGGACGACCAGATCGCGACCATCACATGGACCTCCGTCGTGGGCGGCCGGCGGAAGCCGAGCGCGCGCCAGAGCGCCGTCGCGAGGTAGCTGCGCTTGGCGTTGAAGCGCCCCACCGAGTCCTGCACGTCCGGGTACCGGGTGCGGTTCTCGATGTGCAGCAGCGCCTCCCACGCAGGATTCCACGAGATGAGGTCTGCGCGCCCGGAGAAGTGGTAGTGCTGCCACGGCTCGTCCAGGCGCACGGGCATCCCCTGCCGCTGGAGCGTCGCGGCCTGCGCCTCGCCCATCGCCGCATGGACCAGGTCCGCTCCGTCGCGCTGATGGTCGGGCTGCGCGCGACCGACGATCCCCGCCTGGAACTCCTGGCCGAGCGCGCTCGAGAGGCGGATGTACGTCTCGGCAGACGCGGCGGCCCCGTTCTCGATGGCGTGCACGGTGCTGGCGGCCAGCCCTGCCTTGCTGGCCAGCTCGCGGAAGCTCCAGCCTCGCCGCCGCCGCTCGTCATGGATGGAGAGGCCGATGCGCAGCGCGAGGCGTCGTGCGGCACCCGTGGCTGCGTCCGGGTCGTCACCGGAGGTCGGTCGGGTCAGCGCGCGCGGTGGTGTCATGGCGCATGAGAGCACATGGGCCATCACCTGCGGCTTACGTCGATGTGGATATCTGTCGCGGTGGGCACGCCGGGCGTGCGGCAGGGCCGCGGTGGGCGCGGTCGATGGATGGGCGGGGTGGGCGCGAACAGGCGCGAATTCGGTGGCATGGGCGCGGTGGGCGCGAATTCGGTGGCACCGAACGCCACCCGCCCCGATTGCACGCCTAGCGTGGCCCAGGGGCGTCCGAGCGAGCTCCCGACACTGGCTCGCGACCCGAACCGCGCAGCAATCCGCTCCAGCCGAACGCGTTCGTGCGGTGGGGGGGGTCAGCGCGCGGCGAATCGCTCGGCAGAGCGGGCCGAACCCCGCATCCGGGCTGGTCGCCGTTCGCCAGCACCGAACATCAGCGGGCTTTCGGGTCCGGCGGGTCCCTCGGCTCCGCCGACGCTGGCGAGGGCTCAGCGGTCTCGGCACTCCCCGTGCCCGCGGCGCCCGCGGCGGCCCCGGCACCGTCGGCGGCCCCGGCACCCTCGGCACCCTCGGCACCCACCGGCGAGCCCTCCCCCTCCCCGCCGACGCGGGCGTCATACCAGCGGAAGGCGAGCCAGAAGATGATCGCGAGCGCGCCGTATAGTCCGGCGCTGATGAGCGTGGTGGCCAGCGTCGATGGGTCGGGGCTCGGCTGCGCGAGCGTCACTGGATAGACCAGCACGTGCGCGAACAGCGCGAGACCCGCACCCCACAGCAGCGCCCAGCGCCACTTGCTCCACGCGAGGATCTTCTGGCCAGGCATGAAGCTGATGGGGATGAGGCCGAACACCAGGCCCTCGACCGCCACCACGAACATCCCCACCAAGGCCATGTTCACCACCAGCAGCGGTCCGGTGAGCGGCACCCCGGGCGTAGGCTCGAACGGGATGCGCGCGAACCACGACACCAGCGCGAGGACGAGCAGCCCCACGGCGCCCCGCGCCTCCATGCGTCCCTCGTCCTCGCGGCTGAGCGAGGTGGTGAACACGAACGTGCCGATGATCCCGTACATGTAGCCCGGCGAGAGGTTGCCGAGTCGGCTGATGAGCACGGTCGCCGCCGCCAGCACGAGGGTCCAGAGCACCACCCGGAACCGCCCGCGCTCGCCGTATCTCCGACGCACGTAGTGCTCGCCCGGCAGGATGTCGACCACCGTGGCCACCACCAGGCTGAACACCGAGAGCCCCAGCACCAGCAGCCAGTCGTTGCCCGGGAACCCGGGCGTCAGGAACGAATACAGGATCGCGGCGGCCAGGAGATACACCGCCACGCCCCACACGCTGCCCGCGAAGCGCCGGGCGGCCTCGACGACCCGGGACAGCCACCGGCGCCCGCCGCGCGTCCGCCTGGCGAACGCACCATGGATGACCTCCAGGTGCGACTCGAGGGTCTCGTTGAACAACGGCGTGGGCGCGCCCACCAGCAGCAGCACGAACAGTGACAGTCCCACGGTTCGCACCACGTCCGCCGGTTCGAACGAGATCTGGAGCGGCCCGGGCAGCGACTCCGCGATCTGGGATGGTGGGGGCGGTGGCGGCTCCGATGGCTCGTCGGCGTCGTATGCGGCCAGTCGGCCGTCGGTGACGTCGGTCACGAACAGCCGCCCGGTGGTCGCGTCGATGGCGATGCCACGCGTGCGGGGTGCCGACGGGATGGACCGGGCGTACGTGGGTCGACCGGCGTCGTCGATCGAGAACACGTCGAGATGGCCGCCGATGGACGACCCGTCCTGGCCCGAGGACATGGTGATGGTCAGCTCCCGGCCGCCGGGCATGAGCACGAGGTCGACCGGGTTGAGCTGCTGGGTCGCGTCGCCCCACGGCAGGGCGACCCGGTCGATGGTAGGGGCGCCACCCTCGGGGAGCGTGATCCACGCGAGGGTGTCGGGCCCGTTCTCGAGCACGTAGGCGGTGCCCGACTCGGGGTCGAACACCGCGCCCGTGGGCACGCCCGCCGGGCTCGGGTCGCCGATGGGCACGGGTCGCTCGCCGCTCGTGTCGAACAGCAGGATGGCGCCATGCCCCTGGTCGCCCTCGGCGTCCGGCGGCTGGCCCTGGGCCGAGACCAACAGCCGGTGGCGCGCCGGGTCGGCTGCCAGGAACACCGGATAGCTCCCGGCATCGGACCGGTCTCCAAGGCGCCACGTGCGACCATCGGCGTCCGCCTGGAGGCGTGCGACCGCGCCGAGCTCCGGGAGGGTGACCCAACCGCCTGCGCCCGACTCGTCGATGACCAACTGCCCCGGGTTCGCGGGCAGCTCGACCCAGCCCAGGATGGTCGTGGGGTCCGAGCGGCCATCGATGACCATCACCGCGGCCTTGTCCGCCAGGGCGACCAGCACCACCCCGGTGGTGGGGTCGATGGCCACGTCGGTGGGCGCGCCGTCGATGGGCAGTCGACACGCGTCCCGCAGGTCGGGCGACCGGCCATAGCGGACGTCCAGGGCGTCCTCGCCACGCACGGCCGTGAACACCCGGCCGTAGGTGTCGCTCGCATCCACCGCGACGCCCGCCGGGTTCGAGCCCACGGGGACGCTGATGAGGTCCAGCCCCGTGCCCGCCGTGTCGCTGACCGTGCTCGACCCAACGGGCGGGGCGCCGGACGGAGCTGGCGCCGCATCCTCGACGGCCACGCAGGTCGCCGAGAGGTCGGTGGGCGGTGCGACCTCCTGGGGGCCGACCGGCGCCGGGACGGGGGACGACACGACCACTGGCGACTGCGCGGAGGCGCCGGCCACATGGAGCAGGCCCGCGAGCCCGAGGGCGATGCCCATGGCCGCTCGCAGCCCCGGTCGTCGGGTCCGTCGTCGCGGTGTCGGATCGACACGTCGTCGCACGGGCGGAGTATCGCGGAAGCAGAGTGTCGCGAACTGCCTAAGATGTGCCCCTTGCACGGTCCAGCCCGGCTGCCGAGGCACGGGCGCCGTCCCAGAAGGGAGTCGGTGGATGCGACGCACCGCGCGGTTGCTCGTGGCCCTTCTCGTCATCGTGAACGCCGTGCTGGTCGGCACGGTCCCGTCGGTGCTCGCGCAGGCGGCACCCAGCGTGGGCACGGAGGTCCCGCTGGTCGATGACCAGGGGGTGACCCATGGCACGATCCAGGTCAAGCAGCTCGACGACCCATTCGCGGGGACCCCGGACAGCCCGCCCGCGGCAGGTTCCCGGTATGTGGGGATCATCGCGGTGTTCACCGCGGCGGACGACCAGCAGCTGGACGCCAACCCCTACTACATCGTGGTCCGCGACACGGACGGCTATCTCTACACGCCGGTGTACGTCGCACGCGATGCCGCCGACCCCATCCCGGACCTCCAGTCGCAGACCCTGGCGCCCGGCAACCGGATCTCGGGCTTCGTGGGCTACGTCCTGCCAAGCGGGGCGAAGATCGACGACATCACCTACACCCCCAGCACCTACCTGGCCCTCCCCCTGGTCGACGTCGACACCGACCCCGGGCCCGCGGTGGGCCAGCCCATCCCATTCACCGCGGAGGACGGCAGCCAGGGCACCTTCACCATCAAGGTGACCGACCCCTTCACGGACGCCTCGTCCACGCCGGCCGAGGGGACCCGGTACGTGGGGCTCCAGGTCGCCATCGAGAACACCGGTACCAGCGTGTTCCAGGCCGACCCCACCGACCTCTACCTGCGGACGTCGAGCGGCGCGCTCGTCTATCCCAGTGGGTTCTCCCGGAACGACATGACCATCCCCGACCTCCAGAGCCAGCCGCTGTCGCCGGGCGACCGCGTGTCGGGCTTCATCGGCTACCCGGTCCCGGCCGCCGATACCGTGACGACCGTGGAGATCTGGCCATCGGGCAACCGCCGGGTCCGCCTCGCGGCGGTCAACGGCGGTGGTGCTGCGCCCACCGCGGGCCCCGCTGTCAGCACGGCCCCGGCGACCCCGGAGCCACCGGTGGCCTCGCCCACGCCGGGGGCATCGGCGGGCGTCTCGCAGTAGCCGTTCGGCGCGACGCGTCGGGCCCGTCGGTGGCCTGCGTGGCCCAGAACCAGCCAGTCGATCGCAGGGTGGGGTCGGTGGCAACCGGAATGGCGCCGGTACGATACCCAGCGGGCCGGTAGCTCAGCGGTCAGAGCAGGGGACTTTTAATCCTCGTGTCCTGGGTTCGAATCCCAGCCGGCTCACCACATATCTCTCGCAAGTGCGCCCCGATACATAGGTTTGAGCGGCTGCCTGCTAGCTCCTGGGGCAACCTGCCAGCCCCGCTGCCAGCCACGGCGGAGGCACCTGGTGGACAAGGTGAACGTCCATGGACGGTGGGCCCTTGGATCCCGAAGACCGTGATGGTCCTACCCCGACGGGCAGGCAGTCGGGCTATGGCCGGCGTGTCAAGTCTGCTGTAAAGTTCTGCCCGTGCACCGCTCACGGCCCCCACTGAAGCTTCACAACAGCCCTCTACTCCTCGTCCTCGCCCAGGTCCGTATCTCTGCCGTACTCCAGATGCAGACCTTCATCCCACAGATCCAGGAGCGGCTGCGGAACGCCGGCTATCCGCGCTACAGCGAGGCCCAGATCCAGGAGATCGTGCTTGGCCCTGCCATGGCCGCGAGCCCCGGGACCGCGATGACCAAGTGGACGTTCGCAGACAAGGACGGTACGAAGGCGGTCGTCATCGCTCCGGAGTTCGTGACCTTCGAAGTGGCGAACTACGACACCTTCGATGCCTTCAGCCAGGAGCTCGGATCGATCCTCGAGCTTGTCGGAGAGGTCGCGAACGTTGCCCTCGCAGAACGTGTGGGGCTGCGCTACGTGGACCACATCCGGGCGAGCGCTGGCGACCGCATCGAGGACTACGTGGTGCCAGGTTTGGCTGGCATCGACCTCGCGCCGGTCGATGCACAGCGCAGTCGCAGCGTCTTCGTCGTCCAGGCGACGACCCCCAGCGGGCAGTGCATCGTCCGATTCACCCGGAGCGCCGGCGCGTTCGCGCTTCCGGCCGACCTTCAGCCGGCCGACGTGTCCATCGCACCTCGAGAGGGGGACGGTGAATACGCCTTGCTCGATGTCGACCATTTCTCCACGCAGACGCGGGAGTATCGTCCCGGAGTCCTGCTCGACGTTTTCTGGCAGCTGCACGACGTCAGCGAGGGCATCTTCCGGGAGGCGGTCACGCCCCACGCGCTCAGGGCGTGGAAGATGGAGGAGCTGGAGGGGGCGACGTCATGACCGCTATCACCTGGGATACGGACCTCTTGTCACTTCGCGGTTGGTCGCGCAGCACCACGAGCGGTCGAACCAACGCGAGCGAGGCCGGGTGGGACGGAACGACGAGTGGTGTTGCCGAGAGCGGCCAGAACGTCACCGCGACCGGGACCGCGCTGCGGTCGATGGTCGTGGGGATGTTGGGTTCGATCGATCCGGCTTGGCCGCAGGCTGCGGCCATGTACTACCAGGTGCTGGTGGAGGACATGCCCGGCACCGGATCCACACTGATCCTACGAAGGAACCCGCGAGGGGTCGTGGTCGCCAACATCGACCTGTTGGTCCCCGAGCGGGTCATCGCGGAGATTCGCGCTACGCTCGGACTGAACATCTCGGAGACGGCACGTGCCCTTG
Source organism: Chloroflexota bacterium (assembly GCA_046328155.1). Lineage (GTDB taxonomy): Bacteria > Chloroflexota > Limnocylindria > Limnocylindrales > CSP1-4 > JAFMJV01. The sequence goes on from JAXLXC010000016.1 coordinate 58,676, forward strand.
GGGTCGAGCGGCCGACCGTCTACGCATGGCTCGCAGGCCAGGTCACGCCTCAGCGAGCCAACATGGTCCGCCTCGGGCGCGTCGCTGATATTGCCGCCTCTTGGCGACGGCGCTCCTCTCGGCCGCTCGGCGACCTTGTTCGCATGCCAGGGGCCGATGGGATGTCCATCGCGGACCTGCTGAGCCACGACAACCTGCCCGACCGCGACGTGCAGGACCGGCTCGATGCCGCCTCGAGCCGACTGTCGTCAGGTGAACCCATGCGCAGGCGCACAACAACCTCGGTCCACGAGGCGGCGACCCGCCATGGACTCAAGATGGGTTCGTCACGCGGCGGCGGGGCAGAGATCGATTGGCTGACCCGTCCATCGTTCGGCGACGAGGACGATTGACCGACCCGGCGGCTCCGCCCTCGCCGGTGCTGGACCTGCGCGCCAGGGGATGGCGACAGGGTTCGATTCCTCCACAAGACCTCGCGGTCGAGTTGTGTCGGCTGACCGCGCTGGCCCCTCTCGCGACCGACGATCACCTCGTCGTGATCAGCCACGACTGCGACATCTGCCACCCCGACATCGCCAAGGAGCCCGACGCGGAGCTGATCGTGGTGCGGCGGCTCCCGGCCCGGCCGTCAGGGGACTGGACCTTCATGCGCAGCCCTCGCGTCCTGGAGTTCGAGGCGCAGGTCGGGGGGCAATCGCAGTCGTTCAGGGTTGCAGCGTCCGAGCGCCTGGTCGTGCCGCGAACACGACTGGTGGGTGTCGATCCAGCTGCGCACCTCGAGACGCAGCCGCCCGACCTTCTCGTCGCGTGGCTCACCAACCGCTACATCCGCAGGGCCTTCCCCGACGCGTTCAATGACCGGCTGCGTGCCAAGCGGAAGGACATCGAGAGACCACTGAAGGGCAGTGGTGAGCATCTCCACTCGATTTACCTGCTGATTGACGACGACGAGCTCTCTCCGGACGTTTCCTATCGCCTCGTGGTCCGAGGGACCATGTTGGAGTCGGACTTCGCCGTTCCCGAGCGCCGTATCCGCGCGCAGCAGGCCTTCGATGGGTTGGTGGCCGCACTCGGGGCTTGCCCGGGGATCGAAGTCGTCGATGACGCGCTGGTGTCCGAGACCGAGATCTCTCTCCACGACATCCGGATCATGAAACGCTGGAGCGTCCATGACTCGCTGAGCCTTCGAAGTGAGGACGAGGCGTACGCGAGGATTGAGCCAACTCGCTAGAGGTGAGTCCGCGAGACCACGCCTCGACGCCTCACCCGCCCAGCGCCGCGTCTATCGCCGCCGCCACCTGGCGCTGCCGTGCCTCCAGGACGTGGCCGTAGGTGTTCGACGTCAGCACGATGGTCGAGTGCCCCAGCTGGTTCTTGACCGCCGGGCACGCCAGCTACTGCGCCACCCGGTCTGCCAGTGGGTCGTCACGCTCCCATCCACGACATGCCGACTGCGGGCGACGGACGTCGACCACATCGTCCCGAAGGTCCACGGCGGCACGGACGACGCATCGAACCTCCAGTCACTGTGCATTGCCCACCACCGACTCAAGACGACAACGTTCGACCGACAGCCCGGCGAAGCCGCCGCGCGGCCTCGCGGCATGCATAGGGGCCGGTTGGCTGACCCTGCTGGTCACCTCAGTGCAGCCGCCAAGTCACGAAGTGTGCCCCTGTCCGGCGCGAGTGCGCCTGACGTGCTCGACCAAGACACGACGCCATGGTCCTCGAGGTGCACCTGGGCGCGAATCGAGGCGTACCTCCAGAGAGGCTCGTCTGCATCGTGGTTGTCGCCCAACCCAAGCTCCACATGACTGCCCCTGCGGAGCTCCTCGACCAGCGACCACTTGACCTCTTCGCGTGCGGTGTTGCCCGATGCCAAGCGACCGACGTACCGGTCGCCGTCGGAGCTCAGCTCCCAGGCGTGAATGTCTCTAGTCAGGATGCCCAAGCGCCTCGAGTAGGCGCGCAGAACTTCAATGGGCGCGCCGCTCACGACCACCGGCCGCCAGCGGAGCTGGACGAGTCGCGCGACGAGGTCCTTCGCGCCGTCGCGGAGAAGCGGCTGCTCTGCGGAGAAGGACTTGGCCGCCTGCCTCACTTCTCGGGCCACCCTGCCGTCCATTACTTGGCAGTAGACCATCTCGGCATCGACCGCGAATCGGTCGTAGTCGTCTCTGGGCAGCGTGCCTGCGAGCAGCGCCGGCCGAAGCACGGCGATCCATCGCTCGACGAGGGCTGCGGCGTCGACGAACGCCGCGTCTTGCAGCTTGGCGCCGAGGTGCTTCAGCCATGGAACCAGAGTGAACCTGTCCGTCAGGCTGTTGTCCCAGTCCAGGAACGCGATGGACTCCAACCTGTCGGTCCGAACGCTAGGCACTGCCGTCCCCATTGCTGTGCGGGTGTTACCAACCGTCGGGGATGCCCAAGTCCGCAGTCCACCTGGCTGGGGTACGCCATGGTATGCGCCGCGCCAATGGGTGACGCCGCGGGTACGTCGCACGCGCGGCCGGGTTTCCCCGTTTTTCCCGGTAGACCACCGCGCAATCCTCGACCCGCTCTACGACGGCTCGAACGCCCTGGCAGCGAGTTGGGCGTAGCGCGGTGCGCCCCAGCCCTGGAAGCTGGCCCATTGCGGGTGGTACCCGATTACCCAGTCCCGTCCATATGCCCTCCCGCGCCAGGTGAGCGGCTTCTCGGCGGGGCTGAGGTCCCAGAGGTCGCCGGTCCGGCGTGCGTGGTACCAGTAGACCGGACCCGCGATGACCACGACCCGTCGGGCATCGAGCATCTCGACCAGATCGAGGAGCAGCGGCCCGACGAACGGGTCCTGCCCCTCCTTCAATACACCGGTGGGATTGCCCGGGGGTCGCTCCGGCGCGACGGGGTAGAGGTTGGCCCAGGCGTAGCGGGCGTACCACGGCTCGGACCCCGGCTCGATCGCCTCGACGAGGTGGCGCGAGAAGGTCCAGAACGGGGAGTTCCTCACCTTGCGATGGGACGGCACCCACGCCAACGGCTCGCGGTGCTCTGTCGCGGCGCCAACGGTGGCGTCGAGGACCCGTTCGCGTCCCTCGGCTGTTCGGACGGCCCCCGCCTGCCACTCGCCTCCCCAGCCGCGCAGCGCCTGGCCGACGATCAGCAGGCCCCGATACGCCGAACCGACATGGGGCCAGTGACTGACGAGCGGCCGGGGCTCGATCTCGTTCGCCCGGTCGCCGATCGACGCGAGCAGCGCGCCGTATCGCGCTCGGACCGGGTCCTTGTTCATGCGGACTCCTCTCTGGTCGCGACCGGACTCGTTGGCGAGCGCTGCCTCCGCGCCTTCTTACCTGGGCCAGCGATCCGCGCTGAGGTCCCGCAGGCAGGAGGCCATCGACCGGACGCAGCCGACCTCGGTGGGCCCGACCGCGATCCATTCCCGGCTCCGCTTGCCGTCGACCGGGATCTCGCGGGCGTCGTAGGCGTACTGCTCCCAGCACCGCCGCTCGTCGTGGAAGTAGGGCGGACCGACCCGCCAGCCCATCGTGTTGGCGGCACGGACCTCGTCCCAGGCCATCTCGATCTCGGACACGTCCCGATCGCGTAACGGGCAGGCACCCCGCGGAGCTTCCGCACTGCGCGCCACAGGGCGCCGTGGTGGTGCGATGACCGGGGGGTGGGCCACTGATACCACGGGACGCACATGTCAGCGCCCAGGGTGGCAACACCCGCGCCTATGACGACATGTACTTCTGCTCGGGCTCGACGTCGTTCCTCGGCGACGGTCGCGTCATCACGTCGATGCCGACCGGCGACGGCGGCAACACGGCATGGACACCCAACACCGGCAGCCGCTGGGCCGCGGTCGACGAGGTCCCCCATACCAGCGACACCGACTACATCTCGAGCGGCACCAGCTCCCAGCGGGACGCGTTCACGTTCGCGCCGCTCGGGGTCACGGGGGCCATCAAGGCGGTCGTGCTCGGCCTCGTCGGTCGAAAGGACGACGCGGGCACCCGGCAGGTCCGCTCGACCGTGCGCCGAGGCTCGACCAACTACGACGGGTCGGTGGTCCTGAGCCTGCCCACGACGTACCAGCGGTTCGATGGCGACGTGATGACGGTCGACCCCTCAGACGCGGGCGCCTGGACCGTGGCCGACGTCGACGCGTCCGAGTTCGGGGTGGTCACGGTCTGATGGCGGGGCGCGTGACGCAGCTCGCCCGGAAGGTCCTGGCGAGCCTGGCTCCGAACGGGCGCGTCACCCAGGTCGCCCGCAAGGTCTACGCCAACGTGACCGGGAACAGTGCCCGTGTGACGCAGGTCGCACGGAAGGCGTACACGAACGTCGACGCCACGGCGCGTGTGACGCAGGTCGCCCGGAAGGTGCTCGCGCGACCGGACGCACCTGGCCGGGTCACGCAGGTGTCCACGGACACCATCTACGAGCCGCGGGCGGACGGCCGGGTGACGAGCGTGTTCACGGACTCCATCGTCACCGGCCAGGCGCACGGACGGGTGACGCAGGTCTCGACCGACACGGTGTACTCGCCGAACGTGGCCGCGGGTCGCGTCACCGGCATGATCGCGGACGTGATCGCGTCCGGTATGGACTCCCCGGCACGGCTCACGCAGACGTTCGTGGACGTGATCGCGGAGTACTCGCCCCAGGGGCGCCGATGGGCCGTCTGGTCATAGGCGACGCGCCGGTCTCTTGGAGCGACGTCAGTCGTGGCCCGCGGCGGCGTGGACCAAGGGCGGCGATGCCCGTCTTGCGGTCGGCGTCGGTGAACGGGCGGTGGCACAGCAGGCAGTCCTCACGTCGCTCGAGCTGCCGTCGCCGCAGGTCCGCGATGCCAAGCTCGCCTCGCTGTGCCGCAGCCCAGATGACCTTGGCCTCGAACAGCTCGTCCATCTCCCGCTGGAACTCGGCAATGCGCTTCTCGTTCGGCGGCGCGGCAAGGCATCGCCTGAGCGCCGCGTCTTTGCGCGCCTTCTTCACCGCCCGGGTCTTGGCGCCCTTGCGCGCGATGGTGCGCATGAACGCCCGGTACGAGATCTTGGCGCGACGCGCCCGCTCAGATGGCGCGAGGGACCTCTCCGGGTCGACCTTGTCCTCGAACCTGCGCCACGGCTCGTGTCGTCCATCGGAACCACCATCGCTCATGGGATCCGCCCTCCGAAATACCGGTTGTCTCGAGCTGGCGCCTCGTACCAAGCGGGAGCGCCGGGCCCTATCCGGCAGGTACCCTGACACGCATGCCGCCCAATATCCGCAGCGAGCTAGACGTCCTCCTCGACAAGGTCCAGGACGAGGCCCTACGGACGGCGCTCCAGACCCAGATCGATCGGCTGCGCCAGCGGCGCAGTTTCGGGCTTGTGTTCGAGCACCACATCCCCGAGCGCGTCCGGCTGCCGCAGCACCCGATCCGCGTGGGTTCGCAGGTCGTCAGCCGGGATGCCGACGACAGCCCGACCTGGGAGGTGGTGGCTCTCGATGGCCGTGAGGCGACCCTGGTCCCGATTCGCGATGTCGGCGGGGCGTATCTGCCAGCCGGAGACCAAGCTGCCCAGATACAGACCCCGGTCGAGGAACTGGTCGTCATCTCCGACTTCGGTGAGCCGGTGCTGCCCGGGCTGCGCTTCCTCGGATCGGTCGAGCGCGGTGGCGACAAGCCGTACCACGTTGTCATCAACGGGGAGAACCACCACGCCCTGGACGCGTTGCGCTTCACCCACGCCGGGAAGATCGACTGCATATACATCGACCCGCCGTACAACAGCGGTGCTCGCGACTGGAAGTACAACAACGACTACGTCGATGACAACGACGCGTACCGCCACAGCAAGTGGCTGGCGTTCATGGAGCGCCGCCTGAAACTCGCAAAGGATCTTCTCAAGCCTGACGACTCGGCACTCATCGTAACCATCGACGAAAACGAGGTGCATCGACTTGGGCTGCTGCTCGCCCAAACGTTCCCCGGCGTACGGGCCCAGATGGTCACGATTGTAATCAATGCCCCAGGCCAGGCCCGGAAGCATGAGTTGGCGCGGGTCGAGGAGTACGCATTCTTCCTCTTCTTCGGCTCGGCCGAGCCGCATGCTGCCACCGACGACCTGCTAAACGAGCGCCCCTCGCACGACCCCAGCGTTGTCCGATGGGAATCGCTGCTGCGCAGTGGGACAAATTCTCGCCGGGCTGACCGCCCTGCTCTCTTCTATCCCGTATTCGCCTCGAGAGAGGGCAGGCAAATCGTCGCAGTGGGCGACTCGAAGCCGTTGGGCACGGACCGGTCAGCGTGGAACCAGCCAGAAGGCACGGTCGCGATTTGGCCATTGAAGATTGACGGCACCGAAGGCAACTGGCGCGCTTCGCCCGAATATCTCCGAAGCCTGATCAGCGGTGGATTTGCGCGCCTGGGCGACTATCGAGCCGAGGAGGGTCGCGGGACGATCTGGTACCTCGGCAAGGCGGCCCTTAAGAAGATCGAAACAGGCGAAATCGAGGTCGTCGGCCGAGACGATGCGGGGGCTGTCCAGGTCCGTCCGGCGAGCAGAGGTCGCTCTCGGACGACCACAGTGAAGACAGTCTGGAACCGAGCCTCTCACCACGCGGGTTGGCACGGCAGCGCGCTCGTGCGCGCTCTTCTCCCCGGTCGCGCCTTCCCTTTCCCGAAGTCCCTGTACGCGGAAGAGGACGCGATCCGCCTGGCTGTCAAGGACAAGCCGAATGCGGTGGTACTCGACTTCTTTGCTGGGTCAGGCACGACCGCCCATGCGGTGATGCGCCTGAATCGGCAGGACGCCGGACGGCGGCAATGCATCCTCATCACGAACAACGAGGTCTCGGAAGATGAGGCCGCTCTGCTGCGCTCGCAGGGCCAGCGGCCAGGCGATTCTGCCTGGGAGGCAGTGGGAATCTTCGAGCACATCACGGTGCCCAGGGTCACCGCTGCGATCACGGGACGGACGCCAGATGGTGCGCCGATTGTCGGCGATTACCGCTTCACCGACGAGTCCCCGATGGCGGACGGGTTCGAGGAGAACGCCGCATTCGCCGAGCTCCGGTACCTAGACCCTGACGATATCGAGCTCGGCCTCTCGCTCGGTGATGTGTCTCCGCTCCTCTGGCTCCGGGCAGGCGCGAAGGGGCCCATTGCCAATGGGCTCGCTGGGGACGGCACGCGTCTGCCGTTCACTTGGACCGACAGCTACGGCGTGCTGTACGACGAGGATCGTTGGCGCCGCTTCGTGGAGGCACGACCGGCGTCGGCCACGACCGCGTTCCTGGTGACTCACTCGCCGACGACCTTCGCCGGCATCGCCGCGGAGCTGCCGACGTACATGAGCGTGGTGCGCATCCCCGACTCGTACCTCTCGATGTTCCTGCCCGACCGGGGCCGCGCCTGATGCGCTACGAGCTGCGCGACTACCAGCGGGACGCCGCCGCAGAGATCCTCAGACGACTCCGCCAGACGCGGCGGGACTGGACCGAATCGAGGGACCGCTCATCGTTCGCCCTCTCGGCCATCACCGGCTCCGGAAAGACGGTCATCGCGACCGCGGTCATCGAGGCATTGCTCTTCGGCTCGACGGACCTCGACCAGGAGCCCGACCCGCGGATCACATTCCTCTGGATCACCGACGACCCGGCCCTGAACCGCCAGACCCGTGCCCGGATGAACGACGCCTCGGAGCTGATGACGCCGTGGTCGCTCCAGGACGTCGACGAGTCCTTCGGGGATGCCGACCTCGCACCCGGTCGCGTCTACTTCCTCAACACGCAGAAGCTGTCGAAGACCGCGCGCCTCTCGCAGAGCGGCACGAACAACCGGGAGTTCTCGTTCTGGGACATCCTCGGCAACACCATCCGCGCCGACCGGACCGACCTGGTTATGGTGCTCGACGAGGCGCACCGCGGCATGAAGCGCGCGTCCGACCGGAAGGGCATAGTCCAGCGTCTCATCCACGGCGAACCCGGGTCGAACCCCGCGGTCCCCGTCGTCTGGGGCATCTCGGCGACCATCGAGCGGTTCACACGGGCCATGGGCGAGGTGACCGACCGGACCAGCCGCCCTAACGTGGTCGTCGACATCGAGCGCGTCCGGGCGTCGGGCCTCGTCAAGGACGAGATCGGCCTCGACCAGCCCGACGAGGCGGGATCGTTCTCCACGACGCTGCTCCGCGAGGCGGTCAAGACGACGCGCACCTACGAGGAACGATGGGCGACGTACTCCGCCGAGCAGGCAGAGCCTGAGGTGCTCCCGGTGCTCGTCGTCCAGGTCCCCGACAAGGCGAGCGACAGCCTGCTCAAGGAACGGATCGGGATCATCGAGGCGGAGTGGCCAGACCTTGGCCCACGCGCCATCGCCCACGTGCTTGGTGAGCATCAGCGCCTTGAGGTGGGGACGCGGACGGTCGACTGGGTATACCCGGAGTCAATTCAGACCGAGTCCGAGATCCGGGTGGTGCTCGCCAAGGAGGCGATCTCGACCGGCTGGGACTGCCCTCGTGCGGAGGTGCTCTACTCGGAGCGACCCGCACAGGACGCGACGCACATCGCGCAGATCATCGGTCGCATGGTGCGCCAGCCGCTCGCGCACCGGATCGCTACAGACGACTCGCTCAACTCGGTGATGTGCTACCTCCCCCTGTTCAACCGCAAGGCGCTCACCACCACAAAGGACGAGCTCGAGGGGAAGGGCGCCGAGAACGGGCAGAACCGGGTCGGACCCACCGTCATCCGCGCTCCTTTGGTCTTCGAGCGCAACCCGAAGCTCGACGCATCGGTGTTCGCGTTCGTGGACGAGCTGCCGAGCGTCCCGACCCCGGACAGGACCGCGAGCCCGTTCCGGCGCGCTCGCGCGCTGGCGCGCCTGCTTGCCGACGACGTTGCCGGGTCCGCTCTCCTCCCTGACAGCAACAGTGAGCTGGCGTCGCGTCTCAACACGAGCCTGGACGGCCTTTTGGCCGAGCACAAGGCTGCCGTGGACAAGGGGGTCGAGGACCTGCTCGCGACCACGCTCCGTCGCACGCGGTTGAACACCGTCGGCGAGGAGCTTGGCCTCGGGCCCGAGACCCGGACCATCGCGACCCACGCTGCGGATGTCGCTCGGGACACCCAGCGGGTCATCAGCGCCCTCCCCGAAGGCGTAGGCAAGGCGTGGTTCGCACACCGTGTGGAGGAGGACCCGAAGGGGGATCGGGACGCGATCCGTGTGCGGTGCGCGGCGCTGCTCCGGGTCGACGGCGTCCGAGGCAGGCTCGAGGAGGTCGCCACGAGCTGGGTCAAGGACCAGCTCCACAAGCACCGGGTGGCCATCAAGAACAAGACTGGCGCGACCAGGGACGCCTACACGCGCGTCATGGAGCAGACGACATCGCCCGAGGCGGTGACGGTGCAGCTCCGGCTGAACGAGCGGGCCGCCACGAAGGACCGCAACGGCGAGGATCTCCCGACGTATCCCGGGCATCTCTTCGCCGACGCCGAGGGGATGTTCCCGGTCGACCTCAACGATTGGGAGCGTAGCGTCGTGGAGGCGGAGGTCGCGCGTCCGGGATTCGTGGCCTGGTATCGCAACCCGGGGACCGCGACGCCAGCGTCGCTGCGCATCGCCTACCAGGACGATGAGGAGGAATGGGCATCGCTCCAGCCGGACTTCGTCGTCATCTCCCGACGAGACGACGATAGCCTGGGCGCGGCAATCGTCGATCCCCACGGCGACCATCTCGCTGATGCCAAGGCCAAGCTGCGGGCCCTCGCAGATTTCGCCGAGCGCCACGAGGGCCGCTTCGTGCGGGTCGAGTCGATCGCGAAAGGCGGCGATGGCTCCCTCCGGGTGCTCGACCTCACAGACGCGGACGTGCGCGCGGCGGTGCGGGCGTTCGAGGGCGGCAAGGTGTCGGCGCTGTACGAGTCGGAGCACTCGCGGCCGTACCCGTAGGTCGCCGGCGCCAGATATGGCGCAGGACCTGGGCCGTTGTCCACAAGGCCAGACCCGACCACCGCGGGCCATGCACAGCTCGCCCCGACGTCGGCTGAGATGTGGACCGACTTAGTGGGTAACCGTATCGCCACCGACGCCACACCGTTCTAGCCTCGGGAGGCCGGGCTCGGCAGATCGACACACCGCAAGCCGCCTTTCAGCCCATCGGATATGACCCGCTCATCCGGATAGCCTGCCATCCGGGTAACCGGGTAGAATCGAGCCTATGGGTACCGACCCGCTCGACCAGGTCCTGACGCTGCTGGAGGCCGCGAGGGAGTTGGACATCCACCCCGACAGCCTTCGCAAGCTCGCGAACCGCGGCGCGGTCCCCGGAGCCCGCAAGTGGGCCAAGCGGTGGGTCTTCGATCGGTCCGAACTGCGTCGGTTCAAGGGGACCTACCGCAACCTGCCGGGCCGTCCACCCGGCGTCGCGGTCCGATGATCGCCCAGCTGACGCTCGCGGGGCTCGCCGGTTCCCGTATCGAGTCGTCGCCGCGACTGGTCCCGTTCGTCAAGTGGCCGGGCGGGAAGTCGGACGAGCTGACGCTGATCGCGGCGGCCGCCCCGCCCCTGACGGGACGTCTCATCGATCCCTTCGTCGGGAGCGGGTCCGTCGTCCTCGCGACGCCCGCCGAGGTCCCGGCGTGGGCCAATGACGCATGCGTGGACCTCGTGCGCCTGTTCACCAGTGCACGCGCCTCGGATGCCTCGGTCCGAGAGGCCATGGACGCGGTCGCTCTCGCGTGGGAGGCGTTCGCGGGTCTGCCCGAGCTCTACGCCGAGCTAGCGCTCGCCTTCTTGGGGGAGCGCGACGAGCTGATCCCGAGGACCCTCATCGGGCATGCTCCTGCATACCGGCAGCTCGTGCGTTCGGCGGGCGCGGGGTTGGTGGCGAGCTTCGACGCGCGCCTGGAACGGGATCTCCCGACCAAGTTCCGTCGGATGCGCAAGGTGCAGACGGATGTTGGTACCACCCTGTCTCGCCGGGACCTGCTGGCCAACCTCGAGGGCGCGGTCCGCTCGGCGTTCTACATGGCGATCCGTGCTCGGTACAACGAGGCGCGCAGGGTCGGCCGGTGGGACCCGGCCAGGAGCGCCGACTTCCTCTTCCTGCGCGAGTTCGCGTACGCGGCGATGTTCCGCTTCAACGCCAGCGATGAGTTCAACGTGCCGTACGGGGGGATCACCTACAACCGCAAGCCGTTCGCCGACAAGGTCCGAGCGATGTTCGCGCCTGCCATGATCGAACGGCTCGGGGCCACCGAGTGGCGCTCCATCGACTTCGAGCCCTTTCTCGCGGAGTCGGCGCCGACGTCCGACGACTTCGTGTTCGTCGATCCGCCCTACGACAGTGAGTTCTCGGCCTACGACAACGCGCCCTTCGACGCTCGTGACCAGTGGCGGCTGCGCGACACCCTCCAGGAGCTGCCCGCCAGGGTCATGGTCGTCATCAAGGACACACCGATGATCCGGCAGCTGTACGGGTCCGACCGGTGGGTCATCAGCGAGGCGGCGAAGACCTACATGTGGACGATTAAGTCGCGCAATGACAGGAGCGCGACCCACCTGACCATCACGAACTACTGAGGTATCGGGCGTCCGCTAACGGGCGAGGTCATCGAACCTCCCGGGCCAGACGAGCGCGACCCCATGCGCAGCGCACAGGGCTTCCCAGCCGCGGTCCGTCGGCGCGCGCTCGACCGCCAGGACGGCGCGGACGTCCGGCACGGTCGCGCGAAGCAGCGCCTGGTAGTGGAGCACCTGTCCCAGCCCCAGGCGAAGCTGCCGCGTCTCGTTCGCTTCCGTGAGGCTCTTGACCTCGGCCACGAACAGCGTGGTGCCGTCGAACCACGCGATGTCGAACTGCGCAGGTCCGCCGTCCCAGCGATGGGGCTTCAGCTCACGGCCGACGATCCACGCCGAGAGCGCATTCTGGATCCGAGCGTGTGAGCCCGACGCGCGGTCGAGCTCACTCGGGTCGACCTCGAACGGACGCGCGGGCCGCCGTTGAGGGGCCTCGTCCGCCAAGCGATAGTCGCCGAACCGCGTGCCCGAGTCCTCGGCCCGCAGGACCATGTCCGCATTTACCTGCCCGAGCCGTGCACGCTCCTGCTCCAGGTACTCGACACCCGCCGGTGTGATGACGTGGAGGTGCTCATCGGGGTCATAGGCGGCCCACCCTCGGACGAACAGGGTCTTGCGCACGCCGAGGAGGTTGCGGACCTTTTGTGTGAAGTACGAATCGCCGTGACTACTTAGCTCTGCATCGTGTCCCTCGGGTCGCAGCGCCTCGGTCAGCAGCTCCCTGAGCTGCGTGGTGGTTAGTCCGTCGGGTGCCTCCTCCAAGAGGGCAAGGGACGGCAAGATCAGGTCCGGCTCGCTGTACTGGGTCATCTACGTCCTGCCTTGGCGCGAGAGAGGTTGTGGGCGCCCGACGCCGGTTCCATCGGCGCCGGGCGCCCAGTTGGCCCATAGGGCCAATTCGCCGCTCGTCGGCGGCATGCAGCCGCGAGTGAGCACGACCCAGTTGTACTCATCGATCAGCTTGGGCGGACTCGAGCCTGGGCGACCGATCAGGGCAGGCAAGTCATGCACCTCGGTCCCGGCCTCATCCGCGAGAGCACGGAGCGTGACCGCGACCCAGCCCAAGTAAGCGAGGAACCCCGATGCGGTGCTGTCGAATCCGAGCTTCATGCGGATCGGGTCGTCCCACGGTGGCACGAGGGAGGGACGCAGCGCGAACAGGGCCTTCGCGGCCCCGGTCGGTCCGTATGAGACCGACGAGGACCGTCCGTCGGACAGTGACCGCAAGCTGGCCTTGGCGTCGCGCAGATGCTCGTAGGCCTCGGCCACCACAGACAGCTCGACCTGCGTCAGGTCCGTCAGCCGGGCACCAGGGTCAGGCAGCTGGGACATCCAGATGGCGGCCCACTCGACGAGCGACTCGGACGCCGTGGACGCATGGTGAGCGATCGCGAACTGGCGACAGCCCCATGCGTTCAGCCACTTGAAGAGAGCGACTCGGTGCTCCGCTGTCGTAGGGTCCAGCACTGGCCCGACCGCCGTGCGTAGGTCCTGAAGCGGGCGGTCGAACCCCGCGAGATGGGCATACAGCCGGCATGCATACGCGAGCTCGAATAGCCTCATGCGCCGCTGCCCTGAGTGGCCGTCTCAGCGGCCGCGGTGCCCGATGCCGTGACCGCGGATCGTATCCGCTCGGTCGCATCCACCACACCTGGCATGGCCCATACGCCGTCCCGCAGGATGAAGCGCCAGCCGTTGACGTAGTCGACGCGAGCCACGTTCTCGCGGATGACGGCCACCGGGATCAGGGCTGCACGACGAACCGTGAAGTCCTGATCGAACAGGATGCCGACCAGGAGGTCGAACGGGTCGGTGGGCCCTGCCAACCCACGGATGAAGCCGAGCTGTCGGGATCGGTTGCGCTTGGTGAGGCGCCGCGCCTTGACCTGGTAGCGCACGCCATCCGGACCGATCGCGTCGTAGCCCAGATTGGCGTTGGCGACCAGTGCCAGGCCGAAGGCACGCGCCGCCAGGTATTCGCTGTAGTCGGCGACAGGGTTGTTGGAGCTGCGGACCACGCCCTGATCAAGGAGCTCGTCGATGATGCTCGCGTACAAGGCCAGCAGGTCCACGGGCGATGAACCCCTGAGGTCCGCGGGCGTCGGCAGTCGCATCATCCCAGCCTAGCCGTTGTCGAGACCCGGATGCGCACCTTCGGATGGATGCCCTCCGGCGCGAAAGAAGTCCCGACCAACGGCTTCGCACGAGGTACCCTCCGAGTCTGATCTTGAGGTGCCGTTTGGGGGGCGGCCTGTCATCGAGTGTGCCGCGTTCTCGGCGACGACGATGGGGAGGATGCCCGTGTACGGCAGGTCGCGACTGGTGCGAGGAGCATGCGCGGCGCTGCTGCTGGTCGGCTTATCGGTCTCGACGGCGCAGGGTGGCGTCCTGCGGAGCGCGCCGACGGACGCCCAGTCCATGGGGGCGCCGGACCCCGTCGTCGTGGCCGAGGTCAGGCGTGGCGTCGTCCGGATCGAGGCGGCGACCTATGGCGTCCAGCCGGACGGCACCGTGGGCGAGGGGGCCAGCTCGGGATCTGGGTTCGTCATCTCGACCGACGGACTCGTCGTTACCAACTTCCACGTGATCGCTGGCGGCGGCGACGCGTTCCTCGTCTATCTCGACGGGGTAGGCGAACCGGTGCTCGGGAGCCTGGTGGGCTACGACGAGTGTGCCGACATCGCCGTGCTCCGCATCGAGGCGACGGATCTCGCGCCGCTCACCTGGGCCACGGCCTCTCCCGAGGTAGGTCGCGGTGTTCTCGCTGCGGGGTATCCCGACGGGGACCCGCGTTTCGCGCTCATGGATGGATTCGTGGCACGCGAGTCCGGGCCTTGGCCGAACGCGTGGTCCAGCGTCGACCAAGCGATCGAACACACGGCGGCCATCCGGCCGGGGGACTCTGGCGGACCGTTGGTGGATGCCATGACGGGGGAGGTCCTGGGCGTCGACTACGGGACCCAGGAGCCGGGTGCCCGCTCGTTCGCCATCGACGCCTCAGAGGCGTCGGCCGTCGCGTCGCGACTCGGGCTTGGCGGGTCGCCAGGATCGATTGGTGTCGAGGGACGGGCGGTGCCGCCGACGGGGGAGACGCCCGGGTTCATCGTCGTCGAGTCGGTCGCCCAGGGGTCGCGCGCCGCCGCGGCCGGACTCATGGCGGGCGACTTCATCACGAGCATCGCCGGCCAGCCGGCCACGGCCGATGGGACGATGTCTAGGTACTGCGACGTCGCAGAGGTGCATGCGGTCGGCCCCATCGATCTGGCCGTTGTGCGCGGCTCGCGGACCCTGGAGGGCCAGATCGACGGCACGCCGCTTAGGGCGGTCGTGCAGGCCCCGACGGCGCCGACCCGTTCGGCTTCCGGTTGGCAGGACTTCAGCCTCGTGACCGACGTGCCGACCGCCGAGGCGCCCCGCATCACCCGCGACAAGGATGGCGGCATCGTGGTCGTGTGGTCGGCGGGCCGAAGGGCCGACGGACCGGGGATCTACCTCTCCCGCCGACGGGGTGCGACCTGGGAGACCGAACGGATCACGACTCGCACGGACCTCGATCCGTGGGTCACCACCGACGCTTCCGGCGACTTCCACATCGTGTTCGAGCGAGCCAAGGACCGGGCAGGCAAGCACTCGGACGGCATCTTCTACGCGAAGGGCCACGCGGGCTCTTGGTCGGTGGAGCGTCTGTCGCGCGGTGACGATGGCTCCCCGGTGGTCCGGGTGTCGCGACGCACGGTGCATGTCGCCTACCGGCGCATGGACAGGTCGGTCACCTACATGAAGCGCACCGGCGGCGGGAAGTGGGCGCGGAAGACGTTCCCGGCCAGGAACGGATGCTGCGGCGTCGTGCTGCGGGTCGATGACGCGGGGAAGGCGCACCTCGCCTGGAACGGCACGGGCTCGGTCCTGTACGCGACGAACAAGAGCGGCCGCTGGTTCACGACATACTGGGCATCGCCGGCACACTCGGTCGGCGACGTCACGATGACCATCGGCAAGGACCAGATCCCGCGCCTGGTGTTCCGCGATGGCGCGAACCTCGTCTACGCGGTGCTGCGGAATCCCAAGGTCACGAAGCTGAAGACCGAGGGCATCACATCCGGGGACTCGCCGTTCGGCGTCTTTCGCGAGCCGAGGCTCATCCTGGACGGGTCGCGCCCCGTCGTGACATGGGCAGGCGACATCGATGTCAACGGGGTCTTCCTCGCGCGGCGGACGTCCAAGGGCTGGCAGCTGGGGCGGCTCACGGACGGTCGACTCGATGCCTCCCCCAGCATCCTCGCCGCAAACGGCACGCTCCACCTGGCTTTCGCCGAAGCGTTCCAGGGCATCTGGTACACGCACAACTGATGGTCCTGACGCGGCGTCGAGCTATGCCCGCGTTCGACTTCGCGGCGGCGTGAACGGGCCGCAGGCGCTGCCAGCCACGACGGTCACACTCGGTCCCACGGGGTGGACCCAGTGGACGAGGGCCGGACGAGGAACCTACGCAGAGAGCCCCAGAGTGACCCCATGGACGGCGGCCGAGCACACTTCTAATCCTCGTGTCCTGGGTTCGAATCCCAGCCGGCTCACGACGTTACTTACGCATCCGCGGCGGAATGCCTATGTGTCCTAGCCGTGCTGCGAGCTTTCGGTGACACCTGCCAGCCCCGCTGCCAGCCACGGCGGTGGCACAGGGTGGACGCCCGACGACCTGGTGACCGAGATGCGTGGTCGGCCCAGCCCTGACCGCGTGCCTACTGGTCGCACGCACTCCCGCGTGCCTTCTCGGCGTACTCCGCAATGATCACCATCTGCCCTTTGTGATCCCGTCGAACAGGAAGCCCTCATCGGGCGCCACCTTGGTCTGGTACGACCTCGTGCCCGGCCATCCCTCGATCTGCCAAGTGACGTCGTAGCCGAGCTCCGCCAGGATCGGCGCCTTGGACGGGGTCATGTTCCGAAGCCTCGAGCAATACAGGGGTCCGCCACGGGTGAAGAGCCCCTCGTCGTACCACCCGTGGTCGACCAGTCCCGAGCGAGCGCCGTCAGGCACGAGGCATGACCGGGAAGCCATCGAACACCAAGGTCGTGCCCAGCCCGGCGTACAGACAGCGTTCGCCGAACGCCTGCTTCAGCGCGCTCAAGGTGGGTTCGCCGGTGCAGTGGCCCGGCGCCACGTGCTGGACACGGTAGACGTCGTGCAGCAGGGCGACGGTGCGGGCGATCTCGTCGTCAGCGGCGACCAGCAGGTGCAGGCCGCCCACCACGCAGCTGATCTTGGGGTCGATCGCCTTGGCGACCTCGACGATGTGCCCGATCCCCGGGTGTGAGCACCCCACCACAAGGACGGTGCCATCGGACGTGGCGATGGCCATGGAGAGTTCGCGAAGCT
The DNA here is from genome assembly GCA_046328155.1 of Chloroflexota bacterium. Taxonomy (GTDB): domain Bacteria; phylum Chloroflexota; class Limnocylindria; order Limnocylindrales; family CSP1-4; genus JAFMJV01. The sequence goes on from JAXLXC010000016.1 coordinate 75,607, forward strand.
CAAGGGTTCCGGGTCGGTCCGAGACCAGGGCGATCAGCGTGATTCCGGGGGCGACCTTGGTGGTGGCACCGACCAACCGGAAATCGGCCCCGGGCCACGCGCTGCCCGTCTCCCAGGTCCCTTCGCGGTTCCCGTCGAAGTACCGTTCGTGGGGCGCCAACGAGCCATCGACCCGGGGCAGCGTGGCCGCCAACTCGGAGCCGAAGATGCCGAAGGGCTCGTCAGGTGCGTAGATCCTGACCGCGGGGTTCACCGCAAGCAGATGGGCAAGACCGCCCATGTGATCGCCGTGCCGGTGCGATATGACCGCGAAGTCGAGGCGGCCCAGGTCCACATCCTTCGCTGCGACGTTCGTCGCCAGCACCGCGCCACTGTTGCCAGTGTCGAACAGGATCCGTCGGCCGCCGGCCTCGACCAGCGCCGCATAGCCCCAGTCCTTCGTCATCGCCGGGTCCCGGCCGAACGCGTCGTTCAGCACCGTGATCCGGAGCAGGTGCTCAGCGTTCCGGCGTCCGCGTGTCATGGTCGCTCTCCTGCGCGGCGTGCGTGGGCACGGTACGCCTCCGATCGTGAGCCCGCCCCTACCGGTCGCTCGGGCGGCGAGGGATCCAGCGCGGCACGCGCCCCAGGTATGTGCGGTACGCGTCGCCGAACTGCCTCGTGAGCGTCGGCTCCTCGTACCCCACGACGAACAGCTGCACGACCAGCGCGACCAGCCCAAGGTAGACCGCCAGCGGCACCGAGAGGAACAGGAGGGCCTCCCCGGCCACGACGAGGAAGACCGCGAGGTACATCGGGTTGCGGACCCAGCGGTAGGGCCCGACGACCACGACCCGCTGCGCGGGGTCCCAGGGCCCGGGGGTGCCGCGTCCGCGCGCCGCGAACAACCACAGGCACCAGAGGTAGAGCGCGACGCCAAGCCCGACGGCGACGACCGCAGGCCACAGCACCGGTTCTGGTGATCGGCCACCGGCGGTGAGGATGAGCCAAGGCACGTACAGCGCGACGGTCCCCGGCATCACAAGGGTGAACAGCAGGTTCCGCAGCACCAGGCTCACGTGGCCACTCTGCCATGGGTGCTTGCGGGCCGGATCTCGGCTGTCAGTAGGGCTGGTGGTCAGGCACGCTGTCTGGGTCGTCGCAGTCGGGCATGTACCACAGGTACTCCTCGCCGACGGTGGCGAGGGTCACCCGCATGCGACCCTCCACCAGCCCACTCGGGACCATCACGTCACACCAGACCGTGCGGGCGTCGGCGTCGCTGGCGCTGTCGGCCATGTCGACGTCACGGCTCGTCCGGCCAGTCGACCATCGGGCGGGACGCCTCGGCCAACAGCTCGCCGTCGGCGTCGTAGCTCCGGGCGACCGCGACCAGGTCGTCGTACGGCCACCATGCCAGGAAGCGACCGTCGGCGACCGAGGCCTCGATCATCCGTCCGCTCTCCGTCTCCAGCATCACCCGGGCCGCCGCAGGGTCGACCTCGCCCTCGGTGCCGCTGACCGCCCCCGAGCCCCAGGGCCCGATCCGGAGCTCCTCGGGGGGCGAGATGCCTTCGCCGTGATCCGCGTAGCCGCAGCCGGGCGCCTGCAGCTCGCCATCGGTGGTGCGGTAGACGAACGTGCTCGCGTCGTAGCGGTCGGTGTACCAGACGATCGACGCGCCGTTGGGTCCCCGCTGGTCGTGCAGGACCTTGGCGCCGTCCAGCTCCGACCGATGGTCGGGGAACGGGTCGATGCACCGCTCCCGGCCGCGCGCCTCGAAGGCGGGGTCGGGTGTCGTGGGCACCGCCGTCCAGCCCGAGAAGTCGACGCCCGCCGATGGGAGCAGGAGCCCACATCCGGCGAGGCTTGCGCACGCGACCGCGAGGAGCGTCGTCCGCGCAAGATTGGCGACGAGGGGACGGCCCCGATCGTCGCGATCAAATCCGTTCATGGCAGACCTTCCTTCAGTCGCCACCTGCCGGTGCCCAGCCGTCGAGACGGGGGTGCCGGCCTCGATGAGCAGCTCCCGCCAGAACGCGGCGTGGAGCAGGGTCGCGGCGAGGCCCGGCAGGCCGAGCACGAAGGCCCGACGGCGCCGGCAATGGCCCGGATGACGTCACAACGGTGCCGGAAGCACCCCAGGCAAGAGCCGCGACGCCAGCAGCGCGGTCCCCATCGCCGTCACACGGGATAGGGAATCACCCGACGCGAGCCGGGCCGCTCGACGCGCAGCCTCGGCACATCGGATGTGCCCAGGAACCCAGCCCTCCGCTTCCACAGGCGGCGACTGTCCACTCCCAGAGGATGGTGAACGACGATGGCTCCGCTCTCCAACGGCCGACGCGCCCGTATCGCCGCTCTCGCCATGATGCTGGCTGGATCATGCATCGTGGTCCCGACGGCGACTGCGCTGGCAGCCGTCGTGAACCCCGCCAGTGGCGGGACCCGTGTGTCGGCGGACCAGGCCGGCACGAGTCGGTTCACGCCGCTCACGGGCCCGGCGATCGCGGAGTCCGGTCTCAGCGAGCTCTCGATGGGCTCGACGACGGTGCTCAACATGCCGAGCGGCTTCCGGTTCAACACGCGGTCCGGCTCGCTCAACATCAGCGGCAAGGACTGCGACCTCCGCGCCAGGATCAAGGTCACGACCACCCAGGCGACGATGACGGTGACCCAGGCATCGAGCATCTCGGGGTGCATCGTCACCTTCGTCGGGCTCGAGGTCCAGCCCACCGCGGGCGGAGGCATCACGAGCGGCAACATCACCAAGACCGGCACGAGCTCGGCCCCGGCGGGTGCCACGAACTACGGCACGCTCACCAAGGTGCCGGGTGCGGTCGCGGAGCTCGTGTACCTGACCCAGCCGAGCGGCACCAACAACGGCGGGACCCCGTTCGGGACCCAGCCCCGCATCCTCGCGCGGGACCAGTTCGGCAACGAGGTCCCGCGGGCGTCGGTCAAGCTGTCGATCACCTCGGGCACGGGAGCGAAGGGTGCCCATCTGCGCTGCGACACGAATCCCGTGCGGACCGACGGATCGGGGATCGCCGACTTCGCCGGCGACGCGTGCCGCATCGACAAGGCCGGTCGCTATCGGCTTCGCGCGGCGAGCGGCCATGGCGCTCGCAACAGCGGCACGTTCAGCGTCGTGGTCGGGCCGGCGAGCAAGCTCGTCTTCCGAGGCTATCCCGCGTCGACGACACGGTCGACGCTGTCCGACCAGCCGAGTGTGGCGGTGGCCGACGCCGGTGGCAACACCGTCACATCGTTCCCGCCGACCGAGATCAGCATCGCCATCAACAAGCACTCCTCGACCTTCTCCTGCACGGGCGGGCTGCGGGCCACCACCGTCCGGGGCGTCGCCCGGTTCCGCGGCTGCAGGCAGCGGACCTCGGGCACGGGCTATCGGCTGACCGCTGTGGTGGGCTTCGCGGCCACGCTGGGCGGTGCGTTCCGGGTCCGCTGACCGCTACCCTCCGAGCGCGTCCAGCTCCCGCGCCATCTCGCTCCTCCGCCCATCGAGCAGGTGCCAAGGTCGCCCCGTTGGGGGTCAGGAGCGCAACCCTCTGAGCCGGCGCCGACCGACGGCGACGGTCGCTGCCACGGGCATTCCGCGGGACGGGACCCTGGGGTCGCGGGCCACGGGGTGGACCAGCCGCTCCCGCCCCCGGACGGCCCAGTACGGCAGGCCTGGGATGGGGCGCCAGGGCGTGTGGACCCGACGCGGGATGGTCCCGTCGAGGTCGACGCCGAGCGCCCACGCGGCGTGCCGCGACTCGTCGTCGGGCAGCCAGGTGCCCCAGCCGAAGCGCACCGCCTCCCGCCCGCGCCGGAGGACCTCCAGGCCAAGCACGTACTCCCAGGCGACGCGCCGGTTGGCCGGGCCGGTCGCCGCGGCGGTCAGCGCGGCCGGCACGTCGGGACTCGCGAGCCAGGCCCGCACCTGCGACTGGACGAGCGGGTTGCCGCCCTCGCCGTCCTCGTCGGGCTCCCAGAACGGGCCCTCGACCTCCTCCCCGCGGACGAACCACGCGAGATGACGGAGGGCGCCCGCACCGGCACCCAGCCAGTGCGCCAGATAGGGCCGGCCATCGGGCACCACCAGCAGGATCCCGCCGAGGAACCCGGTGTCGGTCCAACTCCCTCGCTCGAGCGGCTCGAGGTCCTGGGCCGCGAGGTACGCCCGCCACAGCTCCCACAGGAACCGCTCGACGGCCTCCCGCTCGACGTCGGGCCACGTCCGCCACCCGCCGTCGACGAGGCGTCCCAGGGCGAAGTAGGCATCCAGGCCATAGGTGACCTCGAAGGGCAGGTCATCGGTCTCGTCCGACTCCCAGTACCGGACGTACACCTCCATCAGGCGGGGCAGCAGGTATCGCAGGTCCTCCGCGTCGCCCCAGGTGAGGGCGCCGTCGGTATAGAAGTGGTGGAGGTCGGTGAGCGTCAGCTGCCGCACGGGGACGGTGCGCAGCCGCTCGCCGGTGCGCGCCACCTCGTCCGCCGGGTAGCAGTGGGCGCAGGGCTCCGGATGGCACAGCCGGTGGCCCGCGAACACCTCGTACAGGTGCTCGATGGCTGCCGCGAGCTCGGGCGTCAGCCGATGCTCGACCGCGGAGGGAGGCGTTCCCATCAGCGCGCCACCGAGTCGAGGACGGTGCCGTCCGCCGCCAGCGCGCGCGCTGCGCGCCACGGGTCGCTGCCCGGCCACCACGCCAGGAACCGACCACCGCCCACCGTCGCCCGCACCGTGCGCCCACTCGTGGTGACGATCTCGACCGCCACAGCCGCCGGGTCGACGACGCCATACGCATCCGAGATGGCCCCCGAACCGGAGTCGCCGACCGCCAGGGCCGCGTCCGACTCGTAGGGCCAGAGCCGCCAGCCCTTGGACGGCACGTCCCATGACGGCAGGAGGCCCGGAACCCGCAGCACGACGCAGGTCGCCTGCGAGCGCCCGGTGTAGAGGAACGCGGCACCGCCCGACCCGCGCTGGTCCTGGAGCACTTCGGCGGTCGCCGGATCGGGACGGCCCCCGTCGAGGCAGCGCTCGTCAGCCGCAGCCCGGAACTCGGGGTCCGGCTCGCCGGGCTCTGCGGTCCACGTG
>JAXLXC010000017.1:0-80155 GCA_046328155.1 Chloroflexota bacterium
GAGCGTCTTGTAGACCGTCCAGGTGCACTGGCGTCGCGTCTCGGGCGCGTCGGGCGAGCCGCCCCAGCGCGGTGGCTCCACCACCCGGACCGGTTCGCCCCAACGCTCCATGGGCAGCTTCTCGAGGGCCAGGCAGCAGTGGGCGCAGTAGTAGCAGATCCCGGTCTCCCCCCACGACCAGTCGTGGGGCTCCTGGGTGACCCCGAACTCGTAGGGCGCGAGGACCCGCGAGCCGGTCCCCTCGATCTCGTCGCCGCGCATCGAGCGGCCCCCGGAGCCACACGGGTCGAAGCTGACCACCCACCGATCCGCGTGCTCCTCGAGGCCGACCTGACCATCCCGCCTGGGGCCGCACATGTGGGCGCGCATGGCCTCCAGCACCAGATACAGGTTGCGCTCCAGCGTCGCGGGATAGGGTGTCACGCGCGTGTCGAACACCATGTACCGCTCCTGGATGTACGGCTCGAGGACCGCGCGATAGCAGTCCTCCAGGCGCGCCTCGCCGAACCGCCGGGCGACGAACGCGAGGACGCCCGCCATCACGTCCGCGTATCGGTCGTGGAGCCTGCGCCAGCCTTCGCCCAGCTCGGCGAGGAGCGGCTCGGCTGCCGCCATGGTCAGGTCGTAGCCGCGGATGCCGCTGGCGAGGCGACCCGCGAGGCCACCCAGCTCCGCCCAGCGCACCTCGGCGTCGAGCGGCGTGCCATCGGGATACGCCAGCAGCGCGCGCAGCCGGTCCAGCTCCCCCGACAGCTCGTCGTCCGGGACGCCCTGCGCGCGAAGCCAGCCGAGGAAGCCGTCGGTCCACACCTTGTAGATGAGATAGACGACCTTCGCCTCCTCCATGAAGGAGTCGACGAGCTGTGCGGCCACCTCCCGGCGGCCCGCCCGCAGCCCGAACTCGTCGCCCGCCTCCGCGAGGGCGGTCCGCGCCGCATCCAGGGTGGGCACCGTCTGCTCCACCCAGGTGCCGGTGCGCACCCGCTTGCCGATGGTGTCGGACCACGCGAGGTGCGTCATCGGCCCATCAGTCGATGGAGCTGGTGAGACGCACTCGGAGCTGGTCGAAGCCAACGGCGATCAGGAGCAGGAGGCCGTTGGCGACATCGATCCAGAACGGCTGGATGCGCATCTGCACCAGGCCGTTCCCGAGGACCCCGATGATGAGCACCGCGAGGATGGTCCCGACGATGCCGCCGCGCCCGCCCGAGAGGCTGGTCCCACCGAGCACGACCGCGGTGACCACGGACAGCTCGAGCCCGATGTCGGCGGTGACCGATGCGCCACCCACCTGCGACAGCAGGATGAGGCCCGCCAGGCCGGCGAGACCGGCCGACATGAGGAACGCGATGAACACGGCGCGCTTGGTGCGGATGCCGGCGAGGCGTGCCGCGGTCGGGCTGGCACCGATGGCATACATCGAGCGCCCATAGGTGGTGTAGCGCAGGATGACGAAGAAGACGACGACCACGATGGCGAAGATGTAGACCGGGATCGGCAGGCCCAGGATGCGCGTCGTGCCCAACGCGCCGAAGCCGTCGATGCGAATGGTCTGCGCGTCACCCAGGACCTTGGTCAGGCCGCGGAAGATGGCCAGCGTGCCGAGGGTGGTGATGAGCGCGTTGATCCGGAACACCGTGACGCAGATGCCGTTGATGACGCCGACCAGGACCGCGAACAGGATGGCGATCACCACGGCCAGCTCGATCGGGAGGCCGAACGCCATGGGCAGCTTGAGGAGGCCACCGGTGGGCGCGGCCGCGAGCGCCATGACCATGGCGGTGAAGGCCGCGATGGAGCCCACCGACAGGTCGAACTGCCCACTGATCATGAGCAGCGTCGCGGGACACGCGATGATCCCGATGCGCGCGGCGTTCTGGAGGATGTTGATGAGGTTGTCTGCGGTCAGGTTGCCCGAGGGGTCTCGGATGAAGTAGGGCGCGAACACCGAGAAGAACGCGAGCAGCACGACCAGCACCAGGAACAGCGCTGTCGTCTCCGGGACGGAGACCTTGCGGCGCGCCTCGATCGGGTCGCGGGCGAGCCGCATCTCCCCAGTGCCCGAGCCGGTCTCCATCGGCTCACCTGCGGCACGGGCCGGGCTCTCCCGGTCCTCGTCAGCCATGACTACCCTCCTGCTGCGGCCAGCAGCTGGCCGGTGGTGATGGCATCGCCCGCGAGCTCCGCCGCGACCCGGCCCCGGGACATGACGTAGCACCGGTCCGCGACCTGGACCGCCTCCTCGTAGTCGGATGTGACGACCAGGACAGCCGCGCCGTTGGCCGCGAGGTCACGGAGCGAGCGATAGATGTCCTCGCGGGCTCCCACGTCGACGCCACGCGTGGGCTCGATGAGCACGAGGGCCGTGGCGTCTCGCTCGAGCCAGCGCGCCAGCAGCACCTTCTGCTGGTTGCCGCCCGAGAGCGTGCCCATGGCTTGCGCCGGGTCGTTGCGGGAACGGATGCGCAGCCGCTCCCGCCAGCGCGAGAAGGCACGCGCCTCGACGCCCGCCGAGATGAACCCGAGCCGACCCATCTGCGACCAGCTGGCTGCGGCCAGGTTCTCGGCCACCGGTCGCACCAGGAACGCGCCGCCCGCCTTCCGGTCGGCGGGCAGGAACCCGATCCCGGCACGGATGGCGGCGGGTGGCTGCGAGAACGTCGAGACCTTCCCCTTGACGCTCAGGTCGCCACCGGTGAGGGGACGCAGACCGAACGCGCTCTCGCCGACCTCGGCCGCGCCGGAGCCCAGCTTGCCGAACAGGGCCACGACCTCCCCGGGACGGACGGAGACGCCCACCTCCTGGAAGGCCCGGCCCGAGGATGCGGTCCGCCACTCGAGCACGGGCTCGGGGCCTGGCTGCGTCGCCAAGGGCGCGGGTCTGCCGACCTCCGCCATGCGTCGGCCGATCATGGCCTCGATCATCGACCGTCGGTCGGTTGCCGCGACGTCCGTGAGCAGGGAGGTCGAGCCGTCGCGCAGCACGTGCACCCGGTCGGCCACCTGCGTGACCTCATCGAGGCGATGGGTGATGTAGATGAGCGCGACGCCCTGCGCGCGGAGTCGTCGGATGAACCCGAACAGGACCTCGGCCTCGTGGTGCGACAGCGCAGCCGTGGGCTCGTCCAGGATGAGCAGCCGAGCCGAACCCGACAGGGAGCGCGCGATCTCGACGATCTGGCGCTCGCCGACGCGCAGCGACCCCACGGTCGCGTCCGGGTCGATGTCGACCTCGAGCTGCGACAGGATCCGCTTGGCGCGCTCGCGCATGGTCGACCACGAGACGAAGCCACCCCGATTGGGGATGCGACCGAGCGAGATGTTCTCGGCCACCGTGAGCGTCCCGGCGTCCTGGAACTCCTGGAAGATGATGCCCACGCCCAGGTCACGAGCCTGGCGTGGCGTCAGCGCCGGGTGAGCCGTCCCGTCGATGATGACCTCGCCGGAGTCGGGCTGGTAATCCCCGGCGATGATCTTGACGAGGGTGGACTTGCCGGCCCCGTTCTCACCCAGGAGGGCGAGGACGGACCCCCCGACCGCGTCGAGGTCCACCCCATGGAGGACCTCGACGCCGCCGAAGGACTTGCGGATCTGGCGAGCCTGAAACTCGATGGGCATCGGCTCGCCAGCTCCCTATGCGACGAGGACGGTTCCGCGACCTAGCAAGCCGGCGTTGCCGGATAGATCTCGCGGATGTTGTCCTTGTTGATGGCGATGTGCTTGACGTAGAGCGCCGGTGGCAGCGTCTTGCCATCCAGCAGGTCGATCATGGCGGGGACCACGGTCTTGCCGTACTCCTCGGGGAAGTAGGCCACGGTCGAGATGTACTGCGGGTTGCAGGCCACTTCCTTCCAGATCGACTGATCGGCGCCCTGACCCGCGTAGAACAGGTCCGCGGTGCGGCCGAGGGTCGCTGCGGCGCCGATCGCCCCCAGGACGCCGTCCTCGTTGATGGCCGTGACGACGATGCGGTGGCCCGGCAGTGACGGCAGCAGCTGCGTCATGCCCGCGAGGGCCTTGTCCGTCCGGTCGTCGTCGGGGCGGACCGTCTCGTTGATGATCGGGCAGTACTCCTTGAAGCCGTCGCGCATGCCGCCCATGCGCGCCGCGTTGGCTGCACCGGCGCCCACCGACTCCAGCGAGACATAGGCGTCGTACTCGCAGTTCCAGTTGTCCTTGGCGTACTTGCCGATGCCCGCACCCGCGAGGCGGCCGGCCTCGTGGTTGTTGGCCCCGAAGAACATGGTCTCGCAGGGCGGCTGGATGATGTCGATGGCGATCGTCGTGACGTTGCCGTAGGCCTCGCAGAACTCGGGTGACTGAGCCTGGTTGACCTGGAAGTTGATGACGCCCTGGGCGCCGCCGGTCTTCATCTGCTGGGCGCAGGCGAGGGTCGTCGCCGGGTCCGTGTTGGTGTCGCAGAAGATGTAGGTCGCGCCGGACTTCTCGACCTCCTGCTGGATGCCCTGGCTGACCAGGTTGACGAACGGGATGTACTCGCCCAGCGACATGTAGCCGATGGTCTTGCCGACGCCGCTGCCCTCGATCGCCCCGTCGTAGGGGTTCTCGGGGATGGGTGCCGCGCTCGTGGCTGGGGCAGGCGAGCCGGAGGCATCCTGGCCCACTGCGGACATGGGCGCCAGGACGAACAGGCCGGCCACGGCAAGCACGCCCAGGCGTACGCGCGACATACGTGGTCGATGGTCCACTCGAGACTCCTCCCTCGCTCCCGGGCGGCGCCAGCAATCCATTCTGGAAACGTTCGCCAGCCGGGTGTGGCGGGACTCTAGGCAGGCGCGGACGTGCGTGTCAAGTCGGTGTCGACGGCGTGGCGGGACGGTCGCAGGCGGGTCGGCCCGAGCGGCCACATCCAGGCGCCTGGACCTGCCTCACGCGAGGGCGGCGACGGCACCTCGGAACAGGGGCAAACCCGCCACGCCCACCTCCACGCGCCACAGCCGACCCTCCATGGGCGCCGCGTCGGTCAGGTCGCCGCGCATGTCACCCATGTCGGTGATGATCAGGTCGCCGTCGTGGAACACGCAGTTGAGCACGGTGCCACCGGTCTCCAGGAAGTCCACGATGGTGCCGTCCGGGCGCAGCACGTCCACGCCGCCACCCATGAAGGCGGTGACCCACAGGTCGCCGTTGGCGGCCACCTTGAGCCCGTCGGGCACGTGCCCCTCCGGGAGCTGGGCGATCTGCTCGCTGCGACGGGTGTCGGCCCGCCAGCGGTACACCCCGCGCTCGTAGGACTCCACCCACACGATGCTCCCGTCGGCCTCGGCCACGATGCCGTTCGGGTAGGCGTCGGGCAGCTCCTCGAGGCACTCGCCCGTGCCGTCGGCCCCGACGGCGAACACCCGGCCCGGCTTGCGGGCGTTGGGCAGGTAGTCGGCGGGGTCCGTGAAGTACAGCCGCCCGTCCGGTCCGAAGGTCAGGTCGTTGGGCGCCTGGACCGCGATGCCGTCGACCGACGTGACCACGGTCTCGACGCGACCGTCCGGCCACGCCTTCTGGATGGATGGGACGCCCATCACCTCGGCCCGCCAGGGTCCCGCGGTGCCGCCGTTCTGGGTGATGTAGAGCGCGCCGTCCGAGCCCAGCATACACGCGTTCGGGCCACCGCCGCAGTCGGCGTAGGTGTGGATGCCACGCTCGCGCGACCACGCCACGATCCTGCTGGTGTAGGTCTCCACCATCACGATCCGACCGTCGGGGAGCACGTCGGGCCCCTCCGGGTGCCCAAGCCCCGTGGCGAGCGTCTCGATGGTCCTGCGCATCGGCTGGTTCCTCCAGTGGTCGGCCGCCCGCGGCGGCCGGGGATGGGTCGGCGGCTCAGGCGCCCGGGCGTCGCTGGAACAGCTCGACCGCGTAGCCGTCGGGGTCGGCCATGTAGCACGAGCGGGCGCCCGCGTTCGGGCCAGCGGTGATGTCCACGACCTCGTCCGACCGGGCGTGGTACCCCAGCCCCACCAGCCGGCGATGCATGCCCTCCACGTCGTCCACGTAGAGGCACAGATGCCCGCCGCCGTAGTCGCATGGCCGCGATGCGGCAGGAAGTCGCTCGATGCCCCGGTACTCCAGGAGCTCCACGAACCCACCGCCAGGGATGCGGAGATAGACCGCCCGGATCGAGTCCTGGTCGAGGCCCAGCACCGCGTTCAGGTACGGGGCATCCAGGATCCGGTCGAACTCCATCTCCAGGCCCAGGCCGTCCCGGTAGAACCGGAGCGAGTCGTCCATGTCCCGGACCGTGATTCCGCCATGGAAGAAGCCCGTGATCGCCGCCACTCGTGTCCCCCCTGCGCGACCCGGGAGCCTCCCGGTGTCCGGACCATGGTGCCTCGTGTGTCCGGACCATGGTGCCTCGCCAGGCGGCGCCGGCGCGCGACAGGCGCGCGACTGTCCGGCGCGCCCGGGCGTGAACGCGGCTCGGAACCGTCTTGACGCACCGGCCGATGGTCGGTAGGCTGAGTTTCTTCGGCCGCCTAACTTAGTAACTGCGGTCGCGTCTGGCGGGAGGATGTCTGGTGGCGGGCACGCACGGCTCGAGGATCGCATGGCACGCGTGAGGAAGGGCTCGCCCACGCTCATCCGCGACCTCAACCGCGCGGCCACGCTGTCGGTCATCGGCCAGCAGGGGCCGATCGCACGGGTCGAGATCGCACGCCGTCTGTCGCTCAGCCCGGCCACCGTGACGGAGGTCACGCGCGACCTCATCGACGAGGGGCTGGTGGAGGCGGTCGAGCAGGCGGCGTCGCGTGGCGGTCGGCCGGCGGTGCTCCTGGGCATCGTCCCCGAGGCGGGATCCGCTCTCGGCGCCAAGGTCAGCCCCGACCGTCTGGCGCTCGTCGAGGTGGACCTCCACGGCGAGATCATCTCGCATGCCGACGAGCCGTTCGACGCCCAGTCGCCGGACGCCGTGGATGCCCTGCTGGCGCGTCTCGAGGACGCGGTCCGGCAGCGGGCGCGTCGGGCGCGGACGGGGCGCCTGCTAGGCGTCGGCCTTGGGGTGCCGGGCACCGTCGACCCGCACGCCGGCACGGTCCAGTCCCCCCTCCTGGGCTGGGACGGGATCCCGCTCGCCTCGCACGCGACGGCCCGATTGGGCGTGCCGGTCCTGGTGGACAACGACGTGAACACGCTGGCCGTCGCGGAGCGGCTCTATGACCGGGGCCGCGAGCGGGAGCACTTCCTGACGCTGACCATCGGCCGTGGCGTGGGGCTCGGCATCATCGTCGCGGGCGACCTGTATCGCGGCGCCCACGGTGGGGCCGGCGAGTTCGGCCATCTCCCCGTCCAGCTTGACGGGCCGGACTGCGAGTGCGGCCTGCAGGGCTGCCTCGAGGCGCTCGTGGCGGACCCCGCCCTGGCGTCGCAGGCCGCGGCGGAGGGCCTGCTGCCGCATGGGTTGCCCGTCCGGGAGGCCCGGACCCAGCTTCGGGAGCTGGCCGACCAAGGCGACCGGACCGCCGCGCGGATCTTCGCGACGGCGGGAGCCACGCTCGGTCGTGCGGTCGCGGGGCTGGTCAACGTCCTGAGCCCCGAGCTGATCATCGTCAGCGGCGAGGGGTCGGACGCCTGGACCCATCTGGAGGCGAGCTTCCGACGCGAGCTGGACCGCGCGACGTTCCCGTCGCTCCGCGGCACCGAGGTGGCGGTGGACCCATGGGACGACGCGAAGTGGGCCCGCGGGGCCGCCGCGCTCGTGCTGCGCGCCACGTTCGCGCCACCCATCTACGAGCACGTCCCCGACGCCGCCGTCCGGGAGCGCCTGGCCGGCACCGCCGCGACGGCGCGCCCGACCCAGCAACCCGCTTGACCCAGCAACCCGCTTGACCCAGCGAACCGAGAGGAGGGCCGTCCGCCCGAAGACCCAGGGCATCGATGTCACAGGACCACAACGACGAGGCACGGAGGAGAGCACCCATGCGACGGACACATGCGATCGCCGCGGCTGGAGCCGCCGCGATCCTGGCGACGTCAGGCGTCGCCGCCCAGTCGGACAGCCCGGCACCGGCGGCGGCCCTCGACTGCGGCACGGCCGATGCCGTGACCATCACCTTCTGGCACACCTACAACACCGACGGCCCGGAGACCAAGCAGTTCGATGACGTCGTGCTGCCCGGGTTCAAGGCGGTCTGCCCCAACATCACCGTCAACTCCGTGGTGCAGCCCTATGACGGCCTCCACGACCAGCTGGTCACCTCCGTGGCGGGCGGCGGCCTGCCGGACGTGATGCGCATGGACATCATCTGGACACCCGAGTTCGCGGCCCTAGGCGCGCTCGTCCCGGTCGACGGGCTGCCCGGCTTCGCGGACATCGCGTCACAGGTCTTCCCCGGCCCGCTGGCCACGAACCAGTACCAGGGCGCGACGTATGGCCTGCCCCTCGACACCAACACCCAGGTGCTCATCACCAACACCCAGCTCATCCCGACCGCTCCGACCACGCAGGACGAGGTCCGCGCAGCCGCCGAGGCGGTCAAGGGCGACGAGCAGTGGGGGCTGGCGCTGGGTGGCGCGGGCGGCTGGAACATCTTCCCGTGGTTCTGGAGCGCGGGAGGCTCGGTGACCGACGACGCGTACACCACCGCCTCGGGCTACCTCGACTCGGATGCCTCCATCGCGGCGCTCCAGTGGATCGTCGACCTCAAGAACGACGACCTCCTGGGTCCCTCGGTCACGGGCGGCAGCCCTGACTCGTGGGGCGGGTTCCAGGCGGGCCAGTACGGGATGCTCAGCGACGGGCCCTGGTTCTTCCCCATCATCGGCACCGGCATGGGCGACTTCGTGCAGCCGTCCCTCCTGCCGGCCGGCCCGGGTGGGTCCATCTCGGTGGTCGGCGGCGAGAACGTCGTCATCTTCTCCACGTCGCCCAACCAGGCGGCCGCGTGGGCGTTCAGCCGCTACCTGCTGAGCGACGAGGCGCAGGTCGCCATGGCCGAGGTCGGCCAGCTGCCGGTCACCGCCAGCGCGTCGGCATCGGATGTCATCACCAGCGTGCCCTACTACGCGCCGTACATCGAGCAGCTCAAGACCGCGCGACCGCGGCCGGTGACCCCGGCGTGGGTGCAGATGGACCCCATCCTCACCGACGCCTTCACGGCGGCCCTGCGTGGTGACAAGACCCCGGCCGATGCGCTCCACGAGGCGGCCGCCCAGATCGACCCGCTCCTCGCGGGCGACTGAGCGACACCCCCGAGCGACACCTCGACCCCATGACGACCGGCCGGGCCACGATGCCTCGTCCCCACGGGCAGCTCGCGCGCCCGGCCGTCGTCGACACACGCCCCCACGAAGCGGCGATGCCATGAGCATCCCCTCCACGGCCACACCCGGGCTCGCCGTCACCCGCCGGCGCGAGCGAGCCCGGGCATGGGCCCAGCTCCGGACGGCGCTGCCGTTCCTGCTGCCAGGGCTGCTGCTCATCGTGGCGTTCGTGGTCTGGCCGCTCGTCCGCGGCGCCCAGATGAGCCTCTACGACTGGAACCTGATGGTGCCGTCGCGGAGCGAGTTCGTGGGGCTGGACAACTACGTCCGTGCCCTGACCCAGGATCCCGTGTTCTGGCGCGCGGCCTGGAACACGCTGCTGTACGCGATCGTCACGGTGCCGGTCCAGATGGCGCTGGGTCTCGGGGCGGCGCTGCTGCTCAACCATGCCATCCGGGGCCGGGCGTTCTTCCGGGCCCTCTACTACCTGCCGGTGGTCACCTCGTGGCTGGCCGTCTCGTATGTGTTCGCGTACCTGTTCGCCGATGGGCCCGGCCCCATCAACCACCTCCTGGTCGACGTGCTCCATGTCATCCCCGAGCCCATCGACTTCGTCCACGACCAGTACCTCACGGCGCTCATCCCGATCCTTGCGCTGGGCATCTGGAAGGGCATCGGCTGGAACATGGTCATCTTCCTCGCGGCGCTCCAGTCCATCCCCCGAGAGCTGCTGGAGGCCGCCGACGCGGACGGCGCGAACCCCCGCCAGCGCTTCCGGCACGTGACGCTGCCGCTGCTGCGGCCGACCGTCGTGTTCGTGCTCATCCTGCTCACGATCGGCGCGTTCAACGTGTTCCTGTCCGTGTACCTGCTCACGGGCGGCGGTCCGCAGCGATCCACCGAGGTGCTGCTCAGCTACATGTACGGGCAGGCGTTCTCCGCGCTCGACTTCGGGTACGGCACGGCCATCGGGCTCCTGATGGGCATCGCGATCGTGGTCGTGGGGTTCCTCCAGCGCCGCGTGCTCCGCGGCACCAGCCCCGACTGACCCGATGAGCCTCCTCCCCCGCAGGCTCGCGGGTCACCAGGTCGCCGCGGCGACAGGCGGCCGACGCCCTCGTTGGGCGACGCTCGCCCTGTATGGCGTGCTCATCGGGGGTGCCCTGGTGATGACGCTGCCCTTCCTGTTCATGGTCGCGACGGCGCTCAACCCCAACACGTTCGTGATGCCCGACCCTCCGACGCTGTTCCCGGAGGGCGCCACGCTCGCCAACTTCGAGCGGGCGATCACCCAGGCAGGCTTCCAGCGGTACGTCGTCAACAGCGCCATCGTGGCGCTGGGCACCCTCGTGCTGGTGTTCCTGGTCGCGACGCCCAGCGCCTATGCGTTCGCGCGGCTGGAGTTCCCGGGTCGCGATGCGATCTTCGCGTTCTACCTCATCACGATGATGGTCCCGGACATGATCGCGCTGCTCCCCAAGTTCCAGGTGATGCGCGACTTCGGGCTCACCAACAGCTGGGTCGGGCTGTGGGTCATCTACGTCTCCAACTCGGTGGCCTTCAACACGTTCCTGCTGCGGGGCTTCTTCGAGCGGCTGCCACGCGACCTCGAGGACGCCACCCAGATCGACGGTGGTGGTCGGTGGACCATCTTCCTGCGGGTGCTGCTGCCGCTGTCCCGACCTGCATTGGCGGCCTTGGGCGTGTTCACGTTCCTGGGCGCCTGGGACGACTTCTGGTGGGCGCGGATGCTGCTCCAGGACGACAGCCTGCGCACCCTGCCCATCGGCATCCAGCTGTTCTTCAACGCGCATGCCACGCAGTGGTCCGTGGTCTTCGCGGCGACGACCATCGCCGTGCTGCCCGAGATCGTCGTGTTCGTGCTGCTCCAGCGGTTCTTCGTGTCAGGGATGTACACAGGGAGCGTCCGCGGATGAGTCGTGGTCCGAACGACGAGCTCGAGGTCTGGCCGTCGCGTGCGCAGCTGCGCCCGGGCGAGCCGCTGACGCTCCATGCGAGCGGCGGGAGCGGCCCGCTGGTCGTGACGGTGCGCGATGGCGACCGCGCCATCGCGACGGCGGAGGCGGACCCCGGCCAGCCCATGGTCGTCGCCCTGCCCACGCTGGCGCGCGCCGGGCTGTCGGTCGAGGCCAGGCGTGGCGACCGGCGGGCCACCACGGCCATCGACGTGGCGAGCCACTGGTCGGTGGCGCCGCGGTACGGGTTCCTGTCCGACTTCCACCCGTCCGAGACGCCCGAGGAGTCCCGCCGCCGCCTCGACGGCATGCTCCGGCTCCACACCAACGTGGTCCAGTGCTATGACTGGATGGCCTCCCATCACACGCTGGTCTCGGATGCGGACGAGTTCACCGACCCGCTGGGGCGCCGCCTGTCGCATGCCGTCGCGCGACGCAAGGTCGAGCTGGCCCACGAGCGCGGCATGGCCGCCCTGGGCTACGGGGCGCTGTATGGCGCCGAGCGCGAGTTCTCCGAGGCCCACCGCGACTGGCTGCTCGAGGACGGCCTGGGTCGACCCATCAGCCTCGCGGACCTGTTCGTGCTCCAGGATGTGAGCGTCGGCTCGCCATGGCGCGACTGGATCATCGCGCAGTACGTGGATGCCCTGGAGCGCATCGGCTTCGATGGCATCCACATCGACCAGTACGGGTTCCCCAAGCGCGCCTGGTCCTCGGCCACCGGCCAGCGACGCATCGTGGACGTGGGGTCCACGTTCCCGCCGTTCGTGGAGGACGCATGCCAGCGGCTGCTCGCGGTGCGACCCGACGGCGGCAGCATCTTCAACTGCGTCAACGGCTGGCCGGTCGAGGCCATGGCGTCGGTGGGCTCCGACGCCGCGACCTACATCGAGGTCTGGGAGCCCAGCTCGCGCTACGCCGACCTGTACCGATGGGTGCGCACCGCACGCACCGCCCGACCGGGCAAGGCGGCCATCCTCGCGGCATACCTCGCGCCGTTCGGGCCCGACCACCAGCGCGAAGCGGGCGCGCTCACCGCGTTCCGGCTCGCCTCCGCCGCGATTGGCGCGTCGGGTGGGTTCCACCTCATCGCCGGCGAGGGCGATGCGCTGCTGACCGAGGCCTACTACCCCAGGTACGGTCGCCTGGCGGCGGAGGAGCTGGCCGTGGTGCGCCGATACGCTGACTTCGTGGTGCGCGAGACGACCCGTCTCCACGACGGGAGCGGACCGGACATCGCATGGACCCACGTGGGTCCCACGAACGACCTCATCCACATCGATGGTGCGGGGGACGTCTACGGCGCGGGCGTCAAGCCGGGCACGCTGTGGGTCACGGGTTCGGAGCAGGGCGACCAGACCTCGCTCCAGCTCGTCAACCTCGTCGGCCTGGCCTCGGATGCCTGGAACGCGTCGCAGCCGCTCCCACCACGGCCGCTGACCGAGCTGGTGCTCCGGGTCCGGCTCGTGGGCGGCGTCAAGGGCGTCTGGTGGGACACCCCGGACGACGGCGTCGGCGTCGCGCGCGCCCTCCCCCACGAGGTCGTCGAGACCAGCGAGGGTCGCTTCCTGGTGGCGCGCATCCCGCGGGTCGACGTCTGGGCCAGCGTCTGGTGGCGAGGTCGATCGTGAGCACCGGGACGGACATCCGCCGCCACGCGGCGCTGGCGCGACGCAGCATCGACGTCATCCGCGCCAACCAGCATGCGGGAGGCGCCTACCTCGCCTCCCCCAACTTCCCGGTGTATCGCTACAGCTGGCTCCGGGACGGCGCCTTCATCGCCGACGCGATGAGCCGGGCGGGGGCGGTCGACTCCGCCGAGGCGTTCTTCGACTGGTGCGCCCGGCAGCTGACCGACCGCACCGCGCAGGTCGCGTCGCTGCTGGCACGCCGGGCGTCGGGCGCGCCGGCGGACCCGGGCGCGTTCCTGCCCACCCGCTTCACCGTGGAGGGCGGTCCCAGCGGCGAGGACTGGCCCGACTTCCAGCTCGATGGGTATGGCACCTGGCTGTGGGCGGTCGCCGCGCATGCGCGGCGCCACGGGCGTCCGGTCGGCCCGTGGCTCGACGGGGCGCTGCTGTCGGCACGCTACGTCGCCGCGTTCTGGGACGAGCCCAGCTACGACTGGTGGGAGGAACACCCGGAGCACCGGCATGGCTCGACGCTCGCCGCGCTGCACGCCGGCCTGCAGGGCGTCGCGGGGTGGCAGGCCGTGCCACCGGCCGAGCGCGCCACGTTCCAGGCGACCGCCGATGCCATCGCGCGCGCCGTCACCGAGGATGCCGCGCGGCTGGGTCGTCTGGCCAAGTGGCTGGGAGGCCGGGGTGTCGATGGCAGCCTGGTGGCATCGGGGGTCGCGTTCGGTCTGCTGGAGCCCACCCACCCGCTGATGACCGCGACCGTGCGTGCCATCCGCCACGAGCTGGTCATCGACCGGGGCGTCCACCGCTATCGCGAGGACACGTACTACGGCGGAGGCCAGTGGCTGCTCCTCGCGGCGATGCTCGGCTGGCACGATGCGCTGGTGGGGGACCAGGCGCAGGCGTGGGCGCAGCTGGACTGGGTCGCCGACCACGCGAGCCCGGAGGGCCACCTGCCCGAGCAGGTCCCCGACCACCTGCTCGCGCCGGCGATGGAGGACCACTGGCTCCAGGCCTGGGGGCCGGTCGCGTCGCCGCTCCTGTGGTCGCACGCGATGTACCTGACCCTCGCCCTCGAGCTGGGGGTCGTGCCCGACGCCTGACGCGGGGCTGCCGCCCGACGCGGGGCTGCCGCCTACTGCGATACCCCCGCGGGCGGTGCTGACGCGTCGTCCGACGTCACCGGGTCGCCCACCTGGAGGCGTCGCCACCCGCCAGGGGCGATGACGACCGCCTCGTACACCCGGACCGGGTCCGTGAGGACCTCCACCGAGTAGGTCCCGGGCGGCAGGGACACGGGGTCGCCACCAACGGTCCCCGTGGCGACCTCGACGCCTGCGGCATCGAGCACCCGGAAGGGCGCCGCCAGGGCGGCGGCGATGCCTGCCGTCAGGCTGTCGGCATCATCGGCCGTGAACGCCTCCCCACCGCCCAGCTCCGCCCAGCGGGCGAGCTGCTCGCGGAGCCCCTCGTCGTCGATGGCGAAGCCCACGATGTTGAGCCGGATGTCGAGCCCTGATGCCGCGAGCTCGCGGATGACCGCCTCCGGGTCGCCCTGGCAGGTCTCGGCGCCGTCAGTCACCAGGACCACGATGGCCGGCCCCTGCGATCGCGCCAGGTCCGAGGCGACCTGCTGAAGCGTCGCGGCGATGGGCGTGCGCGTCTGGCGCACCACCTTGAGGCCCTTGATCGTGGCAAGCATCTGGTCGCGGTCCAGGGGCTCGATGGGCGCCACGAGCGTGCTGCCACACCGGCGCGCGGGGTCGAACGTGCGCAGCCCCACCGGCAGGCCCTCGGGCAGCGTCCGCGACACGAGGCGGTGCAGCACGCGCTTGGCGATGGCGATGCGGGTGCTCCTGCCGACCTTCGCGCGCATGCTGCCGGACGTGTCGAGCAGGATCTCCACGCCCACGCCCGACCCGGCCACCACCGAGCTGGCCGCGTCTGGGCCCGCCCGTGACTCGAGGCTCAGCTGCCCGGGGGTATGGTCGACGAAGGTCGCGTCGTAGGCGATGCGGTACGTCGCAGGTCGCCGGAGCCACGTGGCGAGGCGGTCGAAGGCCCGGTCGAGCTGGGCATGGGAGGCGGCGTACTCGTAGTGACCGCCCCAGGCGTTCGCCCAGTCCTCCATCAGGTTGGTGCCGAGCGCCGGCGCGCCACCGCCACCCACGTGGACGGTGAACACGACGGGTCGCACGTCCGCCAGGCTGGCCCACAGGGAGCTCGTCTGGTGGTAGGACATGGTCTCGGCGTCCG
The DNA here is from genome assembly GCA_046328155.1 of Chloroflexota bacterium. GTDB lineage: Bacteria > Chloroflexota > Limnocylindria > Limnocylindrales > CSP1-4 > JAFMJV01. The sequence goes on from JAXLXC010000017.1 coordinate 15,089, forward strand.
TGACCACGAGCATCGCCCGGGCACCCGGACGGGATGCCAGCTCCTTGGCGCCGGCGATCATGGACGTCTCGGCGGCGCTCGAGCCCAGGGCGCCCGTGACACCCGCCACGGCGTCCTCGATGAGCCACCGGTCGTCGCTCCAGTCGGGCAGCAGCGGGGTGTCCTCGAAGGGCATGACCTGGACCGACTCCTCGCCGGCACGCACGTCGGCGGCGAACCCACGCACTGCCGTCGAGACGTAGCCCAGCACCGCGCCAAGGCTGCCGCTCGTGTCGTACGTGAACACGGTCGAGAAGGGTGGCTGGTCGACCCGGACCCGATAGGTCGCGCCCGGCTCCACGTCAGCGGCGTATCGGGCGACGGTGGGGCTGCTCGAGCGTACCTCCGCCAGCGGCACGTCCTGCCCCGCGAGGTCGGTCAGCGTCACGGTCACGCCCGCCACCGGCGGCGCCTCGATGTCCAGCGTGAGCGTGTTGTCGGTCGGGGGTACCGTGAGGGTGTACCAATCGACGTCCAGCCCACGCTGGACGTCGGCGTCGACGGCCACGCCCTCGACCAGGGCCGTGGCACTGGCGGGATGGTCGTTGCCGTCCGCCTCGGAGCGCCTGCTGGCGAGCGCCGCCAGGTCGGGTGGGAGGCTGAGCTCCTGGATGGCGGCCCTGCTGGTCCTGCCCCAGGCGCCCGTGATGGACCGGTAGGTGGCGTCGGTCGGGCGCTCGATGACCCGCAGGACCACGGGCAGGGCGCGGTACTCCTTGCGCTCCGTCGGGCCGTCGGCCGTGAGCCGGACGTAGCGCGCCCAAGCGGGCGCCGCGAGGCGGAACGGCGCGACGCGACCCTCCTCGGCACGCGCGAGCTCCCAGACGCCCGCGTCCTGCCAGGGCCCGAGCGGCGACTCGTCGCTCAGCTCCACCCGCACCGAGGCGAACCGCTGGGTGGGGTCGTCACCGGCGGCGTCGACCCACTGGAGCTCGGTCACCTGCGCAGCACGCCCATCGCGGAAGCCCACGACCCACGAGAACTGGGTGCCGGGCTCGAGGTAGGGCGTCCAGGGCGCCGTCTCGAGGTCCTCGGAGAGGGTCGCCTCGCCCTGGCGCGGGTCAGTCAGGTTGGAGCTGGCGGTGACGACGTGACCGCCGTTGCGCGGGTCCGCCACGTTGATGGGGCCGGGCGGCGCCCAGCCCGGCGTGGCGATGACCTGCCACTCGCCCAGTTGCAGGGTGGCGTGGTCGCCACCCCACGTCGAGCGGATGGTCAGCCGGGCAAAGCGGGCATCGACGGGCTGCGGGAGCACGAACGGCTGGTCGGCCATGCGGGGCGTCAGCTCGCCGGCGAGCGCCGTCCGCCAGGTCGCGCCATCCGCGGACAGCTCGAGCTCGAACGCGCGCGGCGACGCCACGCGCGCCGGGTCGCCCGCGAGTGGGTCGATGACGATGCCCGCCACCGGCACGGGCTCGTCGGTCGCGAGGTCCATCGTGAACACGGCGGGCTGGCCCGCCGCGATCGAGCCGATGAAGCCGGCGCCCATCACGGCCAGGCCGTCGTGGAGCGACTCCTCCGAGGCCGGGTTGAACCGTGGCTGCACGACGCCGGCGCCCAGCGCCGTCGAGGCCACGTCCAAGCCACCCAGGAGCTGGTCGGGGATGGGCCACGCCTGCGACGGCGCGACCGGCGGTGCGTCGCGACCGGGCGTCACGTCCAGCCAGACGGAGGCCGACCTGCCCTCCGCATCGGTCATGCGCACCCAGACGCGGGTCGGCACGTCCGCCCACGCATCCGGCGGCACGGTCACGCTGACGGGCACCTCGACCGTGGCGCCGGGGCCCACGACCAGGGGCTGGGCGGGCACGGACACCGACCATCGGTCGTCGCTGGTCCGTCCCTCGAGATGCAGCGTCAGGTCTCCCGCGGATTCGTTCGCAAGGGCAAGCATCGCCTGGACCGTCTGCCCGAACGTCTCGTAGGCGCTGACCTCGGGATGATCGGTCGCGAGCCCCGCCTGGACCGGGAGGTCGGCGGTGCCGCCGGACGGGACCAGCCCGGCACCGGACACGCCCAGCTCGTAGTCGCCGCCGCTCGCCACATGGAGGAACAGCGGGCCGGCGGTCGCGGGCAGGGGTCGCGAGGTCCATGTGCCGCGCGTGGCGTCCGGGTCCAGGTAGATGGTGGACGTGCCGTCCCACAGCTGGACCTCGTCCACGTCGCCCACGGTCGTGACCACGAGCGCCTGCGCAGCGTCCGGGACGATGGGGATGCGGAACCAGTCGGTGTCCTCGCGACCCTCGCCAAAGCCGCCGCCGCGGACCTGGAGGCTGGCTGGCAGGTCGCGTGCCGTCTCCGGCGTGTCGTTGGGCTCGAGGTCCGCGGGCAGGGCCCATGGGTCCCCGCGCTGGATGGACAGCCGATACGGCCCGAGGCTGGCCGGCGCGCCCTGGAGGGTCAGCTCGTAGTCGCCCAGCTCCAGCCACGCCTCGTGGACGAACGGCTGGCCGGCCACCGGCTGGCGCACCCGCAGCAGCTCGGTGCCGCCGCTGGTGAGCTGGAGCCGCACGCCGCCGTCGGCGGGTGGGTCGACCCGGATGACCACATGCTCGGCCGTCTCGAGGCTGAAGCGCACCACGTCCGTGTCGGATGCGGTGGGCAGCCGGCCCGTGCGCGTGACCCCCACGTCGATGGGCTCGGCGTCATCGAGCGTCTCGTTGGGCTCGCGCTCCTGCCCCTCCGCGACGGGCCCCAGCGGCGTCAGCGTGAGGGCGTAGTCGTCACCCTCGGTCTGGATGGACACCCAGTGGCGGCCCGGGATGAGCCACATGTCCCACAGTCCGGCGTGGGTGCCATCGGCCGACACGTCCGCGGTCCCGAGCAGCTCGCCGTCCGGCTCCAGCCAGAGCAGCGACCGGATCGCCTGTCCGGTCGCCTCCAGCCGCCAGAGCTGGGGCGCACCGGTGGTCGTGATGACGTAGTGGTCGGGGTCCCCGTTGGCCGACCGCCCACGCATGGTGACGCCTGGGTCGAACGGCGAGGCCGTGGTCGAGGTGTCGTTGGGCTCCACCTCGCGGTCCGGCGTCCGGGGGCCGACGTCAGTGACGGACAGCCGGTAGTGGTCCTCGAGGTCCTCGTCGCCGTCGATGACGACCGCATGCGTGCCCTCGACCAACGCCAGGTTGGAGAGCACCAGGTCGCCGGTGCCCTGCCGACACTGGACCTCGCGCCCATCCGGGCCGAACAGGCACAGCCGTCGGTCGTGCGCGCTGCCGACGCGCAGCGTCACGTCCTGCTGGCTCGCGGCCGGGGGCGGCGGCGCCTCGAACGTGTAGCGGTCCACGTCCCGGGGTCCCGCGAGACGTCCGGTCACCTCGTCGCCCAGGGCGATGCCGACGGGCCGCGACGCGTCGTCGTTGGGCTCCGGGTCGGCGAGCGCGTCGTCCTCGATGACGGCGGACAACCGATAGCCATGGGCGCCGCCCGAGCCCGTGGACAGGGCGAGGAGATGGTCGCCGGCTGGCAGGGCCAGGTCGTGGAGGTGCGCCCAGCCGTCGCGCCCGGTCGTGGCCCGCGCCAGCTCGGTGCCGTCCGGGGCGAGCAGGCGGAGGTCGAGCGAGTCGCCCGGCACGACCCGCAGGTCGATCCGATGCCGCCGCGACGCGGCCGCGGAGTCCAGCGTCCACCGATACACGTCGGGGCCGCCGTCGACCGCCCCCACGAGGTCGACGTGCTCGGCGAGCTGCGTCGCGGTGGTCGCGTCATCGTTGGGCTCGAGGTCGCCGTCGGTCGGCAGCGCCTCCTCCCGCTCGATGGACACGCGGTACTCGCCGACCGGCGCCGGCGGGCCTGCGGCGGGATCGCCGCGGGAGATGCCCAGCAGGTAGTGCCCAGCCGCCAGCGAGACGCCGCTGGCCGCGCCCGGCGTGTCCGAGCCCGCATCCGAGTCGATGCGCTCGAACTCGCGCGCGTCCACGGGGAACGTGCCTGGCGCGGACCGGACCTCGAACAGGTGGACCGAGGTGATGGTCGTGGGGATGCCCATCACGGTGATCCGCCAGGTCGCCAGGGCATCGGCCGGCGAGACGTCCCACAGCACGAGGTCCTGGTCTCGCAGCTGGGGCAGGGTGCCGGTCAGGCAGACGGGCCCGGACATGCTCGGGGCCTGCTCGGGCTGATCGTCCGGCTCCGACCCGGCGACGCACTCGGGGGCCGGGCCGGGGAGGCCGGGCAGGGACGTCGCGGCAGGCGCCGGCGAGCCCTGGGCGAGCGCGGCAGGGTTGGCCGCCAGCGGCCCCACGACGAGCGCGAGAGCGGCGCCGGGCGGGACGACTCGCAGCAGCCAGCGCGACCAGGACACGGACGGGGCCTCCGACGGGCTCGTGGGGATGACGACGTCGGATGCTGAGGGCTGGGAGGGCCGCGGGCGTCGGCGGAATGTCGCGTCGGCAGCTCCGACCATTGCCCGGTCGCGGGGTCGGGCGACCTGTGCCCAACGCAGGCGATGGCGATGCGCCGCGGCTTGCGGGCGCGTGCTAGGATGACGTCGTGTCGACTGTCAACACGGCGTTGCGACACCCGCAGGGACGGGTGACGCACCCGGGCGGCGACACGGAGGAGGCGCGTGTGACCGCACCGGCAGGGCTGGGCTTCGGGGTCAACCTCAACAACCGGGAGCCGCTCATCGCGCCCGGCTATGGCATCCCGCAGCTGCTCGACCTGTCCCAGGCCGTGGAGGAGCTGGGCTTCGACTCGGTGTGGGTGGGCGACAGCCTCTTCTCCAAGCCGCGCTACGAGTCGATGGCGCTCCTGTCCGCGCTCTCCCAGCGCACCAAGCGGGTCCGGCTGGGCACGGCGTGCATCGTCACCTCGCCGCGCAACCCGCTGTACCTCGCGCTCGAGTGGGCGACCCTCGACGTGCTGTCAGGCGGCCGCACCATCTTCGGGCCCTGCGCGGGCAACCCGGAGGAGGGCGTCAAGCGGGAGTTCGCGGCACTCGGCCTGGACTTCGACAAGCGCTTCGCGATCTTCGAGGAGGGCCTCGACATCGTGCGCCAGCTGTGGACCACGGGCACGGTGACCCACCACGGCGCGCAGTACGACTACGAGGATATCAGCTTCTACTCGGGCACCGAGATGGGTCCGCTGATGCCCATCCAGCAGCCGCCGCCGTTCTGGATCGTGTCCAACCCCCGCCTCGTCACCGACGCCGCGGACGAGCGGATGGTGCGCACCATGAAGAACGCCTGCCGGCGCATCCTGCGCTATGGCGAGGGCTGGATGACCTGCTGTCGCGCCCAGCACCCCGAGGAGCTCGTGGAGCAGCTGGGCTATCTGGACGAGGTCGCCGCCGAGACGGGCGACGACGCCAGCCGGCTCACCATCAGCTATCAGGTGACGCTCAACATCGGCGACTCGGAGGATGCGGCCCGGGCCGCGTTCGGGGACTACATCGGGCAGTACTACCCCGAGCTGTCCAAGGCCACCCGGCTCGACAACTGGGGTCCCGTGGGCTCGCCCGAGCAGATCATCGACTGGTTCCGGACGTTCGCGGAGGCGGGCGTCGACCATTTCATCTGCCGCTTCGGCTCGCTCGACCAGTTCGGGCAGGTGGAGCGGTTCGCCCGCGAGGTGCTGCCCGTGCTGCGGGCCGAGGGCGCGTCGCTCAGCGCAGGGAGGTAGTCAGGATGCCGACCGAGGGCAAGGTCCGGGAGCACGCGGAGCTCATCGTCAACACCTGCTTCACGGTGGAGCAGGGTGACGTCGTGACCATCATCACCGACGACGAGCACGCGCCGCTGGCGCGGGTCGTGGCGGAGGTCGCCGCCGAGCGGGGCGCGTGGCCGGTCATCATGAACAACGAGACCCAGGTCGCGCGGGGCCTCGCGGACACGCTGTTCCCCATGGCGCCGCCCCAGAACCTACACGACGCGATGCTCCGGTCTGACGAGATCATCATCATGACCAACCTCGAGTGGGCGAACCGGTTCGCGCACGTGAATGCCGTCCGCGAGTCGTGCGCCAACAACGTCAAGATCGCCAGCGTCGAGGGCGGCATGGGTGACTGGGACATCAAGGTCCAGGACATCCTCGACTCCACCGACCGCGCCGTCGCCGCGATGGCCAAGCTCCAGGGGGTCAAGACGTGTCGCGTCTGGACGCCCGAGGGCACCGACGTCACGGTCTCCATCGAGGAGCGGCCGCCGTTGCAGGTGACCCCCATCCGCCAGCGTGGCTGGATGATGGGTCCCCTGCCCCTGTGGGGGGAGGTGGCCTATGCCTCGGTGGAGAACGCCACGAACGGGGTCATCGCGGTGACCGGCAACATGCTGGGCATCGGCGTCGACGTCGTCAGCTCGCCCATCTACTGGCACGTCAAGGATGGCCATGTGGTCAAGATCGAGGGCGAGCGGGACGCCAAGGAGCTGGCGCGGGTCATCGAGGGCGTGCCCAACGTGGACATCGTGGCCGAGTTCGCGTTCGGCACGAGCGCCATCTCGCCGTTCGGCTCGCCGTCCGAGAAGGGACGCATCGGCAACGTCCACTTCGCGATGGGCGACAACAAGAACGCCTACCCGGGTGGCCAGAACTCGTGCCGGCTCCACCTCGATGGGGTGGTCCGCAACGCGACGCTGGAGATCGTCGAGGGCGGCAAGGGCGGGTACGTGATCCGTGACGGCCAGTGGGACGTCTAGGCAGCGCGTCCGACCGCCCGGAGGGGGTCGCCGCGATCGCCCTGGAGGACGTGCCGCCCATCGACCTGCCGGGTGGCAGCTGGAGCAGGCTGCTGCTGACCGGTGATGGCGTGGGCGCCGCGACCACGCTCGGCTGCTCCAGCTTCGCGCCCGGCACCTCGACCGCGATGCTGTCGCACGCCACCGAGGAGCTGGCCTATGTGACCGGCGGCCATGGCGAGCTCCGACTGGACGACGCCACGGTGCCCTACGCCGCCGGCCAGGCGCTGTACATCCCGGCCGGCGTCTGGCATGCCGTGGCCAACACCGGCGACGAGCCAGTGACCATGGTGTTCGCGTTCCCGCACCCCACCTATCCGCCCACCGAGCGCCGATCGAGCGAGCCGTGACCGACGCCGCGCAGGAGCTCCGCCACCGGGTCGCCATCGCGTGCCGGGTCATCGCGGCCGAGGGATATCTGGACCTGACCCTGGGCCACGTGAGCGCCCGCGAGCCTGGGTCGCGGACGGTCTGGATCAAGCGCAAGGGGGTCGGCCTGGACGAGGTCGAGCCGGATGACGTCATCGCGCTCGACCTGGACGACGAGGCCGCCTTCGAAGGCGCCGACTACCACCTCGAGTCCATCATGCACGCCGAGGTGTATCGCGCCCGGCCCGACGTGGGCTCCGTCATCCACGGCCATCCGCTGTATGGCACGGCGTTGGGTGCGACCGACGCGGACCTCGCGTTCCTGACCCACGACGCGGTCCTGTTCACGGATGGCATCGGCGTCTACGACGAGGGACCGGCGCTCATCACGGAGCGCCGACAGGGCGAGGCCGTGGCCGAGGCGCTGGGCGGGCGCCGCGCGGCGCTGCTGCGCAACCATGGCGTGGTGATCGCGGGCGAGGACGTCCGCTGGGCGCTGCTGACCGCCGTGACCCTCGAGCGCGCGATCCGCTTCCAGGTCACCGTCGCCTCGCTGGGCGCCCCGCGGCCGATCCAAACCGCCTCCGCCGAGGTGCTGCGGCCCCAGAAATACCAGGACGCCTTCCTCGACGACTACTGGGGCGCGTGGGAGCGGCGGGTCGCCCGGATGCGTGCCATGGCCACGGTCGTCCCCTGATGCAGGTCCCGGTCACGCTCAACGGTCGGCCCGTGACCCTGGACGTGGCGCCCCAGGAGCTGCTCCTGGACGTGCTCCGGGACACGCTCGGGCTGACCGGCGCGAAGCGCTCCTGCGAGGTCCAGGTCTGCGGGACCTGCACCGTGCTGCTCGACGGCGCGCCGGTGAGCTCCTGCACCCTGCTCGCGGCGGACGTGGAGGGCCGCAGCATCCTGACCATCGAGGGCCTCCGCGAGACGGACGCGTTCGACGCCATCGCGGACGCGTTCGAGCGCCACGCCGCCGTCCAGTGCGGCTTCTGCTCGCCGGCCATGGCGCTGACCATCCACTCGCTGCTGGAGCACGGGGAGCTGGTGGACGAGGCGTCGATCCGACGCGGCCTGTCCGGCAACCTGTGCCGCTGCACCGGCTATCGGGGGATCCTGGCGGCGGCGGCCGACCTCGCCGGGGTGACCCCCGCGGATGGGAGCGTGGCGACCCACGGCCCCGAGTCCCGGCCGTGACCGTCCGAGCGCCGGCCGCGCCCTCCCGCGTCGCCCGGCCACAGGTGGGGCGCAACATGCGGCGGGTGGACGCCGCCGAGAAGCTGCGCGGCGACGCCCGCTTCGTGGGCGACATGAGCGTGCCGCGGATGCTCCACGGCCAGGTGCTGCGAAGCCCGACGGCGCATGCCCGGATCGCGTCCATCGACGTGTCCGCGGCGCTGGCGATGCCGGGCGTGGTGGCGGTCCTCACGGGCCAGGACCTCCTGGACATCGATCCCTACTGGGGCCACGCCATCAAGGACCGACCGATCCTGGCCATCGACCGGGTCCGGTTCGCGGGCGAGCCGGTCGCGGCGGTGGCCGCCGAGGACGAGGCCATCGCCCAGGCCGCCGTCGCCGCCATCGAGGTGACCTACGACGACCTGCCCGTGGTGGGCACCATCGAGGAGGCCCTGGCGCCGGGCGCCGACCTGGTGCATGACGGGGACCTGCGGCCCGGCCTGTTCCATGGCCTGGGGACGCTGCCGCCCCGCGACGGCAACGTCTGCTATCGCTACGGCTTCGAGCGGGGCGACGTGGACGCCACGTTCGCCACCGCAGACGTCGTGGTCGAGGGCGACTACGTGTTCCCGGGCGTCTACCAGTACGCCATGGAGACCCACAGCGTCATCGCCTCGTGGGAGGACGGCGGGGTCACCATGTGGGCCACCTGCCAGCACCCGTTCCTGGTGCGCGCCGAGATCGCGGCGCTGTTCGACCTGCCGCTGGGCCGGGTGCGCATCGTGGTGCCCTACCTGGGCGGTGGCTTCGGCAGCAAGTCGTACACCAAGATGGAGCCCATCACGGTCGCGCTCGCCCGCAAGGCAGGTCGTCCGGTGCGCATCGTCAACCGCGTGTCCGAGTCCATGGTCACGACACGTCGCCATGGCGCGCGGATCCACATGCGCACTGCGGCGACCGCCGACGGCCGCCTGGTGGCGAGGGACACCACCATCAGCTTCGACACGGGCGCCTACGCGGACAACGGGCCGCGCGTGACGGCCACGGGCGGCGACGCCGCCCCCGGGCCGTATCGCTGGGACGCGACCCGGGTCGACGCCCTGTGCGTGTACACCAACACCGCGCCGTCGGGGTCGTATCGCGCGTTCGGGGCCTCGCACGTCCAGTGGGTCGGCGAGCTCCAGGTCGACGAGGTGGCCCGCCGCGCGGGCCTCGACCCGGTCGAGATCAGACGCCGCAACCTGCTCCATCCGGGCGAGCAGGTGCGACCCGGCGGCAAGCCGCTGGACGCCGACCTCGTGGGGGACGTCGAGAAGGTGGCAGCCGCGCTCGGCTGGGACGACCCCAAGGGCCCTGACGTGGGGCGTGGGCTGTCCGTGGGGCTGCTCGCGGCAGGCGCGCATCCCGTGTCCTCGGCGGTGGTGCGACTGGAGGCGGACGGCGAGGCCATCGTGCTCGTGGGCTCGACCGAGATGGGCCAGGGGCAGCGGACCGCGTTCGCGCAGATCGCGGCCGAGGTGCTGGGCATGGACGCGGAGCACGTCCGATGCATCGGCACCGACACCAGCTTCACGCCCTACGACCGGTCCACGGGCGCCAGTCGGTCGACCACGCTGGCCGGCCTCGCGGTCCAGCGCGCGGCCCAAGAGGTCCGCGACGACCTGCTGGCCATCGCGGCGACCATCTGGCCGGGCCGCGAGGCCGAGGTCACCCTCGCCGACGGCGCCGCCTGGTGCGGCGACGAGCAGCGTGCCTTCCCGGAGCTCATCGCCAAGCGCTTCGGGCTCTCGGGTGGCCAGCTCATCGGCGAGGGCGGCGTCCATCCGGAGGGCACCGGCTCGTACGCCGAGGGGCCGGTGTTCTGGGAGGTGTGCATCGGTGCCGCCGAGGTGCGCGTGGATCGCGCCACGGGGCGGGTCAAGGTGACCCGCACCGCGACCATCGCGGACGTGGGGCGGGCCATCAACCCCCAGCTCGTGGAGCGCCAGGACGAGGGCGCCACGATGCAGGGCATCGGCAACGCGCTGTTCGAGGAGATGGTGTTCGAGCAGGGCCTGCTGGTGAACGACGACCTGCTGGAGTACCGCATCCCCAACACCCACGACCTGCCCGCGCGCTCGACGTGCGTCATCGTGGAGAACGGGGACGGGCCGGGACCCTTCGGGGCCAAGGGCTGCGGCGAGGGCGCGTTCGCCGGGATCATCGGCGCCATCGCGACCGCCATGGCGGATGCCGGCGTGCACATGACGGAGCTGCCCATCACGCCGGAGCGCGTCTGGAAGCGGATCAGGGAGACCCAGCCAGGATAGGTGCCCGACGCGGGCACGCAGGAGGATCGAGATGCCGACGTTCAGCAAGGTCGCGGTCATGGGCACCGGCACCATGGGCCCCGGCATGGGGGCCGTGCTGTCCCGCGCGGGGTACCAGGTCGCGCTCTATGACACGAGCACCGAGGCCCTCGAGCGCGCCAAGGTGGGCTACGAGCTCGCCTGGGGCGTGCTCGACCGTCTCGAGACCCCGGTCGTCGAGGGCGGCTCCGTGCGCTACGCGTCCGACATGGCCGACGCCCTCGCGGGTGCCGAGCTGGTGGTCGAGGCCATCCCCGAGAACCTGGAGCTCAAGCAGAAGGTCTATGCCCAGTACGAGGCGCTCGTGGGCCCGGAGGTCATCATCGCCTCCAACACCTCGGGCATCCCGGCCACCAAGATCGCCGCGAACCTGCAGCATCCCGAGCGCGTGGTGGTGATGCACTGGTCCAACCCGCCCCACCTCATCCCCATGATCGAGGTGGTGCCCGGCGAGCAGACCAGCCAGGCCACGGTGGACGCCGCGCTGGCGGTCATCAAGGACGTGGGCTACGTCCCCTGCCTGCTCAAGAAGGAGGTCCCCGGGTTCGTCGAGAACCGGGTGCTCTACGCCATCATGCGCGAGTGCCTCGCGCTCGTGGACGAGGGCGTGGTCGACCTCGAGGAGCTCGACGTCAACGTCAAGTGGGGCATCGGCTACAAGCTCGCGGTCATCCCGCCGATGCATCTCCTGGACATGGCGGGCATGGACATCTACACCGCGGTGGCGGGCTACCTCAACCCCGACCTGTCCAACGCGTCCGAGGTCAGCCCGACCATCAAGGACCTGGTCGCGAAGGGTCGGCTGGGCATGAAGACCAAGGGCGGCCTGTTCGACTACACCGACGAGCAGGTGGGCGCGCTGCGTGCCGAGCGCGGCGCCAGCCTGGTCAAGGTCCGCAAGGCGCTCAGCTAGGCGCATCCCGCCCGTGACGCGGCACCCGCCGCGTCACGGTGCCATCGGAGGAGGGACGGCATGAAGGTCTATCTCCTGGACCTGGGCTCCCTGGTCATCGACCGGTCGGACGTGCTGTGGCACATCGACGTGGGCACCCCGGTCCGCTTCCCGGTGTACGGCGTGTACATCGACCACCCGGAGGGGAAGTTCATCTTCGACACCGGGTACGACCTCGACCACGTCAACAAGGTGCTGCCGTTCGAGCTGCCCGAGCAGACGCCCGAGCAGACGCTCCCGGCGCAGCTCGCCACAGTGGGGGTGAAGCCGGAGGAGATCGACTACGTCATCAACTCCCACTTCCACTTCGACCACGTGGGCGGCAACAAGTACCTCACCAACGCCACGCTGCTGACCAGCAAGTACGAGCTGCGCTCGGCGCTCGTGCCGGAGCCGTTCGAGCGGCTGGGGTACAGCGACATCTCGTTCTACACCCGGGGCCAGACCAAGGTGGAGTTCATCGAGGGCGACACCGAGATCGCGAAGGGCGTCACGCTGTTCGAGACGCCCGGCCACACCATCTCGCACGTGTCCCTCATGGTGGAGCCGGAGGGCCGCCGCCCGATGATCTTCTGCGGCGATGCGGCCTACACCTTCGAGACGCTCGACCGGATGATCGTGGGTGGGTTCCATCTCGACCCCATCGACTCCATCAGCGCCCTCAAGCGGATCAAGCAGATGGCCAAGGAGTACGACGCGGAGATCTTCCCGTCGCACGAGATGGCGCCCTGGCTCGAGTGGAAGCACGCCCCCGAGTTCTACGAGTAGGAGGACGAACGAACCCATGGATCTCCAGGGCCGGGTGGCCATCGTCACCGGGAGCGCACAGGGCATCGGCAAGGCGGTCGCCGACAAGCTGGCGGCCGAGGGCGCCTCGGTCGTCATCGCGGACATCAACGAGGCGGGTGCCAAGGCCGCGGCGGCCACGTTGCCCACGGCCATCGGCATCCGGACGGACGTCTCGGACGAGGCATCCGTCAAGGCCATGGTCCAGGCGGCCGTGGACACCTACGGCAAGCTCGACATCCTGGTCAACAACGCGGCGATCGTGCCCTTCACGGCATGGGACGACATCGACTTCGCCGAGTGGCGTCGGATCATGTCCGTCAACCTCGACGGCACGTTCCTCACCAACCGATACGCCTCGGACCAGATGCGCACGGCCGGCTATGGCCGGATCGTCAACATCGCGTCCAACGTGATCGTCGCCGGCACGCCCAACCTGGCCCACTACGTGGCCTCCAAGGGCGGCGTGTTCGGCTTCACCCGGGCGCTCGCGACGGAGCTGGGCAAGTACGGCATCACGGTCAACTCCGTGGCGCCGGGGCTGACCGAGACCGAGGGCACCGTGGCCTCGCCGCATGCCAACGCGTTCGACTTCGTCCAGTCGCTCCAGGCCATCCCGCGGCGCGGCCTCGCGGCCGACATCGCGCCGGCGGTGGCGTTCCTGGTCAGCGAGGAGGCCGCCTGGGTCACCGGCTCCATGCTCGTGGTCGACGGCGGCCACACGCGGCACTGATGGGCAGCTTCGCGGTCGGGCGGCTGGGCGTGATCCTGGCCGTCCGGGACGTCGAGCGGTCGACGCGGTTCTACGCCGACCACCTGGGCTTCGCCATCGACGCGCTGTACGACGACCCACCGTACGCGACGCTGTCCCGGGACGGCGTGCGGCTGTCGCTGGCCGAGCAGGGCCATCCCTCGCCGGACCGGCCGGGCATCACCCTGGAGCCGCCCGGGGATCCGGGCAGGCAGCCGGTCGTCCTGGTCCTGGAGGTCGCCGACGCCGCCGCGGTGCACGCGCAGCTGGTGGCCCTGGGCACGCCACTGCTGGCCGAGCCGTACGCGCCGCCATGGGGCGGTCTGCGGTTCTTCGCGGTCGACCCCGACGGCTATCTGGTGGAGGTCGAGCAACCCGGTTGACCGCGTCATGACAGGCAGCCAACCACGGAACGCAATGCTGGCGGAGATGTCAGGTCAGGACTGGGGGGAGACGACGATGCGCGCAGATCACGGGGCCACGTTCACCTACACGGGGGGCCCTGCGGCGGTGTCCGAGCGGACCCGCGAAGGGCTGGGGCGGCCGATCCTGTTCGAGTACGACCCCGTGTACCTGGACCGGTTCCATGGGGTGGAGCGGCGCGTCGCGGAGGTGTTCGACACCCAGGGTGACGTGGTCGTGATGATGGGCGAGGCCATCCTCGGGCTGGAGGCCGCCGCCAAGGGGCTGACCCGGCCCGGCACCAAGGCGCTCAACCTGGTCTCGGGCATCTTCGGCAAGTGGTTCGGCGACTGGCTGCGCGACCTGGGGGCGGACGTCATCGAGATCGAGGTGCCCTGGAACGAGGCCATCGATCCCGCCTCGGTCGAGCGGGCGTTCGCGGAGCACCCCGACATCGGGCTGGTCGGGGTGGTCCACTCCGAGACCCCGTCCGGCTCGCTGAACCCGGTCGAGCACATCGGGCCGATCGCGCGGCGGCATGGGGCGCTGACCATCGTCGACGCCGTGTCGGCGTTCGCCGGGACGCCCATCCACCACGATGCGTGGGGGCTGGACATCACGGTCGGCGGGCCCCAGAAGTGCCTGGGTGGGCCTCCAGGGCTGGCGCTCGTCGCGGTCAGCGACCGAGCGTGGGAGGCACTGCGGGCGAACCCGGCGGCCCCCCGCGGCTCGTACCTCTCGCTGCTCGACTGGAAGGACCGCTGGATCGACGCGGGCCGGCGCAAGTTCCCGCACACGACGTCGGTCGCGGACATCAACGGCATCGATGCCGCCCTCGACGAGCTGTTCGAGACCGGTCTCGACGCGGCCTACGCCCGCCATCGGCGGGCCGCCGATGCGTGCCGCGCGGGCGTGCGCGCCATGGGCCTCGACCTCTGGGTCACCGACGAGGCCGCGGCCTCCCACGGGGTCACCGCCATCAAGGTGCCCGAGGGGATCTCGAACGCCGAGGTCATCGCCCACATCCGCCGACGCTATGGCGTCATGATCTCCGACGGCGAGCACGGCCCGATGACGGAGGCGGTGTTCCGGCTCGGCCACATGGGTCCCGCGTCGACCTCGCTGCATCCCATCGTGGCGCTGAGCGCGCTGGGACAGGGTCTCCGGGACTTCGGCGTGACCGTCAGCGTGGGCGCCGGCGTCGAGGCCGCGCTCGCCATCGTGGGTGACGCCGACTGAGGCATCGCGCGGCGGCCGCGACGGGCGCATCGGCCGAGGGTCCGCCCGATGCGGGGCGGCCCTCGAGCAACGACAGGGAGGTTCGCAATGCAGGCGGTGGTGCTGGCCGGGGTGGGCCGGATCGAGGTCCAGGAGGTACCGGACCCAGTCATCGAGGCGCGTGGCGACGCCATCGTGCGTGTCACCACGAGCGCCATCTGCGGCGCGGACCTGTTCCCGTTCCACGGGCACACGCCGGGCTTCGAGGACGGCACGATCCTGGGGCATGAGTTCACGGGTGTCGTGGAGTCGGTCGGCCCCGAGGTCACGTCGGTCGCCGTGGGCGACCGGGTCGTCACCACGAGCACCATCTCGTGCGGTCGGTGTGCGCATTGCCGGGCGGGTCGGCCCTCGCAGTGCCCCGACCGGGCGTTGTTCGGGTACTCCGGGGTCTACCGCCGGCTCGACGGCGGCCAGGCGGAGCTGGTGCGGATCCCGTGGGCCGACCGGTGCCTCCGACGCATCCCGGACGACGTCACCGACGAGCAGGCGGTGTTCGTGGTGGACATGCTGCCCACCGGCTACAGCGCCGTCCGACGCGCGGACGTGGTGCCCGGGGACGTGGTCGTGGTGGTCGGCTGCGGGACGGTCGGGCTGATGGCCATCGCGTTCGCGAGCCGCATCGCGCGCACGGTGATCGCCGTCGACGGCATCCCGGCCCGCCGCGAGCTGGCCGAGCGGTTCGGGGCGACGGCGGTGGCGCCCGATGCCGCCGCCGCGGCGATCCTGGAGGCGACCGAGGGCCTCGGCGCGGACGGGGTCATCGAGGCTGCCGGCAGCGCGGGCGCCATGACCGCGGCGCTCACGTACGCCCGGGGACAGGGGACGCTGTCGGTGGTCGGCGCCCACTTCGAGCAGGACTATCCGCTCAACAACCTGCTCATGTTCGAGCGCGAGCTGACGCTCCGGTTCACGTGGGGCCATCCGTTCAGCGACCGCGACCGGATCCTGGCCATGATCGCCACGGGCGCCATCGACCCGCTACCAGCCGTCACGCACCGGTTCCCCCTCGCGGACGCGGCGGAGGCCTACCGTGTGTTCGACGCCCGCGAGGCGGTCAAGGTGCTGCTCCAGCCGTAGGCCGGACGGCCGCCTTCAGCCCCCGCGGGCGGCCCATGGGCACGTCCGTTCGGCACTTCGGGCGATGGTGGGGGGCTGGCACAGTCATGGCATGTCCGCCATCCTTGCCCCTGACATGCCCGCCCTGCCGTCCCCCCGAAGGCCCGACCGAGCCTCCGACCTCCTCCGAGCCAGCCATCACCCGCTGGACGCCATCTTCCGTCCCCGGTCGGTGGCCGTCGTGGGCGCCACGGAGCGCGAGGGCAGCGTCGGCCGGACCATCCTCTGGAACCTCATCAGCAGCCCCTTCGGAGGGACCGTCTATCCGGTCAACCCAGTCCGGAAGGCCATCCTGGGGATCCGGTCCGCACCGTCCCTGACGGCCATCGGCGAGCCCGTCGACCTGGCGGTCATCGTCACGCCGCCACCGACCGTGCCGGACCTCATGGAGGAGTGCGCGACGCTCGGCGTCAAGGGCGTCATCATCATCAGCGCGGGCTTCCGCGAGGTCGGCGCGGAGGGCGCCGAGCTGGAGCGCCAGGTCATCGCGACCGCGCACCGTGCCGGCATCCGGGTCGTGGGCCCCAACTGCCTGGGCGTCATGAGCCCGGTCTCGGGGCTCAACGCCACGTTCGCGGCTGGCATGGCCAGCCAAGGGTCGGTCGGCTTCATCAGCCAGAGTGGCGCGCTGCTGACCGCGGTGCTCGACTGGAGCGCCCGCGAGGGAATCGGCTTCTCGCACGTGGTGTCCCTGGGCTCCATGGCGGATGTCGGCTGGGGCGACCTCATCGACTACCTGGGGGACGACCCCCACACGCAGAGCATCGTGATGTACATGGAGACCATCGGCGACGCCCGCTCGTTCCTGAGCGCGGCCCGCGAGGTGGCCCTGACCAAGCCCATCGTGGTCATCAAGCCCGGTCGGACGGCACAGGCGGCGCGCGCCGCGGCGTCGCACACCGGGTCGCTGGCGGGGTCCGACGAGGTCCTCGCGGCGGCCTTCCGGCGCGTCGGCGTGCTCCGCGTGGATCGGATCGGCGACCTGTTCGGCGCCGCCGAGATGCTCGCCCGCCAGCCGCGTCCGCGAGGTCCCAACCTGACCATCGTGACCAACGCGGGCGGGCCGGGCGTGATCGCCACGGACACGCTCATCAGCGGGGGCGGGCGGCTCACCGAGCTGTCCGATGACCGACGGGCGGCGTTCGACGAGGTCCTGCCGCCCACCTGGAGCCACGGCAACCCCGTGGACATCATCGGCGACGCGCCCCCCGAGCGATATGCCCAGGCGCTCCGGATCGCGGCCGAGGATCCCGCAGCCGATGGGATGCTGGTCGTCCTGACCCCCCAGGCGATGACGGACCCCACGCGCACCGCGGAGGCCCTGGTGCCCCACGCCCACATCCCGGGCAAGCCGGTGCTCGCCTCGTGGATGGGCGGCATCGAGATCGCGGAGGGCGCGCGCGTGCTCGCGCGCGCGGGCATCCCGACGTTCGAGTATCCCGACACCGCCGCCGAGATGTTCAACTACCTGTGGCGCTCATCGGAGGACGTGCGCGGCCTCTACGAGACGCCGTCCCTGCCCGACGAGGAGGAGACGCGGCTCGACCGGGAGCGTGCCTCGGCGATCGTCCGCGAGGCACGCGCCGAGGGCCGCACCCTGCTGACCGAGGCGGAGTCGAAGCAGGTGCTGGCGGCGTACGGCATCCCGGTCACCGACACGCGGGTCGCGACGACCGCGGACGAGGCCGTGGCCCATGCGGATGCCCTGGGCTACCCGGTGGTCGTCAAGCTCCACAGCCGGACCATCACCCACAAGACGGACGTCGGCGGCGTGCGGCTGGACCTGCGCGACGCGGCCGCCGTGCGCGATGCCTGGGAGGGGATCCGGAGCTCCCTGGAGCGGGGGCCCGGGCTGGCCGGCTTCGACGGCGTCACGGTCCAGCCCATGGTCTCGACCGATGGCTACGAGCTCATCCTGGGCTCGTCGGTCGACTCCCAGCTCGGCCCGGTGCTGCTGTTCGGCATGGGCGGCCAGCTGGTCGAGGTCTTCCGCGACCGCGCCCTCGGCCTGCCGCCGCTCAACACGACGCTCGCGCGTCGGATGATCGAGCAGACGCGCATCGCGACCGCCCTGCGTGGCGTGCGGGGGCGCGCGCCCGTGGACATGGAGGCGCTGGAGCAGCTGCTCGTGCGCTTCAGCCTGCTGGTGGTGGAGCAGCGCGCCATCGCCGAGCTGGACATCAACCCGCTCCTCGCATCCGCGGATCGGCTGCTCGCGCTGGACGCCCGCGTGGTGCTCCATGACCCGGCGCTGTCCGAGCGGGAGCTGCCGCGCCTCGCGATCCGGCCCTACCCGCGGCGATACGTGGAGCCGTGGACCGCGCCCGATGGCACGCCGCTGCTCATCCGGCCCATCCGCCCCGAGGACGAGCCGCTGATGGTGGAGTTCCACCACCAGCTCACCGAGGAGTCCGTCTACGCCCGCTACTTCTCGCATCTGGGGCTGTCGCAGCGCACGGCGCACGAGCGGCTGACCCGGGTCTGCTTCAACGACTACGACCGCGAGATCGCGCTCGTGGCAGAGGCCACCGACCGGGTCACCGGCGACGTGAGCATCGTGGCCGTGGGTCGCCTGTCCCGCTCGCACATCCAGCCCACGGGCGAGTTCTCGATCCTGGTGGTCGACCCGTGGCAGCGACGTGGGCTCGGCCGGGAGCTGCTCCGACGGCTCGTGGTCATCGCGCGCGACGAGGGGCTGCAGCGGATCTGGGCGGACATGCTCGCCGTCAACGTGGGCATGCGCCGCGTGGCGGAATCCGCGGGCTTCACCATCACCGGCGACCCCACGGAGGGCACCCTCCGGGCGGAGCTCGAACTCGCCTGAGGGGTCGGGTCAGCCGGTCGCGGCAGCTCGCCTCGCCCGACCCACCAGCGACCCGACGCCCACGCCCAGGAGCGTCGAGGCGACGAGGGGGACCGCCGCCCACGCCGCGAGCTCCACGTCGCCATGGTCGGGGATGGCACCCCAATGGCCGCCGGCGTCGAAGAACAGCCGCTCGGTGACGGTCGGCCCGGGCAGGAGCGCGTAGCTGACGGTGGCCCGATGACCGTACTGGTCCGGGAATGCCGGGCCGGGAGCCACGGCGGCCTCCGTGATGAGGGGGTGCAGCCGCGGCATGCCCCGCCGGAGCCCGGCGTCGGCGGTCTCGGCGCACACGTCGGCCGGGACGGCTGGGTCGCAGGTGACGCGCAGCGGCGCCGCCGTGGCCGCGAACCCCATCCAGACGACACCCAGCACGAGGCCGAACAGCCCGCCGACCAGGGCCGGGCGCGTCACGCGGGTGCGGTGAGCCGCACGGCCGCGAGGGCCAGCACCGTGGCCGTGTCCACCGCGGCGTCGAGCCCCGCCTCGGAGGCGAACTGCTGGTAGCCCTCGGTGGTGTGGAACGCCCAGCCGCCGGGTCGCCCGATGCCCACCAGCGCAGCGGGCAGCGTCCGCGTGACCACCCCGAAGTCGGCCGCGAAGGGCAGCGCCATGGGTGGCTCGACATACGCCCGTCCGGCGGCCCGATGGGCGTCCGCGACGACCGCCCGCACCCCGGCATCGGGTGCGATGCCGGGCACCGTGTCGCCGGCCTCCCAGTCGGCGGCGACTCGCTCCCGCAGCCAGCCGGCCAGCTCGTCGAGCCCCGTCTCGTCGGGTGCCCAGAGCAGGAACCGCGCCCACCAGCCGACGCCCGTCCGGTCCTCGACGTCGCCGTCGAAGGCGAGGGTCTCGAGCATGAGCCGGGTGCCTGGGCGATCGATGGCGGCCTCGGCAGCTGCGACCAACGCCCGCAGCTCCCCCCTGGGCGCCGCGTCGGCCAGGTCCCGCCAACCATGGACGCGCGCCGTGTCGCGACGCATCCAGGCCGATTCGAGCCATGCCGTGTCGAGGAACTCCGGGTGGGCATACAGCGCGGCATCGATGCCCGCCCAGGCCCCGGCGCGGGCGGAGATCGCCTTGCCGCCGCCCCGTGCCACCGTGCCAGGGGCGTGGATCTCGTCGGCGGGGCAGCCCATCACCACGACGCCACCTCGAAGCGAGGACCGCTGGGCGGCCAGTGCCGCGACCGCGCCCACGACGGCGGCGCTGTTGGGCCCATGGCCGCACGAGTGGATGGGCACCAGCACGCCCGGCTCCGGCACCGATGGGACCGCGTCGTAGTTGGCCACGATGCCCACCGTCCGGCCGGGCAGGTCGCCTCGGAGCGTCGCCCGGAACGCCGTCGCCATGCCTGCGATGCCCGTCTCGACCACGCAGCCGAGCCCCTCGAGGGTGCGGCACAGGGCGGCGGCGGTGCGATGCTCCTCGTGTGCCAGCTCGGGCGTCGCATGCACCGCCCCGATGACCTCGCGGAGGAGGTCGCGACGTGCCGCGACGGCCGCCCGGAGGTCGGCGTCGCGTCCCTCGCTCACGTCGGCCCGCCCGAGGCGCCGGCACCCGTGGCCCGCGCGATGGCCTGGCGGACGGCGCGCTCCACGAGCACCGCGACCAGGTCCGCCTTGTACTCCGCGCTGCCGTTGCTGTCCGTGTCCGGCTCCGCCACGGTCGCGGCGGCCTCGCCTGCCGCGCGCAGCAGGCTGGCGTCAGGTCGGTCCGCAGGCATCCCGACCACCAGCGCCTCCGCCTCGGGTGCCCGCGCATGGCGCGGGCCGACGGACCCGACGGCGACCCGAGCCTCCGCGACCATGCCGTCGACCACCCGGACCAGACAGGACACCGTGGCGGTCGGCCGCTCGTGGGTCGCGAAGCGAAGATGGCTCATGCCGGAGCCCTCGGGGAGCGGCGGGACCTCCACGCCAAGCAGCAGCTCGCCCGGCTCGAGCGCCGTCTCCCACGGGCCCACCAGGAACTCGGCGACCGGCAGGCTGCGGCGGCGCTCGCCGAGGGCCAGCAGCGCCCGCGCATCCGCGGCGAGGAGCCACGTGGCCGGGTCCGAGTGGGGGTCCGCGAAGCACAGGTTGCCGCCCAGCGTGCCGATGGTGCGCACCCGGATGTTGGCGACCTGGCTCTCGATGTCGGCCAGCACGGGCCACCCCACCTGGACCATGGGCGAGCGGCCGATCTGCCGGTGCGTCGCGGTGGCGCCCAGCCGCAGCGTGCCGGCCTCGTCGACGGTGACGCCCGCCAGCTCGCCGAGTCGCTTGACGTCGACCAGCTGCCCGAAGCCGCCCAGGCCCAGCTTCATCAGCAGCAGCACCTCGGTGCCACCCGCGTAGAACGCCGCATCATCACCCAGCTCGAGCAGCAGCTCGGTCGCCTCGGCGACCGAGCCAGGCCGATGGAGCTCGAAGGGCGCCAGACGGGTCATGCCGGTACCGGCACCCGGGCGGGCGCCGCGAGGGATGCCATCGCAGCCTCGACCCCGGCGCCCAGGTTCACCTCGGCACCCAGGTCGATCATGGTCTGGCCCACCGCGGTGAGGCCGGCCACCATCCACATGGGTCGGGCGGTGTTGCCCATGTGGCCGATGCGGATGATGTTGCCGGCGCCCTGGCCTGCGGACAGCTGGACCCCGTATCGCTCCCGGGCGTGATCGCGCACCTGGGTGTCCTTGAGACCGTCCGGCACCCGGATGGAGGTCACCGAGGCAGCCGAGATGGCCACGCTCCTGGGCCACAGCCGGAGGCCCATCGCCTCGACGCCCGCCCAGCAGGCGCGTGCCACCCGCTCGTGACGCGCCTGGACGGCGTCGAGCCCCTCCGCGAGCAGCAGCTCCGTGGCGGCCAGCACGCCATGCACGTCCGGCACGGACGGTGTGAACGGGAAGCGCCCCTGGCCGTGCCACAGGTCGCGGTAGTCGAGCATCGAGAGAAAGGAGCCGCGAGGGGCGTCGGGGTTGGCCTCGATTGCAGCCCACGCCTGCGGGCTCACCGCCATGAGCGACATGCCTGGCGGGCCGCCGAGACACTTCTGGGGTCCGGCCACCAGCAGGTCCAGCTGCCACTCGTCCGAGCGCAGCTCGATGCCGCCATAGGACGACACCACGTCCACGATGGACACCACGCCACGCGCGCGACAGATGGGACCCAGCAGCTCGACCGCGTTCAAGGTCCCCGATGGGGTCTCGGAATGGACGACCGACAGGACCTTGATCTGGGGGTGCGCGTCGAGGTACGCCGCGACCGCGTCCGGGTCGATGGCGTCGTCATAGCCGACCTCGATCTCGTGGAGCTCGGCGCCGATGGCCGTCAGCCAGTACCCGAAGCCCTTGCCGAACACCCCGGACACGAGGTTGAGCACGGGTGTGCCCCGGGTGCACAGCGAGCGGGCGGCAGCCTCGAGGCCCAGGATCGCCTCGCCCTGCATCAGGATGATCTCGTGGCTGGTGGTCCGGAAGATCCGGCCGACCTGCTCCTCGGCGGCGCGGAAGCGCTCCTGGAACACGGGGTCGTAGTGATACAGGATCGGGCCGCCCATGGCCGCCCGGACCGCGGGGTACACGTCGTTGGGCCCTGCGCTCAGGGTCAGGTCAGCAGGTTCCATCACCAACCTCCACGGTTCCCGGGTCGCCGGACGCGACCCATCGAGGATGCCGGTCGCATGCTCATCGAGCACCCCGGACATAGGGCAGCCCCAGCGCCGAGGGAAGGCGCGCATCTCGTGCGAACAGCACCAGGACCACCATCACGGACACGAACGGGAGCATCTCCACGACATCCACGGGGATCTGGATGCCCGCCAGCTGGAGCGCCGTGGTCATCGACAGCATCAGCCCGAACAGCAGCGCCGCCCCCAGCGCCCACGAGGCGCGACCGCGCGCGAGCATCGCGATGACGATGGCGATGAAACCGCGACCCTCCGTCACGAAGGGCACGAAGGTCCCGGCAGCCGCGATGGCGAGGTAGGCACCGCCCAGGCCGGCGAGGCCGCCGCACAGCAGCTCCACCATCGTGCGCACCCGGACCACGCTGACGCCCGCCGCGTCGAGGGAGTCCGGGCGCTCCCCGGCGGCGCGCACCTCCAGGCCGAGGCTGGTGCGCCTGAGGCCCCAGGCGACGACGACCACCAGCGCGAGGCCCAGATACACCACGATGGGCTGGCTGAACACGCTGCCGCCCAGGATCGGGATGTCCGAGAGGAGCGGGATGCGGAACACGGGCACGGTGGGCAGCCGGGGGTACGAGCGCGAGTACCAGATCTCATGGAGCACCGACGTGACGCCTTCGGCTGTCAGCACGACGGCGATGCCCACCACGATCTGGTCGAGGCCCATGCGGATGCAGAACACGACCATGACCACCGAGGTGAGCGCGCCTGCCACGGCACCCGCGAAGAAGCCGACCCACGGGTCGCCCGTGGTGAGCGCCGCGACGAAGCCCACGAACGCCCCCGCCAGCATCATCCCCTCGAGGCCCACGTTGAGCACACCCGCCTGCTCGGCGAGCATCTCGCCCAGCCCTGCGAACAGCAGCGGCACGGCCGCGAACAGCCCCGCGACCAGGACGGCGGTCAGGAAGGTCGGCGTCAGCAGGTCAGACATCGGCAGCCATCGTGGTCGCGCTCCCGGTATCGCGCCGACCGCCCCGTGACAGCAGCCGTCGGCCCTGCCCGCGGCGCGCGGACGCCCAGTGCGCCACGACCATGAACAGGAGCAGCAGCCCCACCACGATGAGCAGGAAGTCGGCGGGCAGCTCGGCGCGGCGCGTGGCGTAGTCGCCGCCGACCGACAGGATGCCGAAGAAGATGGCGAACGGGATCACCGCCAGGGCGTTGAGGCGGGCCAGGAACACCAGGGGCACCACCTTGAGCCCATATGCCGGGTCCCAGTCCGCGCGCACGTACCCGAACACCCCCACGATGTCCACCGCGGCGGCGAGCCCCACGAGGGCGCCGCTCAGCATGAACGACAGCAGGATGAGCCGCGGCACGTCCACGCCCATGTGCTCCGCGGCACGGGGGTTGGCGCCCAGGACGTCGACGCGCGTGCCGAACGAGGTGCGCGTCAGCAGCAGATGGACGAGCAGCACCACGACCACCGCGACGATGACCCCGATGTGGATGGTGGTGCCGGGCAGGTCCGCGAGCATGCTCTCGGCCGGGATGACGCCCGTCTGGGGCACCATCTGCGGGCCCTTGAACGGCCCCTTGACGAGGATGTTGGCGATGCCGATGCCGATGAACGTCATCATCAGCGTCGTCACGATCTCGTTGAGGCCGTGGCGGGCCTTGAGCCACGCGGGGATGATGGTCCAGGCGCCGCCCACGGCCATGGCCACGAGCGCGAGCACCACCCAGGCCACCGGTGCCGGCAGCGAGGCGACGAGCGTCGGCCCGAGGCCCGCCACCAGCGCTGCCGCGAGCAGGTACTGGCCGTCCGCGCCCAGGTTCCACAGGCTGGCCCGGAACGCCACGACGAGCCCGGCGGCGATGAGCAGCACGGGCGCCATGCGGGTGATGCTGTCCTGGAGCCCGGATGCGCGAAGGACGCCGCCCTGGAGCACGTCGCGATAGAAGGCGATGGGGTCCCGCCCCAGCAGCGCCAGCAGCACCGCGCAGGTCAGGAGCGCCAGGATCACGGGCCCGATGGCGAGCACCAGGCCGTCCACGAAGCGGTCCTCGCGGGTGGCGGCCGGGCCAGGCGGGGCCTCGGCGACGTCGGCGATGGTGTCCGGGGCGCTGGTCTCGACGGTCATCGGATGCTCCGGGCGGTCATCATGCCGCGGCCTCGTCCGCGCCCAGGCCCACCATCAGCCGGCCCACCCGCGCGAGGGCATCCGGGCCGTTGTCCACGAACCCACGGCAGCGACCCTCGTCGAGGACCATCACCCGATGCGACAGGTCCAGCAGCTCGTCGAGGTCCGTGGAGATGACGATGACGCCGACGCCTGACTCGGCGAGCGCGCGGATGCGCTGGCGCACGGCGGCGATGGTCCGCACGTCCAGGCCGTGGGTCGGCTTGTTGAACACCACGACGCGCGGGTCGAACGACAGCTCCCGCGCGAGGAGCGCCTTCTGGATGTTGCCGCCGCTCAGACGGCCGATGGGCGTCGAGGGCGAGGGGGTGCGGATGTCGAAGGCGCCGATAAGGGCGCGGGCGTTGTCGTCGATGGCGCCCCGGTCGAGCGCGCCGTGCCGCCAGAACGGCGCGTCCCCGATGCGCTTGAGCACCAGGTTGAGCGCGACGGAGTAGCGCCCCACCGTGCCCTCGCCCAGGCGGTCGTCGGTGACGTAGCGAAGGCCTCGGCGTCCCCGGTCGGCGACCGACAGGCCGAGCACGCTCTCGCCGGCCATGCGGACGTCGCCCGCGCTGGCACGCCGCTGGCCCGCGATGACCTCCGCGAACGCGCGCTGCCCGTTGCCATCGACGCCCGCGACGCCCAGGATCTCGCCGGCAGCCAGGGTCAGGCTCACGTCGTCGATGCCATGCTGGCCCGCGGGCGCTGGCGCGCTGACGGACGAGAGCTCCAGGACCACCGGCTCGGTGGGCCGGGTGGGTCGCTGGGCGCTGCTGGTGACCTCCTCCTGGAGCTCGGCGACGTCGGCGAGCTGTCCTCCCTCCTCGGCGAACATGAGCCCCACGATGCGTCGCTGGAGCACCTGGGCCGACGCACCCTGGAGTTCCTCGGGCGAGAGGCGCCCGGCCACCCGGCCCTGCTTGAGGATCACGACGCGGTCGCCCGTCTCGATGGCCTCGTGGAGCTTGTGGGTGATGAAGATGATGGCGAGACCGGACGCGACCAGGCTGCGGAGCACCTTCTGGAGCTCCACGATGCCCTGCGGGGTCAGCATCGAGGTGGGCTCGTCCAGGATGAGCACGCGCGAGCCCTTCCAGAGGGCCTTGATGATCTCCACGTGCTGCTGCTGGCCGAGTGACAGGTCGCCCACGCGTGCGGCGGCGTCGACCGTCACGTCGAGCGTCCCGGCGAGCTCCGCGAGGCGCACGCGTGCGGCTGGCTCATCCAGCACCACGCCGCTCGACGCACCCAGCATCAGGTTCTCGAGCACGGTCATGGTGGGCACCAGGCTGAGGTGCTGGTAGACCATGCCGATGCCCAGGTCCCGGCCATCGCGTGGCGATCCGATGTGGACCGGTCGGCCGTGGATGGCGATGGTGCCGCTGTCGGGCTGGTAGAGCCCCGACAGGATGCTCATGAGCGTCGACTTGCCTGCGCCGTTCTCGCCCAGCAGGCACAGCACCTCGCCGGGATAAGCACGCAGGTCGATGTGGTCGTTGGCGATGACGCCCGGGAACGCCTTGGTGATTCCGGACAGCTCGACCGCGGGGACAGGCGTCCCCGCGGTCGTTGCCATGGTGCTCGGATGGGACTCAGGCACGATGCCCCCGGGACCGGATAACGACCGGCTGGTGGGCGTCGCGCACGAGCCTACTGCGCGTTGATGATGGCGTCGACCTCGGCCTGGGTCGCCGCCAGTGGCACCGTGATGGAACCGTCGGCAATGCCGGCCCGAGCCGCTTCCACGGCCGTCCACGCGTCTGCCGAGATCTTGTCCGTCTGCAGCAGGCCGATCCCGCCGTTGGCCGCGTCGAGGGCGTAGCCCTGCTGGCCGAACGTGCCGGCAGCCAGATCGGCGAGCGCCTGGATGTAGCCGCCGGAGAAGTCCCAGACGACCGACGACAGCACGACGCCGTTGGGGTCGGTCGCCGGGTCGGACTTGTCACCGATGACGTCGATGAACCAGACCTTGTCGGCACCCGCCGGCGGGGTCGCGTTCTCGATGGCACCGAGCATGCCGAAGGACGAGCCATCGCCCATGCCGAAGATGATGTCCGCGCCACCCGCGATGACCGTCTCGGTGGTGGTCTTGCCGCCCTCGGCGTCGCCGTAGCCGGCAGGGCCGATCTGGGCCTGGAGGATCTTGATGTCAGGCTTGGTCGCCTTGGCGCCGGCGGCGAACCCGCCAGCCTGCTTGTGCCAGTTGGTGTCGTCGGCGGAGATGACGATGCCGACCGTGCCGGTCTTGGTGGTCAGCGCCGCCAGCACGCCGGCCAGATAGCCGCCCTGCTGGCTATCGGTCACGAAGTCGGCAACCAGGCCCGGCGTCGTCTGGTCAGGCTGGTCCCACACCACGGTCGGCAGGTTGTTGTCGCGGGCGAACTGCGCCGCGGTGGTGGTGTAGCCCGACGCCTGCGCGATGATGAACTGGGCGCCGTCCTCCTTGAGGTTGTTGAGGATCGGCAGCGGGTCGTCGTAGCCCGAGTTGTCAGCCATGATGAGCTGCGCGCCGATGGCGTCAGCGGCGGCCTGGGCGCCCTTGGCACCCTGCTCGTTCCAGCCCTTGTCCGTGGCGGCCTCGGGCGAGATGTAGGCCATCGTCGTGATGGTGGCGCCCGCGGCAGTGCTGGGGCTCTGCGCGAGGGCAGGCACGGCGGACCCGGCCAGCAGCATCGCCGCGATGCCAACCGACCACGCCTTGGGGCGACCGATTCGCTCCGACATGGATGGACCTCCTCCTGTTGCTGTTCGGAGGTTCCCGCCGGCGGCGGGGAGTCCCTCCCGTGTCCCGATCGTGGTGCGAGCCCACGTGCGCATCCGGGCCGACGCCCGCCCCACGGCATGCTGGGCCGTGCGGCGACCCATCACATGACCACGTCCGGCATCCCATCGCCGAAGAACAGCCGACGGCCGTTCTCCCCCAGGACGCCATCGAGGACCCCTTCGGGCAGGCCGCTCACGCGCACCTTCGCGAGCTCCACCGTCAGGTGATGGAACGGCGCGTCCGAGCCGAACAGGACCCGATCTGGCCCCACGCGCTCGACCGCTTCCCGGATCTTGGTGTGCATCGGCATCCCGGACGTCTCCAGGTAGACGCGCGGGTTGCGGGCCGCCACGTCGATCGATGCGTTGATGTAGACGATGTTCCCGTGCCCCATGTGGCCCAGGATGATGTGCGCGTCCGGATAGCGGCGCACCAGCTCCTCGATGCTCCACGGGAGGGAGAAGATGGGATGGCCGCAGTGGATGAGCGCTGGCAGCTCGCGCTCCCGCAGCACCTCGATGACCGGGTGGACCATCGGGTCGTCCGGATGGTAGCCGTCCAGGAGCGGATGGAGCTTCACGCCCCGGAACCGCGAGCCGGGCTCGTCGAGCAGCGCGGCCGTCGTCGCCGCCGCGTCCGGCTCCCGGGGGTTGACCCAGACGAGGCCGTAGAGGCCCGGCGTCTCCGCGATGATGCCGCGGACGAGCTGGTTGTCCGGGTGGAACACCATGCCCGTGCCCACGCCGTGCTCCCGCATGGTGCTCACGAGGCCGTCCCGGTCGATGGCCACGTTGAAGTAGGGGAAGTCGCCGACATGCATGTGGCTGTCCAGCACCATCCGTGTAGTATGGAGGCGGGTTTGTTGACAGTCAACACGACGACATCGGGCGGCGTCGTCAGCGACTGTTCGCACATCGCCTCGGTCGGAGCAGGGAGGGGCCGTTGAACGGGTTCGACAACACCACCCTGCGGGCGCGCGTCCACCAGCATCTGCGGGCGGCGATCCTGTCGGCACAGATCCCGCCGGGCACGGTGCTCCAGGAGGTGCCGCTCGCGGCATCGCTGGGTGTCAGTCGCGGTCCGCTGCGGGAGGCCCTCGGCGACCTCGCGGCGGAGGGCCTCGTGACCATCACGCCCCGGCGCGGCGCGGTCGTGAGCATGCTCACCAAGCGGGACTTCCTGGAGGCGTACCAGGTCCGCGAGGCGCTCGAGGCCATGGCCGTGCGACTGGCCGTGCCCATCATGACCTCCGAGCGATACGCGGTCCTCGAGGCGGCCCAGGATCGCATGGTCGACGCGGCGGCGCGCAACGACTCGGCCGGCTTCTTCCACGGCAACGTGGCCTTCCACGAGGGATGGGTCGAGGCATCCGGCAACGCCAAGCTGCTGGACATCTACCGTCGGCTGATGGCCCAGCTGGTCGTCTATCGTCGGCCGTCCGCGTTCCTGCGCGGCGGGCTCGACCAGTCCATCCGGGAGCACCAGGGGATCGTGGACGCGGCGCGCGCCAACGACCCGGAGCGGGCAGCGGCGCTGATGCTCCAGCACATCGAGGTGCCCCAGCGACGACTCGCGACCCTCTCCGAGGACGAGTTCGCCCGGGAGACGCACGAGGCGATGCTGGTGCTCGCGGGCGAGCCGGGCACGGAGGCGGCCCCGGCCCACTGAGGTCCCCGAGCCAGCGGCCCAGTCCCGCGAGCCCGGCCACTGGGCGCATCGACCGCGCGGTCTTGCCGGCCCTGCGTGGGATGGCACCTCGCCCATCCGGCGAGGCCGTCCGAGACCAGCCTCAGGGGCCAGCCACCGAAGGCCGGGAGGTGGACGCTCGGACCACCAGCTCCGGCGGGTCATCGATGACCAGGTCCCGGGGCGGCTCGCCCGCCATCGCGGCGAGCAGGAGCCCCACCGCCTCCTCGCCCATCCGCACGTTGGGCATCCGGACCGTCGTCAGCGGCGGCGCCGTGTGTGCCGCGAACGGGTGGTCGTTGAAGGCCACGAGCGAGGCGTCCTGGGGCACAGCCACGCCGTGCGCGGCGAGCTCGGCGAGCGCGCCGATGGCGCTCATGAGGCTGGCCACGAAGTAGCCCGTCGGACGCCGGTCGGCGGTCGTGGCGAGCACCTCGCGAGCCGCCGCCCGACCACCCGCCTCGGTGGGCGGGCCCGTGGCCACCCAGCCAGGCTCCACCTCGATGCCGGCGGACCCCATGGCGTGGCCGTAGCCGCCCAGCCGGCGGCGTGCCGTGTCCGTGTCGGCGTCGATGCCCAGGAAGCCGATGCGTCGGTGGCCCAGGGAGAGGAGGTGCTCCACCGCCAGCCGGCTGCCACGCTCGTCGTCCACCACCACCGAGCCATGCACCCGGTTGGTGCGTCGGTTGACCAGCACCAGGGGGATGTCGCGCTCCACGAGCTGCGCGACGAGGTCGTCGTCGATGGACGCGAAGGCGACGATGAGCCCGTCCAGCCGCCCATCACCGATGAGTCGCTGGTACGCGCCCGGCGCGGCATCCGCCACCGCCTCGGCCTCCACGACCATCACCAGCTTGCCAGCCGCCGCCGCCGCGGACTGGATGCCATGCGTCACGTCCGCGAAGCCCAGGTTGTCGAGGCTCGGGATGATGAGCCCGAACGTGTCCGTGCGACGCGTCCGCAGCCCGCGTGCGAGCGCGTTGGGCCGATAGCGGAGCTCGCGTGCGGCGGCCAGGATCCGCTCCCGGGTTTCCGGCCGGACCTGCTGGCTGGGATCGTCGCGGAGCACGCGCGACGCCGTCGACGGGTCGACGTCGGCGCGCCGTGCGACGTCCTTCAGGTTGCCGATCGCGCACCTCCGCGGGAGCTGTCAGCCCTCGTCCACGGCGCGGTCATCGACGGTCCCGACCGCGTCCAGGGCAGGCCCCCCGATGATACCGGCCGCCCGCAGTCGTTCGAGCTCCTCGTCCGAGTGGCCCAGCTCGCGACCCAGGACCTCCTGGTTGTCCTGGCCCAGGTCGCCACCCAGATGTCGCACGCTGCCCGGCGTCAGCGTCAGCCGCGGGATCGCGTTCTGGACGCGGGTGCGGCCGAGCCGCGGGTCGTCCACCGTGGTGATGGTGTCCCGCGCGATGTACTGGGGGTCCTTGAAGATGTCGGAGATGTCGTAGATGGGACCCACGACCGCCTGCTCCCGCTCGAACGCCTCCATCACCTCGGCCAGCGTGTGATGGGCGATCCAGTCGCCGATGTAGCGGTTGAGCAGGTCCTGGTGCTCCACCCGGCCGGCATGGTCGCGGAACCATGGCTCGTCCACCACCTCGGGATGGCCCACCAGCCGCAGCACCCGGTCCGCGATGGACTGGGAGCTCGCGGAGAGGCCCAGCCACTTGGCGTCGGAGGTCTGGAAGGCGTTGCGGGGCGCGGTCCAGTCGGTGCTGCTGCCCGTCCGGTTCTGGATGTAGCCCAGCTGGTCGTAGACCAGCGACTGGGGGCCCAGGAGCCAGAACAGGGGCTCGTAGATGGCGAGGTCGATGACCTGGCCCGGGCCGCCGTTCACGCTCCGATGCCACAGCGCGAACATGGTCGCGAAGGTGCCGAACATGGACGCCACGCCGTCACCCAGCGCGAACGGCGGGAGCGTGGGCGGGCCGTCCGGCTGTCCGTTGATGTGGGCGTAGCCGCTGATGGACTCCGCGACGGTGCCAAAGCCGGGGCGCGGGCTGTACGGGCCGGTCTGGCCATACCCCGAGCAGCGCACCATCACGAGGCCCGGGTTGATGGCATGGAGCACGTCGGGCCCCAGGCCCCAGCGCTCGAACGTGCCCGGTCGGAACGACTCGATGAGCACGTCGGCGTCCTTGACCAGCTCCTTGAGCAGCTCGGCGCCCTCGGGCTCGCCCAGGTCGATGGACACCAGCCGCTTGTTGCGGCTCACGAACGCCCACCACAGGGACACGCCGTCCTTCTGCCAGCCGAGCGTCCGCAGCGCATCGCCCTTGGGATGCTCGACCTTGATGACGTCGGCACCGAAGTCGGCGAGCAGGGTGCCGATGACCGGCCCGGCGAACAGGACCGCCGCGTCGATGACCTTGAGCCCCGCGAGGGGCCCTGGTCGTGGGGCGTCCTGGTCGGTCACGAGGCGGGTCCCCTCCTGCGCCACGCGCTTGGCGAGCGGCGCGCCCGCCAACGTGGGCTCACAGTGTCCGGGAAGGACAATCGATTGTCAACGCCAACCAGGCGTGCCCGGGGATCGGGGTCCGGGACCCATGGACGCGATGCGCCGAGCCAACCGGCGATGGCCGCCTCGCCCCATGGCGACGGCGTGGGTCGGTCTCAGGGAACGGAGCGCCCCATGTGCTCCACGCCCCGCAGGCGTCCCCGGGCAGTCGGCAGTCCCGGCCGCTCCCTCGCGCGAAGGCGACGATGGATGGTCAGCGTGGGCCGTTCGACGAGCCGCCACGAGAACGCGGCGACCACGAGCGTCACCACGAGGGCCAGCCCGATGGCGGTCCAGCCCCCGATGCCCGCGGCGGCGATGGCGAAGATGACCAGCGGGTGCCACAGATACACGGGATAGGACAGGCTCCTGCCAGCAGCCGCCAGGAGCGATCTGCCCGGGATGGGCAGCCGCCCAGACATCAGCCCCGGGAGCAGGATGGCCGTCCCGACCGCGACGAGCGCCATCCGGGTGATGGTCATGGGCCCGCCTGGGTCGTCGGGCACGACGAGCACCGACAGGGTCACCACGCCACCCAGCGTGAGTCCGGCCCGGTCCGACGCCAAGGTCATGATCCCGGGATACCACGCGTGGGCGCAGGCGACGAGCATGCCGGGCACGAACGCCCACAGCCACAGCGGGCCGACGCGTTCGGTCAGGGCCCACGTGGCGCCGTCGCCGAGGAAGACGTAGCGAGCGACGAACGACAGCCCGCCCAGTGCCAGCAGGGCCAGCACCTGGCGACCGTGACGGCCACGAGCGCCGATGGCGGTCAGGGCCAGGATGAACGGCAGCGCCGCATAGAACATGACCTCCAGGAGCAGCGTCCACGCCACGCCACCAAGGCGCAGGTCCATGGCGCCGAAGACCACGATCCAGCCGATGACCGCGGCGACGTAGGCCGGGGCCAGCCGGACCATGCGTCGCGTCAGGTGATCGAGCGGCGTGATGCCGCCGTCGAGGAACGGGCGCGTCACGAGGTACCCCGAGAGCGTGAAGAACACCATGACGCCCATGTTGAGCGAGAGCCATGGGGCGCCCAGCAGGCCCGGATCGACCTGCGTGGCGATCCGGGCGTGGAACAGCAGGACCCCGACGGCGGCGATGATGCGGATGGCGTCGAGGGCTTCGTTGCGTTCGTTCTGGGGCACCGTCTCCGAACGATGCAGGACCTTCGTACCGGGGGCCATCCCCCGGCGCGGCTATCCGTGGCGCGCCGTCACCACCTGCCCCCGGAGGCCGCCCCTCGCGGCCGAGCGGCTCGAAGCGAGCCTACCCGTTGGGCTTGCCGTCGAAGGTGCGCTTCGACGTGATGAACTCCACCCGGATGCCATCGGGATCGATCATGTAGACGGCGCGGCCACCGGTGTTGGGGCCGATGGTCGGGGTGACCGGCGGGTTGACCGCCTGGACGCCCTTGGCGACGAGGTCCGCGTACAGCGCGTCGCAGTCGTCGGTGAAGAACGCCAGGTGGGCCGTGCCCGGGTTCGCCGTGCGCGTGTCCACGGGCGTCTTCTCGACGTTGCGGTACTCCAGGATCTCCAGGAACACGCCCGTGTCCGCGGGCAGACGCAGGATGGCGGCGTGGATGTCGGCATCGGGATAGCCCACGATGGTCCGGATGTACTCGGCCTGGGGGTTCCACTGGAACACCACCTCGAAGCCGAGGATGTCGCGGTAGAAGCCGAGCGAGCGCTCGAGGTCCGCGACCTGGATGCCCATGTGGTGCGGGCGCGTGATGGTGGCCATCGGATGCTCCTGAAGCTGGGGGTCAGAGGTCGGCCAGCAGGCCGTCGGGGTCGACGACGTGGCGCTGCGCGGCGATCCACGCCGGGTCCACCAGGACCCCGAAGCCAGGCAGGTCGGGCAGCGGGTCCATCAGCCCGTCACGCACCACGGGCTGGACCAGCGGGTCGTCCATGGGATGGACGCCGGTGTATGGCACGCCCCACTCGATGGGGCAGTCGGTGTGGCCCAGGGCGCCCATCACCTGGCTGTGGATGTGCGGGTACATGTGGGTCGTCAGCTTGTTGCCGTGGGCAACGACCTGCCTCGCGATGCCCCGCAGGCGGGTGATCCCGCCGTTGGTCGTGGCATCCACCCGGTTGTAGTCCACGGCATCGAACTTGAGCAGCGCCTGGGGATGGTACGAGCCACCCTGCTCGTCGCCCATCGCGACGGGGGTGGAGATGCCCTCCCGGATCTCGCGGACCATCTGCGCGTCACCCGGCGGCACGATGTCCTCGAACCAGCCGATGTCGAGGCCATCCAGCCGTCTGCCGAACTCGATGGCGTCCGCCGACGTCTTGTGCAGGAAGTTGGCGTCGATGCCCAGCCAGGCGTCGGGATACGCCTCCCGGGCGGCGCGCAGGCGCGCGATGGACTCGTCACGGGTCGGCGCGATGGGCAGCTTGAAGCGCCGCCAGCCTTGGTCCCAGAGGACCGTGATCTGGTCGACCGTGGCCTCGGGGCTGATGCTGGGCGGGTAGCCCACGATGCCGGTCACGGGCATCCGCTCCCGCCGTCCGCCGAGGTACGCCGTGATGTTCTGGCCGGCCGCCTTGGCGGCGAGGTCCCATGCGGCGCAGTCGACCACCGACAGGGCGCGCATCCCGATGCCCGCGGCGTGGACCGCGTTGTTGGACCAGAGCGCCTTGTGGAACGTCGCCTCGGGGTCCGAGACGGGCTCGCCCACGTACTGCGGCGCGATCGTCCGGTCCACGATGGCCGCCAGCGGACCGTCCCGGGTGAGGCCGTAGGCGAAGCCGCGCAGGCCACTCTCCGCATCGATGCGCACCAGGAAGAACTCCCGGTGGCGCATCACCCAGGTGCCGAAGACGATGGGCACCTCCAGCTCGTGCAGGATGGTCGCGGCCCGCACCCGGACGATGCGGTCGATGTCTGGCACTGGTCCCCCCTGTCCCGAACCCGGGCGACGTCTAGGCGACGAGGTACCCGTCGTCGCACATGATGGTGTGGCCGGTGACGAGCTCGGCGGCATCGCTGGCCAGGAAGATGGCCGCGCCGATGAGCTCGCGCGGCAGCCCCAGGCGTGGCCGGAGCATGCGCGCCTTGATGAAGTCCGCGGTGATGGACGTGCGCTGCGCCGCGACGCGCGTGAGCGGCGAGTCCATGAGCGTGGGCCCGATGCCGTTGACACGCACGCCGCGGTCCCGCCATTCGAGCGCGAGCGCCCTGGTAACCCCCAGCACGCCGCCCTTGGAGGCGAGGTAGGCGCTGGCCCAGGGATAGGCCACGAACGAGCCGATCGAGGCGAGGTTGATGATGCTGCCCTTGCCCTGGTCGAGCATCTGCCGCCCGAACGCCTGGCAGCACAGGTAGGTGCCTTTGAGGTTGAGGTCCAGGATGAAGTCGAAGCGGTCCTCGGGGAACTCCTCGGCGGGCGAGCGGAACGCGGAGCCGGCGCTGTTGACCAGGATGTCCACCCGGCCATGGTCGGCGACGACCTGGGCGGCGACCGCCTCGACCGCGGCCTTCGACGTCACGTCGAGATGGTGTGCCACCGCCGTGCCGCCCTGCTCGGCGATGAGGGTCAGGGTCTCCGCGTTGCCCGGGTCGTTGACGTCGGCAAGGACCACGGTCACGCCCGCCTGCGCATAGCCGATCGCGATGGCTCGTCCGAGCCCCGAGCCGCTGCCGGTCACGACCGCCACCCGACCAGCCAGGTCGAACAGGTTGGCCACGTAGCCCGAGGGGATGCTCAGCCCCTCGTCGTCGGGTGGGCGCTGCTCGGTCATCGGTCGGTCCCCTCGGCCCACTGGGCCGGGTCGTTGGGGTGGGTTGCCAGGGGATGCACGGTCGCCACGAGGTGCGGGAACATCGGCAGCGAGGCGAGTGCCGCGTGCAGCTCGGTGGCATCCGCCGCGTGCCAGATGCCCCAGTTGGCGCGTTGGCCGGGGATCCGCCACAGCCGCTTCAGGGTGCCGGCCGTCGCGAGTTCCACCGCCCGGTCGTGCTCGGCGGCGACGAGCCGCTGCTGCTCCTCGGGCGCGATGCCCGCGGGCCAGGCGAACGTGATGTGCACCAGGAAGTCCATGTGTCGCTCCTCGTCTGGGTGGCCGTCAGCCGATGCGTCCGGTCCACGTCGGCAGCCCGGCCACCCCCAGCGGGATGCGCCAGACCTGGCCGCCGTAGGAGGCGTCCGCGGAATCCGCCAGCACGCCGGCGTCGGTCATGATGAGGTCGGTCCCCTGGAACACGCAGTTGGTGGGGATGACCCCGGCCTTGATGAACCGGTCATAGCGGCCATCGGCGTGGATGACGTCGATGCCGCCCCCGTTGACGGTGGTCACGTACAGCCGGCCGTCGGCGCCCACGGCCATGCCGTCGGCGACCGGCCGGTCACCCGGCAGCCGGGCGACGTCCTCGATGACGCCCGTGTCCAGACGCAGGCGTCGCACCATGCCCGTGTACGACTCCGCCCACACCACGCTCCCGTCCGCCTCGATGGCGATGCCGTTGGGGAAGGTCGGTGGCTCCAGCTCGGCGAGCAGCCGCCCCGAGCCATCGGGCTCGAGCACGAACAGATACGACGGCTCCGGGTCGGCGGGCCGATAGGTCCCCGGGTCGGTGAAGTACAGCCGACCGTCGGGGCCGAACACGAGGTCGTTGGGGCCGTGGAACGTCCGACCGTCGAGCTCGGTCGCGATGATCCGCGCGGGCCCGCCCTCGTGCTCGATGACCTGGATCGAGGGCACCGACATCTCTTCGGCGCGCCACGGCCCCACCGTGCCGCCGTTCTGGCACACGTACATCCGACCCTCGTCACCCAGGACGCACGAGTTGGGTCCGCCCGCGGTGTAGGCGAAGCGGCTGACGCCCCGCCCGCGCTCCCACACCGAGACCTGGCTGCGATAGCTCTCCACGAAGCAGATGCGGCCGTCGGGCAGCGCGGTCGGGCCCTCGGCCCAGCCGAGCCCCTCGGCGAGCAGCTCGTGCGTGCCCTGCGGGTCGTCGCTCATTTCACGGCTCCTGCTGTGATTCCCCGGACGATGTAGCGCTGGACGAACAGCGAGAACAGGAAGATGGGGATGATGGTCACCACGCCCACGGTGGCGGCCACGTTCCAGTCGATGGGCCGCTGCGCCGAGATGAGCCCGGCCGCGCCCAGCGGGATGGTCTTGAGGCCCTGCGAGTTGACGATGTACATGCCCACCAGGAACTCGTTCCAGATGAAGATCGCCGCGAAGATGGCCGCCACGATGATCCCTGGTCGCACCAGGGGCAGCATGACGCTCCGCAGCGCCCGCAACCGGGTGCACCCGTCCACCATCGCCGCGTCGTCCAGCTCGCGGGGGATCTCGTCGAAGAAGCCGATGAGGATCCAGATGGCGAGCGGCAGGCTGAACGCGACGTACGGGATGACCAGGCCCGGCAGGGTGTCGTCGAGGTTGATGAACCGCATCATGAGCAGGATCGGGATGGCCACCGCGACCGCGGGCATGAAGCGGAGGCTGAGCACCGTGTTGGCCCATCCGTCACGACGTCGGAACGGGATCCGCGAGAACGCGTAGGCGGCGGGCGTCGCCACGACCAGGGCGAGGACGACAGTGATGGTGGTGACCACGATGGAGTTGACGGTGTAGCCCAGGAACCCCCGGTTGATGAGCACGTCACGGTAGTTGGTGACGATCTGGTCGATGTCGAACTCGAGGGAGGGCGGCACCTGGAGGATCTCGATGCGTGCCTTCGTGGACAGCAGCACGATGATCACGAACGGCGCGAAGCCGATGATCCCGATGGCCACCAGGAGCAGGTAGGCAAGCGCGCGCTCCAGCCGACGCAGCGTCATGCCGCGTCCGCCCGGCGGAGCGCCACGCGCGCCGCGAACACGCTGAAGGCCACGGTCGCGACGACCACCATCACATAGGCGATCGCGGACGCGTACCCATAGCGCGTGAAGCTGAAGCCGGTCTCCCACGCATAGAAGCTCATCGTGGTCGTCAGCCGCCCCGGCCCGCCATACGTCAGCCCGAACACGACGTCGAACGAGCGGAAGGCGTCGATGGACCTGAAGACGGCAGCGAACACGATGGCCGGCGCGAGCAACGGCAGCGTGACCTGGCGCAGCGTGGCGATGCGTCCGGCACCGTCCACCGCGGACGCCTCGAAGACGTCACGCGGCAGCGCCTGGAGACGTGCGAACACGATGACCATGATGAACGGCGTCCACTGCCACGAGTCCACCAGGACCAGCGTGATGAGCGCGAGCTTGGGGTCCGCCAACCACAGGGGCTGGGGCAGACCGAGCTCGCCCAGGACCCAGTTGACCATCCCCCAGTCCGGGTTGAGGAGCGCCCGCCACATGAGGCCGACCACGACGGGCGTCAGGAGCATGGGCAGGATCAGCACGCCCCGGACGAACCACGACCCTCGCAGGTGGAGGTCGAAGAACAGCGCCAGGGCGGTCCCCAGGACCACCTGGATGGCGACCGCGGCGACCACCAGCACGGCCGTGTTGACGACCGCCTGCCAGAACACCGGGTCGGCGGCCAGTCGCGCGTAGTTGTCCAGCCCGATGAACGTGAAGGTGCTGGTCGTCTGGCTCCAGTCGAAGAAGCTGATGCCGAGGCTGTAGAGCAGCGGGAAGACCGAGAAGACCACGAGATAGATCGCGGCAGGTGCGACGAGCAGCAGCACATCCCGGCGCGCGTGCAGGGGATGGCTGCGGCGGGGGGCGCTCGCTGTGGTCATGGGATCCGTTGGATGGGACGTTCGAGGCGGTGGCCCGTGGGCCACCGCCTCGGTGAGGTCGCTCGGTGTGGGGCCCGGCTCACTCGGCCAGGTGGCCACCCGCCTTGAGGATCGCCTCGGACGCGGCCTGTGCGTTCGCCATCGCGGTCGCGGCATCCTCCGCGCCCGTGAGCGCCAGGTTGATCTCGCGGGCGATCGCCCCCACGATCTCGAAGGTCTCCGGGATGTTGGCGACCTCCAGGATCTGGGCGCTCTCGATGGCACCGACCGCCGCCGGGATGTACGGCAGCGCCGCGACGATCTCGGGGTCGGAGCCGGTGGACGTCCGGTTCGGGTCGGTCTGGTAGGTCATGACCTGGTACTTCTCGAACGACTTCGAGGTGATCTGGGTCATCAGCAGCCAGGCGCAGTCCTTCTGCTCCTGGGTGAGGTTCTTGGGGATGCCCAGGCCCCAGCCGCCACGGACGCCACGCGGGTTGCCGTCGTCGGCGGGCATCGGCGCGACCGCGACGGTGTCCTTGACCGGGCTGTCGGGTCCGTACAGGGCACCCGCGATGGTCGCCCACGCGGGCCACATCGCGACCTTGCCGGTCTGGAAGGCGTCGAGCGCCTCGGTGAAGCCGTAGCTGGTGACCGCGGCCGGCGAGTACGGCAGCAGGTCGATCATGTTCTGGAGGGCGGCGATCGCCTCGGGGCTGTTGAGGTTGGTGTTGAGGGTCTTGTCCGCCTTGCTGCCGGTGGTCAGCTGCCCGCCCATGGTGATGAACCGGCTGTACCAGTCGACGAGCATCCCGGAGACGTCGTTGGCGCCGACCATGGCGCTGCCCGCGACATCACCCTGGGTCAGCTTCTCCGCGGCGGCGAGGTACTCCTCCCAGGTCGTGGGAACGGCGACGCCCGCGGCATCGAGCAGGTCCTTGCGGTAGAACAGCAGGACCGACCCGCTGTGGATGCCCGGGATGAGGTACAGCTGGTCGCCGCCGAACTCGCCCGTGGCCGGGTCGAAGTAGCCGGTGTACTGGAGCTGCCCTGCCGGGAAGTCGGCGAAGTCGTAGTCGGCCGGCGTCTTCGAGGGGTCGTTGAGGTAGGGCGTCAGCTCCTCCAGGAGTCCCGCGCCCGCCGTCCCAGCGACGTTGAAGCCGATGGTGTGGACGATGTCGAACGCCGACTCGGGGGCCCGCAGGTTCTGGGCGACCGACTCGTTGAGCTGCGCCAGCGCCATCGTGGTCAGCTGGATGTCGATGCCGGTCGCGGCCTCGATCTCGGCCTCCTTGTCCCGAAGCCCCAGATCGTCCCGCTCGCCGTCGACCAAGGCGATCCGCACGACCTTGCCCGCGCACGCCATGGGGTCGAAGGTGCCGCCCGTCGCGGGCGACTGGGCGACGACGGGCGCGATCGACAGGCTCGACGCCGCCAGCACGCCGCCGACGCCGAGCAGACCGATGCGACGGGCGGCCGACGACCGGCTGCGTGTCGCGTCGCGCCCGCCTGCGTGGGTCTCGTGGTCCACCACGGATCCTCCTCCTCTGGAGCACGGCTGCCGACCACTGCGCCAGCACCCCGCCGTACCGGTCGCGTGACCCTAGCGCAACGGTCGTGGGCCTGTCAACAAACGTTTGTTGGCGCACGGGGGCCACGCCGACGCGCGACCGGCCGGTCGACCTCCTCGATGGTCGCGACGACCCGGCCCGTCTGGTCGATGCCCTCGATGGTCCGCGTCACGAGCCCGACCCCCGTCCTGGCCGCCGGCCGGACCGCCTCGATCCGGGAGAGCGCGAACAGCGTGTCGCCCGCCACAACCGGACCCGACAGCCGGATCGTCCGCCATCCGGTGCCCAGCGTCGCTCCGGCGAGCTCGGGGTCGGGGACGGCGGGCTCCGCCAGACCGATGACGATGGCCGCGGTCAGCGCGCCCAGCACCAACGGCTCGCCGAACGGGCCACGCGCTGCCGCGTGCCGGTCCCCGTGGACGTCGCTCACGTTGTGGGTGACCCAGGCCAGCCAGACGTGCTCGGCTTCGTCGATGGTGCGCCCGTGCGGGTGACGGATGATCGCGCCCGGGGTGGCGTCGTCGAGCCACCACCCCACCTGCGAACCGGGTGCCCGACGCGTCCCAGCGTCAGCCAAGGTCAGCCAGCATCCCCGACGGGTCGTCGTGGGGCTGGCTCCGGATCCAGTCGACGTCCACCAGGTGGCCGAAGCCTGGCAGCTCGGGGAGCGGTGCCATCAGGCCGCCCTCCCCGATGACCGGCTGGGGCAGCGGGTCGTCCATGGGGTGCACGCCGGTGTTGGGGATGCCCCACTCGATGGGTCGGTCGGCGTAGCCCAGGGCGGCGAGGACCTGGCTGTGGACGTGCGGGAACATGTGGGGCGCGAAGTCGAGGCCGGCTGCCAGCGCCTGGTCGATGACGCGGCGCCCGCGGGTGAGGCCGCCCATGCACGTCAGGTCGACGCGCACGACATCCACCGCGCCCGCGGCGATGAGCGCCTCCGGGAAGTAGCTGCCGCCCTGCTCGTCGCCCATGGCGATGGGCACGTCGATCCGGTCCCGCAGCTGGCGCAGGATGCCCGCGTCGCCGGGTGGGAACACGTCCTCGAACCACGCGAGCCCCACATCCGGGATGGACTCGATGAAGCTCGCCGCGGTCTCCAC
The DNA here is from genome assembly GCA_046328155.1 of Chloroflexota bacterium. Taxonomy (GTDB): domain Bacteria; phylum Chloroflexota; class Limnocylindria; order Limnocylindrales; family CSP1-4; genus JAFMJV01. The sequence continues at coordinate 55,970 of JAXLXC010000017.1, forward strand.
GTCCTCGTACACCCAGGCGGCATCCATGCCCAGCCACGCATCCGGCGCCGCCGCGCGAGCGGCACGCAGGCGCGCCGCGCTCCGCTCCGCGGCACCCCCGATGGGCGCCTTGAAGCGGCGCCATCCCGCCGCGTACAGCTCCGCGGTCTGGGCGCCCGTCTCCTCGGGGCCCATGGTGCCTGGCGGGTAGCCGATGATGGCCGTCGCGGGCATCGGCTGGTTCCGGCCACCCAGGAGTCCCGCGATGGACAGGTCGCGGAGCTTGGCCGCAGCGTCCCAGCAGGCGAGGTCCACGATGGACAGGGCCCGCAGCCCGATGCCGGCCGCGTGCGAGGCCAGGCTGCGCCGCCAGGCCACGGTGAACGTCCGCTCGCGGTCCTCGATGGCCGTGCCCACGTACAGCGCCGCGATGGTCTTGCGGATCTGCTCCGCCACCGCGCCGTCCCGGGTGAGCGTGTACATCAGCCCGTCGACGCCCCGGTCGGTGCGCACGCGCACCAGCGCGAACTCGCGGGTGCGCATGATCCACTCGCCGAAGATGACGGGCGCCGGCAGCTGCGCCTGGATGGTCATCACGTCGACCGACGTGATGGTCGCGCCTGTCATGCCACGATCCCTCCCTCGCGGTGCAACCGGACCAGCTCGTCCACCTGGGGCCCGAGCGGGACCTGGATGTCCACGTCGAACGACCTGCGCTCGCCGGGCCCCAGCATCAGCAGCGCGCCGGCGGCACGCTCCTCGGCCCGGCCCAGGATGCCCGACGTCGCAGGCTCCAGCCCGGTCAGGTACATCCCAGGTCCCAGCATCCGCCATCGCCACAGCCTGGGCAGCTGGTCCGGCCTCCAGCGCACCACGAGACCGATGCCACCCGTTGGCTCGAACCGAGGGTTGACGACGCCGATAGATGCGGAACCCTCCCTCGGTGCCTGTCGCAGCCGATGCTCGTAGACCAGCTGCTGGAAGCCATCCCGCGGCGCATGGAACCGAGCGTGGTCGGCGAGCAGCGTGGCCGACGGCTCGTCGCGCGGGACCACCTCCCCGTCAGGCGCCAGGAGCATCGACCCATCCGACACCACCGGGTAGCCCGCGTTGATGTGGTAGAGCAGCATCAGCCCGGCGGGCTCGAAGCCGAGGCCTCGACCTCGTCGTGCATCCCCACCACGGGCTCCCCCATGGGGAACCGAAGACGGCGGCGGAGGACGAGGTCGGCACCGTAGACGTCGGTCTCCCGGACCTCCCCGGTGACCTCCACCACCCATCGGCCACCACCGGTCACGACCCGGTGGGTCACGTTGCGGGCCGGGATGTTGGAGATCCGGCCATGGATGCCGTGCGCCACGCCCTGGTCCACGCAGGCCGGACCCACGTTCTGGAGCCCGCACGTGGTCAGCAGCCCGCCATGGAACGAGCGCAACCAGTTGGTCTCGTCGAAGTGCGCCGGATGCACGATGCCGGTCGGGCTCTGCCAGCTCACCTGATGTCCTGCGACCCATGTCGGCCCCAGGTCCATGCCGCGATCCAGCAGCACGAGCGTGGCAAGCCCGCCCGTCACCCGCACGTCCAGCGCCCGGACGCCGTCCTCGTTGCCGTCGCCCAGTCGCACCTCGCGGACGGACGCCACCTGGGAGCGGTCCCCGATGCGACGGCGGAGCTCGGCCAGGCCCTCGCCAGCCTCGTCCGGCCCCCCCGCCACGTCGCCTGGCTCGCGGCCGTCCGCCGGCGCGGTCAACGCTCGCGCTCCGCCTGGCTCGCACCTGCGCTGCTGGCCCATGCCCCCTGGGCCATGAAGCCGCCATCCACGATGAACGATGTCCCGGTCACGAAGCTCGAGCGATCGCTGGCCAGGAACAGCGCCGCCTGCGCCACGTCCTCGGGCGTGCCCAGGCGGCCCAGGGGATGGAACGCCCCGTATCGGGCGAGGGTCTCGTCGATGTCCCCGCCCTCCGCCCGCGCGGAGGTGCGCACCATCTCCGAGTCCATCGTGCCCGGGCAGATGGCGTTCACGCGGATGCCGTCGGGCGCGTAGTCGAGGGCCATGTTGCGGGTCAACGACAGGATCCCGCCCTTGCTGGCCGCGTAGCTGGGCACGCCCGGCATGGACTGGATGCCCTGCACGCTCGCCATGTTGATGACGGAGCCCCCCGGACCCTGCGCACGGATGCGCGGCAGGGCGTACTTGGCCATCAGGAACTGGCCCTTGAGGTTGACGTCCAGGATGCGGTCCCAGACCTCCTCGGGCGTGTCCTCGACGCGGTAGTACCAGTCGACCGGCTGGATGCCCGCGTTGTTGACCAGCACGTCCAGCCGCCCCAGCGCGTCCACGGCCTCGCGCACCATGCGCTCCGCGTCCGCGGCGCTCGAGACGTCACCGATGGTCGCGATGGCGCGGTGGCCCCGACGCGTGAGCTCCGCGACCAGCCGCTCCGCTGCCGCCCGGTCCACGTCAGCGACAGCGACCGCGGCTCCCTCGCGGGCGAACGCCTCCGCGATCCCCTTGCCAAGACCCAAGGCGCCGCCTGTCACCAGGACGGCACGGCCGTCGAACTCGCCCATGTTCAGTCTCCGATCGACTCAGGCGTGGGATGGAAGAGCGGCACGCCGACCAGCCCGGGCACCCGGAACCGTGTCGCATGCCATCGGCCGATGTTGGGCACCACGATTGCGTCGCGCTCGCTGCCCGTGAAGGCGACGTTGGTGGGCGCGGCGAGGATCGTGCCCTCCGGGTCGTGGGCCAGCACCTCCACGCCCCCGGTGGCCGACCAGCGGTACACGATGTCCGGCCGATAGCAGGCGATGACCACGGAGCCATCCTGCGCGAACGCCAGGCCGTCGGGGACCGTCCCGGGCAGGTCCACCACCACGCGGCGCGGGCCCGCGCTCCCGTCGGCGCGGATGTCGAAGGCCACGAGGCGTCCGGGCGTGCTCTCAAGGACCCACAGCTCGCGACCATCGGGGGTCAGCGCCAGGCCGTTGGGGAAGTCAGCCGATCCGTCGGTCCACAGCGCGGTGCGTGCCGTGGCCGGGCCGCGACCCGGGCGCACCACAAGGACCCGTCCGTCGCGGGCCTTCCAGCCGCCGGAGTCGGTGACGAAGTAGCTGCCGTCCGGCCCGAAGGCGCCCCAGTTCGGCGTCAGGAACGGTGCGCCCGGGGCGCCCGTCGTCCAGACCTCGGGGTCGCCGCCCCCCGGCGTCCAGCGCATGACCGCGCGCTTGGCCGAGTCGCACATGTAGACCCGTCCCGCGCCGTCAGCGGCGAGGCCCAGCCCGAACCCGCCCGTGCTGGCGACCACGGTCGCGACCCCGGCCTCGTCCACGCTGTAGATCTGGCCCGCCTCGCCGCTCACGTAGAGGGTCCCGTCGGGAGCTACGCAGATGCCCTCGGCATGATCGATGCCGACAGCGATCTGCTCCATCCGGTCCAGCGGCACCATCGGGCTCATCACACCCCCACCTCCATCGCGGTCGGTCACGTCTTGACTGCGCCCTCCGTCACGCCCTGCTCGAACTGACGGTGGAGCACGAGATACAGGATGAACACCGGCACGGCTGCGATGATGACCGCCGCCGCGACCAGCTCGTATGGGGTGCTGTACTGGCCGATGAACTGCGCGATGCCCACCGGCAGGGTATAGGTCCCGGCGTCGCGCAGCAGGACCAGCGCCAGGAAGAAGTCGTTCCAGCAGAACAGGAACTGGATGATCGCCACGGTCGCGATGGGTGCCCTCGCGAGCGGCACCACCACGTCCCACAGGATCCAGCGCTCCGACGCCCCGTCGATGCGCGCTGCCTCGAGCAGCTCCCGGGGGATGCCGGCGAGGAAGCTGCGGAGCACGAGGATCGAGAGCGGCAGCCCGAACGCGACATAGACCAGCGACAGCCCGACGTGGCTGTCGTACAGGCCCAGCGACCGGATCTCCACGAACAGCGGGATGATCAGGGCGGCCGGCGGGATCATGAGCCCCAGCAGGATGAGCAGGAACAGGACCTCGGACCCACGGAAGCGCAGTCGCGCGAACCCGTACGCGGCGAGCAGGCTCAGCGTCACCGTCACCACCACGGCGACGACCGTCACGACGATGCTGTGCAGGAACAGGGCGCCCATCCCGAACTGGTTCCAGGCGTCGGTGAAGTTCTCGGGTCGCAGGCTCTTGGGGACGACGGAGCGGGAGAACACATCAGCCCCCGACCGCAGCGCGAGGCCCACGATCCAGGCGACGGGCGCAAGCGCCACGATCGCCGACAGGATGAGGAAGGCCGAGACGCCGACCCGCCACGCGGGGTGGCTGTAGCGATCGATCATGACGCTCCCCCGGCACGACGCCTGCCGAAGGTCCGGTCAGTCATGGAGCCGAGACCCCCAGCGGATGCGCAGGATCGCGGCGGTCAACGACAACACCACGATGACCAGCGCGATGGCCGACGCGTAGCCCATGTCGCTGAACTTGAAGGCCTGCTCGTACATGTACGTGGCGAGCACCTCCGTGCTTCGATTGGGGCCTCCCTTGGTCATCACGTAGATGAGGTCGAACACGCGGAGCCCGCCGATCACGTTGAGCAGGATGGCCGTGCCCATCACGGGGTAGAGGCTGGGGATCACGACGTGCCGGATGGTCGCCCCCTTGCCCGCCCCGTCGATGCCTGCGGCCTCCACCTGGTCCTTCGGCAGGTGCTGCAGACCCGCGTAGTAGAGGAGCATGTTGTAGCCCGTGAACTGCCAGACCGTCGCGACGATGACCGAGACCAGCGCGAGGTCGGGATCGCCCAGGAACAGCGTCGGCTTGGCTGTGGGGTTGACCAAGGCCAGCAGCTGGTTCGCGGCACCGAATGCGTCCAGCAGGCGCGACCACATGAGCGCCACGATCACGGGTGACAGCAGCACCGGCAGGAACAGGGCCCCCTTGGCGAGCGTGCTGCCACGGACCCGCGACGCGATGAGCAGGGCATAGCCGAAGCCCGTGATGTTGAGCAGGACGGTGGTCGCGATGGTGAACAGCAGCGTGTGCACGAAGGCACGCCAGTAGACCGGGTCCCGGACCATCTCCTGGAACTTGGCGAGGCCCACGAACGACCAGTCGCCGATGCGGAAGCCAGACCAGTCGAGCACCGAGATGGCCCCGACCGCCAGCACGGGCAGCACGAGGAACACCCCGAACACGGCGACGCTGGGCAGGACGAAGGCGAGCCCCAACCGACCCGATGTCATCGGTCGACTGAGGCTCGCCTGCGCGGGTCACGGGATGGCCGCGGAGGAACGGCGGCCATCCCGGTTGCTCGGTGGACGACTGGCCTACTGGGCCGCGGCCGCGACCATCGCGTCGATGACGGTGCTGCCAGCCGCCCCATCCATGACGCCCTGCATCGCGTTGAGCAGCTCGGCATAGACCTGGGTGGTGTAGATCACGCGGCTGTTGGCCGTCGCCTGGGCCGCGACCATGTTCGCGTAGAGGTCGCTCTTGTCCGACGGCACCGGGTAGTCCCAGGACGGGATGAAGTCGTTGGCCACCAGCGTCGCCCCGCCGTCGTCGTTCACGAGATACCGCAGGAACTCGATGGCCTCGGCCTGGTGCGGGCAGTCCTTGGTCACGACGAACATCTCGGCGATGCCGCCGGTGGCCCGGTTGTCGAGCGTGCTGCCATCCGGCTTGGGGAACGGGAACAGGCTCCACTCGAAGGCGTCGCCCACCTTGGACGCCACGCCCGCGGTGACGAAGTTGCCGACCGGGTACATCATCCCGGCCGCCCCGGACGCGAACAGGTCCAGGTTGCCCTTGAAGGCCTCCATGGAGTTGGCGCCTGGCGCGAAGACGCCACCGGCGACCATCGCCGCCACGTTGTCGGCAGCCGCCTGGAACGCGGGGTCATCCCAGCCGATCGTCCCGGCGTCGGCCTGGGCGAGCTTGGTGTTGGTGCCATCGGTGTAGGCAACCTGGGCGAAGAACAGGTCGCCAGCGGACCACTTGTCCTGGGTGCCCATGGCGATGCCGAACAGCCCAGCCTCGGACAGCTTGTCGACGGCAGCCTGGAGCTCCGACTGCGTCTGCGGCACCGCGATGCCCAGCTCGTCGAACTTGGTCTTGTTGTAGGCGATCTGGAGCGTGTTGACGTCCAAGGGGACCGCCCACACGTCGCCGCCGATGCTCACCGCATCCACGATGGGCTGGAAGAACGCAGGGAATCCGGTCGTCACCGCCTCGGTCAGCGGGATCAGCTCGCCGCTGTTGACGTAGTCACGGAACTCCCCCGCCCACGGGATCTGGGCGATGCAGGGCGGCTCGTCCGCCGCGGTCGCCGCCTTGAACTTGGTGAGGTAGTCGGTGTAGTTGAAGTAGGACACGCCGCAGGCGTCACCACAGTTGGACTGGCCTCGCTTGACCGTCACCCCAGGGTTCGCCGCCTCGAACCGGACGATCGCGTCCTCGTGGACCAGCGGGTAGGCGCCCTCGTTGTTCCAGGACCACATCTCGAGCTCGATCGGTTCCTGCGCGGTCGCTCCCGGAGCGACCGCCGCCGCCCCGACCAGCACCGCCGCCAGCATCGTCCCGCCGCGTCCAAGCCTGCCGCGCGATCCCATGTTGCGACCCTCCCGCCGATCCCTCGGCCCCGCACCCGATGCGCGAGGCCCCGGGACGTGCACAGGGTGCGCGTGAGGACAATCGATTGTCAAGCGGTTGGAGGCACTCGCGCAACAATCGTTTGTCGGTTACGCTCTGCGAGCGCGTTGGAATCCGCGTTCGCATCCCGCCTGCGCACGTGGCACGCTTATCCGGACACAACCTTCCCGAGGCATTTGGAGAGACCATGGCACGCATCCCCATCGAGATGCCCCGGATGGGCTATGACATGGAGACCGGCACCATCGCGGCATGGGTCAAGCAGGTCGGGGACTCCGTGGCGCGCGGGGACGTCCTCGCCGAGATCGAGACCGAGAAGTCGACCGTCGAGATGGAGGCGCTCGCGGGCGGCACGCTGGTGGAGCAGACGCTCGCGCCGGGCCAGGAGGTCCCCGTGGGCACCGTCATCGGCTATCTCGACGACGGCCAGTGACCCTCGCGTGACCGATGCGAGCGGGCGACCGCTCCCCGACCTGGATGCGGCGGTGGCGCTCGCCGAATCACGCATCAAGGCCATCCAGGAGGAGCTGGGCCCACGCGCCGTGCGGCTGCCGCTCCGCTTCTGGCGGCAGCAGGCCCACTTCACGACCCCCGCCGAGGCGTCCATCGCACGCAAGGCGGTCGAGGGCGGCACCTCGCCCATGCGGCGCATCCTCGATCGCTTCGAGGTCGGACCGGCGATGCTCGCCGACCGGCTCGGCGCTGACGTCGCCCGGGTCGAGGCGCTGCTCGCGGAGCCGCGTCGCGCGCCGCTCGTGATGCTGGATGCGGAGGACGCACTGGCGCTCACGGACGACGCGGTGCGCCAGGCGCGCGCCGATGCCGTGGAGTTGCTCCAGGAGGCCGACTGGAGCGGCGGCGGCCCGCGAACGCTGCGGTTCTATCGACCCCCTGGCCTGGGCCTGGGTTCGACGGCGCGAGAGCTGTACAGCCTCCTATGGAGCCTGGCCGAGCGGTCGACGGACGGCACCATCCCGCTCGACGGCATCGTGTTCCCCAAGGTCGAGCACCCCGAGGAGGTCGACCTGGTCCACGGCATGCTCACCGAGACCGAGCGGGCGCTGGGGCTGCCCCTGGGCGGCATCCGCGTGGCCTACCTCGTGGAGTCCGGCTGGGCGGCGGCCCAGCTGCCGGCCATCGCCCAGCGCGCCGCGGACCGGCTGTGCGCCCTGGTGTTCGGCCTCGCCGACTACTCCGCCGACGTGGGACTCCAGTCGATCGCCAACGAGCATCCGCTCGCGGACTGGGCGCGGGCCACGATCGTGGACGTCGCGGGGGCGGTGGGGGTGCCCGCCATCGACGGCATGACCCTCGACTACCCGGTGGCTGACCCCAACCTCGACGCCGCGGCCAATCGCACCAGGTTCCTGGACCGGATGCAGTTGGTGTATCGGGATGCGGTGCGAGCTCGCGAGTTCGGCATGCACGGCAAGTGGGTCGGCCACCCGGCGCAGCTGTTCGCGGTGCTCCTCGCCTACGACACCGGCTCGGATGCCGCCGGGCTGGAGGCGGAGGCAGACAAGCTCGCCGCGTATGACGCAGCCGTCCGCGCCGGCCAGGGTGCCACCATGATCGCGGGCGTGATGTCCGACCGGGCCACCGACCGACACGCGCGGGCCGTGCTCCGGCAGGCAACCGCGCTCGGCCGGTTCGACCCCGCGCGCGCCATGGCCCTGGGCGTGATCGAGGCGGACGAGCTGGAGGATGCGATGACGGCGTGGCGGGGCGGCATGGCATGAGCGACGAGCGAGGCCGCGTCGTCGACGGCTGGCAGGGCCGCTTCCTCGAGGACTTCGCGGTGGGCGACGTCTATCGGCACAGCCACGGCCGGACGATCACCCAGACCGACAACACCTGGTTCACGCTCCTCACCAACAACACGCACGACATCCACTTCAACGCGGACTACGCCTCGCGCACCGAGTTCGGCCGGCCGTTGGTGGTGTCCACCCTGACGCTCGCGGTGGTCACGGGCCTGTCGGTCGAGGATGTGAGCCGCAACGCGGTCGCCAACCTGGGCTGGGACGAGGTCCGCTGCCCGGCGCCCGTGTTCGCGGGCGACACGCTGTATGCGGAGTCGGAGGTCCTCGAGGTCCGGCCCTCCCGCTCCCGACCGGGTCAGGGCATCGTCCGGGTGCGCACCCGGGGCCTCAACCAGGATGGGACCGTGGTCATGGAGTTCGAGCGGAGCATCCTGGTGCACGGCCGCCCCACCGAGGCCGCCCCGCGGTAGGTCGCCACTGCATGGCGACCCATGCTCATCGGGCCGAGTGCTCGCGGACCACCAGGTCGGCGCGGCCCCTGGAAGACTCCACCAGCCGGGCGTTCGCCTCGTCGCTGCGGAGGACCCACGCGCGGGCGTCGTCAGGCGTGCGGCCATACCGCACGTGGCGGTCGATGAGCCGTCGCACGCGGACCTCCGGGTCCAGGTCCACGTACCACGCCTCGTCGAGCAGCGCCCGAACCGCGGCCCACGGGAGCTCCTCCAGCAGCAGGTAGTTGCCTTCGGCAACGACCAGCGGCACGTCGTGCGGGACGGCGATGGCGCCTGCGATGGGCTCCTCGATGGCACGCTCGAAGGCGGGCGCATAGACCACCTCGCCCTCCGGCTCCCGCAGCCTGCGGAGGAGCGCCACGAACCCGGCCGCATCGAACGTGTCCGGGGCGCCCTTGCGATCCGCCCGGCCCAGCCGCACCAGCTCGGCCTGCGCGAGGTGGTACCCGTCCATGGGCAGACCGACGGCGTCGGGGCCGAGCGCGCCCAGCAGCGCCGCCGACAACGTCGACTTGCCGGCGCCGGGCGGTCCCGCGACGCCGAGCACGCGTCGCGTCCCGGATGCGCGCGCCGCATCCACCAGCTGCCGGGCACGGGCGACGAGCGACCCGAAGGGCGGAGCGAGGTCGGCCATCGGCGGCGTGCTGGGTGACGGCATGGCCCCATGATGGCCGTCGCGCGGTGCCCGTACCATGCCGGGATGCACAGGGTCGTGGTCGGCGGGGAATGCCTCGTCGACGTCATCACGGAGCCAACCGGTGTGGTTCGGGAGGTGCCTGGCGGAGGCCCGTACAACACCTCCCGGACCATCGCGCGCCTGGGGGGCCGGGTGTCGTTCCTGGGCTGCGTGTCACGCGACCGGCTGGGCGAGCGACTCGCGGGGGCGCTGGCGGCGGATGGCGTCGACCTGTCGCTCGTGGTGCGCACCGACGCGCCGACCACCATCGCCCACGCCACGCTCGATGCCTCGGGGGCAGCCAGCTATCGGTTCGACATCGAGGGCACCGCGGCGCCCATGATCTCGACCGCCCACGCGCTCGATGCGCTCGACCCCACGCCGTCCGCGATCCACGTGGGGACGCTGGGACTGGTCTTCGAGCCCTCGGGCACGAGCCTTGAGGCGCTGGTGCGCGCCGCCTCGAGCGAGACCCTCGTGATGCTCGACCCGAACGCCCGGCCGTCGGCGATCCCAGACCTCGCGGCCTGGCGGGCGCGGATGGGGCGGCTGGCGGCGCGCGCGGACATCATCCGCGCCAGCGCGGATGACCTCGCGGTGCTCCGGCCGGGCGAGCCGCTCGACGTGGCGCGTGGGCTCGCGGCGGGTGGGTCGGTGGTCCTGCTGAGCGACGGCCCCCGGCCCGTGCGGGTGCTCGCGCCAGGCATCGAGCCGCTGGAGCTCCCGGTGCCGAGCCTCCCCGTGGTCGACACGGTCGGCGCGGGCGACGCGTTCGGCGGTGGCTTCCTGGCCTGGTGGGTCCAGCACCGCCTCAGCCGTGACGCGCTCGCCGACCGAGGGCTCCTCGCCGAGGCGACGACGTTCGCGCTCCAGGTCGCGGCCGTCACATGCGGCCGGGCCGGGGCGGATCCGCCACGCCTCTCCGAGCTGGGCATGCAGCCGCCGATGGGCTAGGCGACCGCGCTCGCCCCCAGCCGGCTCAGGACCCGCGGCTCCTCCTGCAACCCGAGCAGCCGCTCGATGCCCACGGCGTCGATGGGTGGCGAGAAGAGGTACCCCTGGCCATGGCTGCAGCCCATGTCACGCAGCACCCGCAGCTGGTCCGGTCGCTCGATGCCTTCGGCGATGACGCGCAGCCCGAGCCCCTGGCTCATGGCCACGATGGCCTGGGCAAGCACCCAGCCGGTCGGGTCCTCGTCGGAGCCCACGAACGAGCGGTCGATCTTGAGGACGTCCACCGGGAAGCGCTGGAGGTAGCTGAGCGAGCTGTAGCCGGTCCCGAAGTCGTCGACGGCCACCTTGACGCCCTCGGAGCGCAGCTCCGCGAGGACATCGATGGTCCGCTGGGTGTGCTGCATCAGCACGCTCTCCGTGATCTCCACCATGAGCGTCCCCGTGGCGAGCCCGGACTGCGCGACCGCCGCCGAGAGCGTGCGACCGAGCGCCGGGTCCTGGAACTGGCGCGCCGACAGGTTGACGCTCACGGTCAGGTCCGACCGGCCGGCCGAGACCTGCCAGGCATGCGCCTGACGGCACGCCTCCTCGATGACCCACCGCCCGATCGACACGATGGAGCCGTTCTCCTCGGACAGGGCGATGAAGTCGCCGGGCATCCGACGCTCCACCCCCGGTGCGTCCCAGCGCACGAGCGCCTCGAGACCGGTGACCATGCCATCCGACAGGCGCACCACGGGCTGGTACTGGAGCCGCAGCTCGTCGCGCTGCACGGCTCGACGCAACGAGCGCTTGAGCGCCCGCCGCTCCTCGATGCCCTCCCGCAGCGCCGGGTCGAACACCTCGACGCGGGCCTTGCCCGCGGCCTTGGCGTGGTACATCGCGGTGTCGGCGTCCCGCAGCAGCGCGTCGGCGGTCGACGCATCCGCGCCGCTGAACGCGATGCCGATGCTGATGCCCACGCTCACCTGGCTCTCGCCCAGGAGGATCGGCTCGCGCACCGCATCGACGATGCGACGCGCGACGTGCTCCGCCTCGGACACGTCGCCCTGGTCCTCGAGCAGCACCGCGAACTCGTCCCCGCTCAGCCGTGCGACCGTGTCACCGGCACGCAGGCAGCCGCTGATCCGTTCCGCGATGGCGATGAGCGTCTGGTCGCCCCGGACGTGGCCCAGCCGGTCGTTGACCGCCTTGAAGCCGTCGATGTCGCCGAACAGGACGGCCACTCGACCTGGGCCGCGACCCGAGCGGGCCAGCGCGTGGTCCAGACGGTCCGTGAACAGCGCCCGGTTGGCGAGCCGGGTCAGGCCGTCATGGAACGCCTGACGGCGGAGTTCCTCGTGAAGCCGCGCGTTCTCGAGCGCCATCGCGGCCTCCGAGGCGGCGCTGCTGGCGACGGCCACCTCGGCGGACCGGAAGGCCGGCCCCGATCGGGTGATCTCGGCGAGGCCGATGGTCTGCCCGCGAACGACCAGCGGCACCATCAGCAGCGCGGTCTCGCCGTCGTCGAGCAGCGCGCGCACCTCGTTGGGGTCGGCACCCCGGTCGTCGATGCTGACCGCCTCGATCCGCTGCTGCTCCAGGACGCGTCTGGTGAGCGGGAACTCGTCGAGGCTGCAGCTCTCGGCGGCGCGGTCGGCGAGGTCCGTGGGCCACGAGGCGAACGCCACCACCTCCTCCTGGTCGGGGCGATAGGCGGAGATGACGCACGCGTCCGCGTGGGTCGCCTCCTGGAGGTGGCGTGCCAGCCGCTGGGCGACGTGGATGGGGTCGAGCGTCTCGGACACGTCCCGGGACAGTCGGATGAGACGCGCCATGTCCCGACTGGAGGCCATCAGGCGCTCGCGATAGCCCCACAGCAGATACAGCAGCAGGGCCGCGATGACGGCCGTGTTGAGGAGCGGCACGACCCCACCGGGGTTGGCGTGGACGCCCCCCGAGACCTGGGCGACCACGGCCATGATGGCGATGCCGATGCAGGCCAGCCAGCACCCCACGCCCAGTCGGCGCATGGACGGGTTGGTGAGGTAGGGCATGGCCAGCAGGAAGGGGACGAGGGGTGCCATGGCCAGCGAGCCGGCAGCGCTCGGCTCCAGCAGGGTCAGCCCGACCATCGCGCTCAGCGTGACCACGACCAGACGGCTGGCGACCCAGGACGGGCCGCGGTCGACGATGTGGCGGCGCACCCAGGCGCACCAGCCCGCGACGCCCACGAACAGCGCCAGCTGGATGGCGTACGTGGGCTGGCCCGAGAGCCAGACGAACGCCAGCGCCTCGAGCGCGAGGCCGGCGCTGAGCAGGGTCAGGATCGTGATGATCCGGGACAGGCGCCACTCGTCGGGAGCGACCTGGGTGCCCGGGGCAGGATGATCGATGGGACCGTTCTGGGAGCCCACGTCCCCTCGTGCTGTGATTCGAGCCGCGACGACACACCCCCCGTCGCGGCAGGCCGGCATGGTGCGCCCGGTGTCCGACCCCGGGCCACGGGACGAAAGTACCGCCGCGCCGCAGGCGGCTGGGAACGGCGTGGTCAGCCGGTGCTCTGCACCCCGGCTGCGACGCCGCTGATGGTCAGCGACACCAGACGCTCCAGCTCCGTCCGCTCCGGGTCGCCAGGCTCGCGGGCACGCTCGCTGGCCAGCAGCCGCACCTGCAGCTCGGACAGCGAGTCGACGTACGGGTTGCGTAGCTCGATCGAGCGCTGGAGCACGGGCAGCGCATCCATCAGCCGCGCCCGGCCGGTGACGGCCAGGATCCCATCACGCGTCCGGCGGTACTCCCGACGGATGTGCAGCCAGATGCGCCGCGCCTCGGGCTCCGGGACGAGGCCCGCATAGCGCCGCGCGACCTGCATGTCGGCCTTGGCGATGCTCATCTCCGCGGTGTCGATGACCCCGGCCAGGAACGGCCAGGTCCGATATGACTCGCGGAGCCGTGCCAGCCCCTCGTCGCCATGGGCGGCGACGTATGCCTCGATGGCGCTGCCCACGCCGTACCAGCCGGGCAGGTTGGCACGCGACTGGCTCCACGCGAACACCCACGGGATGGCACGCAGCTGCTCCAGCGACCGGACGCCACCGGCACGCGCGGCCGGGCGCGACCCCAGCGCCATCGCCGACAGCTCCGCGATGGGCGTCGCGGCGCGGAAGTAGCCCTCGAACAACGGGTCCTCCCAGACCAGGGCCCGATACGCCTGTCGCGAGGCCGCGGCGAGCTCGTCCATGAGCGCCCGACCCGCCGCCCCGGCGGTCCGCGAGCGCTCGCGATGGTCCGGTGCGGACGCCACCAGCACCGCCCCCGTCACCTGCTCGAGGTGGCGCAGCGCGATGTGACGGTTGGCGTATCGGTCGGCGATGACCTCGCCCTGCTCGGTCAGCTTGAGGCCGCCCTCCATGGACCCCGGCGGGCTCGCCAGGATGGCGCGGCTCATGGGTCCGCCGCCCCGGCCGATGGCGCCGCCCCGCCCGTGGAACAGCGTCAGCCGCACCCCGTGGCGACGGGCGACCTCCACCAGCTGCTCCTGCGCCCGATACAGCATCCAGGCGGCCGCGAGGGGTCCCGACTCCTTGGTCGAGTCGGAGTAACCCAGCATCACCTCCTGGTGCCAGCCGCGCGACTCCAGGTGGACCCGGTAGCGCGGGTCGGCGAGCAGCTCGTCCACGATCGCCCCCGACGCACCGAGCGCATCGGCGGTCTCGAACAGGGGCACCACGTCGAGCGCCACGGGCGTGCCCGCCGCATCCGCCAGGTCGAGCACGTCCAGCACGTCCCGGGCACCACGCGTGAAGCTGATGACGTATCGATGGCAGGCCCGCTCCCCGAGCTCGGCCTGGATGCCGGCGATGGCACGGAACGTGTCCAGCACCTCCGCCACGGGCACGCCCGGCGATGCCTCCGCGCCCTCCATGGCCGTGCCCGAGCGGAGCAGGCCCAGGGCCCGTGCGTGCGCCTCGCTGTGCTGTCGGACCTCCAGCCCGAGGGCATGGAACCCGAACGTCTCCACCTGCCAGCGCAGGTCGAGCAGGTCGCCATACGCCACCCGCGCCATGCCCTGGTCCACGAGCGCGTCGCGCAGGACGTCGATGACCGACAGCAGCTCCTCGACGGTCGTGAACGAGCCGGCCTCCACCACGCCCTCCACGATCCGTCGGCGCGTCCGCCGCAGCCGCTCCCCCACGTGCATCAGCGCCTGTCGCCAGGGCTCCGCGGGGAAGCGTCGGAGCGCGTCCGCGACCACCTCCGGCAGCTCCTGCGCATCGCGCTCGAGGAGCGCGCGGAGCGCGCTCGGGATGTCGCGGGGGCGGGTCGCGGCGATCGTCTGGCCCAGCCGGTGGACCACCGCCTCGTACCCCCGCAGCACGTGCTCGGCCTGGATCCGGACGGCCTGGCGCGTGATGGCCGCGGTGACATGCGGGTTCCCGTCACGGTCGCCACCGACCCATGACCCCCAGTCGAGGAACGCTCGGACCCGGGGTGGCCGTGCCCCGGTCTGGCCGCTGTCCCGGGCCGGGTCGCGTGCGTCGTGGGGGTCGTCGAGCGCCGCGTCCACCGCGCGATACAGGCGCGGGGTGACCACGAACAGCGACTCGTCGAAGAAGGCCATCACGCTGCGCACCTCGTCGAGGGGCGTCACCGCCTGGACCCGCAGCGGCGAGGTGTGCCACAGGAGGGTGATCTCCTGGCGCAGGCGCCGGCGCACCTCGGCGTCCTCGTCGGGCGTCAGGCGGGGGTCGTCCAGCTGGTCCAGCAGGCGATAGCAGCGCCGGAGCGCCATGAGCATGGTGCGCCGACGGGCCTCGGTCGGATGGGCGGTGAGCACCAGACCCACCGACAGGCGGTCCACGATGGCCTGTCGCCGGGCACGCGACACGCCCGCGCGGCGGAGCCCGTCCACGGCGTCCGCCACCGAGCCCTCCACGATGGCACGGGTCGAGCGGCGCGCGCTCCGGCGGAGCCGACGCACGCGCTCCTTCTCCTCCGCGAGGTTCGCCAGCTGGAAGTACAGCCCGAACGCCCGGATGAGCGCCTCGACCTGCCCGGGGTCCACGCCGTCGAGCGTCTCCGCGAGCGCACGGCGGTCACCGGCGGTGCCCGTGCGCCGGAGCGCGATCGCGGCGCGTCGGATGCGCTCGACGAGGTCCAGGAAGGTCTCGCCCTCCTGCTCCACGATGACCTGGCCCAGCAGCGCGCCGAGCAGCTTGATCTCGCGGGCGAGCGGGTCGCGGGCGCGCGAGCTGCCGATGCTCCGGGGCTCGGCGCGCACGGCAGCATTGGTGGACGACTCGCGGCGCGGCATGACGCCATGCAGGCTACCCTGCGGACGCCCCCCGCGGTACCTTCAGGTGCACGACGGGGCTGTCTGCCACCATCAGACTCGCTCGGCCGGCCGCGGCCAGGATGCGCGCGGCCTGCTCTGACGACGAGCGGAGGAACCCCTGACCGTGATGACCCTCGCACGACGCACAGGCCTGGCACTGCTGCTGGTCGGACTCCTCGCGGGCTGCGTGCGCTTCGCCAGCGACGCAACCCCCACGGGCACGCCGGGCGGCCAGGGGGGTCCCACGGTGACCCTGCCGCCTCGGCCCACGGTGGCGCCCACCGCCGCGGCATCCCCCACGCCCGCCCCCACGGCGACGCCCGACGATGGCGCACAGGTGGTCGAGGTGTCGCTGCTGGACTCGATGCAGATCAAGCCCGCCAAGATGACGGTCGAGGCAGGCACCCCGGTCCGGTTCGTCATCACCAACGAGGGCGCCCTGGAGCACGACTTCTTCATCGGCAGCGACCGGGAGCAGCAGCAGCGCGTGGCGGGCGAGGGCGAGCCCGGGCCCGACCGCTACGTCGCGGTGCCACCCGGGGAGACGGTGACGCTGACCTATACGTTCGCGTCGCCCGGCAAGACCATCGCGGGCTGCGTGGTGCCAGGGCACTACAGCGCGGGCATGAAGGCGAACATCACCATCGAGTGACCGCTCGCGCGACGAATGCGCGGGGACATCCGCAGGCGGTGACATCGGACACCGGAATGGTACCCATGGGGGATGACCACCCAGTACCTGGGTCCTACCGTGCTGGGCATGAACGACCTGTCCCCAGCCGATTCCGACCTGGCGATGGCCATCCTCATGCTCATCCTGTTCCTCATCGCGATGGCCCTCATCCTGCCGCGACTGACGGGCGGGGCCCGCTCGCGCTAGCCTGAGGGGGAGGTGCAGACACAACTCCCCGTCATCCGGACCTACACCGGCCCCGATCGCGAGGCCACGCAGGAGGCGTACCGCCGCGACGCGGGGCAGGCGCGTCTCACGGGCTGGTTCCCGGTCGCCCATCGCTGGCGCATGGAGGGCGACTCCCACGAGCTCGCGGTGGTGTTCGAGCTGCGGGCCGAACCCCTGGCCGATGCCACGCCCGCGCCGGAGCCCCCCGGCGCGCCGTCGGCGGAACCGCCCGCCGAACCGTCGATGGAGCTGCCAGCGGCCCCTCGCGGACGAGATGGCGCGCGGGGCGCCTGGCGCGGCCGGCGCGGCCGGCGAGCCCGGCGCGGCCGACGCGCCCGAGGAGGCACCCGGCGCGGCATCGCCGGCCCTCGGCAGGCTGAGCGTCCGACCAGCCATCACCGCGGCCGTCGCCCTGGTCAGCGTCGCGCGCGCCCGGTCCCGTGCGACCATCGAGACCATCGACCTGCACGCGGGTGGCGAGCCCATCCGACTCGTGCGCTCGGGCTACCCGCGGGTGCCCCTGGCGCCCATCCTCGAGCGCCGCCGCTGGGTCCGCGAGCACGCCGACGACGTGCGGCGCGCGCTCATGCTCGAGCCCCGCGGGCATCGCGACATGTATGGCGCGGTGCTCCTGCCGCCCCATCGGGATGACGCGGACATCGCGGTGCTGTTCATGCACAACGAGGGCTACAGCACGATGTGCGGCCACGGCATCATCGCGCTCACCACGGCGCTCGTGGAGGAGGGCCTGTATCCCGCGAGCGTGCCCCAGACCGTCATCCGCTGGGAGACGCCGGCCGGGCTCGTGACCGCCACGGCCACGACCGAGACCGCCGAGGACGGCCATGTCGAGGTCACCGGCGTCCGCTTCGTCAACGTGCCCGCGTACCTCCACGCGCGTGACCTCGTGGTGCGGGTGCCAGGCGTGGGCCTCGCGGGCGGCGTGGGCGTCCAGCTGGCCTTCGGAGGCGCCTACTACGGCATCGTCGATGCCGCGGACCTGGGGCTGCGGGTGGCGCCGCAGGCCATCGAGGAGCTGACCCGGGCAGGCGCCGCCATCACCGACGTGCTGCGTCGGGAGCACGCGCCGGAGCATCCGCTCGAGCCGGACCTCGGGTTCGTGTACGGCACCATCATCATCGACCTCGACCCCGGCACATCGCCCGACGGTCGGGCCGCGGATGCGACGCTGCGCAACGTGACCGTGTTCGCGGACGCCGAGGTGGACCGCTCGCCGTGCGGCTCGGGAACCAGCGCGCTGCTCGCCTGGCTCCACGGCACGGGCCGCATGGCGGTGGGTGACGAGATCGCCAACGCGAGCATCACGGGCGAGGTCTTCGGCGGACGCGTGGAGGGTGCCACCCGGCTGGGCGACCGCTTCGCCATCAGCACCAGCGTCTCGGGCACCGGCTACGTGACGGGCTATCACACGTTCGTGGTGGATGAGCGCGACCCGTTGGGGGACGGCTTCCTGCTGCGCTGACCAGCCCGGCGACACGCGTGCCGTCACCCGTCATGCTGGATGCCGATGGTCCCTGCAACCACGACGCCAGCCCACGTGTTCCCTGGTCGTGTGCGCTGACTGCCCGACCCGCCTGGCCGCCGACCCCCGTGGGGCGTTCCCGGTGTTCGTGACGCATCACGAGGACCTCGTGTACGGCATGGCCCGCCGCTGGACGACGAGCGCGGATGACGCGCGGGACGTGGCCCAGGACTCGCTCATCCGGGCCTGGCGGGCCATCGAGCGCTATGACCGCGAGCGACTCCGCTCGCTCCAGGTGCGTGGCTGGCTGGCGGCCATCGTGCGCAACGTGGCG
Organism: Chloroflexota bacterium; assembly: GCA_046328155.1. Lineage (GTDB taxonomy): Bacteria > Chloroflexota > Limnocylindria > Limnocylindrales > CSP1-4 > JAFMJV01. Next base: position 74,521 of record JAXLXC010000017.1, read on the forward strand.
CGCAACCGGGCCCGGGACGGCGGGCCGACCCATGACCCCATCGAGGGTGCCGCCGAGCCCGAGGATGCCGCACATCGCCGACCGGAGCAGACGACCCTGGCCCGCGAGGCGGCTCGCGAGTGGATGGGGCGTCTGGCGCGCCTACCCGAGCGCCAGCGCGTGGCGGTCGAGCTGCGCCACGTGCACGGGCTCTCCTACCCGGAGATGGCGGTGGCGCTGGGCAGGCCCGTGAACACGGTCAAGTCGGATGTCCATCGGGGGGTCCTGGCATTGCGCGAGACCCTCGGGGAGCTGGAGGTGGCGCTGTGAGCGGGCCACGGACGCTGGGGGAGGCACGGGCGATGGTGCGGTCGATGCGCGAGCTGCGGACGGAGGCGCCCCCCGGTCTCGGCGCGAGCGTGCTCGCCGAGCTGGGCATGGCGGATGGCTATGCCGTGGTCGAGGGCCCCATCGACCGGCTGTACGTGGCGTGGGGACCCGACGGCGTCATCGCCGTGGAGCGGGTGGGGGACGCCATGGGCTTCGAGACCGAGGTCCAGCTGCGGACGGGCCGCCCGCTGGTGGCCATGGACCGCCTGCCCCGCGACCTCGAGCGCAAGGTCCAGCGTCAGCTGTCCGGGGAGCACCAGCGCGACCTGCCCGTGGATCTGGGCGGGCTCACGGCCTTCGAGCGGAGCGTGCTCACCAAGACCATGGAGATCCCGTTCGGGGAGGTGCGCCCATACGCGTGGGTGGCGCGGGAGATCGGGCGCCCGCGCGCGGTCCGAGCGGTGGGGTCCGCGCTCGCCGAGAACCCCATCCCGTTCGTCATCCCGTGCCATCGGGTGGTCCGCACCGACGGCCACATCGGGGAGTACGGGGCAGGTGGCCCGGAGGCCAAGCGCGCGGTCCTGGCCACGGAGGGCATCGACCCCGACGAGCTCGAGGGGCTCGCGGACCGGGGCATCCGGTATGTGGGATCCGACACCACGGGCGTCTTCTGCTACCCGTCGTGCCGGCACGCCCGCCGGGTGACCGCACGCCACAGGGTCACGTTCCGCTCCGGCGAGCATGCGCGCGCCTCGGGCTTCCGTGCCTGCAAGGTCTGCCGACCCATCGAGGGCGCGGTGTTCGCCGCCTGACGGTCAGGGACGCCGGGCCACGACCGACACGATGGGCGTGCGCCACCGGAACGCCTCGGGCGCCAAGGCGCCCAGCCGCCGATGCGCGATGTCCACCAGACGATGCGCATCCGCATCGGGCAGCCACTGGAACAGCGCCACCTCGTCGTAGCGGATCTTGAACTCGAGGTAGCTCGCCAGGTCCCAGTCGAAGGCCAGGGTCGCCTCGCGCGCCGCGACGCGCACGAAGCCCGCTCGCCGCGCCTCGTCGGCGGCCGCGCGGGTGCTCCCGAAGTCACCGGACCGTGGCTCCTCCTCTTCCGCCTCGGGCTCCTCGAGCCCCAGGTCGAGCACGGCCTCGTCGAACTCGGCCGCGGGTGGGAACGGGTCGCCGCGGTCGAGCCAGGTCACGAACGCCAGCAGGCCACCCGGCCGGAGCACGCGATGCGTCTCGCGCAGCGCGGCCGCCCGGTCGGGCACCAGCTGGAGCGCGAACGAGCTGACCACGAGGTCCGCGGCGGCGTCCGGCAGCGCAGCTGGTCGGCGGGTGCCTCCAGCCACATCGCACGCCCGTCCTCGATGCCCGACCGCGCCGCCCGTGCCTGGGCCATGCCCAGCATCCCCACCGACGGGTCGACGCCGATGGCGCGGGCGCCCGGCCATCGCCCGAGGACGTCCAGCGCAAGCACGCCGGAGCCCGTGCCCACGTCCACCACGACCGGCGCCGGCAGCGCTGCGACGTGGGAGTCGACCCGGTCGAGCAGCGAGCGCGCGGCCTGGTCGAGCACGGGCGCCCAGTAGCGCTCGTAGTCCTCCGCGTCGCGGTCGTACCGCTCGACGATGCTGGTCACGCGGGCCGTGGCTAGGCCTTCTCGCGACCCACGATGTGGTACACGCCGCCGCCGATGGACACCAGGTACAGCTCGCCGTCGTCGTCCTCCCCGAACGACACGAACGCGGAGCCCTTCTTGCGCAGCAGCTTCTTGGGCTGGAGCTTGGCGCCTGCCTTGGCCTTGCTGGCATCGATGCCCCAGATGATCCCCGAGCAGTAGTCCGTGAACAGGTAGGCGCCGTAGAGCGCCGGCGACTCGGTGCCGCGATACACATAGCCGCCCGTGACGGAGCAGCCCTTGGCGCCATGGGCGTACTCCGTGACCGGCATCGTCAGCCCCTTGGTGGAGCAGTTGGCCTTCCGATGGCAGTCGGACCCCTCCATGATCGACCAGCCGAAGTTGAGGCCGCCCTTGCCCTCCTTCTGGATGTCGATCTCCTCGGTGTCGGACTGGCCGACGTCACCGATCCACAGGTCGCCGGTGAGCCGGTCGAAGCTCGCCCGCCACGGGTTGCGCAGGCCGTAGTTCCAGAGCTCCTTGCGACCACCGCCCTTGCGGAACGGGTTGTCCTTGGGGATGGCGTATGGGCTCCCCTTGTCCACGTCGATCCGCAGGATGCTCCCGAACAGGTCGCTGCGGTCCTGGCCGTTGCCGAACGGGTCGCCCGGCGCGTTGCCGCCACCATCACCCGATGCGATGTACAGATAGCCGTCGGGGCCGAATCCCAGCCAGCCGCCGTTGTGGTTCCACTCGGGTCGCGAGAAGTCCATGAGGACCGTGCCGGATCCGGCGCCCACCTCCTGGCCGGGCTTCCGCTGCCGGTACTCCACGATCCGCGTGTTGCCCGCCGGGGTGTTGTAGTTGACGTAGAACTTGCCGTTCTTGGCGAACTTGGGGTGTAACGCCACGGCGTGCAGCCCACGCTCCCCGTCGGTGCCCACCCGCCCGCGCAGGTCGAGCAGCGTGCCCGTGACCTTGCCCTTGGCGTTGAGGATCCTGATGAGCCCGGCGCGCTGGACCAGGTACAACCGGCCCTCGCCGGTGCCGTCACCGGTGAGATAGACCGGCTGCGCATCCGCGCCCACGTCGACGAAGGGCTCCAGGCTGAGCTTGACCTTGCTGGCCTTGAACGCGCTGGGCTTGGGCGAGCTGGTGCGCCGGGGCGTGGCGGTGGGCTCGATGGTGGGGGACTCGGTGGCTGGCACCTCGGTGGCGGGCACCTCGGTCGGTGCCTGCGTCGGAGGGACCGCGGTGGCCGGCGGCTGGCTGACGGGCGTCTGCGTGGGCGTCGCAGTCGCCGTCGGGCTCGGGGGGACGCTCGCGGATGGCGCGGGCGAGGACTGGCCGATGAAGGTGCAGCCGCTGGCGAGGATGGACGCACCCAGGGCCAGCGTCACCACCCGGCGCCACCCGGGCATGCCCTCGAGCCGCGTCATCGGGCCACCGCCACGACCCGCAGCACCCGTCCGCCCAGGTCCACCGCATACAGCTCCCCCGCATCGTCCTGCCCGAACGACGAGAGGCTGCCGTCGAGCGCACCCACCACCTCCGGGGTCGCCGTGCCCGTGGCGACCGCAGCCGCTGCCGGGAGCGCCCAGATGGTGTGCGAGCAGTAGTCGCCGTACAGGTACGCCCCCGCGAGCGCGGGGTACGCCTCGCCGCGATACACGTAGCCGCCGATGATGGTGCAGCCGTCACCGCTGGAGTGGCTGTAGCTGGCGACCGGCAGCGTGAGACCGGTCATGTCACACGTCTCGGCCTCGAAGCAGCCGGCGCCCTCCATCACGGACCAGCCGTAGTTCCAGCCACCCTGCCCCGCTGGGAGCACGTTGACCTCCTCCCACTCGCCCTGGCCCACGTCGCCGATGAACACGTCCCCGGTGTCCGTGTCGACGCTGAACCGCCAGGGGTTGCGCAGCCCGGTCGCGCGGATCTCGCCACGCGCGCCCGCGTCCAGCCGGCCGTCAGGGTCGTTGTCCGGCAGCCCGTAGGGTTCGCCGCCATCGACGTCGATGCGCAGCAGCTTGCCCAGCAGCTGGGTGTCGTCCTGTCCGTTCTGCTCGGGGTCCCCGCCGCCGCCCCCATCGCCCGTTCCGATGAGCAGCATCCCGTCGTGGTCGAACGCGAGCATGCCGCCGTTGTGGTTGCCCGCGAAGTCGTCCATGCGCAGCACCTCGCGCTCGGACGTCGTGTCCACCACGCCATCGGTCGCGTGAAGCTCCGTGACGACCTGCGCGCCGCCGCCCTGGACGCTGTAGTACACGAACAGACGGCCGTTGGTCGCGTAGTCGGGATGGAATGCGAGTCCCAGCAGCCCCTCCTCGCCACCCGCCGAGATTCGACCCCGGAGGTCGAGGAAGGGCTCGGGGGCCACGCTGCCGTCCGGGGAGACCACCCGCACGGCGCCCGGCTGCTCCACCACGTAGAGCAGCCCGTTCCCGGTGCCATCGGGGGTCACCAGCACGGGCTGGTCGAAGCCCTCCGCGAACGGCTCGAGCGTGATGGCGACCGTGCCGGGGACGTAGCCGGCCGGGCCGGTCGAGGGTGACTGGCCCGACGTCGGTCCGGTGGCCAGGAGCGCTGCCGCGAACGCGACCGCGATGGCTGGGCGGGCTGGCATGCGCAGCAGGATACCCCCGGCGCCCCAGACACCACCTCCGGGGCGCCTCGGCGCGTTGGCTCGTCGGGCGGCTCGCGAGCGCCCCGGCGTGCCGTCGGGCTAGTGGGCCAGGGCGAACGGGGCATCGACGTCGATGCCGAGCGCGGCGATCCCACGGGCGGCCTGCTCGGCTGGGACCTGGCCGCACCGGGCGAGCCCCGACAGCACCGCCGCGGCGACATGCTCGGCGTCGATGCCGAAGAACCGCCGCAGGACCTCGCGCGTGTCGCTCCGGCCGAACCCGTCGGTGCCCAGGCTGACCCAGGCGGTCTGGGGCACCCATCGGCTGATCATGTCCGGCCAGGCGCGGACCCAGTCGCTGACGGCCACGATGGGACCACGGCTGGCTGGCTCCGCGAGCAGCCCCTGGACCACGGGCACGCGGGGCGCCTCGGTTGGGTGGAGCACGTTCCAGTGCTCCGCCTCGAGCGCCTCGTTGCGCAGCAGCTGGTAGCTGGTCGCGCTCCAGACCTCCGCCGCGATGCCCTGCTCGGCGAGCAGCCCCTGCGCGCGGAGTGCCTGCTGCATGATCGAGCCACCCGACAGGATCGTCGCACGCGGCGCACTCGTGGGGAGGTCGGGCGCGGGTCGGAAGCGATACAGCCCTCGCGTGATGTCCTCGTCCGTCACCCACTCGGGACGTGCGGGCATCACGTGGTTCTCGTTGTAGAGCGCGAGGTAGTAGAGCAGGTCCTCGGGATGCTCCCCGTACATCCGCGCGATGCCATCGCGGACGATCGCGGCGGTCTCGTAGGCGAACGCCGGGTCGTACGCGCGGGCCGTGGGGATGGTGGACGCCAGCACCAGGCTGTGGCCGTCCTCGTGCTGCAGCCCCTCCCCGTTGAGGGTCGTCCGGCCCGCGGTGCCGCCGAGCATGAAGCCACGTGCCCGGGCGTCGGCCAGCAGCCACGCCTGGTCACCGGTCCGCTGGAACCCGAACATGGAATAGAAGATGTAGAACGGGATCATCGGCTCGGCGTGGGTCGCGTATGAGGTGCTGGCTGCCTGGAGCGAGGCCATCGAGCCAGCCTCGGTGATGCCCT
>JAXLXC010000018.1:0-78578 GCA_046328155.1 Chloroflexota bacterium
CCGCTCGCGTTCGATGTACTGCCAGACGTCCATCTCGGTCCAGTTGGAGATGGGGAACACGCGCATGTGCTGGCCGCGGCGGATCCGCCCGTTGTAGAGGCTCCACAACTCGGGCCGCTGCGACTTGGGGTCCCATTGGCCGAACTCGTCGCGGAGGCTGAACACCCGTTCCTTGGCGCGGGCCTTCTCCTCGTCGCGCCGGGCGCCCCCGAACACCGCATCGAAGCCGTTGGCCTGGATGGCGTCGAGCAGGGTCGTGGTCTGGAGGCGGTTGCGCGACGGGTTGCCGGGCTCCTCGCGGACGCGGCCCTGGTCGATCGACTCCTGGACGCTGGCCACCACCAGCCGCTCGCCCAGTTCCGCGACGCGGCGGTCCCGGAAGTCGATGACCTCCGGGAAGTTGTGGCCCGTGTCCACGTGCATCAAGGGGAACGGGAAGCGCGCCGGGCGGAAGGCCTTCTCCGCGAGCCGGAGCATCACGATGGAGTCCTTGCCGCCGCTGAACAGCAGCACGGGTGCCTGGAACTCGGCCGCGACCTCGCGCATGATGAACACGGATTCGGCTTCCAGCGCATCCAGGTGGGACAGCCGCGTTTGGATGTCCCGGGCGCTGACGGGTGGGGTGTCGATCATGGCTCCCAGGGCTGGGTGTTGGCTGGTCGTTGGCTGACGCGGCACGGGGGGCGTCGGCGGGACCCGGGCTCCCGACAGTGTATATCGAGGCGCATCGGACCGGCCTCGGCCGACCGTGACGCCCCACCCGTCGTGGGCCTATGATCCCCAACCGTGCCCATGGAGAAGGTCGCCCAGCACCCCGCCGAAGCGACGCGCGTCAATGACCCCGCCAGCCCCGTCGCGGGTCCCGACGAGCGCGTCGATCGCATGGCCTGGGGTCCTCTCCTGACGCGAGCCGTGCCGGTGGTCGCGGCGATGGTCATCCTGGCCACGCTGGTCGTCGCGCCCGCCGAGGAGCGGCCCATCATCCTCCTCGGCACCCTGGTCGCGGCCGCGGCCGGGCTTGCGTCGACCGCCATCGGCGTCTATGGCGGCGTGCTCGTGCCGGGCCTGCTGTTGCTGGGCGTGGACGCGCGGTTCGCGGCCGCCGCCTCCCTGTTCCTCCAGGTGCTGGTCATCCCGCTGGGTGCGGGCGCCCACTATCGGCTGGGCAACATCGACCGTCACATCGCCCGACCGCTCATCGTGGGCGGCGTGGTGGGTGCGTTCGCGGGTCCCTTCTTCGCGACCGCGCTGCCCAAGGACGTCATCGCACGGGTGGTCGCCGCGCTCATCGTGGGCGTCGGCGTGGTGGTCCTGGCGACGCTCCGATGGACCGGCCTGGGCGAGGTCCGCCGGGCCCAGGACGTGCCCCAGGCGCAGATCGGTGGGATCGGCCTGGTGGCGGGGTTCTCCTCGGGGATCTCGGGTGCCGGCTGGGGACCCATCGGCGTCAAGCTGCTCATCCTGTCGCGGCTCGAGCCACGCCTCGCCATCGGCTCGTCGCTGTTTGGGCGCGTGTTCATGGCCACGGCCGCGGTCATCGGCTATCTCCTCAGCGCATCCGCGTTCGAGGGGGTCCGACCCAACTACTGGCTGCTCGTCCCGCTGCTCGCGGGATCGGTCGCCGCGATGATGCCGGGCGCGGCGTTGGTCTCCCGCCTGGGCCGCGAGCGCGCCACGATCGCCATCACGGTCTTGTCCATCTCCCTGGCCCTGCCCACCGTCATCTCGGGCTGATGGTTCGGCCGGGGACGCGATCGTCATGCGGTTGACATCCCCGCGGCTGGGACTGCGCGAGCGGCGTGGCCACCGCGGTGCGAGAATCAGGGGAACCGTTCACTGACGATGAGGAGCCGAGCCATGGATCTACGACGCGCGCTGGCGCCCCGACGGACCGCGCATGCCCACTGCGACATCCCCTGCGGCATCTACGACCCGGTCCAGGCACGCATCGAGGCCGAGTCGTGCTACCGGATCATCGAGAAGTACCTGGCCTCGTCCGACGAGGTCTTCCGGGCACGCTGCCTCATCGTCAAGGAGGAGCGCGCGGAGCTGGCCAAGCACCACATCGACGTGCTGTGGAGCGACTACTTCAAGCCCGAGCATCTGGAGAAGTACCCCGACATCGCGGCGACCTGCTGGAAGGCCGCCAAGCAGGCGTCCCAGGTCAAGCGGACCGTGGACCTCGAGGAGGCCAAGAAGCTCCTGGCGCTCATCGACCAGATCGACGAGGCCTGGAAGGGCACCGGCGGCCAGACCGCCACCCGACTGCCGGCCGCCTGAGCCAGATGCCCGGGGGTCCGGGCAGGCTTGCCGCCCACCGGGGCCTCGGTGGTGAGGCTCCGGGTGGCTCGTGGTGGTCGTGGTCGGGGTGGCCCGCCGCCGACCTCGCCTTCGTCGCGCGGCCGGGTGCGCGCGGTCGTCGTACGCCTCGTCCGCTCGACGCGCGCGTCGCCATCGAGGGACCCAGCATGGAGCCGACCCTCCGCGAGGGCGACTGGCTGCTGGTCGACCCCGATGCCTTCGCGCGCCGCCCCCCTGCCCTGGGCGACCTGGTCCTGGCGCCGGACCTGCGCGAGGACGACCAGCTGCTCATCAAGCGTCGGGTCGACCAGGATGGCCGGCTGACGCTGGCCGGTGACGACCCGGAGCACTCGACCGACTCGCGGGTCTTTGGCAGCGTGGACCCGGCGTCGGTCGTGGGTGCGCCGTGGTTCCGGTACTGGCCGCTGCGTCGGGTGGGTCACATCCGGTGAGCGCCGTCAGCCCTCGATGAGCTCGCCCATCAGCGCGACGTGGTCGAGGTCGCGTGGGATGAAGTCCTGGAGCATGATCCGCCCGATGCCAGTGGCCTGGTACTCGGCCATCCGGGCGCGAGCCGAATCCATGGTCCCCACCACCCAGCGGTCCCTTCGTGCCTCCAGCCACGCCTCGGCCTGCGCCGGGTCGTCGTGGAACATCCCGACCTGCGCCGCGACCCTCGCCTGGAACTCGGCCTCGTCCAATCCGATGAGCACGCCTGCCATCACCGAGCGGTGCAGGGTCGCGGGGTCTCGGCCCGCTGCCTCGCAGGCGGCGTCGATGCGGGCGCTGATGGCGGCGACCTCCGCTGGCGTGGACGAGGACACGTTGTACTCGTCGGCGTAGCGGACCGCGATCCGAATCGACCGGGGCTTGCCCGTGCCACCCACGATGATGTTGGGTCGGCGACGGCCATCGGCGCGCCGCTGCGAGCCATCGTAGCGGGGCCGGAAGAGCGAGCCGCGCACCTGCCAGTGCTGACCGGCGAACGCCCAGCCGTCGGGTTCGTCGAGCAGGCCGACGAGGATGGCCAGCTGCTCCTCCATCATGTCCACGCGGGTCGCCGCGTCGGTGGGGTACGGGATGCCCAGCTCCGCGTGCTCCTGCTCGTTCCAGCCGGCGCCCACGCCGATCTCCACGCGGCCGCCGCTCATCTCGTCCACGGTCGTCACGAGCTTGACGAACGAGCCGGGGATCCGGAACGTCACGGGCGACACGAGGGCGCCCAGCTGCAGCCGGCTGGTCTCGCGTGCCAGGCCCGCCAGGGTCGCCCAGGCGTCGGTCGTGTGCTCGCCGACGGGGTCCGGGAAGCTCGTGAAGTGGTCGGAGCGGAAGAAGCCCTCGAAGCCTGCCGCCTCGGCCGCACGGGCGACCGCGAGGACCTCCTCGTAGCTCAGCCCCTGCTGGGGCTCGGTCATCAGGGCGACGCGCATGGATTCCTCCGATACTTCAGCTCACGTCAATCATCATGCTTGACAGGATGATACAGATGGCTATGATCATGGTCATGAGCACGACCATCGACGACACCGTCAGGGGCAGCCGCCACGTGGGCGGCCCGTCCGTCGACGAAGTCGTCGAGGGGCTCGGCCCCATGATGGCCTACCAGCGCGGCGCGATGATGCGAGCCTGGCAGGATCGCTCGTTGAGCAAGCTCAACCTGCACGTGCTCACGCTGCTGGACCACGAGGGCCCGCTGACCATGACCAAGCTCGCGACGCTCGTCGACGTCTCGCTGTCGAACATGACAGGGATCGTCGACCGGCTGGAGCAGCATGGCCTGGTGGAGCGGGTCCGGGACGACCGTGACCGGCGCCTCGTCCTCGTCCGCGCGACCCCCACGGGGGCATCGCGATGCGAGGAGGCCGAAGGGCTCCGTCAGGAGCACCTCCGGCGGCTCATCGGGACGCTGGATGGTCCTGAACGGGCCGTCGTGCTCCAGGCCGCGCAGGCGCTTGCCCGAGGGGTGGCACGCCTGTCGTCGGCCGAACCCACCGCGGACGCGGACGCATAGCGGCCCTCGAGGCCGCGCCCCCTGGAAGGAGACCCCGCACACCCATGGAAGCCATGCCCTCCGCCGCGGAATGGGAGGCGAAGGACCCAGCCCTCCAGCTGCCGCATCGGCGGAAGATGGAGATCCTGTTCGCGATCATGCTCGGCATGTTCCTGTCGGCGCTCGACCAGACGATCGTCGGCACGGCCCTCCCGACCATCGTGGGCGACCTGCACGGCAGCAACGAGCTGTACACCTGGGTCGTCACCATCTACCTGCTGACGTCGACCATCACCGGCGTGTTCTACGGCAAGCTGTCGGACATCTACGGCCGACGACCGATGCTGCTCATCGGCATCAGCATCTTCCTCATCGGCTCCGCGCTGTGCGGCCTCGCCTGGAACATGGAGACGCTCATCCTGTTCCGCGGCCTCCAGGGCGTGGGCGCAGGCGCCATCTTCCCCATCTCGCTGGCGGTCATCGGCGACCTGTTCACGCCCCGCGAGCGCGGCAAGTACCAGGGCCTGTTCGGCGCCGTGTTCGGCGTCTCGGCCATCCTGGGGCCCCTCCTGGGCGGCTGGCTGACCGACAACATCAGCTGGCACTGGATCTTCTACGTCAACCTGCCCATCGGCCTCGTGGCGCTGGCCATCATCTACCGGCTGCTGCCCACGGTCCATGGCGAGGAGCGCACGAGCAAGCTCGACTACCTGGGCGCCGCCGTGTTCACCGTCGCGGTGTCGTTCCTGCTGGTCGGCCTGACCAACAAGTCGACCATGGACTGGACGGCCATCGAGGTCGGCGGCTACCTGCTGGTGGCACTGGTGACCGGCATCGTCTTCCTGTTCGTGGAATCCCGGGCCGCGGAGCCCATCGTGCCCTTGGACCTGTTCCGGAACCGGGGCTACTCCGTGACCATCCTGACCACGTTCCTGACGGCCATGGGCTTCTTCGGGGCCATCATCTTCCTGCCGCGCTGGTTCCAGTTCGTGCGCGAGGTGAGCCCCACCGACTCCGGCCTGCAGACGCTCGCCCTGCTCGCCGGGCTCATCCTGAGCTCCATCGTGTCGGGCGCCTTGGTGAGCAGGACCGGCCGCTACAAGTGGATCATCACGGCATCCCTGGCCATCATGGTCGTGGGCCTGTTCCTGATGACCGGCCTCACGTCCACCACCGAGCTGCCGCAGCTGTGGCTGTGGATGTTCGTCACCGGCCTGGGCATCGGGCCCGCCTTCTCGGTCCTGACCATCGTCATCCAGAGCGTCGTGCCGTTCGAGCGGCTGGGCGTCGCCACGTCCAACCTGACGTTCTTCCGGCAGATCGGCGGCTCCGTGGGTCTCGCCTTGGTGAGCACGATGTTCGCATCGGACTTCGCAGCCAAGATGCAGCCGCAGATGGTGGCCGCCGGGGTGCCTCCGGAGGTGGCCACGGCCATCGCGAGCACCGCCGGCAGCACGGACACCCTGTCGCAGGTCGGTAGCTCCCTGTCCGAGACGATGGCCCAGGGTGCCGCGTTCCTGGCGCAGCAGCTGGGCATGACCGTGGAGGCGTTCCAAGCGCTCATCCCGAGCATCGTGTCGGGCATCTACGAGGCGTTCTCGCTGGCGGTTGCCGGTACCTTCTGGCTGGGCGTCGCGATGAGCGCGGTCGCCTTGGTGGCCGTGGTCGTTGGCCTGCCCGAGATGCCGCTGCGGGGCATGGGTCGTGCCCCGGAGGGCGCCCCGGCCAGCCAGCCCACGGGGATCGCCACCGCCACCGACTGACGGTCCGCGGCTTGGTCGCCTGACGCCCGGGTCACCGCGAGGGTCCCGGGCGTCGTCATGCCCTGGATGCGATGCATCCCGCGCTCTGGCGGTACCAATGGCCCGCGCCCTGGGTACGTCCGGTGCCTACGCGCACCGACCGCACTGCACCACTCTGCTGGGGCCACGACCTCGTCGGCGCCCAGGCCGATGACGTGACCCAAGGCCCTCGACGCCACTGTGGCGGCAGCGTCCCGGTCCTCGGACAGGGACCCATGACACGGGAGCCCGCGGACTCGTCGTCAGCGGGACGTCGGCGCGGCGAACTCATCCATCTCAGGGAGGTACGCACGTTGCGTCGACTTCTGGGCACGATTGTCGTGTCCGCATCCCTGGCCATCGCGGTCATCGCGCCGGCCACCGTCAGCGCTCACGCCGGCACCGGCGGCGGGTCGGTCATCCATGCCTGCGTGAGCGGTCGCAAGATCATCATGGCGCCCAGCAGGGCATCGGCGAAGTGCCCCAAGGGCTGGCGCGCGGTCCACTGGGCCAAGCGTGGCCCCAAGGGCGCGACCGGCGCCCAGGGTCCCCAGGGCGAGCCGGGCACCGGCGCCGGCGACCCGGGCCCGAAGGGCGACACGGGCGACACCGGGCCGCAGGGCCCGCAGGGCGAGAAGGGCGACACCGGCGACACCGGGCCGCAGGGCGACGTCGGGCCGCAGGGCCCGGCCGGCGCTGACGGTGCCGATGGCGCTGACGGCGCTCAGGGCCCCCAGGGCGACGTCGGGCCGCAGGGCCCGGCCGGCGCTGACGGTGCCGATGGCGCCGACGGCGCTGATGGCGCCCAGGGTCCCGCCGGCGCGGACGGCGCCCAGGGTCCCGCTGGCGCGGATGGTGCTCAGGGCCCGCAGGGCCTCGTCGGACCGCAGGGCCTGCAGGGCCTCGTCGGCCCGCAGGGCCCCGCTGGCGCAGCCGCCACCATCGGCCTGACTCGCGTGGCCGGGACCGCGACGGCGGACGCGGATGCCGACGAGGGTGAGACCTACACGGTCACCGCTGCGTGCGGGACCGGCAAGGTCGCCTACGGCGGTGGTGGCAGCATCACCGAGACCAGCTCGGATGCGGTCATCGTCGCGGTCTCCTCGTTCCCCTCCGACGGCTCGACGTGGTCGTTCAAGGCAGAGGTGATCTCCGACAACGACTTCGGCGGCGCTGACAACAGCGACGGCGTGTCGGTCCAAGCCTACGTCCTCTGCGGCAACGCCTGAGGTCATGGCAGGGGGTCGCCCGCGACCCCACACTGAGATCCCAGACCCCGGTGGGCCTCGGCCCACCGGGGTCTTCGTGTCGTGCATGGCGACCGCACGGCCTGGCGTGTCTCATGGGTCCATGCACGGGCTCTCGCCCTCGTCCCGCTGCCGCAGGCGCCCCAGGAGGGGCATCTCTCTCCGGACGGAGCCATGTCGCCGCCGATTCCGCGCCCACGGCGCCGTGACGGTCGATTCGCTCGACAGCTGGCCACGTGAGCTCGCTGGCCAACGGTCCGGCGGACCGGAGTGCGGGACCTCCGGGCCCGGGTGCCGGATCGGCACACGTCAGGCCCTATGGGCGGCCCGCAGAGGTGACGATCGCCAGCGTGTCAGCGGCGACGACACCGGCCGCGACACGCATCGCATCGAACACCAGCCCAGGCTCCTCGCCTGCCCCGGGCAGGGCCTCGCGAATGGCATCCATGCTCGCCTCGCGCAGGGCGGTCGACACGTTGACCTTGGCGCACCCGACCGCGACGAGCCGACGCATGTCAGCCGGATCGAGCCCCGTCCCACCGTGCAGGACGAGCGGGACGCCGCCCAGCTCAGCAATGCTCGCCGCGCGGGGGATATCGAGCACCGCCGGCGTCCTCGAACGTCCGTGGATGTTGCCGATCGCCGGAGCGAAGCAATCGATGCCAGTGGCCTTGATGAACGCGACCGATGCATCGATGGGAGCCAGGGGGATGTCGTCACCCGATCCAGTCCCATGCTCGTGTCCGCGCATCGCTTCGAGCTCGCCCTCGACCGACGCCCCATGCCGCCGGGCACGCTCGACGACTGACCGGGTGATGGCGATGTTCTCTGCAACAGGCAGTCCGGACCCATCGAACAGCACGAGGTCCCAGCCGGCGGCCAGGCACGCGTCGATCAAGTCCACGTCCTGACAGTGGTCGAGCGCGAGCGCGGACTCGCCTGCGTATCGCTTGGAGAGCGATCGGAACGCTGCCGCCAGGACGTCTGGACCCCACAGTCGCGCGGTGCGTGCCGCCGCCTGGACGATGATGGGCGAGCCTCGGGTCGCAGCCGCCGCGAGCACGCCGTCCATGGTGGCCACGTCGACGATGTTGATGGCGGCGACGGCACATCCCGCCGACCTCGCATCAGCGAGCATGGCGGCCACCCGTGGCGTGCTCGGGCTCATCGGTCGATCAGGACCGAGTCAATCGCGGATCCGGATGACCACCTTCTCCGTGGTCGTCGGGCTGTGATGCGCCAGCTCAAACGCCGACGGGCCATCGGCGAGTTCGAAGGTATGTGTCACGAGCGTGGCGACACGCTCGCGATGGCGCCGGACGAGGTCCGCGGCCCGACCGAACACCCCCCGATTGTTGCGTGACCCGACGATCGTCAACTCCTTGCGGGTGAGCGTGATCATCGGGATTCGCACCGCCTCCGCGGACAGGCCCACGCAGACGACCGTGCCCGATGGCGCCACGACATCGATCGCGGTCTCCAGGACGGCTGGCACGCCCGTGGCTTCCACGACCACGGTCGGGCCATCGCCCGCGGTCCATGCGGCGATGGCGGCAGGAACGTCCTCGGAGGCCGCATCGACCGTGAGGTCCGCACCGAGCACGGTGGCGAGCTGGAGACGGCTCTCGAAGCGGTCCGTGATGAGCACGCGCCCACCCAGGTCGCGTGCGGCCAGCAGGACTGCCAGTCCGATCGGCCCGGCACCGAACACGACCACGGTGTCATCGGCCCCGATCCCGGCTCGGCTGACGGCGTGGACCCCGATGGACATGGGCTCGACCATCGCGGCCAGCTCCGGCGGCAGGTCGTCGGCGTCGTACAGGTTGGCGACGGGTACCGCCATCCGCTCCCTCAGGGCTCCGTCAACGTGTGACCCGTAGGTCCGCATGCGGACGCAGCAGTTCGCACGCCCGCGCCGACAGGGCAGGCACGTGCCGCAGGTCAGCAGCGGCTCCACGGCCACGCGCTGCCCGACACGGAGACCCGATTCACCGTCGTCGGGCAGGCTGATGATCCGACCGGCGAACTCATGGCCCTGGATCGTCGGGAACCGCGAGTACGGGTGGTCGCCGGTGTACAGATGGATGTCCGAGCCGCAGATCCCGACGGCCTCGATCGCCAGCAGCGCCTCTCCCGGACCGACGGTCGGCTCGGGTCCATCGCTCAGCTCGAGGACGCTGGGCGCGGTCGTGACCAACCGTCTCATGCATGCACCTCCAGGACCGTCGTGTCGTGCTCGGGTCCGCGAGCGAGCGGGTTGGACGACGCACCCATCTGCCTGAGGATGTCCGCCAGGGTGCGTGGCCCGCCCACGTTCCCAGGGACGACGACGTAGGGAAGGCGGCGTTCGGGCAGCTCGAGCGTCCACAGCGCCACGCCGGCCTGGACCTGACCTTCCACCCGGGCCCTCGTCGCGCCCAGGACCTCGGCGACGCGAGCCGAGGTGATGCCGCCCTTGGCGACGACCGCATCGATGCTCGGGGCGATCGCCGTGATGACCGGTGCCAAGGCATCGAGGAACCCCCGGCCCTGCACGAGATCGGTGCCCTCGACGAACCGTCGTGGGGTGGCAAGCACCGCGACGCCGCTCCCGTCGAGCGCGCGCAGCACCGACCTCCGGACGTGCGCAGGGTCGCTGGCTGCGTCGACCTCGAGGGTCGCGTGACCATCCCCGTCGAGCACGCCCAACTGCTCGCTGCTGGCGTGCGTGTGAGAGCCACACACCACGAGGATGCGCGCCATGGGCGGCAGGTTCACCCGGTCGATGTATCTCGCTCGGAGGCCCGCGCGTGCCGCCATGAAGGTGGCCGCCGAACGGATGACGATCGACCTGCCTGCGTCCTCGGCGGCCAGCAGGCCCCGCAGCGCCGCGTCGATGTCCGCGCCGTCCGCGATCTCGGGGATGACGACCTCCCCGGGCGGGGCGTCGAGCAGCGCCGTGGTCAGGGCCGCGCCGGAGGTCTCCCGGAGGTCGTCGAGCGGGACCATCCGCGCACGGCGGCCGTGGCCCACCTCGGCCACCCAGTCGACGAGTCGGCGGCTCCGGAAGCCGAACGTGGCATCCCGGGCGAACTCGGTGTCAGCCACGTTCCGTTCGACGCCGTCGAGCCGGATGCGCTGCTCGCCGGCGACCGTCGTGCGTCCGCCTTCCGGGAACGCGGGCACGAACAGCACGACCGTGCCGGGGTTGGCGACGGCATCGACCTCGGCGAAGACGTGCCCGCGCAGCGTCGAGTCACCGCGGAGGACCATGGTGCAGACCTCGTCGTGGGCGCGCGCGATCGCCTCCACGCGCTCCTTCGACTGGCGCACCCGCGCGACGGCCTCGCGTTCCGGCATCGATCGGGTGTTGGTGAGCAGGAGGAGCGGACCGGACGAATCGAAGGCGTGCTCGATCGAGCGCACCGAGCCATCGAGGATGACGTCGACCTCGCTGACCGTCTGGGTTCCCGTGGGGTCGTCGTCGAACACCACGACCCGACGCTGGACACCGCGTCCGGTCGCACGATCGGCCGCCGTCACGATGCCAGGGGCCTTGGGACGAGCTCGGTCAGCTCCACCTCGAGACCAAGGGTGGAAGCGTCGAGGAAGCACGAGGGCTGGCCGCGCCCACCCCGGAACACGTCCCCATCGGCCTTCAGCCCGAGGCCGGCGAGCGTCGCCTCGATGCGCGTGACGCGAAAGCAGACGTGGTGGAGCCCCTCGCCGCGCTGCTCGATGAACGTCGCGACCCGGCTGGGTCCGAGCGGCTGGACGAGCTGGATGTGGAGGTTGTCGGCGTCGAGATGCACCAGCCGCACGGGGGGCACGCTCAGGACCTCGTCATGGACGATGGGCAGCCCCAATCGGTCGCGGAAATAGGCCACGTGCCGATCGATGTCGCGGACCGCGACCGCCACGTGGTCGACGCCATGCAGACGGCCGTTGCGAAGGTCGATCATCCACGCCTCCATTCCACTGGTCGACCAGTCAGCCTATACTAGCACCGTGCGGCCGGGCGGCGGCCCTGACGTCGGGATCAGGAGGGTGACGGATGAGGATCGCCGTGATCGGCGGTGGTGCGATGGGCGGGTTGTGGGCGGATCGACTCGCCACCATCGGGGCCGAGGTGACCATCGTCGACGTGTCCCAGCCGGTCGTCGATCGGATACGGACACAGGGACTCTCGGTGACGACGCCGGGCGGACCCAGCCTGTCGCACCCAACGGCAACCACGGACCCGGCAGGGACCGGACCCGTCGACCTGGCGTACTTCTTCACGAAGGCGCACCACACCCGCGCTGCGGCGGAGGCGGCCCGACCGCTCGTCGGCCCTCAGACCACCATCGTCAGCCTGCAGAACGGCTGGGGCAACGGCGACACGATCGCGGATGTGCTGGGGTCCGAGCAGCTCGTGTTCGGTGTCACCTATCAGAGCGCCCGAGCCGACGGCCCCGGCCAGGTCGTGCAGACCAGCACGGGTCCCACCGTGCTGGGGCCATATGCGGAGACGCGGGACCTGCGGATGGCGGAAGCGGTCGCGACGCTCCAGGGCCAGGCGGGCCTGCCCACGACCGCCACGGCCGGCGTGCGGACCGAGGTCTGGAAGAAGGTGGTGCTCAACACCGCAACCCTGCCGACATCCGCGCTGACCGGGCTCTACGCCGGCGTCCTGGGTCAGCCGGGCCCCATGCTCGACCTGGCGCTCTCCATCGCGCGCGAGTCGGTGGCGGTCCTGCGCGCGGCCGGGTACGACATCGACCCCACCGAACGCGTCGAGGCCATCACGGCGCTGCTCGGTCGTGCGGGCAAGGGGAAGGCCTCGATGCTCCAGGATGCCGAGGCCCGACGCAAGACCGAGATCGAGGTCATCAACGGAGCCATCGTGGCCCAAGCCGCCCGGGTCGGGGTCGAGGCGCCGCTCAACCGGGCGATGGTGGCGCTCATCGGCGGCCTCGAGCGGGCCTGGGACCAGGCATGACGACGCGGATCCGCTATCTGGGCGTCGCCGGCTACGAGGTGGTCGGTCCCAACGGTCGCATCCTGTTCGATCCGTTCCTGACCGGCAATCCCGTCGCCGCATGCACGCCGGAGGCGCTCGAGCGCCCCGATGTGATCCTCGTGTCACACCCACCCATCGATCATCTGGGCGACACTGCCGAGATCGCCACCAGGACCGGTGCGCCAATCGTCTGCGGCACCGACAGTGCGGCCGTCCTGCGCGAGCGGGGCGTGCCCGCGGAGCAGATCCGGACCACCGTCTGGGGCATCCAGGTGGAGGTCGGAGGCATCCATGTGCGGCCCGTCGAGTGCCACCATTGGTCCCAGGCCAGGCTGAGCGATGGCTCGGTCATCACGGGCACCCCGCTCGGCTTCGTCGTGGAGACCGAGCCGGGCGTGCGGGTGTATCACTTCGGCGACTCGGCCATCTTCGGGGACATGGCGTTGATCAAGCGTCTCCACGGGCCAACGGTGGGGCTGCTCGGATGCACCCAGCCGAAGCCGCTGGTGCCCGTGTTCTCGCCGGGTCCAGGTCGCGTGTTGACCGGGGAGATGGACCCGGACGAAGCGGCGCAGGCGGCAGAGCTCCTCGGAGTGCGGTTCGCGGTCGCCACGCACTACGTCGATCCGGATGACGAGGATGTCCGGCGATTCCTGGCCAGGGTCCCGGTCCACGACACCACGGGTCTGCGAGTGCCCTTGGCACCACGGTCCGGCGAGACGCTCGTCATCGACGGCGAGCGTCATCACGTGGAGCCGCCGTCGGCGCACGAGCCCACCTGATGGACGGGCGGCCGCCGGCACAGCGCACGCTCCGCGCCGGGCCGATGACCGTGGTGCTCGAGGCAGGTGCCCTGCGCTGGCTCAGGATGGATGGCGTGGAGGTCATCCGCGGCGTGTACGTGGCGGTCCGAGATGAGCGCTGGGGGACCGTGGCAGGCGCCCTCGAGGACGTGGAGATCCGGGAGCGCCACGATTCGTTCGATGTCCGCTTCCGCTCCCGGCACCATCGCGACGAGATCGACTTCTCGTGGCATGGCCGCGTGAGCGGCAACCCGGACGGGTCGATCGAGTTCGGCATGGATGGCGTCGCCGGATCGAGGTTCCGGCGCAACCGCATCGGGATCTGCCTGCTGCACCCCATGGAGATCGCGGGGTCGCCGATGCGCGTCACCCATCCGACCGGCATCGATGCAGGCTCGCTGCCCGATCTCGTCGAGCCCTGGTCGCCGTTCCTAGACATCACGGGGATGCGCTGGCCGGTGACCGCGGACGTGGAGGCGGTCGTCGGGCTCGAGGGCGACCTGTTCGAGATGGAGGACCAACGCAACTGGACCGATGCCTCCTTCAAGACCTTCTCGACGCCGCTCCGCCTCCCGACCCCCGTCACGATCGAACCGGGCACGCAGATCCGCCAACGCCTCACCCTCCGACTGGATCGCGTCACCACATCCCAGCCCAGACGCTCGCATCGCGTCCCGGCGGTGGACTCGACCGGCGGAGATCCGGCGACCATCCAGGTCCATCCGGAGGTCGCGGCCTCGATGCCCCGGCTTGGCACCACGCTCGCGCCAGGGCGCGAACGGCTGTCACCGCCCGAGCTCGGTGCGCTCCAGGCGCTCCGGCCTGCCGTCCTCCGCACCGTGCTGGAGCTCGATCGCGCCTCCTGGCCCGCCGCGCTCGCGGCGGCACAGGAGACGGCGAGCGCGGTGGGCGCTCCCCTCGAGGTCGAGGCGGTGGCCGGTGACGATGGCGCCGGTCTCGATGCCCTGATGGCCGCCATCGAAGGCTGGCCCGCCCACGTCGAGCGGATCTATCCCTTCCCGACCTCCTCGCATGCCACCACCGGCGCAGTGGCAAGTCGGCTGCGGGGCATGATGACCGAAGGCGGGCCGTGGCCATCGGTTGGCGGCGGCAGTCGGGCGAACCTCGCCGAGCTCAACCGAGCGGACCTCCCCTTCCCGATGCTCGATGCCATCGCCTTCCCGATGTGTCCCCAGGTGCACACATTCGACGACGCGTCCGTCATGGAGAACATCGCGGCACAGGCCGTCGCGATCCGGACTGCCCAGGCGAGGAGCGATCTGCCGCTCACCGTGGGTCCGATCACGCTTCGACCACGCTTCGATGCCTATGGCCTGACACGCCCGATCTACGGTCCGGCCAACGAGCAGGCGCGGATGGACCTGCGACTGCGGACGCAGTTCGGTGCCGCCTGGACCATCGGCAGCCTCGCCGCCGTCGCCCCCACGGGCGTCAGGTGCGTGCTGCTCCATGAGGCGACGGGCCCAGCGGGACTCATCGGACCTGGCGATGAGCCTGCGGACCTGCCCGTGTACGCAGCGACGCATGCCGCGATGGCTGTGGGTGGCGTGGACGTGTACCGCACCACCGCCCCACCCGGCCTCGCGGCTCTCGCGTTCCGGCTCGACGACGGCGACCGGGTCCTGGTGGCGAACCTGCGACCGGGACCGCGGGCGATCGAGGTGCGACTGCCCCGCGATGCGAGCTCCGTCACGGCACGGGCCGTCGGCGAGGATGACGTGGAGCATCCGCGACTCCGGCGCTCGGTGCGATGCCAGATCGGCGGCTACGGCGTCGTCATCGTGGACAGTCGGCGTGCGGTGCCATTGGACGCATGACACGGCCGGGGCCGAGCGACTGGCGGGAGCCACCGCGCAGCCGCTGATGCCGGAGCGCGCCGGGTCCGCCCGTCAGTCGTTGGCACCGCCTGCGGCGACAGGCTCATCGGCCGGGAGCGTCCGCTCCAGGCGTTCGAACGCGCGGGTCATGTGGTCCTGCATCGCCGCGCGCGCGGCTGCCGGGTCACGAGCGACGATCGCCTCGTAGATCGGGGTGTGTTCGTCCGCGAGGATGGCCACCCGCTCTGCCTCGGACACGTTCCGATTGATCCATGCCTGGAGCAACGTTCGGATGCTCGTCAGGATCTGCAGGAACGCCTCGTTGTCGGCAGCCTCGGCGAGACGCAGGTGAAACGCGATGTCGGCCGCGACGAAGGCCTCCGGATTCCCATCCGCCGCGTACATCGCCTTGAGATGCCGCTCGAGGTCGAGGATGGCATCCTCATCGCGACGCTCGGCAGCGAGGCCGGCAACGATGGGCTCGATATGGCGCCGCGCCTCGATGACATCCCTCGTGCGCCGTGTCCCGAGCAGGAGACCCCACTCGATGGCGTGGGGCAGCAGCTCGGACTCGGTGGACCGCAGGAACGTGCCGTCGCCCTGGCGGACCTCCACGATGCCAAGGAGCGTCAGCGACTTGAGGGCCTCGCGCACGATGGAACGCCCGACGCCCAAGTCCTGGGCCAGCTGTCGCTCGGATGGGAGTCGATGCCCGGGGGCCAGATGGCCGGCGAGCAGATAGTCGAGCAGCCTCCGAGCGATCTCGGTGGTCACCGTCTCACGCCGCTGGATCCCCAACAGTCCGAGCGTGCCCTTTGCGTCAGCCACCTGTGCGCTCACCCTCCGGCCCCCAGCGTGCGGTCGCAGCGCGGCGACCGGTCAGCCATGTTAGTCGTTCGTCGATCCCCCCGGGGCGCCGATCACGATGTCGGGTGCAGCCGCAGCGGGTCACGCGCGTCGTGCCTCGATGCGACGCATCGCCTCGATGAATGGCTCCTCGAGATACGCGAGATGGTCTGGCGCGTGATGCTGGTGGGTCACCGAACCTATGGGGAACTGGGGACTCTGCGCCCGAAGGTACTCCCGACCCGCGGCGATGACGGACAGCATGTAGTCGGACGTCGCCCTGTCGCGAAGGTCGTACGCGTCCCCGGTCGCGATGTACACCGGGGAGGTGTGAGCCATGATCCCCCGGCGATGCCGATCGAAGTGGCCCACGCGGCCATAGCCTGGACCGCCACATCTGGCAGCCAGCCAGGTCGGACCGTCGACTCGGATCGTCGTCCGCAGTCGGAGCGACCGGACCGGACCCGCGCCGCCTGACTCGTCGATGACCCGACCGCGCGCCAGGAGCTGGAGCGAGTGCATGGGCAGCATGGAGCTGGCTTCGCATTCGACCTCCACGGTGGCACCGGTGGGGACGCGGACCGTGCTCCCAATCGGCTTGCCGTCGACCCACAGGTCGATCATCGGTCCGCTGCTGATGAACGTCCGTCCCGTGCGCATCGCCGTGATCCAAGCGTCGAACGAGAAGGGGGTCTCCGTGCCCAGGTAGGCATACGTGCGGAAGAGCCCGACGGGCACGGTCGATGACATCTTGTCGGTCCCCGCGACCAGCGGGAGCCGGTAGCCATCGTTGAGGTAGCGGTAGTACTCGATGTGCTCGAACGCCAACTGGTCGTACATCTCGACGGCATCAGCTCGTTCGGTGGCGATGAGGACCGGGGCCTCGACATTGGGAGTTGGCAGGTGGGCGATGACCACCGTCGCACCCTGGGCATGGGCGGCGTCGGCCCAGCGCGATGGCGTGGTCTCGACCGCCCCACCAAGGTCGCCTTCGCCGGGGCCTCCCGTGGACCAGGGCATGACGGGCTCCTTGAGGCCGAGCAGCCCGAGATGGCCAAGGAGGTGGTCCCGGTTCTCCTGCGAAACCCAGACCGAGTGCCGCCCGTCCGGGGAGCGCAGCTCGCGACCCGTGAAATCCTCGGTATTCGTGAACGCGTGACCCCACTGTGCCTGGAGCAGGTTGACGACGTTGAGGTCCTCGCCCGCCGCCTCGCGGAGCGCACCCTGGCCCGACAGGAAGTGGACGTGGGTGTCGCCGCTGAACCATCCCTTGGCGTTCATGTCGATCCAGCGACCGATGGTCAGGCGAAGCTCCCGCTGGTCGGGCTCGATCGACGTACGGACCCGCAGCGGCTCATACTCGAATCCCCGCCCGACGTCGACGATGACCGGACCCCTGGGGAGCCATCCCTGGCACGTGCCATCGACGTATGCATAGGTCACCTGCCCGAGCCGGACGTCCCCACCCACATCGACGTTCCAGTTCTCGAGCCCCGCATAGACATGCGCATGATGCCCATGTGGTGCATATGGCACGCCATCGGGCGTCTGGAAGGCCACCCGGCACGGCACCGGCAGACCGGTCGCCTCGTCGACCACGGTCACTCGGACCCAGTTGCGCCCGGGGTCGATGAGTTCGATGCGAACCGGGCCGGACGACACCTGCCCATGCGCTTCGATGTCGCCCCATCGCGCGTGACCCAGGACGCCATCCTCGTCGGCCACCGTGATGGTGGCTGACGGTATCGCTGCGATGTCGAGGTAGACGGAGCCGCCACCCTCGCTCGCCTCCGCCCCCCAGCCGGGCAGACCCGGCAGGTCGCCGTCCAGGGGCGAACGAGGCAGCGGCTGCGGGTAGGTCGCGAGACCGCGGTCGACCTCCACCCGCGGCAGCGTCGCCATGCCGTCGCGATGGGTCTGGATCTTGGCGGTCCGTCGCGTGCGCGGCCGCAGCGGATCCTCATCCAGATGACTCAAGGTGATCGCGGCGACGAGCAGCCCATCCATGGACGCGCTCATGGAGATCGAGCGAAGCGGCACATCCGGTCGTGGGTTGCGCCAATACCACAGGAAGTACGCCGCAGGCGGGACGGACCGCACCTCGGCAAGCCGCGCGCCTGCGTCCGCCCACGAACCAACGTAGCGGTCAACCATCGCGTTCGGCCGGTCCGGGACCGACAGGAGCGGGTGATGACCCCACGGCAGCGGGATGTTGCCGACCTCGAGGCGCTCGCGGATGGGCACTTCGTCCACCGAGCCGTCAGCCGCGCGGAACCGATAGCGACCCGCCTCCCTCCCAAAGGGCGCGCCCTCCCACAGGTCGCTGCCCAACAGGACGTGGGCCACGATGATTCCGGCGACCGTCGCCTCCACCGGCAGGTCCTCGGTCGCACGTCGCCTCAGCAGGCCCGGCGCGATGAAGCAGGCCCCTTCGCCCGTGGGCGATCCGACCTGGAACGGAAGCCCCCGGAAGGTGTGGCGACCCACCGGCGGCTCGAGCCGTTCCTCGAGGTCCGAGCCGGTGCGCTGGTCCGCGAGCCGCTGATAGTGGCCGACGTCGACGTTGCAGTTCGCACTGATGTCCAGTGGGCGGTAGTCCGGACCCAAGCTGCGAGACCTCCATCCGGACGGGCGCGAGGCGCGTGTCGTCCGGAGGGAATGTACCATGAGGCTGACCGGTCGTCCGATCCGTTGACGAGCACGGATGACCAGATCGAACGGCAAATCAAGGACGGTGTGTGGACGCTGGCTGGGCCGCCTCGCTCGAGCGCATCTCCGAGCATGTGTCGCTGGTCGGGGACACCTGCAACGTCTACGTGCTGCGGTCCGGTCGCGAGGCAGTCACGATCGACTTCGGGAGCGGCGCCGTGCTGGGGATGCTCGAGACGCTGGGCATCGACCGGATCACGGATGTCCTCGTCACGCACGCCCACCGCGACCAGGTCCAGGGCGTCGAGCGGGCGCTGGCGGCTGGTGCGCGGGTCTGGGTGCCACCCGTCGAGCAAGACCTGTTCCGGTTCGCAGACCGGCATTGGGACGGCCGACGGCTGGACAACGACTATGACGCACTGCAGGATCGCTTCGCGCCGCTGCACTCGGTCATGGTCACGGGCCTGCTGCCCGAATACCGGTCGGTGCGGCTGGGCGAGCATGTGATCACGACCCTGCCGACGCCCGGCCACACGATGGGCTCGGTGAGCTTCCTCGCGGACATCGACGGGTCGCGCATGGCGTTCATCGGCGACCTCATGACGGCACCCGGCAAGCTCTGGTCGCTCGCCGCGACCCAGTGGAGCTACAACGGCCTCGAAGGGGTAGGGGCGACCTGGCACTCGGTCCTGGAGATCCGCGACCGGCAGCCCGACGTGCTCCTGCCGTCGCACGGCAGCCCGATGTGGCAGCCACGGAGCGCGATCGACCTGCTCGCACCGAGGCTCACGCGCATGATCGGCGACCGCGGGTGGGGCAACGAGGAGCTCGAGTCGTGGCGCGAGCGCCCGTATGAGACGCTCACGCCTCACCTGCTCCAGAATCGCACCTCGGTCTCGCACGCGTACGCGCTGCTGTCCGATACCGGCAAGGCGCTCCTCATCGACTTCGGATACGACTTCTCCACGGGGATGCCGCTGCCCGGAGACCGAACGACGCGACGGCCCCTGCTGGCCACGATCGCATCGCTCAAGCGGGATCACGGGGTCGAGCGGATCGACGTCGCCATCCCCACCCACTACCACGACGACCACGTGGCGGGGTTCAACCTGCTGCGCGACGTCGAAGGGACCCGGATCTGGGTCGCCGACAACTTCAGCGAGATCCTCCGGACGCCGACCCGGTACGACCTGCCATGCCTGTGGTACGACCCGATCGCCGTCGACCGGAGCCTGCCCCTCGGACGACCGATCCGCTGGCAGGAGTACGTGCTCCAGGTCCACCCACTGACCGGTCACACGCTGTATGCCTGCGCGATCGCGTTCGAGGTGGATGGCCTTCGCGTGGTGGCGACCGGCGATCAGCAGGGCACCGTCCCTGGCCGGGAGGCGGAGTGGCTTAACTACACGTACCGGAGTCGCTTCGATCACCGCGACTATCGCCGGAGCGCCGAGCTCTACCGACGTCTCAAGCCGGACCTGCTGATCTCGGGCCACTGGGCGCCGCGGTACGTGGACGAGGGCTATCTGGCGATGCTGCTGGCCCGCGGTCGGGCGCTCGAGGAGGTCCACGAGCAGCTCCTGCCGCTCGATACCTTCGACCTGGGGGCCGAAGGGGCCGCCGCTTGGATGCGACCGTATCGGTCGGTCGTGGGGCTCGGTGGTGCGCTGACCCTCGATGTCGAGGTGCGCAACCCCTTCGCTCGCGAGGCCACCGCCTCGCTCGAGCTGGTCCTGCCGCCGGGCTGGAGTGCCGACGTGGCGAGGTTGGAGGTGCGTCTGCCGGCCTCGGGGTCGGCCACGGCATCTGTCGTGGTGCGAGCCGCCGCTCAGCCCGT
This sequence comes from Chloroflexota bacterium, assembly GCA_046328155.1. Classification (GTDB taxonomy): domain Bacteria; phylum Chloroflexota; class Limnocylindria; order Limnocylindrales; family CSP1-4; genus JAFMJV01. The sequence goes on from JAXLXC010000018.1 coordinate 20,274, forward strand.
CCGGCGCGAGCGGATCGCCTGCGACCTGACCATCGACGGGCATCGCCTCGGCATGGTCGCCGAGTGCCTCGTGACCGTCGTCGGGCCCGAGGGACCTGGGGAGGGACCGCTGCCGACCCTGGCCGATTGAGCGAAGGCGTCCATGGTCTCGCCCATCACGCGTCAGGCTGGGGCGCTGCCGTCCGGAGACCGAACCCCGCCGGGGATGTCCACCGACGTGCCCGTCATCGCGCCCGAGGCATCCGACGCGAGGAACGCGATGACCTCGGCGACATCCTCCGGGTCCAACCATGACGAGCTGTCATACGGACTCCCATCGGCCCGCTTGAGCGTCAGCGAGAGCGCCGTGCGGACGCCGGTCGGGCAGACGGCGTTGACACGCACCCCGCGGTCTCGCGACTCCTCGGCGAGCGACTCCATGAAGCCGAGCACACCGAACTTGCTCGCCGTGTAGGCCGCCGCGCCGCCCTCGCCCTCCTTGCTGGCGTCCGAGGCGACGATGACGATGGTCCCTCGATGCTGGGCGTGCAGGTACGGCAACGCGGCGCGGCACGTCCGAAACACCCCGAGCAGGTTGACGTCGAGGAGACGCTCGAACTCCGCCTCCTCGAGCTCGTGGACGAAGGCCCGTGACGCGACGCCCGCGTTCGGGACGAGCACGTCCAAACGATCGAACCGGTCGATGACGGCCGCCATGAGGGCGTCCATCGATGTCTGGGAGCGCACGTCACAGGGAAACGCCTCGGCGATGCCGCCGGCGGCCCTCACCTCGTCAGCGACGCTCGCGGCATCAGCCACATCGAGGTCGGCGACGGCGACGTGGGCGCCCCTGCGCGCGAGGGCGATGCAGGTCGCCCTGCCGATCCCACGTGCCCCGCCCGTCACGACGACCACACGTCCCTGGAGGTCACGTGCGCCCCCTATCTCAGGCTGACTCGAGGTGTCGGGCACGGAGGTCGGGGGCATGGTTCACAGCCACCGGGTCAGGAAGGCGAGCGCCTCGGCACGCATCTCGGCAGTCTCGATGTGACCAACCTCGTAGCGCAGCATCCTCCAAGCGTCGGCCGCGCCGGCATCGCGATAGACGTCCCGGAGCGCCGCGTCGATGCGGTCGAGGCCGAGCCGCGGCGTGAGCCGGTCGTGGTTCCCGGCCAGGCTGAGATGGGGCCGCGGCGCGATCAACGCATTGATCTGCGCCGTCGTGAAGTGCTGCAGCAGCTTCGGCACGTAGTAGTAGATGCCGTGGCCATCGAGGCCGCCCGAGTCGATGAGCGCCTGGAAGTCGGTCATGCAACAGATATCGATGCAGACCTTGATCCTGGTGTCGAGCGCGGCGGTCCACCAGGCCATCGTGCTGCCCAGGGACATCCCCATGGTCGCGATGCGAGCCATGTCGACGTCGGGTCTGCTGGCGAGGTAGTCGACGGAACGGAGGCTGTCGTAGACCATGAGTCCCCAGAGGACGCGGCCCTTCCAGAGCAACTCCTTGAAGAGGGCCGACTCGGTGCGCCCCCGCCGGTCGCCGAAGTTCCACATGTCCGTGCACAGGACCGCGTATCCGGCCCGCGTCAGTGCCTCGCCGAACGGCGGTTGCTGCTGTGCCGGGCGACCCGTGAGCACCTCGTCCTTGCCCAGCACGTAGTTGTCGCCGTGGGCGTGGTGGAAGAGCACCACGGGGAGCGGCCCCTCGGACCGCCGTGGTGTCAGGAAGTAGGCGGGCACGGACTCCTGGCCGTTCAGGTCAAGGGACAGGACCTCGAGCTCGAAGTGCTCGCGCGACTCGCGACGGACGACCCGCGCGGAGATGGTCCCATCACGCGGTGGGAGCTCGCCCAGGAGGCCGTAGAGCGCCTGCCGCTGGGCGGCATGGTCGGGCCGGTCGAACCGGTCGGTCATTCCTTGACGCCTCCCTCGAAGATGCCGCGGATGAGGCTCCGCTGACCGACCACGTACACCAGGAGCACGGGGATCGAGACGATGAGGGCGGCTGCGGCGAGGGCGCGCGTGTCGGAGGTGCGGACGCCGATGAACAGACCCAGCTGCAGCTGTGCGGTCCGGAGCTCGTTGCTGGACACAAGGATGAGCGTCAGCAGGAAGTCGTTCCAGGCCCAGAGGAATGTCAGCACGAGGAGGCTCGCGATGGCCGGCCGGGCCAGCGGCAGGAGGACGTGTCGCAGGACGCTCCAGGAGTTGGCGCCGTCGATCTGGGCAGCCTCGATGAGCGCCTTCGGTGTCCCCTTGAACTGGGCGCGCATCCAGAAGACGCCGAACGGCAGGAGGCTCGCCGAGAGCGCGAGCACCAGCCCCGGCCAGGTATCGAGCAGCGAGAGGTCCCGCATCTCGTAGTACAGCGGCACGACATAGGACTCGAGCGGCACGATCATGCCGACGAGGATCAGGTAGAACAGGGCCGACGACAGGGGGAACCGCATCACCCCGAAGGCATAGCCGGCGAGGATCGAGACCACGGCGGTGACCACCGTCGCCGATGTCGCCACGACCGCGCTGCTCCGGAGCGCGAGATCGAAGCGCCCCTCGTCCCAGGTTCGTGACAGCGTATCGAGGGTCAGCTCCGGCGGGAACGTCAGCTGGCCCGTCCTGCCCACCCCGCTTTGGAACGCGAGGCCCAGCACGCCCAGCATGGGGTACAGGACGATCACGACCAGGATTGCCAGGACCGTGTAGTTGACGGCGATCTCCCGAGGGCTCGCCCTCATCGCCGTTCGCGCTCCACGAGTCGCCCGAGGGCGAACACGATGACGAAGATCAGCACCGCAAGCGTGATCCCAAGCGCGGCCCCCAGACCGACCTGGTGATAGCGGAAGGTGGTCGTGTACACGTTCCAGGCCGGGACGGTCGTCTCGTATCCGGGACCGCCCGACGTCATCGTGTAGATCAGGCCGAACGCTCGAAGCGCCGTGATGATGGTGACGATCAAGGCGACGACCAGCTGGTTGTGCAGACCCGGCAGCGTGATGGCGAAGAACTCCTGCACGCGTCCTGCGCCATCGACGCGGGCCGCGTCATAGAGGTCGGATGGGATCGCCTGGGCCCCGGTGAGCAGCAGCACCATCACGAACCCGAACGAGACCCACGTCCCCACCATGCCCACGGCCGGTAGGGCGAGCGTGAAGTCCCCGAGCCAGCCGGTGGCGAGGCCGCCGAGGCCGATCGAGGTCAGCCCCGCGTTGATGGGCCCATCTGGGGCATACATCCAACGCCAGACGATCCCCACCACGACGATGGGCAGCACCTGGGGCAGGAACAGGATCCCCCGGAACCACGAGGCTCCCCGGATGGGTCGCGAGGAGAGGATCGCCGTGATCAGCAGCCCGAGGGCGATCGGTAGCAGCGAGTAGAACAGGATCAGGATCACCGAGCGCACGAACCCGGCCCGCAGGTTCCCGTCCCGCAGGATCTCGACGTAGTTGTCGAGCCCCACCCAGGTCGGCGGCGAGAAGCCGTTCCAGTCGAGGAACGAGATCCATGCCCCCTGCATCATCGGGTAGATGACGAAGGCGAGGAACAGGAGCAGGGCGGGGAGCAGGTACAGATAGGCGGTCCATTGCGCCTCGGCGAACGACCTTGGACCGATCCCACGGAGAAGCGATCGGCCCCTCGACGGGGCCGATCGCAAGGAGACGGTCAAGGCACGCCTCGTGTCATCCGACGACCTGGACGGTCATGCGCCATCCAGGGTGCGAGGACCCGAGGGCGAGCCGTGGGCGTCATCCCTTCTCGTACTCGGCCTGGACGGACTTGACGAAGTCCTCGGGGGTCATCCGCCCCGCGAGGACGGCGGCATTGCCCGCGCGGATCACCTCGCCGATGGTCGGCGTGGCGGTCCCCTCGTAGGCGGAGACCTGGTACTCGCGGTTCACGTCCTGGAGGGCCGCGATCAGGTCGGCGTAGGCGCCTGCCCCAAGCTCCGGCACGTTGGACATCGTGAAGCCGGGTGGCACGTTGTTCTCGATGAGGATCTCGCCACCGCGCTCGCTCGTCATGAAGTCGATGAGCGCCGCCGCGCAATCCGGGTGCTCGGAACCCGCAGAGATCGCCCAAGCCTGACCCGGGCCTCCCTCGACCTGCAGGGCCGGGTTCTGCTGCGACGGTGGGGCCAGGAAGAACCCACCCTTGTCACCCATCGCCTCCTGGATGCCACCCGTCAGCCATGAGCCGGCAGGCAGGTAGAGGCCCTCGCCCTCGGTGAAGCGCTTCCAGGCATCGTCGTAGCTCACGGAGTTGAAGTCGGGCGTGAGGTACCCGCCAGTACCCCATTGCTGCAGGAGCGCCGACGCATCGCGGAAGCCCGCGGAGTCGAACGAGGCTGACGGGTCCGTGTGGTACGTCCATCCGTTGATCACGGCCGTCGGCACGAAGCGGTTGTAGGCCATGGCGTAGACATGTCCCGCCGGCCATCCCTCGACGTTGCCGAGCATCATCGGGATCTCGCCGGCGGTCTTCGCGGCATCGAGGGACGCGAGGAAGTCCTCCCACGTCGTCGGCAGCTCGAGGCCCAGCTGGGCCAGCTTCTCCTTGTTGTAGAAGAGGCCCACGACCTCCTGGACCTGGGGGACGCCGTAGAGCGACCCGGTGCCGATCTGGCCGTTCTCGTCGAACGACGAATTGAACAGCTGCGCTGCGCCCGAACGCTCGGTCCACCCGTATCGTGCGGCGTAGTCATCCAGCTTGAGGATGAGTCCCTGGTTGCCGTACTCCGCGAATGCCTTGTTGTCGCCCACGATCTGGGTGAGGTCGGGTGGGTTGGGTCCGCTCAAGTCCAGCGGCTGCTTGGCCACCAGGTCGTTGTAGGCCGTCTTGACGCGTTCGATGGTCACGTTGGGATACATGGCCATGAACTCGGCGTAGAGCTGGTCGATGGCCGCGGTGGGACCGGGGTTGCCCCCCTCGACATCCACCGTCACCAGCGTGATGGGATCGGTGCCGCAGGCGGCGGGATCGGTCACAGGTCCCGCGCTCGCATCGGCCGCGACCACCGCGCTGGGCGCGATGAGCGTGCCAACCATGATCGCTGCGGCGCCCACCATCCCTGGGCCACGCTTCAGTCTGGGCAACCACCCCATCGGATCCATCTCCGAGTCCTCCTTGGCTGCGAGCCCTGTCGACGATCGTCTGCCGGTCGACCGGTCTACCGGTCTCATGAAAGACCTTTGGCCGCACCGTGTCAAGTGGAAGTGACGATGTCGCCACGGTCGGCTTCTGGGTCGACCGCCGTCGAGGTCCGCGTGGCGGGCGCGCCTTGGCCGACGGGGGCCAGCGGCGTCAGCTCCAGGAGATCCTCGAGCACCTCGACGGCTTGGCCGTAGGTCCGCGTCTGGTGGTCCATGAGCGCGGCCCAGAGCAGCATCGATCGGTCGCCGCTCCCGAAGGATTCGAGCTGCTGCTCCATCTGGAGTATCCGCGGCAGGGTCTGCTCGAGCATCAGCTTGCGCGGCAGCGGCGGGACCGCCTGCGGCCTGACACCGCGCCCGTCGATGTGTGCGGTGAGGTCCACGACCACGTCATCGGCGATGCCCGGGATCGCGCCACGGTTCGGGACGTTCACCTGGAACGTCCCGGGCCTGTCATTCGCGATGGCATCGATGATGGCAACGTGGGTCTCCTTGAGCGGGACCTCCGTGAGCAGGCTCTTCGCCGATGTCGTCGGGTCGTCGACGACCGCCATGATCCTGCGGACTCGCTCGGCGAGCATCGCGACGAACGCCTGACGCCCGCTGGTCGTGTCGGGCCCTCCCCACGGCTCGCCGAACCAGTGCTTCTTTGCCTCGAAGTCGGTGTGGAGCCACCAGTTGATCGGGTCCCGCGCGGTGTCGCCGATGGGCATCAGGCCATACAGGCGGTACAGGTTGATGGCCCCTCGGGACATCACGATGTCGTGCGGCTCGCGTTGCCTGTACGTGCGCCAGTGGTCCTCGGCTCGGGTCGCGATCCAGTCATCGAGGATGGGGTAGGCATCGACACCGTCCTGGGCCAGCTTCGTGAGCCACAGCTGGTGGTTGAGACCGGAGGCTCGCCACTCGACCCGGTCCGGATCGAGACCCAGGAACCGGCCGACCACGCGGTAGTCCTGGTAGCCGTGGCAGATGCCGATGACCTTGATCGAGGTCTGCCGGGTCATGAGGGTGCATCCCTCGAACACCGGGTTGCCGGACTGCAGCAACCATGCATCAGGGCAGAGCCGCTCCATGTCGCGAGCGAACTCCAGCCGGAACCGGAGGTCGAGGAGCGTCCACAGGTCGACCGGCCCGTAGAGACCTGCGTTGCCGTAGTGATAGCCATGACGCTCGGTCGTCTCGCGCATCCGGACCGCGCGTTCATGGCCCGTGGCGTAGGCCGTGTTGACCACGAACTCCGCGTCCCGAAGCGCGACCTCGCGGTCGAGCGTCCGTTCGAACGTCAGGTCGGCGCCCTGCTCCCCAGCCAGGCGTGTGGCAAGCCGATGGACGCTGTCCAGACGCTCGGCATCCACGTCCATGAGCACGACGTGGCTCCCGGCCAGCCCGGGTGTCAGGCACAGGTTGCCGATGAGCTCGAGGGAGAAGACCGCGCTGCCTGCTCCCACGATCGCGATGCGGACGGATCGGCCTGACACGGGTCCTCCTGAACTGGACCTCGCCCATGGCGGGTCGGGCGATGGACGCGCGGTGGGGACGCCCCTCACCGACACGTCCCGACCGTAGCACCATGGGCGACCGGTCGTCCACTCAACCTGACCGCGGACCGGGCGCCTCCGCGGCAACCCAGTTCCGTTGACACCGGCCAGCGGCGGCTCTAGGGTATGATGCACTTGTTGACCGGTGGACCAATCCACCGCGACGCGACGCCCCGTCGGCTCATCCGACCGCCGGAGGTGCCGTCGGGCGGTCCTCCTCGACGCTCGGCGGCACCTCGGCCCGAACGGCGGGCGTGACGACAGCGCAGGGACGACCATCGGCCGGACGATGGGACGGGCGTCCCGACGTGATCCAGGCCGCCCGGCCCGGCAGGCAGCCGCGCCGGTTGGTGACGAGGAGAGGAGAGCGATGCGACTGTTCCGGGTCAGGACCGGTGACCAGGTGCTCGTCTGCGCCGGATCCGAGGGGGCGTTCCGTCCCACCGGATACACCGACATGCTGGCACTCATCATGGATGGGTCCGAGGGGTTGGCGCGTGCGACCGAGCATGCAGCGGTCGCCCCACCCATCGAGGACGCTCGCGTCCTCGCGCCCCTGCCGAACCCCGGCAAGATCCTGGGATCGGGGGTCAACTATCGGAGCCATGGTGACGAAGAGCCGGGATACGTCTTCCCCGATGAGCCATCGTGGGACTTCATCAAGGTCTCGAGCGCCATCGTCGGACCCGGCGACGCCATCGTCATCCCGCCCGCGGACCGTGTCATCAAGCGTCGCGTGGGCGATGCGGCCCGCTTCAGCGAACACGGCTTCGCGGTCGACTACGAGGTGGAGCTGGGCGTCGTGATGGGACGCACCGCACGGAACGTGTCGCGCGACGATGCCCTCGAGCACGTGTTCGGCTACACCGTGTTCAACGATGTCGGAGCGCGGTCGGTCCAGTTCCACAATGGCCAGCGGGACCTCGCCAAGAACTTCGACACGTTCTGTCCCATGGGCCCATGCATCGTCACCCGTGACGAGCTCGTCGACTGGCCGAGCATCCGGATCGAGTCGACGGTCAACGGCGAGGTCCGACAGCGTGCCCTGGTCGGAGAGCAGATCGCCCCGCCGCCGGTCGCCATCGAGTGGCTCAGCTCGGTCATGACCCTCGAGCCGGGTGACTGTCTCATGACGGGCACACCAGCCGGCATCGGCCTGTTTCGTGACCCTCCGGCATTCCTGCGCCCAGGCGATGTCGTGACCGTCAGCGCGTCGGGTATCGGGGAACTCACCAATCCGGTGGTCGCCGCGGTGGACGCGCGATGAGACTCACGCTCGTGGGCGGTGGCGGCGTCCGAAGCCCCTTGTTCGTCGCGTCGTGCCTGAGGCGTGCCGAGCGCCTGGGTCTCGACGACATCACCCTGCTCGATGTGCGGGAGGACCGACTTGCCGTGATCCTGCCGATCGCGCAGGAGATCGTCGCGCGGTCGGGCGTCCCGCTCCGACTCACCGCCACCACGGATCCGGCGGAGGCACTCGAGGGCGCCTCGTTCGTCGTGACCACCATCAGGGTCGGCGGTGACGATGGGCGTATCAGCGACGAGCGGATCGCGCTCGCGCGAGGCGTCCTCGGCCAGGAGACGACCGGTCCCGGGGGCTTCTCGATGGCGATGCGGACCATCCCGGAGGCGCTGCGGTACGCGGAGATCATCGAGCGCGTCGCCCCCGCCGCCTGGACGTTCAACTTCAGCAATCCGGCGGGCTTGGTCACGCAGGCTCTCCGCGATGCAGGCCACGACCGCGTGATCGGCATCTGTGACGGCGCCAATGCGGCGCAGATGTCGGTGGCGGAGCACCTGGGACTGGATCCGGATGCGCTCGAGGCGGAGGTCTTCGGCCTCAATCACCTGTCATGGTGCCGATCCGTGGTCCGCGATGGCGTCGACCTGCTCGGACCCCTGCTCACGGACCCTGCCTTCCGCGACGCCACGAGCCTGGGTCTGTTCGATCCGGCGCTGGTCGCAGCGAAGGGCATGTGGGTCAACGAGTACCTGTACTACTTCTACTACGCGCAGGAGGCCATCGACGAGATCCGCCGAGCATCGTCGACCCGGGGAGAGGAGATCAGGGAACTCAACGATCGGCTGTTCCACCAGCTCGGGTCTGCGGGATCGATCGATGCCGCCTTGGACGCGTATTACGCGTATCAGAGCCGGCGCATCGCGAGCTACATGCCGTACGAGCGTCGAGGAGGGCCGGCAACGCCGCGCGTGCCCGCACCCGAGGGTGCCCGCCAACGCATCGACGAAGGCTATGCCGGCGTGGCCTTGACGGCCATCGAGGGGCTCGCGACCGGCGGGTCGATCCGGACCGCCCTCAACGTGCCCAACGGGAGCGCCATCGAGGGGCTCGCGCCAACGGACGTGGTGGAGGTCACCTGCGACGTGTCCCGCGATGGCATCACTCCCATCAGGATCGGTCGCATCCCGGATCCAGAGTTCGCGCTGACGACCGCTGTCAAGACCTATGAGCGACTCGCGGCACGGGCGATCGTGTCCCGCTCGCGATCCATGGCCACCCAAGCACTGATGTGCCACCCGTTGGTGGGGTCGTATCCCCTGGCGGTGGCCCTGGTCGATGACTATCTGGCCGCGAACCAGATCCATGATGCCAGCTGGTCATGACCCACGGTCCCAGCTCGGCGCCGGCAGGGCTCGACCTCCCATCGCTCCGCCCCGAACCAGGGGCGGTCGAGGCGTTGGTGATCGGACGCTACTTCTGCGACCTCGTGTATGCCGGCCTGCCGCGGCTTCCGCTGCCCGGTGAGGAGGTCTGGGCGGCGACCTGCTCGATCCTGCCGGGTGGCACCTACATCACCGCCGCGGCGCTCCATCGCCTTGGTGTCTCGTGCGTCTGGGCGACCTCGTTCGGCACGGATCCATTCAGCGCCTACGTGCTCTCCTGCGCACGGTCGGAAGGACTCGACGAGGTCGGCTTCACGATGCTCGACCATCAGCTGCCAAACATCAGCACGAGCCTGTCGTTCGGCTCGGATCGTTCGTTCGTGTCCTTCGGCGGCTCGAGCGAAGCCGACACAGGCGGGCTCATCCGACGACTGCGTCCGCGTGTCGTTGCGCTGCCGGGGCTCGGTACCTTGGCGGACACACGGAGGTGGGTCGATGCGGCCTACGATGTTGGTGCGATCGTGTTCCTCGATCCACAGTCGACGGACCAGCGCCTGGATACCCCCGGGATGATGGATCTGCTCGCGCGCGTCGCGATCTTCGCGCCCAACGAACGGGAGGCGATGTGGCTGACGGGCGCCTCGAGCCCGGAGGTGGCCGCCGCGATGCTGGGTGGGATCGGGAGCCTCGTGCTCATCAAGCGTGGTGCGGATGGCGTCTTGGCCGTCCGCGGGGACCGGATGATCTCCGCGCCTGCACTGCCTGGCATTCGGCCGGTCGATACCACAGGCGCGGGCGATTGCTTCAACGCCGCGTTCATCGCATCCATGCTTGCGGGCGAGCCGATAGAGACGTGCCTGGACATCGGGAACATCGCAGGTGGCATGTCGACGCTGGCACCGGGCAGTCACGGGATCCCGACCAAGTCAGTCATCGAATCGCAGATCCGGGCGCATCACTGAGTGGTGCGCCGCCCCCTGGGGGATGGTCAGCGACCGGGTGGAGTCGGCACGGCGGGTCAGCGAACCGTGGTCTTCGTCCGGACGACGTCCTTGACCTTGGGCGTGCGGGTGGACTGACCGGAGATCAGGATCGTGTTGACGCGATCGGATGGCGCGTGCGCCGCCACGCTGACCCGGACCCAGAAGTAGATCTCCGCGCCCGGATTCACGTCCCTCGCCACGTAGCTGCCGTTGGTGACCCGGGACGTCACGTCCTGGTTCCCGTTGCGGAGCACCTCGACCTTGCGGATGGACGACTTGGAGTTGGTCTGATACAGCCGGACGCGGATGTCATCGACGCCGTTGCCGCTGTTCCGGACGCGCACCCGGTACGTGAACGTGGCGCCACGCCCGACCGTCCGCTCAGCCTGCTGCTGCCAGCACGAGCTCCTGCAGAAGACGCCGATGCCGACGTACTTGGACGGCTTGTCGGACTTGGCGGTGACGAACGCGTCGACCTTGGCCTGGAATGGCTCCGCCGTCGCGGTCAGGGGGACGAGGATCTCATCGAAGTCGCCCGTCACATGCACGGTGGCGTTCTTGGCCCCGGCGGTGCTGGCGGGCGCCTGGAAGCGCACCCGGAAGGTGCAGCTCTCGCCCTCCCCGAGCGTCTCGTTCGCGCACTCGTCGTCCGCCTCGATGACCGTGTAGGTCCGGGAGCCGGTGCGTGTCACGCCGGTGATGGTGACCGGGGTGCCGCCGCTGTTGGTGACCGTGAAGCGGCGGGTGCGGACGCCCGCGAACACCACATGGCCCAGGTCGGCGGACGCCGGCGTCACCGAGACGTCCGACGGGTGCGGCGTGGCGATGCCCGTGAGCGGGACGTTGACGGTGCCGTTGGCCGCGTTCGACGACTGCACCTTGAGGGTGCCCGACTTGGCGCCCACGGACCCGGGCTCGAAGATCACGCGCACGGTGCAACTCTCGTCCGCTGCGAGCGTGCCCGAGTCATCGCAGGTGCCGTCGTCCGACGCGATGGAGAACACGCCGCTGACGCTCAGCGCAAGCCCGGTCAGTGGCTGGTCCCCCGTGTTGCGCACGGTGAGCTCCTTGGAGTCGGTGGTGCCGACCTCGATGGAGCCGAAGTCCCACTCATCGGGGCTGACGCCCACGATTGCCGGGTCCGGGTCGTCGGAATCGTCCTGGGCGACGCCGGTCCCCTCGATGGTCGAGGTGTCGACCAGCGCGCCGTCCGCGGTGACCTTCAGGCTGCCGTCGTCCGCGCCCAGCTCGTCGGGCGCATAGCGCAGCTTGATGACGCAGGTCGCACCTGGGTCGAGCGATGTCTGGTCGTCGCAGTCGCTGTCGCCGGCCACGATGGCGAGGTCATCGCCCGTGACGTCGATGCCCAGGCCGGTGAGCCCGGCGGAGCCGGTGTTGCTCGCCGTGAAGACCTTGGAGCGCGACGCGCCGACCGCCACATCCCCGAAGTCGTGGCTCGAGGGGGTGAGCGACAGCGCCGGGGCGATTCCGTTGCCGATGAGGGCGACGGCCACGACGCCCAGGCCCGTGGCGGCGATGTACATCATCGCGCGATGGGCGCCGGCATCCGGCGGGTCGAACTCCACATGGAACTCGAACGGGTCGTCGTCGATGCCCAGCGCGACCGGCAGTGCGCCGTCGACCTGCGTGAAGCCGGCATCGGCGTAGACGATGGTGATGCCCACGACCTTGAGGACCGAGCCGGCCTCGCCGTCGTTGCTGATGGTGAACCGCTGGCTGCCCGGCGTACCTCCGACGGCCACGTCCCCGAAGTCGAACAGGTCGCTCGTGGGCGTGATCCGAAGCGAGGGCATGGGTGCGCTGCCCGAAAGCAGCGACGCCGGCTTGGGCAGCGGGACCTCGGCACCCTCGAGCTGGACTCCGAGGGTCGTGGTCCGCGGCCCGCTCGACTGTGGCGTGAAGGTCACCTGGAAGGTGCACGAGCCATGGCTGGGCAGCGCCTGCCCGGAGCACTGGTCGCTACTCCCCGTGACGATCCGGAAGTGGTTGGTGGCGGTCACGAAGAAGCCCACCTCGTCTACCACGAAGTCGGTGTCCGAGTTGTTGGCGAGCGTGAACTCCTTGGGCTCGGACGACTCGCCGACGAGCACCGAGCCGAAGTCCCAGGCCGCGGGCGAGATGGTGAGCGCCGGGGTGTCGGCCTGCGCCGCTGGCAGCGACCGGCGGGCGGGCTGGGACACCAACGCCGCGGCGGGCGTGGCGCTGCCGACCAGCGTGAACAGCGTCATCGCCATCACCAGCAGGGCGACGGCGCGCGAGTGCGACCGGGACGAGTGCATCGCTTGGAGGACCCTCCGTCGGGTAGCCACGGGGGACCTGGGTGCACCCCACACGACTCCCCTCAACCTACGCACGGCGTCGGGCGCCCGATATAGGCCGATCCTCCCGCGGTGGTGGGACCATCGCGCAGCGGCGCGGACGCGAATCAGGACCGGCGGGGTGTGCCCCCGCCGGTCCTCGTGGTGCCTGGATGAGTGGCGTGCTCGGTGGCCCGGGCGCGCCGCAGGTCAGCGGACCGTGGTCCTCGCCCGGACGACGTCCTGGACCGACGGGGTCCGGGTCGACTGGCCCGACAGCTGGACGTAGTTGACGCGACCTGGGACCGCGTTGGTCCGGACGGTGACCCTGACCCAGAAGTAGATCTCCGCTCCTGGGTTCATGTCCCTCGCCACGTAGCTCCCGTTGGTCACGCGCGACGTGACGTCCTGGTTGCCGTTGCGGAGGACCTGGATCCGCTGGATGGACGCCTTGGACCCGGTCTGATAGAGCCGGACACGGATGTCATCCACGCCGTTGCCGTTGTTCCGGATGCGCACCCGGTAGGTGAAGGTCCGACCGCGGGTGACGGTCTCGACCGCCTGCTGCTGGGGGCACGAGGCCTTGCAGTAGACGCCCACACCCACGTAGTTGGACGGCCGGTCGGTCTTGTCGGTGACGAAGGCGTCGACCTTGGCCTTGAAGGGCTCGGCCGTCGCGGTCACCGGCACCTGGATCTCGTCGAAGCCCGAGCCGATCAGATGGATGACGCCGCTCTTGACGCCCGCCGTGCTGGAGGGCGCCTTGAACCGCACCACGAAGCTGCAGCTCTCGTCCGTGCCCAGAGTCTCGCCGTCGCACTCGTCGTCCGCCGCGACCACCGTGTAGGTGCTCGAGCCGGTCCGGGTGACCGAGGTGATGGTGACCGGCGTCCCACCGCTGTTGGTCACGGTGAAGCGCTTGGACTTGGTGGCCTTGAACGGCACGTGGCCGAAGTCATACGGGTTCGGCGTGACCGACACGTTCGACGGGTGCGGGGTGGAGGTGCCGTTCAGCGGCACGTTGACGGTTGCGTTCGCGGCGTTCGACTGGATCTTGAGGGTCCCGGAGCGGTCGCCGACGCTTCCGGGTGCGAAGCGCACCCGGACCACGCAGCTATCGCCGGGCGCCAGGGTGGCGTCCTCGGTCAGGCAGTCGGTGTCGTCGCTGGGCTCGATGGCGAAGGTGGAGGAGCCGGTCAGCGCCACGCTCGAGAACGTGAGGCTGGCATCGCCGGTGTTCTCGACCGTGAAGTCCACCACCTGGCTGGTCTCCACCTCGACCGACCCGAAGGCGCCCTCGTCCGGCGTCACCGAGACGAGCCCCTTGGCGGGCACTCCCGAGCCCCGGAGGGTGGCGGAGTCGGACAGCCCGTCATCTGCGGTCGCGTCCAGGCTGCCGGTGTCGTCGCCAGCCTCGTCGGGCTGGTAGCGAACCTTGACCTGGCACGACTCGCCGGGGTCGAGGCTGGTGGTCTCGTCGCAGTCGCTGTCGTCTGCCACGATCGAGAGGTCGTCGCCGGTGACCTGGACATCGAGCCCGGTCAGGGTCGCGGTGCCGCTGTTGGCCACCGCGAAGGTGCGGCTCTTGGAGTGATCCACCGTCACGTCGCCGAAGTTGTAGCCCGACGGCGTGATGGACAGCTCGGGTGCCAGCGCCGTGCCGGACAGCGGCACGTTGACGGTGCCGTTGCCGGCGTTGGCGGAGTGGACCTTCAGGGTCGCGGTCTTGTCGCCGCCGGTGCCGGGGGCGAACTCCACCGTGACCACGCAGGTCGCGTCCGGTGCCAGGGTGGTCGTGTCGTCGCAGGTGCTGTCGGCTTCGACGATGTCGAACGCCGGCGCGCCCGTGAGCTGGACGTCCAGACCCGTGAGCGTCGCGTCACCCGTGTTGCGGACCTCGAACTCCTGGCGATCGGGCGTCCCGCCGACCACCACGTCGTCGAACTCGTGCTCGTCCGGATCGACCGTCACGATCGGCTTGGCCGCGACTCCCGAGCCAGTCAGGTTCGAGGAGTCGGCGACACCGCCGTCAGCGGTGGCCGCGAGGGTGCCGGTGTCGTCCCCGACCTCGTCCGGCTGGTAGCGCACCGTGACGACGCAGGATCCGCCGACGTCGAGGTCGGTGGTCTCGTCACAGGTGCTGTCACCCGCGACGATCGACAGGTCGTCGCCGCTCACCGTCACGACCAGGCCCGTGAGGCCGTCGGTGCCCGTGTTGGCGACCGTGAACTGCTTGGTCTTGGCGTGGTCCACCGTGACGTCGCCGAAGTTGTGGCTCGACGGCGTGATGGACAGGACCGGGCCGGGCTCCCCGACGCCGCTGAGCGGGACCGAGAAGTTGCCCGCGTTGGTCGTGATGACGAGGCTGCCGTCATGGTCCCCGACCGTGGACGGGTCGAACGTGACGTCGATCGCCAACGACTCGCCCGCGCCGAGCGGCGCCAGCGCGTCGTGATCCACGTCGAAGGCCGACGAGCCGGTCCGGACGATGCTCGTGATGGTCAGCGTCGACCCAGCATCGCCGGTGTTGGTGACAGTGACGGTCTGGGGGGTCGACGGGCCCGTGCCGATGGCGCGGGAGCCGAAGTCCAGCCCGTCCGGTGCCACCGTCGCCTCGGGGGCGATGCCCAGGCCGGTCAGAGCCGAGGTCGCCTTGGGGAGCGGCGGCTGGGTGCCGTCGAACTGGGCGCCCAGCGTGGTCTGCCTGGGGCCCGGGGCCTGCGGGTTGAACACGACCTCGAAGGTGCACGAGCCGTGTGCGGGCAGTGTCGCCTCGGAGCACTCGTCCGTCGCGCCGACGACCTGGAAGTGGTTGGTGACCGTGACGAAGAAGCCCACCTCGTCGATGTCGTAGGCGACGTTGGAGTGGTTGGTCAGGGTGAACGTCACCGGCGCCGAGAACTCGTCGACCTGGACCGAGCCGAAGTCATGCGCGCTGGGCGACAGGGTCAGGGCCGCGACGACGAGGACGTCATCCTCGTACAGCGTGGAGACCCCGCCGTCGTCGTCGGTGATGCGACCGGTGACATGGATGAGGGTGCCGACCTGAGCGCTCGTGGGAGCCGCGCAGGTGGTGGTGTCGGCGCTGCCGGTCACCGGCGACGCCGCGCCGCACTGGAAGGCGTACGTGAAGGTGTCGCCAGCCGACGGGTCGACGGTCGGGTCGAACCCGATGTCGAACGCGTCGCCGACAGCGACCTCGGCGGGCGCCACGAAAGTGCCGCTGGGCGCGACGTTGGTGATGGCGTAGCTGAAGGAGGTCGTGGCCGTGGCGCCGAGCGTGGTCGTCGCGGTCAGTGTGATGGTGCCCGAGGCCGGGCCATCGTTCTGCGTGGAGTCAGCCGCCAGGGCCCACGACCACGTGCCATCGTGATGGTCCGTGAGCGTGCCGATGGCGCCGACGTTGGCCACGATGGCCGCCGTGGCGTTGTCGAAGGCGCCACCGTTGGCCGCGGCGGTACCCTCGGCGAACGAGAGCGACGCGGTGGGTGCGACGGTCTGGACGATGCCGTCGCAGTTGCCGTCCAGGTTGGAGCTGGTCAGCCATGGGTTGCCATCGACGCTGGGACCCACCGGTGCGCCGGTGCCAGCCATGACGGGGCCGGGGCCGCTCGCGCTGCCCCACCAGTTGCAGGTGGCATCGACAGACCCGGGGATGGCGAAGGTCGGGTGGAGGCCCACGCCGAAGGCGCTCGGGCCCACCGCCAGGTCGTTGTTGTGGACCTCGGCGTCCGCCCACGATGGGTCGGACTCGAAGAAGACCGCGACGTTGTCGGCGCCAGCCGCCGTGAGGCCGCTGACCCGGTTGTGGTGGATCGACAGGTCGGGCGCGTCGGCCTCGATGCCGATGGCGTGGACCCAGCCGCCGGTGAGGCCGTTGATGGTGTTGCCGCTGATGGTCAGCTGCGCATGGCCGCCACCGGTCAGACCGTTGTTGTGCTGGATGCCGTACGCACCCCTGGCCGTGCTGGTGACGCCCGTGATGACGTTCCCGTCGATCAGCACGCCCGTGCTCGGGTCATTGGCGGTGCTGTCACCGACATAGATGCCCTTGGCGGATCCGTAGCTGGAGACGGTGGCGATGCGGTTGCCCGTGATGCTCACGTCGTCGGGCCCGCGCTCCAGGTAGATCGCCTGCGCGTTGGTCCCGTTGGTGTTGGGCGACGTGCTGGTGATGTCGCTGATGATGGAGTTCGCGATGGCCGCGCCGTCGCCGGACGATTCCACGAGGATGCCCGTGAGGGAGCCGGCGTGGACCGCGGTGGTGACCGAGAAGCCATCGAAGGTGACGTCGGTGGCGCTGATGCGCACCTTGCCCTGGATCGTGGCCTCGGTGGCGTCGCCGAACGTGCGCCCCGCCACCGCGTCGCCCTGATGGGCGCCATACAGGTTCAGATGCGCCACGTTGGCATCGACGTCCTCGACGTACAGGCCGGCGTGGACGTAGACCGTGCTCCCGGTGACCATGTCGATGGCCTCCTGGATGCGCGGGCCTGAGCCCACCTGGGCGCCGATGCGCACGACGTCGAGGGCCGAGTAGTCGCCCTGGAAGCCGGCCGCGGCGCTGGTGTCGGTCCCGGTGTGGAAGTACGGGGTGAAGTCGACGTCGCCGACGATGGCGGCGTCGACCGCATCCTGGTCGGTGGTGCCCCACCAGTTGCCGGAGGCGTCGGCAGCACCGGTCAGGCCAATGGCGCGGAAGTTCGTGGTGTTGCCCGTGATGGAGTTGCCGGTGACCACGCTGGCGTAGCTGGCCGCGTTGCCACGGTCGAAGTAGTCGCTGAGGTCAGGCTGGGCATCACCGGGCAGACCGTTCGGGTTGCCCGCCTGCGCCTGGACGCCGACGTCGTTGTTGCTGACCACGTTCTGGGTGACGGTGGTGCCGGCACCCTCGACCACGATGCCAAAGCCATCATGGTCGGCGCCCGTGTAGCGATAGCCGCTGACGTCGTTGCCGACGACATAGGCCCCCGTCGGCTGGTCCGCGTTGAGCACGCTGACCGACCGGCGGAAGACGGCGATGCCCGCGAAGTCCTTGCCGGAGGGCGTGGCGCCGGGGGCACGGCTCACATGGTTGCCGGAGACCACCACGCTGCCGGGGCCGCTCGCGGCGCCGGTGCCCGTGGGGCTCTTGACCTCGATGCCGTACCGGCCGTTGTTGGTGAGCGTGTTGTTGGCGATGAGGTTGGCACCCGGCCCCTTGGCGCCCAGGACGCCGATGCCGGAGTCCGCGTTGCCCGTCACGGTGTTGCCCGTGATGGTGAGACCGGTGACGTTGCCGTCGTTGATGTCGATGCCCACCAGGCCGTTGTTGCTGGCGGTCACGTTGGTGATCGAGACGTTGGACTTGGGGCCGTCCCAGATGACGATGCCCCGGCCGCCGGGCAGGGTCGTGCCCGTGTTGGCGTTGTTGGCGTAGGTGCCGCCGGTGATGGTGACGTTGGAGAGACCCGCGATGGCCGAGCCGAACAGGCCGTCACCGGAGTTGTTGGTGCTCTCGACACCGAGCACGGAGACGCCATCGAGCAGGCTGTCCGAGCCGCCGCCAAGGCGGACGCCGACCTCGTAGCCCTGGACCTTGACGTTGGACAGGGTGACGCCGTCGCCCGTGATGTACAGGCCGTAGCCGGTGGCCGCGCCGCCGTCATCGACGAGCGGCTTGGTGGGGCCGTAGCCCTCGACCGTGATGTTGGCCTTGTCGAGCAGCGCCTGCTCCGGGTACGTGCCGGAATGCACGTGGACCACGTCGCCGGCCTGCGCGATGTCGACGCCCGCCGGCCGCGCGGCATTGGCGGAGTCGATCCGGCCGCCCAGCTGGCGGGCGTTGGCGAAGGCATAGCCGCCCGAGGAGTAGCTGAACGAGCGGAGCGTGTCGCTGGTGCCGACGCCGACCCACACGAGCCGGTCGAAGGTGTTGTTCGCCCGGATCGCCGTCCAGTCGAGCTGGCTGTTGTCGTAGTCGTCGGTGGCGCGGATGTTGATGTCCGCGGGCCCGAAGGTGTTGCCGGTGATGGTCGCGCCACCCACGGGCAGCGTGTACCAGGGAACGCCGCCGGGGCCGGCCGCGCCACGGAAGCTGATGAACAGCCCGGTGGGCGCCGCCACGAACGTGTTGTCGGAGATCACCCGGCCGCTCGCGGGTCGGCCATGGCCGGTGCCGCTGGCGATGGTGATCTGGTTGTCCGAGGCGAACCGGTTGCCGCTGATGGTGAACGTCGCGATCGAGGACCTGTCGTTCCCCGTGTCGTACGTCCAGTCGTTGAGGTAGATCGAGCCAGGGCTGTCGTTGACGTAGCTGTCGAGCAGCCGGAACCCATCGCCGATGACCTCGAAGGTCTTGTTGCTGCCGCCGTTGTTGGCGCCGAACTCGAGACCTTGGAACGTGGCGTTCGAGCCGTACACGAAGGTGCCGGAGCTGCCGAAGTTGTTGGTCGCGTTGGTGGTGACCAGGGCGAGCGTGCCCGAGCTGTCGGTGATGGGCGCGTCGGACGCGTCAACGCCGCGCACGGTGACGCCGGTGCGGTCGGTGCCCACGTACAGGCCGAACTGATAGGTCGGCCCGACCTGCGGGGTCGTCCGGCCGGTCGCGGTCTCGGAGTAGCTGCCGGGGGCGACGTCGACGATGCCGTTGGCGACCGTCGTGTCGATGCCCTCCTGGATCCGGCCCTCGGTGCCCACCTGGGCGCCCAGGGTGTGGGCCTTGAGCTCGGCGACCGAGCCCTGGAAGCCCGCTGAGACGGAGGTGTCCGTGCCGCTCGTGAGGACGGGCGTGTAGTCCACGGCGCCGGTGACGTCGCCGGCCGACACGGCCGCGCTGCCCCACCAGTTGGCGGAGGCGTTGACGGCGTTGGGGTAGCCGCTGTTGGTGACGCGCGTGCCGGTGAGCCCCGTGAAGCTGTTGTCACGGATGACGACCGTCGCGCCGTCGAGCTGGCCGGTGATGCCGTCGGACGGGTTGTCGAAGACGGTCACGCCCTCGCCGACGCCGCTGACGATGTTGTGATGGATCGTGACGTTGTTCGATCCGCGGATCCGGAACCCGGTGGCTGTGCCCGAGATGGTGTTGGCCTCGAACTCGGTGCGACCGTAGACGTTCGGGTTCGGGTAGCCCCACGTGCCCAGCGATGCGCTGGCGCCGGTGCCGGTGACGGTGTTCCCCCGCACGACGCCGTTCTTGGCCTGGGTGGCGGCCGAGTACTGGAAGTTGCCCGTGATGAGGTTGCCCTGGGCCAGGAAGGCATCGGTGCCCGGGTTCACGTAGAACGCCCGCGTGCCGACGCTGCCCAGCGGCTGGAACCGGTTGTTGGTCAAGGTCAGCGAATCGGTGTCGTTGGACGTGTCGTAGTAGGTCTCGACGCCGATGCCGTCGTCGCCGTTCGAGAACGAGCCGACGGCGCCGACCTTGAGCACGTTGTTGGAGACGACGACGGTGCCCAGGTTCGGCAGGACCGTGACGTTCGTGGCCGCCAACGCGCTCGACGACCCGTCGAAGCCCTCGATGGTGAAGCCGTTGACGGTGACGTTCTGACCGCCGATCTCCAGCGAGCCCAGATAGGTGGGTCCGGTCTGGAGGTCGATCGTCGTCAATGCCGCGCCGTTCTCGGAGGTGAGCGTCAGCGACTTGGCGATCCGGGGGCTCTCGGCGTAGGTGCCGTTGTTGACGTGGACCGTGCCGCCGGCCTGGACGGTGTCGATGGCGGCCTGGATGGTCCGCTTGGCGTCGCTGTAGCTGGTGCCCTGGTTGGCGTCGTTGCCCGAGGTGCTGACATAGCAGTCGAGGGCGCAGCCCGGCTCGAAGTCATAGACCGTCTCGGTCCCGCTGAAGCCGACCGCGAGCCGGTCGACGCTGCCGTTGAACACATTGGCCCAGCCGGAGCCCAGGCTGATGCCCAGGCCACCGTACTGGCTGAAGCTCTGGGTCGCGCTCGTGATCCGGGCGTTGGGGTTGTTGGCCAGGATCGTGGCCCAGGTGACGTAGCAGCTCGTGGCGCACACGCCCGGGATGGCCTGCGAGGACCACCAGACCGCGGTGCCGGACGCATAGGCGTCCCACGACTGCCAGACGCCCGCCGCGATGGCGCCCTGGCTGGTGTTGTAGATCGGCTCGAACACGAGCGCCGTGTAGCTCGACCCGGTGCCGGCGTAGTCGACCTCGAGGTTGAGCGCGGGCACCTGGCCCATGCTGTTGGTCGAGGATGGGTCGCGATACGTCCGGTAGGCCAGCGACGTGAGGTCCGACAGCTTCCTGCCGGCGTACGAGTAGTTGAACAGCTGCGCCTTGGACGAGCCGCTGGTGGTGGCGACCTTGAGGCTCCCGGTCCCCAGGGGTGGGGTCGCGGGACCGGTCATGAAGCCGACCGATCCGCCGCCGGTCGCAGCGTTCCGGAACCAGGGCGTCGCCGCGTTCGCCTTCGCGTTGGCGCGGCTGGTCGCGATGTTGTTGTTGCGGACGACCGTCGTGGTCGATCCCTGGGCGCCCACGGGCGCGGCCGCCCCCAGGAGCGCCACCAGCAGTCCCACCAAGACGAACAGGGTCGCCGTCGCGACCGATCGACGCGCTTGCATTCTGCCCGGAACCTCCGTCGCCAGGCTTCGCTGCCACAGGCGCGCGCGGGCGCTCAGTCGGTGGACGCGACGTACTGGCCTGTACGTGGCGACAGGGTGGTCCGCCTACCCCCGGTCGGACGAGCACCACCCACGCCGCGGCGTGGGTGCCTGTCGACATGGGGTGCAACGACTGGGCACCCCACTCAAGTGGACCAAACGCTACGTACGCGCCAGGGCCCACGGTATGGGCCATTGGTCATGGGACCACGGCCACGCCACGATGCGGGACGGCGGTGTCACGTAGGTTGGCACGGGGTGGCCGCGAAGGCACACGATCTGCCGAGGCTCACCGGAGTGGACGCGTACCGGCGGCGCGTAGGCGTCGGCGTAGGCAGCCCGCAGGCGTAGTGGACGTGCGCCAGCGCGTCGTGCGCGCGAGGAGGCCACCCAGTCGGCGGCCGACTCAGCGGGTCGCGCGAGTCCGGCGGGCGGTGGTGCTGGCGCGACGCTTTGCCGTCGCCACAGGCGCGGCGTCGGTGGCGACCGCCACCTCGGCGGGGACCCAGGTGAAGCGGCTGCCATCGGGCAGCAGCACGGGCTCGCCGCGATGCATCGGCTGGATGGGGATGGCGACCCGAGACCGACGCGTCTCCAGGTTGCGGGGCACGCGGATCACCGTGACGGTGCCACGACGCCCGGTCACGCTGATCCCGAAGCCCGGTCCCGTGGCCAGACGGACGGCACCGCCTGCGCTCCGGCGGGCGAGCCGGAAGGCCTCCAATGGGGATGTGGATCGATAAACGATCCGCTCGTTGGAACGGTCGAGGACCATCCACCAGTCGCTGGTCAAGTCGGTACTCCGATGCTGGCCCCGCCCCGAGCCGTCTGGGCGGCTCGGGGCGAGGTGGTACGTAGGTCCCGGTCCTCCCCAGGACCTTCGGGTCATCCGATGATGTCCCCCCGGGTTGGCGAAGGCAACGGATGGCCAGCGTGATTCGGTGGCTCGATGCACCACCTGGCGACCCTCGGCCGGGGTCGGCGGTACCCGGGGTGACCTGACTACCGGCCGATGTTGACCGCCGGCACCGATCCGGATCATGCGATGCATGACGACGAGCCAGCGCGTCCCCAGACGTGCCCTCCTGCGGCGCGTCGGTCCGTGGATGGTCCTTGCGGCCCTCCTGACCGGCTGCGCGAGCCCAGCCGCCCAGACGGCGCTCCGCACCCTCCAGGATGGGTGCCTCGAATCCGGACAGGCATCGAGCGCGACCTGCGAGACGCTCGCCCTGGCGGTGGTGGCGTCGACCACCGGCGTCGAAGGCGGGGCCGCGGCCGGCACGGCCAGCATCCTCACCTCGTCCACCGGGGGCGGCGACGCCGTGGTCAAGGAGCGGTCCACGGACAGGCCAGGCGACACGGCCGCGAAGTCCTCGGCCAAGACGACGAAGCGGACCACCAAGCCCAAGGCCGAGGCCTCGACCAAGCAGCGAACCCAGACGACGCGACGCAGGACCACCCGCGTGCCCAAGGTGCGGCTGCCTGCCATCAGCGCCGGCTACTTCGGCGGTGGCGTCACGGTTGCCAGGTTCAAGGTCACCGGCGACACCCGCAGCCAGATCCTCCGGTCCATCCGCACGAGGGGCCCGCATGGCGGCGCCTCGGGCGTCACGCAGCCGTATCTCGCCTATCGGTTCACGTTCAAGTACGACCGCAAGGGCCGCTGCCGCGTTGTCAAGACGGCCAGCACGGCGGTCACGATGTCGTTCCGCATCACCCTGCCCACGTGGGCCGCGACCGAGGGCACCGACCGGGCGACCGCATCCTGGTGGGCGGGGGAGCTCAAGGAGACCGCCGCCCACGAGCGGAACCATGTCCGCCTGTGGCGGAACGCGGTCCGCCAGGCCAACCGGGTCGTGGCCACGAGCAGCTGCCAGAACGTTGGCCGGCGTCTGGACGCGGTCTGGCGCAAGGCGACCGCAGCGAACTGTCGGTTCGATGCCAGCGAGTACGGCATCAGCATGAGCGCCTGCCTCCGCCGCTGACCATCGCTCCCGCATGCCAAGGGGCGGAGCCGTCATGGCCCCGCCCCTGTGGTGCGTCCCGGGATGT
Source organism: Chloroflexota bacterium (assembly GCA_046328155.1). Taxonomy (GTDB): domain Bacteria; phylum Chloroflexota; class Limnocylindria; order Limnocylindrales; family CSP1-4; genus JAFMJV01. Next base: position 43,529 of record JAXLXC010000018.1, read on the forward strand.
CGGTCCCGTCACGGGACCATGGTGCTAGCGCTTGTGCGCGGCCTCGCGACGCAGCGAGAGGACCACGAGCGCGGCGCCGGTGCTGGCCAGGATGGCCATGCCGAGCAGCAGCCCGGACTGGTCGCTGCCCTGGCCACCGCCGGTGGCGCCGAAGTCGCTGGCGGCATCGGTCGGCGGGAGGTCGAGGTTCGGCTTGATGGTGGGCACGGGGACCTCGGTCGGGCGCGGGGTCCGGCGAGGCTTCTCGGTCGCGTCCGGGGTGGGCGTGGGCGTGGGCGTCGTGCCACCGTTGGGGGTGGACGTGGGGGCAGGCGTCACGTCAGGCGTGGGCGCCGGGGTGACGTCGGGCGTCGGTGCCGGGGTCACGTCGGGCGTGGGCGCCGGGGTCACGTCGGGCGTGGGCTCCGGCGTTGGCCGCGGGGTCGGCTCAGGCGTGGGCCTGGGCGTGGGCTCCGGCGTTGGCCGCGGGGTCGGGCGGACCTCGCTGTTGCCCTTGCACACGATGACGTGGTCGATCTCGGCGTCGCCGGGGGCGGAGTAGCTGGAGCCGGCGTCCGGGTGCCGGTACACGGTGTCCTCGCCGTTCGCGTTGACGATCACGGCCTCCCAGTGGTTGCCCCACCAGGTCGAGCCGTAGGCACCGAGGGTGTACGCCGTGTCGTCGTCGTTGAACGTCCCGTGCTCGGTGTTCTCACCCGCATCGTGCCGGAAGCACTTCGCCTCGTGTGCGAACTGGTCCTCCCAGTACGACGGCTGGTTGGGGTCTCCCTGGGCCAGTGCCCCGAGGCCAGTGGCAAGCGTCAGCAGTCCCGCTGCGGCCGCCGCGACGATCGGAGTCTTGAGTCTCATCGTTCCCTCACGTGTGCCCCGGGCGAGCGCGTAGCGGTCCCACGCGCCGGCCGGGCGGCGGACTCGGTGGGCCTGGGTGTCACGCGGGCCGTCTGGGCTGCTGTCCGGGTCCAGGGGCCTTCCACCCTGTCCGGTCGCCGGTCCGTGTGACTGGGGGGACTGGTACCAACCCAACATTACTATAACGTTGGTACGGTGGCCCCCCTGACTTGTGGCCCAATCGTGGCGCCGGGGCACCCGCGTGGCAAGCCCGGCAGGCGCCTTCCCGGTGGCGGCGCGCAACGGAGGACGCACGAGGCGGTGCGTGCGCGAGGGGCGTGGCGCCGGGTCATGGGGGATGGCCCGTTCGGGCTATCCGGCGGCGCGGGTGCCGCGCCGGGTACGTCAGGCCGGGTGGGCCCGATACCAGTCCACGGTCGCCTGGATGCCGGCCGCGAAGTCCGTCTCCACGCGGTACCCCAGCACCTCGCGCGCGCGACTGATGTCCGCGATCGAGTGTGGGATGTCGCCGACCCGGGGCGGCGCGAAGATGGGCTGGGTGTGGGTCCCGATCGCGGCGTCGATGGCCCGCAGGAGGTCCAGGATGCTGGTGCCAACCCCACTCGCGACGTTGCAGGTGCTGCCGGACGGCACGTCCGGGGCGGCCGCGAGCAGGTTGGCGCGCACGACGTTGCTCACGTGGACGAAGTCCCGCGTGGCGGTGCCGTCACCGAACACGGTCGGGCGATTCCCGGCGAGGATGGCCGTGACGAACTTCGGGATCACGGCGGCGTACTCGGAGGCCGGGTCCTGCCCGGGGCCGAACACGTTGAAGTAGCGCAGGCACGCCGTCTCCACCCCGTGATAGCCGCCCAGCGTCCGCAGGTAGTGCTCCGCGGCCAGCTTGTCGGCGCCGTAGGGGGACTCCGGCTCGGCCCGGAGCGTCTCGCGGCAGGGCAGGGTCTCGGGGATGCCGTAGGTCGCCGACGAGCTCGCGAACACCACGCGTCGGACGCCCACGCCCGCCGCGGCCTCCATGACCCGCAGCGTGCCCAGCACGTTCACGGTGGTGCAGCCCACGGGGTCGACCAGCGACCGGGTCACCGAGGCGATGGCCGCCAGGTGGAACACGACCTCGCACGACCCCATGGCGCGGGCCAGCGTGGGCGCATCCAGGATCGACCCCTCGGTGACCTCGATCCGCTCCCGGACCTCCACGAGCCGTCCCAGGTCGCCCGACGAGAGGTCATCCAGGACGACCACCTCGTGGCCGGCGTCGAGGAGGCCTCGCACCAGATGGTGACCGATGAACCCGGCACCGCCGGTCACGAGCGCTCGCATGCCAGTCCCATGCTACCCCGTGCGGCCCCGAGCGCGCCGACGGCCGGGGCGTGTAGAGTCCGGCCCGTGAGCGAGGTCCCGGACACCCAGGCACGGCCGCGGCTGCTCATGGTCACCACCGTCGCCGCCACGCTGGGCGGGTTCCTGCTGCCCTATGCCCGCGAGCTGCGTGCGCGCGGCTGGACGGTCGAGGCTGCCGCCAAGGGCGCCACGACCGACCCGGAGGTCGTCGCGGCATTCGACGCCGTCCACGAGCTTCCGCTGTCGCGCTCGATCAGCGATGTGCAGGGCATGCGTCGGAGCCTCGCGGCGCTCGCCGAGGTCGTTGGCGATGACTTCGACATCGTCCACGTGCACACGCCGATCGCGGCGTTCCTGACGCGACTGGTGGTCGCCCGGATGCCCGCGGGGCGGCGTCCCGCCGTCGTCTACACGGCGCATGGGTTCCACTTCCACCGCGACGGGCATCCCGTGACGAACCTCGTGTTCAGTGGAGCCGAGAAGCTCGCCGGCCGCTGGACCGACCGTCTCGTCGTCATCAACCACGAGGATCGCGCCCAGGCCGCGCGGCTGCGCATCGTCCCCCTGGGGCACCTCGTGGAGATGCCGGGCATCGGCGTGGACACCACCTTCTTCTCGCCCGACCAGGTGTCGCCCGAGGCCATGGAGGCGGCGATGGCACCGCTCGCCATCCCCGCCGGGGCGCCGACGTTCGTGCTCATCGGCGAGCTCAATCGCAACAAGCGGCCCATGGACGTGGTGCAGGCCCTGGCGTCGATGGCCGACCGGTCGGCGCACCTGGTGCTGCTGGGGGATGGGGCGTACCGGCCGCAGGTGGAGCAGACGATCGCGAGCGCAGGCGTCGGGAATCGGGTGCACCTGCTGGGCGTGGTCCAGGACGTGCGGCCGTATCTGATGGCGGCCGACGCGTTGATCCTGGCCAGCAAGCGCGAGGGGCTGCCGCGCTCGATCATGGAGGCGCTGTCCATGGGCGTGCCGGTCATCTCGTCGTCGGCGCGCGGCAGCACGCAGCTCGTCGGCGCCGACGCCGGCTGGGTCGTGCCCACGGGTGACGTCGCGGCCATGGCTCGGGCCATGGACCAGGTCGCCACCGACCGGGAGGCCGCGCGGGCCGCAGGCGCCCATGGTCGCGACCGGATGGTGCGCGAGTACGACGAGTCGGTGGTCATGGCGCTGCACCTGCAGCTGTACGACGGCCTCCTGGCCGGCCGGCGCCGCGGCACTCGGACCCAGGCTCGCTGACGGAGCCGGCCGCCGGCCTCGCGTCAGCCGGCGACCCCGAGCGCCTGCCACAGCTCGGACAGGTCCGCGACCTCCTGGCCCGGCGCGTCCGACCCGGAGCGCGGCGCCGCGTGGGCATGCAGCTGGCCTGGGCGGCGCAGCCGCGACCTGCCATGAGTTGCGCCCGCACGTCGGTCAGACGACGACGCACCCACGGCGCCCGGCGGGCGAGAGTGTGGCCCGGTCGGCACCGGACCGCCGTCGAGGTGTCAGAGGCTCCACAGCGTCAGGTCGTCCCGAACCTCCGCGGGCGGGACCACGGACTTGACGTCGATGAGCACGCCGCCCGGTCGCAGCCGCGTCACGAGGTCCGGGGTTCCGCGCTCGAGGTACTCGTCGTGGGCCACCGCCAGGACCAGCGCATCGAGGTCCGTCAGGTCCTCCAGCGGCGACAGCTCCACGCCGTACTCGTGCCGTGCCTCGGCAGGCGATGCCCCCGGGTCGTGCACCAGCGCCCGGATCCCGAACTGCTCCAGCTCCCGGAGGATGTCCGGCACGCGGCTGTTGCGCAGGTCAGCGACGTTCTCCTTGAAGGTCAGCCCCAGCACGCCCACCCGAGCGCCCTTGACCGGGCGACCCGCGTCGATGAGCAGCTTGACGAGGCGTCCGGCGATGTGCTCGCCCATGCGGTCGTTGATGCGCCGGCCCGCGAGGATCACCTCGGGGTGATAGCCCAGCTGCTCCGCCTTGGTCGTGAGGTAGTACGGGTCGACGCCGATGCAGTGGCCGCCCACGAGGCCGGGCGTGAAGCGCAGGAAGTTCCACTTGGTGCCCGCCGCCTCCAGCACGTCGGCAGTCCGGATGCCGATGCGGTCGAAGATGAGCGCGATCTCGTTCATCAGCGCGATGTTGATGTCGCGCTGGGTGTTCTCGATGACCTTGGCCGCCTCGGCCACCTTGATGGACGGGGCCCGATGGACGCCCGCGTCGATGATCGACCCGTAGGCGGCGGCGACGCGGTCCAGGGTCGCCTCGTCGTCGCCCGCCACCACCTTGACGATGCGCTCGAGGGTGTGCTCGTGGTCGCCCGGGTTGATGCGCTCGGGCGAGTAGCCCAGATGGAAGTCGACGCCGGCCCGGAGGCCCGACTCGCGCTCCAGGATGGGCCCGCAGACGTCCTCGGTGACGCCCGGGTACACGGTCGACTCGTAGACCACGACGGCCCCTGCCGTGAGCGCCCGGCCCACGGTCTCGGAGGCCTTGATGACGGGCGTCAGGTCCGGTCGGTTGTCCCGGTCCACCGGGGTGGGCACGGCGACCACGAAGAACGTGGCGCCCGCGAGGTCGGCGATGTCGGAGGTGAACCGGATGGTGGTCGTGGCGAGGGCGTCGCCCTGCTGCTCCCCGGTGCGGTCATGGCCCCGCCGGAGCTCCTCGACCTTGGCGGCGTCGATGTCGAAGCCGATCGTGTCGGGGAACTGACGTGCGAAGGCGAGGGCGACCGGGAGCCCCACGTAGCCGAGGCCGACGACTGCGATGCGCTCTGTCACCCGTCGCGGCCCTCGTTCGCTCGTCCGTCCACGGCTCGGCACGATAGCAGGCATCATCGCGGTGTGGGGCCAGCGGTCGGGTCGGGCGCACCAATGCCCTCGGGTGGCTCGCGCCCCGGCGGGGGGCGGTAGGTCGTGCGCTGGTTCGTGGAGACGGTCCCCCTGTTCCTGCCCGGGATGCTCGTGACGGCCGTCCTCGCGGTGGCGACCGCGGTGCCGCTCGGGCGGCGGCTCGGGGTGCACCCGGCGGTGGCCTTCCTGCTGGTGGCGGGCATCGGCCTCGTGGTGTCGGCCACCCTGACGCCGCTCGCCGACGCGCTCGAGGATGGGGTCGCCTCCTCCGGGACGTGCGACATGCGGCGGGTCGGATGGGCACCCCTCGGGATGTACCTCAGTCCTACCGGCGCGGCCCTCAACCTCATCCTGTTCGTGCCACTCGGCGTGGCGCTGGGGCTGCTGCCATCGGGTCGGCGGGCCACGCGACTCATCATCGCCATCGGCATCGCGTCGCCGTTCCTGGTCGAGGGGACGCAGTTGATCGTGCGCTCGCTGGGGCGCGGCTGCCAGGCCGCCGACGTCGTGGACAACGTGTCCGGGGTCGTCCTGGGCATCATCCTGGGACGCGCGATCGGCACCCTGGCGTCGCGTCGGACCGATGGTACGGGCCCCGCCTGACCAAGTCGCGGGTGGCTCGCGGCGGCCGCGCCTGACATCGTCGCAGACCTCGCCGCTCCGCCAAATTCCATCGAACCGCCCCCGACCCGCCTTGACCGAAGCGGTCTAGGACTGTCAGACTGGGCAGGTCCCGGGCTCCACCTGGAGAAGACAACACAACACCGCGTCGATGGCCTCCGTATGCCCTTCCGGAGCCGTAGTGGAGCGGCGGGACCGACACGGGTGCCCCAGCACCCGGGTCATTCGCTTTGCCTGCCTCCGGGTGGGTGGCTGTCGACCGTGATCCTTCCGTCGTCGTGCCCCAGCACGGCGTTCCGGTAGAGAGGAGGCCGTGATTGGCCATGTCGAACGGCGCCCATGAGGCGTCAGCCACCCCGCGCGTCGGAGACCCCTCGAGCGCACACCCCGTGGTCGTGCGTCGAGCCTCGGAGGCCATCGATGCCCAGGGCCGTGCGTCCCGTGGACGGACACCCGAGCGGTCCGTGTCACGCAGGTTGGCGAGCCGAGCCGTCGCCGCCATCGCCGCGCTGACGCTCCTCGCAACTGGCGGCATCATCGCTGGCGGCCCCGTGGTCGCCGCGGACCAGGTCATCGCCCGCGACAGCTTCGGTCGGACCACGACCGGCACGCTGGGACGCGGGTATCGCATCAGCGGCAAGGCGCGCTGGTCCGTGGCCGACGCCACGGGCGTGTCGCGTCTGGCCAAGCCCGGCGTCGGCCAGGCGACCCTGCGCAGCGGACGTTCGGTGACCGCCGATGTGCGTGTCATCGCCCGCATCTCCAACCCCACCCAGAGCCGCGGTCTCGCCGTGATGGCGGTCGCACGCCGCGTGGCGGCGCGCTACCAGTACGAGGCCCAGCTCGTCGTGGACTCGGGGGGCAACCTGTCCGTCCGCCTCGTGCGTCGCACGGGGAGCCATGCGCGGACGCTGATCCGCGCCTCCACGGGATACCAGCTCGCCGCGGCGGGTCGGGTGCACCTGCGACTGCGTGTCACGGGCACCTCGCCCACCACGCTGTCGGTCAAGGCGTGGCCTGTGGGTGCCGCCGAGCCCGGATGGCAGGCACAGGTCCGCGACGGGACCAAGCGACTCCAGCGGGCCGGCAACGTAGGCATCGGCGTCATCGCGCCGAAGACCGTCGACCGGTTCCCGGTCGTGGTCCGCTTCGACGACCTGCGGGTGGTCAACCCCGCCAAGACGCAGCGCGTCACGGCCAACCGTCCGGCCGCCATCACCGGCCTGAGCGTGACCGACGTGGGCGCCACCCAGGCCACCGTCCGCTGGTCGCTGGACCAGCGCGCCACGGGGGTCGTGGACTACGGCACCACGCGGGCATACGACCTGCACTCGGTCAAGGAGACCAGCTTCCGGTACTCCCAGCACGTGCAGCAGCTCACCGGCCTCCAGCCGGGCACGACCTATCACTTCCGCGTCCGGTCGGTCAACCAGGCCGGCGCCCAGAGCCTGTCCGAGGATGCGACCTTCACCACGGCGGGGGCGGCCGCGCCCGCGCCGACCGCGACGCCCGCCCCGGCGGCGCCGCGCCCCACCGCCACGCCCACCCCCGGCCGACCACGGCGCCTGCCGCCACGCCGGCACCCACCCCCAGGCCCACGGCGACGCCCACGCCCAAGCCGACGGCGACGCCCACGCCCAAGCCGACGGCGACACCCACGCCCAAGCCGACGGCAGCCCCGGCCGGGGACGTGTACACGGTGCCCACCTCGGTGGACTCCTCGGGCGGCAGCGATGCCTCCGCGGCCCTCCAGAAGTTCATCAACGGGGTGCCGAACGGCTCGACGATCCAGTTCCGGTCCGGGACCTACCGGATCGACGACGGCATCAACCTGAGCAACCGGAGCAACCTCGTCCTGGATGGCAACGGCGCGACGCTCAAGGCCAACGGCACGGCCAGCCGGCCGCTGGACAGCGTGTTCGCGCTCATGTACAGCAGCAGGCAGCTGACGTTCCGCGACTTCAACCTCGTGGGCAACAACCCCAACGCCGGCACCGTCAACGCGTACGGCGGCGGGGAGGGGCTGCATGGCTTCTACGTCGGCGGTGCGAGCGACATCCTCATCGAGGACGTGAGCATCAGGAACTTCTATGGCGACTGCGTGTACATCGGCACCGACAGTGGCACCACCTGGTCCAGGAACATCACGTTCCAGGACTCCACCTGCACCGGCACCGGGCGCCATGGCGTGGCCCTCATCGCCGGCAGCAACACGCTCATCCAGCGCGTCACCTTCGACCAGATCGGCTTCATGGTCGTGGACATCGAGCCCGACCGGTCGGCCGAGGGCGCGACGGATACGGTCATCCGCAACAACACGGTGGGCTCCTACGGACTCACCAATCGATACATCGGCTGGTTCGTGGCCGCCTACGCAGGGGCCAAGGGCGCGCCGGTGCGCAACCTGACCATCTCGGGGAACTCCGTGTCGGGCACCTCGAGGCTGGGCTATGACGGCCAAGCGGCCGCCATCAGCATCGTCGTCGATGGCGGCGTCGGACCCCGGTCCGGCATCGTCATCACCGGTAACGCGTCCACCCGGACCGTGTCCCGGACCGACAACGGCATGCCCATCCTCATCAAGGGCGCGGACGGCGTGACCATCACGGGCAACAAGCAGCCCATGAGCTCCGGGGCGTTCGCCACGGTCTCCGGCTCCAGCAGCGTCACGAACTCGGGCAACGACACCAGCCGCTGACCGAGCGACCACGCGAACCTCGACGACGCCGGCCCATCGAGGGTCGGCGTCGTCGCACGCCCGGGACCATCGTCGGATGGCGCGGTCGGGCGTCCCTGCTACGATCCGGCACGTGTCCAGATGTCCCCGTCGGCCTCCCAGCATGGCCGAGCCCATGGGGAGCGCAGTCCCGTGAGCGCGGGCACCAGCCAGACCGGGTTCTCCCTCCGCACGCTCGCGCGCTCGGCCGCAGTGCTGACCGGTGGGACCGCCGCCGCGCAGGGCATCGCCATCCTCCGGGAGCTGTTCGTGGCCTCCCAGGTCGGCGTGTCGTCCGCGTATGACGCCGTCCTCATCGCACTGATCATCCCCACGACCCTCGCGGCCCTGACCACGAGTGGCCTCGCCACCGCGCTCATCCCGGCCTACGTGGCGCTGCAGCAGGAGCAGGGCCGCCCCCAGGCGAGCAGGCTCGCCTCGATGATCGTCACCTGGGTGAGCCTGGCGACCATCCTCATGGCGGTGGTGCTGGTGGTCGCGGCGGGCCCCTTGGTGACGTTGGTCGGGCCGGGCCTGTCGGCCGAGGCGCATGCCCAGTCGGTCAACTACCTGGTCCTGCTGTCACCGGTGGTCGTGGTGCTCGGCCTGACGGCCATCCTCAACGTCATCTGCCAGGCCGAGGGTCGCTTCGGGATGATGGCCTGGGCGGCCTTCCTGGGCCCTGCCACGGCGTTCGCGTTCATGCTCCTGCGCTGGGATGCCTCCGGCCTGCAGGCGCTCGTGGAGGCCAACGTCATCGGCCCGGCCATCACGGTCGTGATGCTGTTCCTGGGCACCCTGCGGGCCTCCGTCCGGCTCCGTCCCACGATGGTCGCCCGGGACCTCGGCGTGCGCGCCCTGGTCCGCCACGCGGCACCCCTGACGGTGAGCTCGGCGGTGCTCCAGCTCACGGTCGTCGCCGACCGGGCCATCGCCTCCCTCATCGCCCCGGGCGCCGTCAGCGCCCTCCGCTACGCCGAGGTGCTCGTGCGACTGCCCATCGGCGCCATCGGCCCGGCGTGGGGCAACGCGGTGTACCCCACGCTCGTGCGGGCCACGCACAGCGCAGGCGTGGACACCCTCGGCAGCGTCACGATGCGGCTCCTGCGCCTGACCATCATCGCGTTCCTGCCCATCGCGGCCCTGACCATCGCGGTGGCGCCCGCGGCGGTCGGCGTCGCCTACGGCCGTGGGGCGTTCACGTCGGCGGACCTGATGACCACGGCGCAGGTGGTGGCGGCGTTCGCGCCGCTCATCGTGCTGCTCATGGTGAACCCGGTCATCGTGGACTCGCTCAATGCCCGCCGACGCGGCGCCGTGCTCCTCGCGGGCGGCATCGCCAACGCCGTCATCAACGCCGTGCTGGACGTCGTGTTCGGCCTGACCATCGGCGTCGCCGGGATCGCGCTCGCCACCAGCTGCACCATCACGATCGTGCTGTTCGTCGTCCTCGCGCCGAACCTCGCACGCTCCGAGCCCGAGTTCAGCCTCCGCGCGCTGGCTCGGCCGGTCGCGCGCGCATTCGTGGCGTTGCTCCCCGGCACCCTCCTGTTCGGCGCGCTCGCCTGGTCCGGCATGGCACCGACCGAGGGACTGGGGGCGCTCGCGTTCCTGGCCCTGGCCGGGGTCGCCGGCCTGGCCATCTACGCCGGGCTGGCCATCCGGCTGGGACTGGAGGAGCCGACCGCGTTCGTCGCGGCCATCAGGTCGCGACTCGCTCGCGGCAGCGCACCCACAGGGTCGCCAAGCGGCGACCACGCACGCTAGGGGGGATCGGCACCGTGTGTGGCATCGCAGGGCTCGCGACCAAGGACGGCCTGCTGCCGTCAGACCAGGGGCTGGTCGACGGGATGCTGCGCTCGCTGCTACACCGGGGCCCCGACGACATGTTCCAGCTGGGGGACACCCAGGCGATCCTCGGGGCGACGCGCCTCTCCATCATCGATGTCTCGGGTGGTCGGCAGCCGTTGACCAACGAGGACGGCACCATCACGGCCTCCCAGAACGGCGAGATCTACGACTACGTCGAGCTGCGCGAGGAACTCCGCCGCAAGGGCCACACCTTCCGCAGCGACACGGACACGGAGGTCATCGTCCACCTCTACGAGGAGCACGGCACCGCGTTCGTGGAGCGTCTCCGCGGCATGTTCGCGATCGCCATCTGGGACGGTCCTCGACGCCGGCTCGTGCTCGCTCGGGACCGGCTGGGCAAGAAGCCGCTCTTCTGGCGACTGGATGGCGGCCGGCTGACCTACGGCTCGGAGCTCAAGGCGATCCTGGTGGACCCCTCGGTGCCCCGCCGTGTCGACCGCGACTCGCTCGACCACTACCTGCGATACCTGTACGTCCCGTCCCCTGCCGCGATCCTCGAGGGGGTCCACAAGCTGCCGCCTGCCAGCCTGCTGGTCTGGGATGGCGGCGACCCGGTCGTGGAGCGGTACTGGGAGCCCTCCTACGTGCCCAAGGCGACACGGCCCCTGGAGGAGGACGTGGAGGAGGGTCTCGGGTTGCTCCGCGAGGCCGTCCGGCTGCGTCTCCGGAGCGACGTCCCGCTCGGTGCGTTCCTGAGCGGCGGCATGGACTCGAGCGTCGTGACCGCGCTCATGGCCGAGGCCATGGACCGGCCGGTGCAGACGTTCTCGATCGGGTTCGACAACCAGGCATTCGACGAGCTGCCCGCAGCGCGCGCCGTGGCCCAGCAACTGGGCACGGACCACCACGAGGAGCGGCTCGCATTCGACCCGGTGGCGCTCCTGCCAGAGCTCGCCGACCACTACGACGAGCCGTTCGGCGACTCGTCCTCCGTGCCCACCTTCCGGGTCGCGCAGGTGGCCGCCCGGGAGCTTAAGGTGGTGCTCACGGGCGATGGGGGCGACGAGTCGTTCGGTGGCTACATGCGCTATGTCGCGCAGCGGTCCTACGACCGGCTGGACGCCCTGCCCGCGCCGCTCGTCCGGTCGATGCTGCGGGGCGGACGCGCCGTCCTCGCGCCCTTCGGCGCTGCCCACGACACGCGGCAGCGGATGGCTCGCGTGGAGGGACGGATCGGCCAGGATCGCGACGAGCGCTACCTCAACTACATGTCCGCGTTCCCCGAGGCCGACCTCCGGCAGCTCCTCGGGCGCCCGAGCACGAGCGGCGCCTACCTGCTGCGCATCCTCCGCGCGGGGCCCACCGACGACATGGACCGGCTGCTCCGCGCGGACCTCCTCGCCTACCTCCCCGAGGACGTCCTGGTCAAGGTGGACCGGGCCACCATGGCCAACTCCCTCGAGGCGCGAGCGCCCCTGCTCGACCACCAGGTGGTGGAGTTCGCGGCGCGACTGCCGCGCGAGCGCAAGTTCGACGGACGGACCACGAAGGTGCTCCTGCGGCACATCGCGATGCGGCTCCTGCCCGCGGAGCTGGTGGACCGGCCGAAGCAGGGGTTCGCCGCCCCCGTGGTCGATTGGTTCCGGGGTGACCTCGCGCCGGTCTTCCGCGACCTGGTACTGACGCCCGGATCCGCCGTCGACGAGATGCTGGACCGGTCGGTCGCCGCACGGCTGCTGGACGAGCACATGGCCGGGATCGAGGACCACAGCCAGCGGCTGTGGGTCCTGCTGATGCTGGAGGGCTGGGCGCGACGCTGGTTGCGAGGCGAGCCGGCGTCGCGCGCGTAGCGGGGCCGGTCAGGACGGGGGCTGGAAGGCCAGGTCCCACATGGCGAGGATCCGCTCCAGGGAATAGCGGTCACGCACGGTCGTGGCCGCCGCCGCCATCCGACGTCGTTCCGGCTCGTCGTCCATCAGCTCGCTCAGCGTCCGTGCGAGCGCAGCGGGGTCCTCCACGGGCCTCACCAACCGGCCGTTCTGCCCATCCTGGATGAGGTCGCGAGGTCCCGTCTCGCAGTCGAAGCTGACGGCCGGACAGCCGGCCGCCAACGCCTCGCCGAGGGTCATGGGGAAGCCTTCGAAGCGCGAGCTCATCACGAACAGGTCCGCACGGGCGTACCAGTCGGCCACGTTCCCGACCACGCCCGGCAGCCGTACCCGGTCGGTCAGGCCCAGCGACGCCACCCGCGCCTCGAGCGCGGCCCGATCGGGCCCCTCCCCCACGATGACGAGGTCCCATGACGGGTGTGCGCCCGCCAGCGACGCGAACGCCGTGATGAGCACGTCGAACCCCTTCTGCGGTGCGAGCCGCCCTGCGGCAAGCAGCAGATGGCGGTCGCCCGTCACCAAGTCCTCCGGGAGGAGCATCGGCTCGCTCGTTGGCGCCGGGTAGGCGATCGGGTTCGGGATGACTACGCCCCGCGAGCCCGGGATGGAGCGGCGCAGCCATGCGAGGCTCTCGGATGTGAGCACCACCACGCGCGAGGCGCGCGGATAGGTCCAGCGTCGGAGCTGCTCCATGGCCGTCCGGGCGGCATCGCGGGCGGGTGGATGTGCTCCTCGACCACGACCAACCAACGGCTTCGCTGTGATGCCAAGGTCGCCAGCACGCCCGCCGTGGTCGTCATGCCGATGACCACATCCGGGTCGATAGCCCGCAAGCGCGAGCGAATCGCACGGATGCGCTGCGCGGTCGTCCGCAACGCATCGGGGAGGCTGTGCGTGTCACGCGCCACGTCCAGGGCGTGCCGATGCACTCGGGCATCCAGGCCGTAGAAGTCCGTGGCACGCGCGGCAAGCGTGATGACGTGGACGTCGCGCCCTTGCGCAGCCCACGCGTCCGCCAGGGTTGCCGTCACGCGCTCCGCGCCACCGGCGCCCATGGACCCGATGACGATCGCGATCCTCGTCGGAACCGGTCGCTGGCCAGGTCCGGCATCCGAACTCACCCGTGCGAGCCCGAGGACCCGGCTTGATACCACGCCACGGTCCGGCGGATCCCCTCGTCGAAGGGCACCACCACCTGGTAGCCCAGACCCTCGCGGGCGGCCGTGATGTCCGCCATGGAGTGCTGGATGTCACCGGCACGGGCGGGCCCGAAGATGGGCTCGACGCTCCGGCCCGCCGCATCCTGGATGCTGCGAAGGAGGTCCAGCAGCGTCCGTCGCTCGCCGCACGCGATGTTGCAGGTGATGCCCGTGGGCGCATCGTCGCGCGCGGCAAGCAGGTTGGCGGCGACCACGTTGTCGATGTGCGTGAAGTCCCGGGACACCGAGCCGTCACCGTTGACGGTGGGCCGCTGGCCCGTCAGCAACGCCGTCACGAAGCGCGGGATCACCGCCGCATACTCGGATCGGGGGTCCTGCCCCTCGCCGAACACGTTGAAGTACCGGAGGGCGGCGGTCGCGATGCCGTGATGGCGACCCATCGTGTGGACGTACAGCTCTGCGGCCAGCTTGCTCACGCCGTAGGGCGACTCGGGCCCGGGTCGGAAGCTCTCGCTGCAGGGCAGCGTCTTGGGGATGCCGTACACCGACGACGACCCCGCGTAGACCACGCGTCGCGCGCCGGCACGGGCCGCCGCGAGCATGACCTGGATGGTGCCCGTGACGTTGACCTCGTTGCTGGCCAACGGTGCCAGCAGCGAACGCGCCACCGAGGGCAGCGCACCCTCGTGGAACACGACCTCGCGACCGCGCATGGCCGCGTCCAGCGCGTCGGGGTCGAGGATGCTCCCCTCGACCACCATGATCTGCGAGCGCAGGGGGTCGAGCCGCGCCGGGTCCCCGGTCGAGTAGTCGTCGATCACCGCGACGTCGTCGCCCCGTGCCACCAGCGCACGCACGAGGTGATGCCCGATGAACCCGGCGCCGCCGGTGACCAATGCCTTCACGTGGATCCTCAGAGCTGGACGCTGACACGCCTGGGCGTGGGACGTCACCAGGACGCACACAGACGGACCCGCTCACGGCACGCTCGGGGCAGCCCCGCGTCTGCGATGTCGGGCAGGCCTAGCCTACAGGAACCCGCTCCGCACCGACCGCGTCACGAGCCGTTGGCGGTGCCCAGACGCCCCGCTGGGAGCACCGCCTGCGGCCCTTCGGTGGCGCACTGGCTACCATCGTGGTGGGCCGTCGCCGGATGCGGCCGCACAGGAAGGGATGTATCGGACGTTGCTGGATCAGGATGCTCCTCGCGGCCAGGGCGGCGGCCGACCGCTGTCGGTGCTGCATGTCATCACCGGCCTGGGCGACGGCGGCGCGGAGGCCGTGCTGCATCGGCTGGTGACCTTCGACCGCGCGGACCGGCATGCGGTCGTGGCGCTCATGGAGCGCGACAAGTACGGCCCGCTGCTGGAGCAGGCTGGCGTCAAGGTCCATGCGCTGGGCATGCCCAGGTCCCGGCTGACCCGCACCGGAATCCGGCGCCTGTGGTCGATCATCCGTGCCTCGGACGCGGACGTCATCCAGACCTGGATGTACCACTCCGACGTCGTCGCGGGCGGGCTGGCGCGCATGGCCGGGCGACGCGCCATCGTGTGGGGTATCCACAACAGCGAGATTGCCTCTCTGAAGACCAAGGTCGTGGCCCGTGTGGCCGCTGTGGCGTCCTACGCGGTCCCGCACACCATCATCAGTTGCTCGGAGGAAGGGGCACGTCGGCACCGGGCTTTGGGCTATGCGGAGCGGCGGATTGTCGTCGTACCCAATGGGTACGACCTCACTCACTTCGAGCGGGACGAGGCCGCCCGCGAGCGACTCCGGGCGGAGTGGGGCGTCCAGCCCGGCGAGGTGGTGCTGGGCACCGTCGCACGCTGGGACCCCCAGAAGGACCACGCCAACCTCGTGCGCGCCATGGAATCGCTGGACCCCGCGGTGGCGGCGCGGTGCCGGCTGGTCCTCGTGGGCACGGGCATGGACGAGTCGAACGTGGAACTCGCCGCGCTCCTCGAGGACTCCCCGATCCGCGAACGGACCCTGCTCCTGGGTCGCCGCTCCGACGTGCCCGGGGTCATGAGCGCGTTCGACCTGCATGTGCTCACCAGCGTCGCCGAGGCCTTCCCCAACGTGCTCTCCGAGGCCATGGCCTGCGGCACGCCCTGCGTCGTGACCGACACCGGCGATTGCGCGCTCATCGTGGGCGACACGGGGTGGGTCGCACCACCCCGCGACAGCGAGCGGCTTGCGGCGGTCCTGGCCGAGGCGATCGCGTCCCTCGCCGACGAGCCGGCGACGCGGCAGCGCCAGCGGGACGCCCGCGAGCGGATCGCGACGCACTTCAGCCTCGAGCGCATGGCCGATGCCTACCGCGGGGTGTGGCACGCGGCCGTCGAGGGTCGCACGCCCGGCAGGTAGGCGCGCTCGGGGGTCCGGCGCCTATCGCCACGCCAGGGCGCCGCGCGGCTCAGCGACGAGGCCGCTTGGCCTCCAGGGTCGTGGTCAGCCGCTCGGCGGTGCGCTCGATGAGTCGCTGCGTGTCGTAGGTGCCCACGATCCGGGCACGCGCCGCGCCGCCGCGCTCCGCGAGCGTGGCCGGCTCCCGCACCGCCTGTCCGATCGCCGCGCCGAGGGCCGCGGGGTCGTCCGGCGGGCAGGTCCACCCGACGTCCCCCACGATGTCGGCGGAGTCGCCGACATCCGTGACCACGCACGGCACGCCACATGCCATCGCCTCGGCGATGACGTTGGAGAACCCTTCGCCATGCGAGGCCGACACCAGCAGGTCCATGGCGGCGTAGACCGCCGGCATGTCCGTGCGCGGCCCGGCCCAGACCACGCGGTCAGCGATGCCCAGCTGCGTCGCCAGCGCTGCCAGGCCCTCGCGGTAGTCGTCCGGCCCCGTGCCCACGAAGACCACCCGGAGGCGGGCCTCGGCGGCGCTGGGCGCCATCGCCCGCAGCAGCACCTCGTGGCCCTTGATGGGGTCCAGCCGACCCACCAGCCCGAGCACCAGCTCGCCCGGCTCCACCCGCCACTCCGACCGGACGCGTGCGCGCGCATCCGGATCGGGAGCGAAGCGCTGCGTGTCCACGCCGTTGGGGACCACGGTCATGCGTGCCGCGGGGTAGCCCTCGGCGGCATGGACCCGCATGCCAGCGCCGGAGTTGCAGATGATGAGGTCGGCACGTCGCGCGAGCAGCCGATTGAGCCGCCCGATGACGCCGCTCAGCCAGTCCTGGCGGTTGCGTGACAGGTCCGCGGATCGGATGCCCCACACGACCACCCGACACGCCAGCAGGGGGCGGAGCGCGGCGACGACGAGGTTCGCCTCGCCCAGGTATGCGTGCACGATGGGGGCGCGCTCACGACGCAGGATCCGAACCAGGCGAGCGAACGAGAGCAGGTCCCATCGACCTCGCTTGGCAAGGTCCTCCACCGGGACCCCGGCACGCTCCAGGTCCGGGCGGAGCTCGCCGCCGGGGTAGAACGCGACCACCCTGACGGTCCAGCCACGGGTCATGAGCCCTCGCGCGAGCTCGATGAGCTGCCGCTCGGCGCCACCCAGGCCGAGCGATCGGATGACGAACGTGACGTCACCGCCGCGCCCCGTCGCCGTTCGGGCCACCGACGCGGGCTCGGCTGCGCCGGCGGCGTCGGTCACCCCCACGACGCTGTCCTGCGACCGGGTGGTCGTCGGGAGACCGAAGGGGCATGTGGCTGATCGGTCACGCCTGCCCCGTCAGGCAGGCGTACCGGATCCCAGAGGGCGACCAGGGCCATGGCCAGTCCGATCGCGACGATCGA
Organism: Chloroflexota bacterium; assembly: GCA_046328155.1. Lineage (GTDB taxonomy): Bacteria > Chloroflexota > Limnocylindria > Limnocylindrales > CSP1-4 > JAFMJV01. The sequence continues at coordinate 60,516 of JAXLXC010000018.1, forward strand.
CGACACCTGGTACGAGGCCGGCGTCTGCAGCGAGATCGCCCCCGCAGCCATCGTCGCGAGCAGCGCCAAGCCGACTCGGGCCGCGAGGCCGCCCCGGCGCCAGGCGGCCACCGCGACCGATCCCACCAGCCCCACCCACAGGACGATGCCCACCAGTCCCTGCTCCGCCAGCACGTTCATGTACCAATTGTGGGATTCGATGGCCACTGGCGTCTCGGCGATGCGGATGGTCGCGTCTTTGTACTGGCCGAGTCCAATGCCGAAGACGGGCGACGAGAGGAACAGGTCGAGGCCAGCGGCGGCGGCGTAGACTCGGCTCTCGTCGCTCGCCGCCTGCTGCGCGTACGCCGCAAGCCCGGTGGAGCCCACGTCCTCGGACAGCCGGTACTCCAGGAACAGCGGGTACGCGATGGCGGCACCCGCCACGCCGATGACCATGATCAGGATCGCCAGCCGGCGCCCAATCGACAGGGCGAGCACCAGGATCCCGGTCGCCAGCGCCAGGAACGCGCCGCGCGAGAGGGTGGTAGCAAGCGCGACCAGCAGCAGCCCGGTCACGCCGACGAGCGCGGCACGCGTCAGCAGCGTGCGTGCCAACGGCCACGACGCCATCAGGAGCACCGTCGCGGTCGCGAGGAACGTCCCGAAGTAGTTGGGGTCGAGGAATGGCCCGATGGCGCGCCCGGTGATCTGCATCTCGTTGACCAGGTTGTCGATGAGCGGGCTGGACACGCCAGCCATCACCGCGATCGCGAGCACCGCAGCCATCCCGGCGCCGACCCCCAACGCCACGAGCATCGTGCCGACCGGGCGGCCACGCATCACGAGCGCGGTCGCCAGCGCGGCCCCAAAGCCGGTCGCGATCTGGATGAACAGCGAGACGGTCCGATAGCCCTCGGCGCCCGCCCAGAGCTGGAGCATCTCGGGGACCTGCTGCGCGAACAGGTAGAGGAAGAACGCAGCCGCGAAGAAGAGCGGCGCGCCGACTCGGAGGGTGGGACGCTCCACCGCAAGGCGACCAAGGCACCCGATGAGGATCGCCGCGACCAGCGTTGGCGGCAGCCCCGGCGGTGGGATGACGAGCGGCGGCTTGAGCGGTCCGACGACAGCCAGGACGACCAGCCCGGTCGCAGGCGAGAAGACGGCGCACACCAGCGCGAGGCCGATGCCGGCGAGCGACACGGGCGAGGAGCCAAGCGCGGTGCCGACCACGATGATGGCCGCCGCGGTCAGACCCATCAGCAGCCGCTGCATGTCGCCCGGCGCAGTCAAGGCGACCCGCGACCGTCCCGTGGGGTCGCGGGAGATCGCGGACGGTGGGCGCACGCCCCGCAGCGGGAGCGTGGCCGCAGCGGGCCCGCGCATCAGCTGGTGTGCGGCGGCGTCCGATATGACGCGATGAGCGGGTCGATCGTCGGGAGCTTCGGACGGGCGGCCGGGTCCGGGCTGGCAGGCGGGATGGCCTTCAGCCCCTGGACGGCGACGCCCAGGACGTTCGCCCCAACCAGCTCGAGGCGGCTGCGGGCCTCCTGCAGGGACGAGCGCGTGGTCACACCCAGCCGCGCCACGAGAATGGTCGCGCTGGTCTCGGCGGCCAAGGCCAGTCCGATCGTGCCCGCATCGAGCGCGGGCGCGTCGAAGACCAGGACGTCACTCGAGGATCGGAGGGCCGGGAGGATGCGCTTCAGCACGCCGGAGCCCGTCCATCCGACATCCGTCATGGGCGGCCCAGCGGGCAGTATCCGCAGACCCGGGATGCGCGTCCTGACGATCGCGTCGTCGACATGGCTCGGGTCGTCGCGCCGGAGCATGGTGGTGAGCCCGACCCGGTTCTCGACCTCGAACAGGAGATGCTGCTGGGGCTTCGCGACGTCCGCATCCACCAGCAGGACGTTCCCGGACGAGCCGGCGAGCGAGATCGCCAGGTTCGCCGTGGTCTCGCTGGCGCCCTGGTCGATGGACGGGCTCAGGACCACGATGCTGACGCCGCCCCCGCGATCGGGCACGAACGCCTCGATGGCGATGCGCAGCGCGTCGATCGAGCTGGCGGCCGCGGACCCGGGCGGGTGGATGTGCGGTGCGCGCCTCCGGCCGCGCGTGGCGGACGGGATGGCCGCGAGGATCGGGAGGCCCGTGACCTCCTCCACCTCGGCGCCCTCGCGGACCCGGTCGTCGCGCATGGCCGCGACATAGGCCAGCGCGACCGCGATGACCAGCGCCGCGGCGGCGGCGACCGCCGTGAAGTACAGCGGACGGGGCTCCACCCAGGTCGTGGGCGCCGACGCCGGCTGGATGACCGTGAGCCGGTTGGTGCCGCTGTTGGCGGAGTAGCCCAGGAGCGTCGCGTACGTGGAGCGCAGGCTGAGCAGGTGGTCGCTGAGGCGGGTGATGTCGGCCGTGTCCGCGGCGGTCGGGTCCGTCAGGGCGAGCAGTCGGTCGAGCTCCGCCTGCGACCGGGTGATGTCCGCCCGCAGGGCGTCGAGATCCGCCTGGACGCCATTCCCGTCGTCGTTGCTGTACGTGGGCGAGGCGGCCACGAGCTCCGCCACGATGGCATTGGTGATCGACGCCGCCAGGGTGGGGTCGGCATCGCGGACGGCGATCGTGAACACGGGGCTGCCATCGCGGACCGTCGCAGTCACAGCCTCGCGGAGCTGGATGCTCGTGGAGCTCAGGCCCAGCTGGGCGATCACCGGGTCGAGCACCGAATCCTGCTCGGCGAGCCAGGCGTATTGGCCGGCCAGGTACTGCGCGACCTCAAGGCCGAGGTAGTCCGGGTCCGACCCCTTGAGGGCCTGGCCCACGAACACGGTCGAGGCGGCCTCGTAGATCTTGGTGCGCGAGCTCATGAACAGGAACGTGGGCAGCGCCGCGAGGACCACCGCGAGGAGGATGTAGGGCAGCCGCTGCAGGATGGCTCGGACTTGGCGTTGGAGGCTCAAGGGGACGGGGCTCCGTGACCGGGATGCGATCCCGTGCGAATGGGACCTATGGAGGGGGAGGTCCCATCCTAGTCGAAGTGGCTCGAGAGTCCCACCAGGTCGGCATCGGGACGGTGCGGTCCGGCACCGTCTGATGCCGAGGGGGCCGGCGCTTGGCTCAGGGCGCCGTGTCGTTCCCCTCGTAGAGGATGTCCGTCGAGTTTCGCAGCACGGCGAGCTCGCCGGCGCTCATGGGCTGGCGGTTGCCGGTAATGGTGATGCCATCGACGCTCCGCATGAGCACCGGTGCGCCGTGTACCGTCCGTGCTACCGCGCGCGGTGAAACGTTGTCGCGTATCGCGAACCCTGATCGAGGACCAAGGGTCCCGTCCGCCACCACGCTCAGGGCCAGGGGCACATCGTCAGTGCCCGTACGCTCGGTGCCACTAATGGTATTGCCGATGACGGACACATCACGGACGGATGCCTTAGGGGCGCCACCATAAGCCGCCAGCATCCAGCTCACGTACTGGTCGGTCAGGCCGTAGGTGCCGATGGTGTTGTCCAGGAGGGCGATCGACTGGGCGCCGTCCTGCTCCCGGTCGGGCTCGATGTCCACGATCATGAAGCCGATCTCGTCGAAGGTGACCCGCTGGATGGCGATGTCCTGCCCCGCGATGACGGAGACGCCATGGCGGCCGGTCCCGGTGCAGGTTGAGTCCTGGAACACGGCGCGCGTCGTCCACACGTCCCGCGTGTTGCTGCCCACGTACACGCAGTCCCCGTAGAAGTCGCTGATGGTCATGCCCTCGACCAGCACGTCCCGGGCACCACCCAGGTAGACGCCCGACAGGTGCTCGTCCCCCCCGTGGAACGCGTCGGGGGTGCCCGCGTCGGGATTGTTCCCCTCCAGGACGAAGTCCCGGATCACGATCCGGTCGTCCTCGTACATGAGCGCGAAGGGGCTGTCCACGGGGCGGCTGGCGGAGCCCATGGCACGCAGGGTCGACCCGTTGCCATCGAACACGAGGTCATGGCGTCGCCAGAGCTGGATCCCATGGTCCATCCGGAACACGCCGCCTTCGGGGAATTCGATGGTCGCGCCGTCTGGCACCTGGACCACGAAGCGCTGGAGGTCGGCCGACGCGTCGGTCTCGCCGGTCGCATCGATGGTGTCGGGCACGCGGTACACGCCGTTGGTCAGCTGGGGGGGCGCGGGTTGCTCGGGTGGCGCCGGAAGCGGCGGCGCGGAGGCGAGGGTGGCGCCGATGTAGTCGATCCGGGCGCATCCCGTCAGGGATGCCACGAGCAGCAGCAGTCGCAGCGTGGCGCCTGCCACCGGGTGCAACCATCCGATCACGTGAGGCCTCCGACGTCCCGCGGTGAGCCCCAATCCCGGTGGCCCAGCCCATCATCCGAGCGGCCGGACTGTAGCAGACGGGTCGTGACGGACACGTCGGGCGCCTTGTGGTGACCTCGTCGGCAGGCGATCCCTGCGTGCGTCGACGCACCGATCGATGAGGCCGCGGATGGCGGCGAGCCGACTCACGCGCTACGTTAGGTGCATGACCGCGACCCGACCAGATGCCCCCGTGAATCCCCCCGTCCGCAACATCCCCCTCGCCCAGCCGTGGGTCGGTGACCGCGAGCGCGAGCTCGTCACGCAGGCGCTCGACAGCGGCGTGCTCGGCCTTGGCCCGTTCGCGCGCGCGTTCGAGGAACGCATCGCCGAGATGTCGGGCCGGCGGTTCGGCGTCAGCTGCAGCAGCGGCACCGCGGCCCTCCACATGGCCGTGCGGGCGCTGGGCATCGGCGCGGGTGACGAGGTCATCACCACGCCCTTCAGCTTCGTGGCGTCCACCAACTGCTTCCTGTACGAGGGCGCCCGCCCGGTGTTCGTGGACATCGAGGAGGACTCGATGGGCCTTGACCCGTCGCTCCTCGAGGCGGCGGCGACGCCCCGCACCAAGGCGGTCCTCCCGGTGCAGGTGTTCGGCCGACCGTGCCACATCGTCGAGGTCGCGGACATCGCGGAGCGGCACGGCTGGCGGCTCATCGAGGACAGCTGCGAGGCGCTGGGCTCGAGCCTCGATGGCCGACCCCTGGGCTCGTTCGGCGATGCCTCGGCGTTCGCGTTCTACCCCAACAAGCAGATCACCACGGGCGAGGGCGGCGTGGTGGTCACCGACGACCCCGACCTCGCGGCCCAGTTCCGGAGCATGCGCAACCAGGGCCGGGGCGAGGACGGGGCCTGGCTCCAGCACGTGCGGCTGGGCTACAACTACCGGATGGACGAGCTGTCCGCGGCGGTCGGCGTGGCGCAGCTGGAGCGCTTCGAGCAGCTCCGGTCCGCGCGCGCGGCGGTCGCCGCCGCCTATCAGCGCGAGCTGGGTGGCATCGACTGGCTGCGGCTCCCCCAGGCTGGGCCGGGCGAGTCAGTCGACTGGTTCGTGTACGTGATACGCCTCGACCGCGCCCTCGACCGCAACCGGATGCTCGCCGACCTCGAGGAGCTGGGCGTCCAGACCCGCCCCTACTTCTCGCCCATCCACACCCAGCGGTTCATGCTGGAGCTCACGGACTATCGCGAAGGTGACTTCCCGGTCACGGAGCGCGTGGCCGCGTCCACGCTCGCCATCCCATGGTCCCCACGCATGACCGACGACGACGTCGCGGTCGTCGCGGCTGCGCTTCGCCAGGCGGCACGCCGACAGGGGGTCTAGGTCGAGGCTGACCCGGCGTCAGGCGCTCCCACCCGGTACCGATGGGCACCTCCGACGGCCCGAGCGTCGTGGGGACCACGCGGGGCAGGTCACGTACCATCGCCCGCGATGTTGCGCTCGCACGGGTCGCACGCCTCATGGTGACCGATCCGTTCCTCCATGCCTGGGTCCTGGCGCACGCCGCGACGACCGCTGACGCCCCAGCCATCGCCACCCCCACCACGCGTCTGAGCTACGGCGACCTGGCGCAGCGCATGCTCGCGCTCGCCGGACGGCTGCGGGCGCACGGCGTGGGGCACGGCGACCGCGTCGTGGTCGCGCTCCCCAACGGTGCGCCCGCCGTGGTCGCGTCGCTCGCGGTCCAGGCGCTGGGCGGCACCGTGGTCGCGGTCGCGAGGGGCCAAGCCGCGGGTGCCCTGCGCCAGGTGGTGACGCGCGCCGGGGCACGCCACGTGGTGCTGGCGGGCCGCGATGCACGGCTGTGGGGGGACGCCCTCGCCGGGCTGGCCGTGGACCAGGCATGGGTGGCGCATCGCGACGCGCCCACGGCCGCGCTGCTGGCGGCGCTGGGTCGCCCGGCCCAGTGGCTGCCCGAGGATGGCGCGCCCGACCCGGCGGCGACCGAGCCACCGATCGACCAGCCGGCGGCGGTCGACCCCGATTCGGTCGCGCTCATCCTGTTCACGTCAGGGAGCACGGGCACGCCCCTCGGCGTCCTCCAGACCCATCGCAACACCGACGCCAACAGCCGGTCGATCGTGCGCTACCTCGGGCTCACGGCACGGGACCGCGTGCTCGCCACGCTGCCCCTCTCCTACTGCTATGGGCGCAGCCTGCTCCAGACCCACCTGCTGGTCGGTGGCTCGGTGGTCTTCGACGACCGGTTCGCCTTCCCGCGCACGGTGATGGAGTCGCTCGCCGCAGAGGGATGCACGGGGTTCGCCGGGGTGCCCCTGACCTTCGAGATCCTGCGCCGGTCGGTGGACCTGCGCAGCATCCCCATGCCGTCCCTGCGCTATGTCACCCAGGCCGGTGGCGCGATGGCCAGCGACACCACCCGATGGGCGCGCGAGGCGTTCGCGCCGGCGAGCCTATACGTGATGTACGGCCAGACCGAGGCGACGGCACGGCTCACCTACCTGCCGCCGGATCGGGCCGTCGACAAGGAGGGCTCCATCGGCATCCCCATCCCCGGGGTCGAGGTGCGCGTCGTCGACCAGGTGGGCGACGAGGTGCCCGTGGGCACGGTCGGGGAGCTGGTCGCCCGCGGCGACAACGTGACGCCTGGCTACCTCGACGACCCCGAGGCCACGGCCGGCATCCTGCGTGACGGCTGGCTGTGGACGGGCGACCTGGCGCGCCGCGACGCCGACGGCTTCCTGTTCCACCAGGGACGAGCGCGGGAGATCATCAAGGTCGGTGGGCGGCGCGTGAGCCCGGTGGAGGTGGAGCAGGCGCTCGAGCGACACCCGGCCGTGGTCGAGGCAGGCGTTCGCGGCGTGGCCGACGACCTCATGGGCGAGGTGCCCGCGGCCTTCGTGGTGCGCCGGCCCGGCAGCGACGTCACCGAGGACGAGCTGCGGACGTCCCTGCGGGCGGCGGTCCCGCCGTGGCTGGTGCCCGCGAGCATCACGTTCCTTGACCGGCTGCCCCGGAACGAGACCGGCAAGCTGCTGCGGGCGGACCTCCCCGTCGCGGTCGCGCCGGTCGGGGTGGGCGTCGGATGAGCGGTCGACGACGCCCCCTGGTGATCGTGGGGGCCGGTGGCTTCGGGCGTGAGGTGGTCGACATCGTGGATGCGATGAACGCCGTGTCCCCGGACTTCGAGCTGCTGGGCTTCCTCGACGACGGCGAGGTGCGCGAGGACCTGCTGCGGCGCATCGGCGTCCAGCGGCTGGGCGAGACGCGCATGCTCGCGGAGCTCGATGCCGACTATGTCATCGGCATCGGCGCGGCCGACCCTCGTCGGCGCATCGACGTGCTCGCCACGGGCTGGGGGCGCCGCGCCCCCGTCCTGCGCCACCCGGCCGCCACCATGGGCAGGGACGTGGAGCTGGGCGAGGGGGTGATCGTCGCGGCCGGCAGCCGGATGACGACCCACATCTCGCTCGGCCGGCACGTCCACGTGAACATGAACTGCACCATCGGCCACGACACCGTGATCGAGGACCACGCCACCCTGTTCGGCGGGGTGGTCGTGGGCGGCGGCTGCGTGATCGCGAGCGGCGCAACGATCGGCAGTGGCGCGGTGATCCTGCCCGGCGTCCGGATCGGCGAGGACGCGGTGGTGGGCGCGGGCGCGCTCGTGGTGCGTGACGTCGCCTCGAACGCCATCGTCGTGGCCCCGGCGGCACGTCCGTCGCTGCGCTCGCCGCAGGGGGATCCGTCTGCGGGCTCCTGACCCGCCGCCCTCAGGCGGCTTCGGCGCGCTTCCGACCCACGTAGCCCGCGATCCGCCCGATGGTCTCGAGGTTGGAGGGCGTCGTCTCCTGGTCGGCGACGTGGATCCCGAACCGCTCCTCGAGGAACAGGATGATGTCGAGCATCCCGGTGCTATCCACGATGCCGCTGTCGATGAGCGAGAGGTCGTCGGACAGCTCGCCGGCGTCCGCGACGAAGAATGTCTCCAGGACGTACTCGCGCACCTGGTCTTGGACCGTCATGTCAGACAGGGAGCCCCCTCTTCCTGCGTCGTGTCGTCGCGCGCCGAACCGAGGTGGCTCAGGTCGACGTGGGTATCGAAGTGCATCACTGGCGTCGCCTCCGGCGGCCGCCCGATGAGCTGATGATGCAACAACCCCGTGGAAAGCACCCCGACGAGGGCCATGTCATCCGTGTTGGACAGCCGCCCACGCTCCGCGGACGCGCGGCACTTGCGCCACAGCCGCTCGACGCCCCCGGCATCGAACACCCCGACCTCCCGGACCCCCCGCTCGCTCACCAGCTCGCGCACCCAGTCGGGCGGCTCGCTCGCGAAGGCGACCGCGTCGGGCGCCCGATAGGGCTGCTTGGGACGCGCCAGGACCTCGGGCGGCACGAGGTCGGCCGCGACACGCTTGAGCACGTGCTTCTCGTCCAGCCCCCGAAGCTTGAGCGACGCCGGCAGCGCGGCAGCGAGATCGGTCAGGTCGGTGTCCAGGAACGGGAAGCGGCCCTCCACGGAGTGCGCCATGAGCATTCGGTCGCCCTGCGACGACAGCAGGTAGCTCGACAGCAGGGTCCGGACCTCCAGGTACTGGTCCTGGGCCAGGTGTCCCCAGTCGCGATACGTCGGGGGCAGGCCTGACAGCAGGCGCCCCACGACATCGGCGCGGCCCGCGGCCTCGCGCACCGCGGGCACGAACAGCGCCTGGACGGCGGCCGTCGAGCGCCATCGCGGTCGGTGCGAGAACCCGGGTTCGGCCCAGCGCTCCCGGTCCCGCCCGAAGTACTCCGCGGCCATCGTCCGCGCACCGACGGGGGAGCGCTCCAGATAGGGATACAGCCGCGTCAGCAGGCGGGGTCGGATGGTCGAGGCCGGGTCACGCCCCCAGAAGCGCCGGACCCGCGCCTCCCGGAACAGGTCGTAGCCCGCGAACATCTCGTCCGCGCCCTCGCCCGTCAGCACGACCTTGACGCCCGAGGCACGGACCGCCTCCGACAGCAGGAACAGCGGCGCGGGGGCCGTGCGCAGCAGGGGCCGCTCCGCGTGCCACACGACCTGCGGGAACACCCGGGCCACGTCGCGCGCGGTGACCAGCAGCTCATGGTGCTCGCTGTCGATCCGCTCGGCCATCAGCCGCTGCCAGCGGGTCTCGTCGAACTCCGGGTCCTCGAACCGGATGGAGTACGTGTGGAACCGATCGCCCTTGGCGATCCGACCGAGGCTGGCGATGATGGAGCTGTCCAGGCCCCCGGACAGGTAGCTGCCCACGGGCACGTCGGCCCGGAGCATCCGAAGGCTCACGGCTCGCTCGAGGCTCGCCCGGACCAGACCGACCGCCGCATCGACGGACCCCAGCGACCGCAGCTCGTCGGCGACCACGTAGCTGGGCTCCCAGAACGCGTGGTCCACGGTCCGGCCCTGCTCCACGATCCGGATGTGGCCAGGCTCGAGCTCGGTGATGCCCTCGAACACGCCCTGCGGCGCCACGCTGGCCCAGAAGGTGAAGGTCTCGGCCAGGCCCACGGGGTCGAGCGCCCGCGGGATCGATGGGTCGCCCGCCAGGATGGCCTTGACCTCGCTCGCGAACCACAGGCGACCGGCATGCTCGCAGAGGTAGACCGGCCGCACCCCGAAGCGGTCCCGTGCCAGCACCAGCCGCCGTGCCCGGGGCTCCCAGATGGCGAGCGCGAACTGCCCGTCGAACCTGGCGAACGCCGCCTCCCCCCACGCTCGCCATGCCACGAGGATGACCTCGGTGTCGCTGCGCGTCCGGAACCGATGGCCCGCCGCCTCCAGCTCCGCACGCAGCTCGAGGTAGTTGAAGATCTCGCCGTTGAACACGAGCCACGCGTCACCGGTGGCATCGGCCATGGGCTGCTGGCCCGTGGCCAGGTCGATGATGGAGAGCCGCGCGTGGCCGAGCGTCGCGCGGTCGTCCCGGAAGACGCCCGTCTCGTCCGGACCGCGGTGGCGGATCGCGCCCACGGCGCGCGCCATGTCCTCGATGGACGGCGACGCGGCGTCGGGACGCAGCGCGATCGCGCCCGCGATGCCGCACACGATCAGGACCCCGGGTCGTCCGGCAGCGGGCGGGGCGCGTGGTGGAGGTACTGGGCCACGCGACGCTTGGCCTGGATGTCCCGATAGACCCGTGCCACCTGGTCTGCGGTGAGCCCGATCGCGCCGGCGGTCTGCTCGGGCGTCCAGTCATGGTCGAACGCCCACAGGCACTGGTCCATCTGCTGGTAGGGCAGCGCGAAGTAGAACTCCTCCTGGCTCTGGGGCAGCGAGAAGGTGTCCGTGGTCGGCGAGCGACCCTGGATCTCGTCGGGCAGTCCCAGCTCCGCCGCCATCGCGTAGACCTGCGACTTGTAGAGGTGGGCGATGGGCTTGATGTCGGCCGCGCCGTCCCCCTGCTTGACGAAGAAGCCCTGGTCGTACTCGAGTCGGTTCGGCGTGCCGGCCACCACGTAGTGGAGACGGTCGGCGTGGTAGTACTCGAGGGTCTTGCGGACCCGCTGCTTGAAGTTGGTGGCCGCCACCATCTGGAGGTACGCGGGTCGCGACATCCGGTGGGTGGCCTGGCGGCCCTCCGGGTCCTGGACCGTCAGCGACACCAGGTTGAGCCGGTCGCCATCCAGGAGCGACGGGAGGACGAGCTTGCACCGCCACCCCTCCCCGTACTCCGGTACCACCATCCGGATGGCCTCCAGCTGGCGGTCGTAGCACCCGAGTGCGGTGAGGGCGGGTTCGATGTCCTCGACCACCCGTTCGACCCCCAGGTGGTCAGCCAACTGGGTCCCCAGCCGCAGCGCCTCGGGCGACGAATCGCGCTCGGGGAGCAACAGCGCGAGCACGCGCTCGGGGCCGAGGGCACGGGCACACAGGGCGGCCACGACGGAGCTGTCGATGCCCCCCGACACGGCCACGACCGCGCCGCGCCGCCGGAGGGTCCCCAGGACCTCGCGGCGGACGGCCTCAAGGATGCGCTCGACCGCGCCGGGGCCGAGGCTGAGCATGTCGGGTTGGCTGGTGACGATGGCGGTGACCCTCCGGGGCGACGGTGGCAGGACGGTCTGCCGAGTGTATCGCCGAGCGCCGTGGCGAGGCACCGGGGCCGCTTGGTGACGAGGTGCACCACGAAGGCCGGAAAGTACCCCGGGGGAGCCCCCTGGGTACTGGCAAAGTTGGCTCAACCGGTATATCGTCTGAACTCCCAGTAGTTCGGGATGTCACGCGCGATTGGACCCAGTAGGTCAGCGCCACATCCCGGGACGTCGGCCAGTCGGGTGGGGACACGGCGGGCCGAGCCCAGTATGTCCATGTCCCCGAGGGCACTCGATTGGCGTTCCTGCGTACTCAGGGAAGGCTGCGCGGCGGTCGATCGCGCACCTCTCGTCGGTATGGTCGCGACCTGACGCGGTCGGTCCGGTTCTTCCTCGCTGACATCACCAGCCGCCTGCGGGGTCGACACCTGTTCGTCCTCGACACCACGGGCGTCGTGCTTGCCTCGGTGCTGGCGCTGGCGCTCCGGTATGACGCATCCGGGGAGATCGCCACCCAGGTCCCGTCGGCGGTCCTGCTGGTCGGCCTGATGCTCGCCATCCGCACCCTCGTCGACGTCCGGGTCGGCCTCTACTCGCACGACTGGCGCTTCGCCAGCGTCCCCGACCTCCAGCGCATCGTGTTCGCGGCGCTCGCCGGCAGCGTCCTCGCCGCGGCGCTGTTCACGGCGATCGACCTCGCCCAGGTCGCGACCGTGGGTGGCACCCTGGTCACCCAGGGCCTGCCGCTGTCCTACTGGCCGACCGAGCTGCTCATCACGCTGACGTTCGTGGGTGGGTCGCGCTTCGGGATCCGGGCGCTCCATGACTTCGCCGCGTCGGGTCGCTCCGCGGGCGGGTCGCCCAGCGTGGCGCTGCTGTATGGCGCCGGGCAGATCGGCGCCATGATCGCGCGGTCGGCGCGGCGCCTGCCCCAGGCCGGCGTCATGCCCCGGGGGTTCCTGGACGACGACCCGGCCCTCGCGGGCTCCCGCGTCGCCGGCCTGCCCGTGTTCGGCGGCCTCGAGACGCTGACGGCCGCGGCCGAGGCGACCGGTGCCAAGACGCTGCTCATCACCGCGTCCAACGCATCCGGTGCCAGCATCCGACGCATCATGGAGGCGGCCACCGCGCTGCATCTCGACGTGCGGACCGTGCCCTCCATGGTGGAGCTGCTCGACGGCACCATCGACGCCCATCGCGTCCGGAAGGTCCGCGTGGAGGACCTGCTGCGCCGGCCCACCACCACGGAGCATGGCCCGGAGGTCGCGGACGTGTTCCCGGGCAAGGTGATCCTCATCACGGGCGCGGGCGGGTCGATCGGGTCCGAGCTCGCGCGCCAGGTCATCGCGCTGCGCCCCCGCCGACTGATCCTGCTGGACCGGGCCGAGAGCGCCCTGTTCGACATCCATCGGCAGCTGGCCGAGACGCACGCCGACAGCGGCGTGGAGATCCAGCCGCTGCTGGCCAACGTGGCGAGCCGGGCGGCGATCCAGCGCATCGTCATGGACGAGCGGCCGGACGTCATCCTGCACGCAGCCGCCTACAAGCACGTGCCGATGATGGAGCAGCACCCGTCCGACGCCATCCACGTCAACGTGGCCGGCACCATGGCGCTGCTCGACGCGGCGGTCGAGGCCGGCGTGGGCCGCTTCGTGCTGGTGTCCACGGACAAGGCCGTCAAGCCGTCCAGCGTCATGGGCGCCAGCAAGCGCGTCGCGGAGATGCTGGTCGCCGACACCGCGCGGCGGACCGGCCGACCCTACGTCTCGGTCCGCTTCGGCAACGTCCTTGGCTCGAATGGCTCGGTCGTGCCCATCTTCACGGACCAGCTCGAGCGCGGTCGGCCGCTGACCATCACGCACCCGGAGATGACCCGCTACTTCATGACCATCCCCGAGGCGTCATGGCTCATCCTCGACGCCGCGGCGCTCGGCCAGGCGGGCGACCTGTTCGTGCTGGACATGGGCGAGCCCATCAGGATCATGGACCTGGCCAAGGACGTCACGCGCCTGGCCGGCCGTGACCCGGAGTCGCAGCCCATCGAGATCACGGGCCTGCGTCCCGGTGAGAAGCTCCACGAGGAGCTGTTCTACGACCAGGAGCGGGTGGTGCCCACCACCACCCCCAAGGTGATGCGGGCAGTGGCCGAGGAGCCGCCCACCGACATCCGGGCCTGCGTCGGGCGGCTGCTCGAGTTCGCGACCGGGACCCATGACCAGGACCTGCGAGCGGAGTTGTCGCGGATCGTCGGCGGCATCCAGGGCCCGCCCCAGGCGGCGTCCGGTGCCCCCGTCGCGGTCCCCGTCGGACCCGACCCCATCCGTGTGCCGGTCGCGGAGGCGGTGCTGGTGGAGGGCGCCTGACCCCAGGCGGTTCCTGGCGCCCAGCCGCACCGCGGCCGAACCGCAACCCGGGACGCGCAGGTCGCTCCCGGACCAGACTGGACTACCATCGTTCGAACGGCTGCGACGTCGACTCCCAGTGTCGGCACCCCCCCCCTCGCAGGCCAAGGAGGCTTCCCATCATGAGAACAGGTACCCGCGCCGCGATCGTTGCGGTGTCGGCCCTGCTGGCTGCGGCCAGCATCGCGCCGGTCAGTGCCGCCAGCGGCACGACCACACGCTGGGTCGACGACGACGGCACGGCAGGCCCCACCAGCTGCGGCGGCAGCAAGCAGGCCTCGACGTCCATCCAGGCCGCCATCGACAAGTCCGACGCGAACGACGTCGTGATCGTGTGCCCGGGCGTCTACACCGGCACCATCGGCATCACCGGCGCCCGTGACGGGCTGACCGTCCGCGGCTCCTCCGGGGGCGGCAGCACGGTGCTCAAGGTCCCCAAGAGCCACGACGCGGACTCGGTCGTGTGGGTCGAAGGCGTCTCGAACGTGACCATCCAGTGGCTCACCGTGTCGTTCCCCTCCACCGGCTGCGCGGCCCACGTCAACGACGTCAACGGGCTGTTCGCGGAGGACGCGAATGGCCTGCGGTTCGTGGCCAACCAGTTCCGTACGGCGGGCACGGCCACCCAGGGCGCCTGCGGCTACCAGGACGGCATCCGGGTGCTGTCGTCGAGCCGCGTCCTGGTCCAGAACAACGTGGTGCGCGACTTCCAGAGCGACGGCATCTCGTTCGAGGACGGGACGCGTGGCCTGATCAAGGGCAACGCCATCCACTTCTACCATGGCAAGTCCGGCTCCGACGAGGACGGGGATCAGGGGATCCGCATCGTGGGTGGCTCGCGAGCCGAGGTGACCGGGAACGTGGTCCGATCGTATCCGGGCGCCGACAAGCCCCACACGGAGCTGGGCATCGTGGTCATGGACGGCACGGGCGAGAGCGACGTCCACCACAACAAGGTCTGGTACACCAAGACCGGAATCGGCGTCATCGGCTCCACGGCCAAGGTCCGCTCCAATGACGTGTTCGGCGTGGGGACCCAGCGGGGCATCCACGTCGTGAGCGGGAGCGGCACCCAGGTGCTCAAGAACCGCGTCCAGCAGTACGCCACCGGCATCCAGGTCGACGCGTCCGGCACCGTGCTGCGCGCCAACGACGCCACCGACAACCTCGACCAGGGCTGCGTCGACACGACCAGCGGGAGCGGCACGGCCGGGACCGCCAACACGTGGAGCAGCAGCAACGTCGGGTCGCCGGCATCGTCGCCGTCGGCCATCTGCTCGGCCTCCTAGCCCCGGGCGGGCCAGCCGCCGACCAACCCGCGGCTTCGGCAACGGCCGCCCAGACGGACGGCGGCCGTTCTGATTCGCGGTGCCCCGACTCGCTGCCATCCACTCGACCGCGGCTCGGTCGTCGTGGAGCGTGACGGCGCTGGCGGACGGCCCCGACCTCGACGCCTTCGCACCGCACCGATCGCGGCACCCGCTGTCAGACCAGTGTCTGGGGTCGGGGCCGGTCATCCCCGGTGCGGTCGCCGCGGGACCGCCACCATCCGAAGGCAGACAAGGACGACACCCGGCCGGCGGACCGACCGGGTGTCGTGCTGCGTGCGAGTGTCAGCGCGTCATCACATCGTGGCGACGTCAGGCGGCGGGGCAGATCTCCACGGGTGCCGAGTCCGGCGTGCCGATGTTGCTGGTCCACGTGTTGCCGGTCCCGGCCGTGCCGTCCCCGGACGTCGTGTCCACGCATCCCTGCGTCACATTGCCGCTCGCGTCGTTCTTGCGAAGCGTGTTGCCCGTGCTCGACTCGACCTCGATGCCGATGTCATACGACCGGATCCGGTTGGAGACCACCTCGGAACCGGTGCCGTCGAGGAGGTGGATGCCACGACGGGCGTTCGTGCCGGTGACACTGTTCGAGATCACCTGCGCGCGCGATCCGAGCACGCCGATCCCGGTCTCGGTGTATGCGACGTCGTTGCCACGGATCTCGCTGGTGCCGCTGCCGTCATCCACCACGATCCCGATCTCGAGGTGGGGCCGACCCGAGCCCGAGTGCGAACGGATGGAGTTGTCCTCCACGACCGCCCGCGAGCCGTCCACGATGCGGATGCCCTGGTCGCCGTCATCGCTCGCGCCGGCATCCGTGTGATAGAACTGGATGGAGTTGCCGTCGATGGTGCCGCGGGAGGCGTCCTCGAACGAGATGCCGTCACTCTGGAAGTCCCGCACCGTGTTGTTGCTGACCCGGACGCCCGTGGACGACACCACGCGGATCCCGTCGTCGTAGCCGCAGTCGCCCAAGGTGGCCGCGCCACTCGTGCGCAGCCGGTTGCCGATCACACGCAACCCATCGACGTTGCGTGCCCACACGCCGTACAGGTCGGCCACGTGGGTCCGGCAGCCCGTGGAGGGGAACTGCAGGACGAGCCCCTGCAAGGTCACGCTGGAGACGTTCTGCATCCAGACCAGCGGTCCGTCGACGAGGCTGGCGGGGGGCTTCACGACGGCGGTCCACTTGGAGTAGCCCCGCACGGTCAGCCCGTCGCGCGCACCCGAGATCTCGATGAGGCCGGTGTAGCTGCCCGGGCAGACGATGACCACGTCGTTCCGGTCGGACTTGTTGATGGCTGACTGGATCTTGGTGCTGGCCGACCGACTGCCGCCGCAGCTGCTCGGGCCGGCCTTGCCGTCATCGTCGACCCAGCGGGTCGTCCTCGAACCAACGCTCGCCGCGCTCGCGGGCGCAGCCGCGCACAACATGAGCAGCGCACTGATCGCCGCCAGGGCGACCTGCCGATGCGATCGCATGCTCGGATCTCCTCCTTGGCCCCGGGGGCACCGATGCTGGCACTGGGGAGCCGCACATCGACGTGGCCGTGGTCCTCCGTACGATACCCCAGAGTGCCCACATGGTCCCCTGGCGGTCACGGCGCCCGCGACCGCCAGCGACACGAGGTCAGGGCAGCTGGCAGATGCCCGTGGGATCCGAAACCGGGGACCCGATGTTGCTGCTGCTCCACAGGTTGGCGGTGCCGGAGGTGCCACTCCCCGTGGACGTGTCAACACACGAGTTGGTGATGCTGCCGCGGGCGTCGTTGTGTCGGAGCGTGATTCCGGATGCGTCGACCCAGATGCCGGCATCGAAGGAGCGCACCTTGTTGCTGAGGATCTGCGACCCGGTCACCTGGTCGCCGTCATCCGCGAAGATGCCCGAGGCGCCACCCTCGCTCGTCCCGATCAGATCGTTGTATCGGAACTCGACCTTCGAGTCGATCGAGCCCATGCCCTGCTTGACGTAGTGGATGTCGTTGTGATGGACGTCGCTGCCGCCGGCCGCGTTCTGGACCACGATGCCCAGCTCCAGGTGCGGGTGGCCTGCGCCCGACAGCGAGCGGACCAGGTTCCCGGTCACCTCGGCGCGGGCGCCGCCCACGACCCGGATGCCCTGGTCGCCGTCATCCGAGGAGCTCGAGCCGCTGTGATAGAACTGGACCGTGTTGCCGTCGACCTTGCCACGCGAGCCGGACTCGATGGAGATGCCGTCGCTCTGGAAGTCGCGCACGGTGTTGTTGGCGACCCGGAAGCTGGTCGAGGACAGCACCCGGATGCCGTCGTCGTAGCCGCAGTCGCCCTGGGTGTCCGAGCCGGTGGTCCGGAACCGGTTGCCGTAGATCCGCACGCCGTCCGCGTTGCTCGCCCAGAGGCCCTGGAGGTCGCCCACGTGCGGGTCGCAGCCGCTGTCCGGGAACTCGATGGCGAGCCCCTGGATGAGCACGTTGGAGACGTCCTCGACCCAGATCGCCGGGCCGTCCGTGATGTCGTCGGGCATCCGCACCACGGCGGTCCACTTGCTGTATGCCCGGACCGTCACGCCGTTGAGCTTGCTGCCCTGGACGCCGAACTGCTCGTGGTACGTGCCGGGGCACACGATGACCACGTCGTTCCGGTCGGAGCGATCGACGGCCGTCTGGATGCGCTTGGTGGCCGACCGACTGCCCCCACAGTTGGTCGGGCCTGCCTTGCCGTCGTCGTCCACCCACCGCGTCCGCGTCGCGCCGACGCTGACGGCGCTGGCCGGGACGGCCACGGACACCGCGAACAGGGCAAGGGCGCCCGCGACGCCGAGACGGGTGCGTGACCTCATGGTGGGTCGATACCTCCTGGGCGGCCGCGATCCCGCTACTGGGGGGGTCGGGTCAGCTGGCCGTTTCCCCAACGATACCGCACGATGGTACGGATGTACCGTGGAGGGGTGGCTCAGCTGGACGTGTAGGTGCCTGCTGACACCGGTTCGCGCCATTTGTCATGGCGCGGGGCGAATCGG
>JAXLXC010000019.1:0-77897 GCA_046328155.1 Chloroflexota bacterium
GTCGGTCATGGGCGTGCGGTCATCCCCGGGCCGCCCGGGCAGTGGTGGGTCACTGGGAGGGGCTCACCTGCATGTCTGGCAGGGGATCATATCCAACTGGCACGAGGCAGCACATCCGTGCGGACGCCCCATGCCGCCGACCCTATACTGGCGGGCCGGGTCGTGGTCCGGTCGCGACCCGACGCGGTTGATCGCCGAGGAGGAGCTGGCGGTTGCCTGACATCGATGTCCGACTCGTGGACGTCACCAAGTCATTCGGGCCCGATGCGATCGCGGTCGACCACATCAGCCTGGACGTCAACGCGGGCGAGTTCTTCTCGCTGCTCGGCCCGTCCGGCTGCGGCAAGACGACCACGTTGCGCATGATCGGTGGCTTCGAGGAGCCCACGAGCGGGCTCATCGAGCTCCAGGGCCAGGACGTGACGTGGCTGCCGCCGTTCAAGCGCAACGTCAACACGGTGTTCCAGAACTACGCCCTGTTCCCGCATCTCACGATCTACGAGAACGTCGCGTTCGGTCTGCGTCGACGGAAGGTGGATGCGGCGGAGATCAAGCGACGGGTGCCGGAGATGCTGGAGCTGGTGGAGCTCCGAGGCTTCGACCGGCGCAAGCCCGGCCAGATCTCGGGCGGCCAGGCGCAGCGCGTGGCGCTCGCGCGGGCGCTCATCAACCGGCCGGCGGTGCTGCTCCTGGACGAGCCCCTCGGTGCGCTGGACCTCAAGCTGCGCAAGCAGATGCAGGTGGAGCTCAAGCGCATCCAGCAGGAGGTGGGCATCACGTTCATCTACGTGACCCACGACCAGGAGGAGGCGATGACCATGTCGGACCGGGTCGCGGTCATGAACCGCGGCCGGTACGAGCAGCTCGCCCCGCCACAGGAGCTGTACGAGCGACCAGCGACGCGCTTCGTGGCCGGGTTCCTGGGCGCCAGCAACCTGCTGCGAGGGCGCGCCACGGGCGTGGACGGGGACCTCAGCGAGATCCGGCTGGAGGGCGGCGACATCGTGCGGGTGCCCACCAGCCGACTCGGTGGCCGAAGCCTCGTGGACGTGGGCGTCCGACCCGAGAAGATCCGGCTGCTCGAGACCACCGACCCCATGCCGGCCGGGGCGAACGTCCTGGCAGGGCACATCCGGAGCGCCCTGTACACGGGTGTCAGCACCCAGTACCAGGTCGACCTCGCCGTGGGCGGCCTGCCGGTGGTCGCCTACGAGCAGAACTTCGAGCGCGCCCGCACCTCGACCCAGTGGCAGCCCGGCGAGGAGGTCCGGATGACCTGGTCCCCTGGTGACACGTTCGCGGTCGACCCGCCCGCGGGCACGGACGCCACCGATGACGAGATGCTGGGCATGGCCGCGTCGGCCGAGCCCGGCGCCTGACCCGACTTCCAGAGCGAGGACCGACCATGACCACCGCCGACCGCCGCCCTGCCACCATCGCCACCGCCCTCGAGACCCCCATCTCCCGCCGCCGCGCGCTCCAGCTGGGTGCCGCCGCGGGCGCCGCCGCCTTCCTGGGCGCGACGAGCGCCGCCCGGGTGACCGCGCAGGAGCCGGTGACGGGTGGTTTCAAGATGGCCAACTGGATCGGCTACATGGACTGGGACGCCAACGGCAACTCCGCGTTTCTCAGCCGGTTCGAGGCCGAGACGGGCATCGACATCGACTATCAGGAGTCCGTCAACGGCAACGAGGAGTTCTACGCCTCGCAGCTCCAGGCCCCGCTCCAGGCGGGCGTCCCCACCGGGTGGGACCTCGTGGTGCTCACCGACTGGATGATGCAGCGCCTCGTCAGCTACGGCTGGCTCGAGGCGTACGACACCTCGGTCATGCCCAACTACCCCACCAACCTCCTCGACCTCTACAAGGCGCGCGACTGGGACCCGGGCAACCTGCTCGCGGCGCCGTGGCAGTCGGGCATGACCGGCCTGGGCTACGACCAGGCGATCACGGGCCCCCTGACCAGCCTCGACATCCTGTTCGGCCAGGACTACGCGGGCCAGGTGACGTACCTCAACGACCCCCGCGACACCGTGGGGCTGTCGGCGCTGCGGCTGGGCATCGACCCCTCGACCCTCACCGAGGAGCAGTGGCAGCAGTCGCTGGCCGAGGTCAAGACCGCCATCGACAACGGCATCGTGCGCGCCATCACCGGCAACGACTACGTCAACTCCATGGCCACGGGCGACGTGGTCCTGGCCATCGCCTGGTCGGGAGACATCGCAGGTCTCCTGGTGCCGGGGCAGAGCGAGAGCCAGGACTTCCAGTGGACCCTCGCGGACCAGGGCGGCATGCTCTGGACCGACAACATGTCCATCCCCAAGGGGGCCGCCAACAAGGCGCAGGCGCAGGTGTTCGTCAACTGGTACTACGTGCCCGCCAACGCCGCGGAGATCGCGGCGTTCATCGGCTACGTCTCGCCGGTTGCGGGCGCCGACCAGGCCATGCTGGACATCGACCCGGCCATCGCCGCCAACACGCTCATCTTCCCCGACGAGGCGATGCGCTCGCGGCTGCACGAGTTCCGGAGCCTCGACCGCGACACCGCGGCGGCCTGGGAGGCCCAGTTCAACGAGGTGTCAGGCCTCTGAGGCCTGACGGACGTGCGTCGCTGAGGACCGAGTCGTGAGCGCGTGGTCCCGCCGGCACCCCGGCGCCGTGGCATGGCTGCTGCTGGCGCCCGGGCTGCTGTATCTGGCCGTGTTCTACGTGGCGCCCACGGTCCAGATGTTCCTGGTCTCGCTCCAGACGGGCTCCCCGGCGACCGGCTACCAGCTCACCTGGAACTTCGCGCGCTATCCCCAGGAGATCGCCAAGTACTGGGACGAGTTCGTCCGGTCGGTCATCTTCGGCGGCCTCGCGACCCTGTTCTGCTTCCTGCTCGGCTTCCCGCTCGCCTACTTCATCGCGTTCCGGGGCGGCCGGTTCAAGAGCCTGCTGCTGTTCCTCATCATCGCGCCCTTCTTCACCAGCTTCCTGCTCCGGACGCTCAGCTGGAAGACCATCTTCTCGGACAACGGGATGCTCCTGGGGCCGCTCAAGGACATCGGCCTGCTGCCGGAGAACTTCCACCTGCTCGCGACGCCCATCGCGGTGATCGCGGGCATCACCTACAACTTCCTGCCGTTCATGACGCTGCCGCTGTACGTGGCGCTCGAGAAGATCCCGCCCAGCCTGCTCGAGGCGTCGCAGGACCTGTACGCGGATGGCTGGGCGCGCTTCCGCAAGGTCACCTTCCCGCTCGCCCTGCCGGGCATCATCGCCGGGTCGCTGCTGACGTTCATCCCTGCCGTGGGCGACTTCGTCAACGCGGAGCTGCTGGGCAACCCGCGCTCCCAGATGATCGGCAACGTCATCCAGGCGAAGTTCCTCAAGGCCAGTGACTACCAGGCCGGCGCCGCGCTCTCGTTCACGCTCATGGCCGCGATCCTCATCGCGGTCCTGGTGTACGCGCGGATCGCCGGCACCGAGCAGCTGTACGGGGCCAAGGCCTGATGGCCGTCGCGGAGGCACCCGTGCGGCCCGTGGGCAGCCGCGGGCACCGGATCCGACGCGCGGTCGGTCGCTGGGTGCTGCCGCTGTACGTGCTGTTCGCGGTGCTGTATCTGGCGCTGCCGGTGCTGGTCATGATCGCGTTCAGCTTCAACGACCCGGCCGGCCGCGCCAACCTCACCTGGCAGGGCTTCTCCCTGGACGCGTGGCTCAATCCGCTGGGTCCGGCCGGGCTGGGCGATGCGGTGGCCCGAAGCCTGCTCATCGCGTTCCTGTCCACGCTCATCGCGACCACCATCGGGGTGCTCATGGCGCTCGCCCTGGTGCGCCACTCGTTCCGTGGCAGGGGCGCCACCAACCTGCTGGTGTTCCTGCCCATGTCCACGCCCGAGATCGTCATGGGCACCTCGCTGCTGACGCTGTTCATCGCATCGGTCCAGTGGACCTTCGTGCCCCAGGGCGTGGTCTACCCGCTGGGCATGGTGAGCATCCTCATCGCCCACGTCATGTTCAACATCAGCTTCGTGGTGGTCACGGTGCGGGCGCGGCTGCTGGGCTTCCCAGGCCATCTGGAGGAGGCCGCACGCGACCTGTACGCCGACGACTGGACCACCTTCTGGCGGGTGACCTTCCCGCTCATCCTGCCCGGGGTCGTGGCCGCGGCGCTGCTCGCGTTCAGCCTGTCCATCGACGACTACGTCATCACCGCGTTCACCTCGGGTCAGACGGTGACCTTCCCGCTCTACATCTACGGCGCCCAGCAGCGGGGCATCCCGGTCCAGGTGAACGTCATCGGCACCATCATCTTCGTGAGTGCGGTGGGCTTCGTGCTCCTGACCACCGTCCTGTCGCGCCGCCAGCGACCCGACCCCGTGGAAGCGGCGGCGGCGGCCGAGGAGTGAGCCCCATGGAGCCCACCGCGATGCCCGGCCCCGCAGCCACGTCCGGCCCCACCGACGCTCCCCTGCCCGACCGGTCGGTGGTGCCCGCCGTGTGGGCCCGCTACACGGACCTGGTCATCGACCACGGCGAGGGATCGTGGCTGGTGACGACCGACGGGCGGCGCTACCTCGACTACACCTCGGGCATCGGCGTGACCAACACCGGCCACGCGCATCCCCGGGTCGCCGCCGCGGTGGCGGCCCAGGCCGCCAGGCTGCTGCATGGCCAGCAGAACATCGTGTACCACGAGGCGGGGCTGCGCCTCCACGAGGAGCTCGCGCGACGCGCGCCGGGCGAGGGCTGGGGCGCGTTCCTGTGCAACAGCGGCGCGGAGGCCGTGGAGGCGGCCGTCAAGCTCGCCCGCGTGGCCACTGGCCGGCCCGTGGTGGTCGCGTTCCGGGGTGGGTTCCACGGCCGCACGGCGCAGGCGATGGCGCTCACCAGCTCCCGGGTCAGCGTGCGCGGCGACTTCGAGCCGCTGCCGGGCTCCGTGTACCACGCGCCCTACCCGGACCCGTATCGCGGCGACGGGGACGACGCTGCGCTGCGCGCGGCGTGGGAGCGCGACATGGCGACCTTCCTCGCGCAGCTGGTGGACCCCCGGCACGTGGCCGCGTTCCTCATCGAGCCGGTCATGGGCGAGGGCGGCTACGTGGTGCCGCCCTCGTGGTTCCTGCCCCGGCTGCGGGAGCTCGCCGACGCCCACGGCAGCCTGCTGGTCGCGGACGAGGTCCAGACGGGCTTCGGTCGCACCGGGCGGTTCTGGGCGGTGGAGCACTGGGGCGTCGTGCCGGACATCCTGGTGATGGCCAAGGGCATCGCGTCCGGGCTGCCGCTGGCGGGGATCCTGGCCCCGCGCGAGACGCTCGGCCGCTGGGCGCCGGGCGCCCATGGCGGCACCTACGGCGGCAACGTGGTGGCCTGCGCCGCTGCGCTCGCGACGCTCGAGGTCATCGACGACGAGGGCCTGGTGGCGAACGCGCGGGCCCGCGGCGAGCAGCTCCTGGACGGCCTGCGGCGCGCTGCCTCGGAGTTCCGGGGCGTCGGTGACGTGCGCGGCCTGGGGCTCATGGCGGCGCTCGAGTTCGTGGACCCCGATGCGCCCGACCCGCGGGCGCCGAACCCGGCGCTGGCCAAGCGGGTCCTGGCCGAGGCGCTCTCCCGCGACATGATCCTGCTCTCCGCCGGGTCGTTCGGGCAGGTCGTGCGGCTCATCCCGCCGCTGGTCACGACCCCGGCCGAGGTCGACCAGGCGGTCGCGGTCATCGCCGACTCGCTGGCCGCCGCGGACGCCTAGGGGCGGGCCGCCCCCCGGGGCTATCCGGCGTCGCGCAGGACCACGAACCCGTCCACGTCCGTGAACCCGCCGCCGCCCCGCACCGTCACCCGGACCTGATGGGTCTGGGCGCTCCCCCAGCGGGTGCTCGCGGCCACCCAGCGCACCGTCTTGGGTCGCGCACCGAGGTCGATCGTCCGCGCAGCCGAGTCGTCCCAGCGGATGGAGACCGCGCCCCGCGTGGAGGCGCGCGTCATGACCACCGCCATGGCCAGCACCCCGTCAGCCTGGAAGCGCACGACGCTGCCCGTGGCCGCGGCGCGTCGGACGCGCCCGGCGATCGAGCCGGCCGACGCGGCGGAGGCCCACGTGCCATCCCAGTCGGCGGCGTCCAGGGCCGATTCGTCGATGACCTCCGGCAGGACCTCGGGGCTCGTCGCCCATGCGCCCCGGAGCTCCTCGTCATTGGTGGCGCGTACCCGGTACCGCACGCCTGACCCGGCGTGACGCGGTCGTCCACGCCCCCGCTCACGGGGTGGCCTAGTGCCCCGCTCGACCAGGCGCCCCCACCGACCGACCGCTGGAGGTCGTAGCGCACCACCTGGCCCTTGTCCTCGGTCGCCCTCGGCCACGTGATGGCCAGGCGCACCGAGCCCGTCGAGACCTGGGCGCCGCTGCGGATCGCGATGCGGGGCGCCGTGGCGACCGGTGGCGTCGTGTCCGGGTCGAGGCGGTCGACCAGCTGCTCGGCGAGGCGGTCGGTCACCCGGCCCGTGTCGTGCGGCCAGCGGTTCCACATGACCACGACCGACGCGTCGATGGCGGGCAGGTACCACATGCCGGTCTGGAAGCCGTCCAGCGAGCCGCCATGCCCCCACGCCTCGCGGTCGCCCTTGATGGCGCCTCGCGCCCCCAGCCCGTAGTCCTTCGCGTTGAACTCGACCATCCGCGCCAGCGAATCGGCGGACAGCACCCGGCCGCCGTACAGGGCGCGTGCCCAGCGGGCCAGGTCGGTGGGCGTGGACATCATCGCGCCGGCGGCCCAGATGAAGGTGGCCATGGAGGTGTACGGCCGAAGCCCGGAGCCATCGCCATACGCGTCGCCGCCAGCCGCATAGCCCATCGCACGACGGGTCGACATGCCAGCGGGGGCGGACTCCTCGCCCTGGAACCAGGTGTGGGTGAGGCCCAGCGGCACGAGCAGCTCCGACCGGATGACCTTGGCGATGCTCCGACCCGTGACGCGCTCCACGATCCGGCCCAGCAGGACGTAGTTGGCGTTCGAGTAGTGATAGCTGACGCCGGGCCGGGCGCGAGGTCGACCGATGCGTCGCACGATCTGGTCGAAGGTCAGGCGCCTGCCCTTGTGCGCCTCGAGGTAGCGCTGGTTGGCGGGGTCGTCGAACAGGTCGCGGATGCCGCTGGTGTGCGACAGCAGGTGGCGGATCGTGATGCTGCCGGCGTAGGGGAAGCCAGGCATCCAGCGCGACAGCTTGGACGAGAGCGAGAGCTTGCCACGCTCCACGAGCCGCAGGACCAGCGCAGCCACGAACGTCTTGGTCACGCTGCCCGCCTCGAACGCGGTGTCCCGCCCGACCGACCGCGCGGGCGACAGCGTCGCCTTGCCCACGACGCCCGTCCACAGCCCGTCGGGTGTCTCGATGGCCGCCGACGCGCCGGGGACGCCGTTCGACCGGGCGTCCACGAGGATGTCCTGGAGGCGGGACTCGAGACCCGCATAGGCACCCTCGTCCGGCCAGGACGACCGGGAGCCCGCCATGGCGGCGGACGGGACGCCGGCCACGAGGACCAGCGCCACCAGCAGGCACAGCCAACGCCGCGCGCCGGCCGATGGTGAGTGCCACGCGCCTGCTGCAGGTCGGGCGGCGGCCGTGGCTCGTGTCATGCGCCCAGCCTGGGGTCCTCCCATACCGCGCGGCCGTCGACCATGGTCAGCAGCACGCGCGCCTCCGCGAACGACCGACCCGGGGCCGCGAGCGGGTCGCGGTCCAGCACGACGAGGTCGGCCGCGCGTCCCGGCTCGATGGTACCCGTGTCGTCCATCCCGTTGGCCAGCGCCGATCCCCGCGTGTACGCGCGGAGCGCCACCTCCGCGGTGAGGCGCTCGGCCGGCCCCAGGGGCCGGAGCCCGGGACGCTCGGGCGGCGTGCGCTGGAGCGCCACATGGAGCAGCTGCATCGGGTCCGGCGTGGTCACGCTCCAGTCGGAGCCGATGGCCAGCGTCGCGCCCATCCGCACCAGGCTGCCGAAGGGGTACATCCGGTCGGCGCGGGCGTCGCCCACGAACGGCCGCGTGAGGTCCGCGACATACGCGTCCTCGGACGCCCAGAAGGGCTGGCAGTTGGCGATCACGCCCAGGGCGCGGAACCGGGGCAGGTCGGCGGGGTCGATGAACTGGAGGTGGGCGATCTGATGACGCCCGTCGCGCGGTCCGTTGGCGAGACGCGCCGCGGCAAGCGCGTCCAGGGTCTCGCGGACCGCCCGGTCGCCGATGGCATGGGTGTGGATGGCGAACCGCTCCGCGTCGAGGGCCACGAACATGTCCCGCAGCACGTCGGGGTGATACACGCTCGGGCCGCGGTCCGCGCTCGGCCGCCCAGCGGCGTCGAGGTACGGCGCCAGCATCGCGGCGGTGCGGCTCTCCACCACGCCGTCCTGGAACACCTTGACGGCAGCCGCATGGAGACGCGCTGGCTCCACCGCGGCCACCTCGCGGCGACGCTCGACCAGCTCCGGGACCTGCTCCAGGCCACGCGCATGGTCCCAGCGCAGCGCCAGCGCCGCCCGCCCGGTCAGCTGGCCCCTGCCCAGGACCGCGAGATAGGCGGCCTGGCGCGCTCGGTCGGCGTGCGCCTCCTGCCATGCGCCGATGCCCAGCCGCTGGAGCTCCGCCTGGCCCCGCAGCAACGCCTGCTCCCACTGGGTCGCGGTGGTCACCGGCAGGCAGCGCGACACCAGCTCCATGGCCGCCTCGTGGAGCGTGCCGACCGGGGCGCCGTGCTCGTCGCGCTCGATCCGACCCAGCGGCGGGTCGGGCGTCTCGGCGGTGATCCCGGCGATGGCGAGCGCCGCGCTGTTGACCCACGCGCTGTGGCCGTCGCGCGTCTCGAGATAGGCGGGCCGGTCGCCGGTGACCTTGTCCAGCACCTTGGCGCGCGCGATGCCGCCCGGGAACGCGCTCATGGCCCAGCCGCTGCCCTCGACCCAGCGCCGCTCGGGGTGGGCCTCCATGTACGCCGCGACCGTGCGCAGATAGGCGCGTGGCACCTCGGGGCCGTCGGACAGCCAGCACTGCGACATCTCGAGGCCCGCGAGGATGGGATGGACGTGGGCGTCCTGGAACGCAGGGAGCAGCAGCCGCCCGCGGAGCGGGATGACGCGGGTTCGCGGCCCGCGTGCCCAGCCCAGGTCCACGGCACGCCCGGCGCCCACGATCCGCCCGCCACGCACTGCCACCGCGTCGATGGGATCGCGGCGGTCGAGCCCGGTCCACACATGGCCGCCCGCGAACAGGACGTCCGCGTGCTCCTCCCCCTGCATGCGGCGAAGCATAGGGAAACCGGGACCCGCGATCCCGGCACCGGACGTCCGGGGCGGTCGGCGGGGTGCCTGCCTGTGTGATACTCGGCCCTCGCGGCAGCGCGAGACGACGCTGGAGGAGGCGGGTCACGCAGCTCACGTCGCATCGGCACCATGGTGGGCGCCGGCCACCGGTCGCTCGCCGTGCTGGCCGGCATCGTGCTGGCCTCCGCGCTCACGGGCAGCGCTGCTGCCGCGCAGGACCCGGTGACGTCTGGCCATCACCCAGGCGCCCAGCGAGAGCGGCCTCAACCCGTACCAGGCGGTCCTCGCCTCCGACTACACGCTCTACACCGACCAGCCGACCTGCTCGTCGAGTTCGGCCCCAACCTGGAGCCCGCCCCCGGGCTCGCCGAGTCGTGGGAGGTGAGCGAGGACGGGCTCACGTGGACCTGGCACATCCGACCCGGCGTCACGTGGTCGGACGGCCAGCCGTTCACGGCCGAGGATGCACGCTTCCAGATCCAGTACATCATCGACAGCCACGACCCGGCCTACGTGGGCCCGCAGGCCCCGGACGGCAACGACCTGCCGGACGAGAGCACGGGCGAGGTCGACGGCGTCGCCGACAACCCGCTGTCGCTGTTCGACTCGGCCTCGACCTCGACGGCGGCTTCGACTCGATGCGAATTCGGCCAGCGTCACGGCGCCTGACGACGCCACGCTGGTCATCACCACCTCGGAGCCCATCGCCACGCTGGCACAGATGTTCATCCCGATGCTGCCCAAGCACGTCTGGGAGGGCATCACCTTCCTCCAGGCGCAGGACCCCATCACGCTCGAGCAGTCCGTGGGTACCGGTCCCTTCAAGCTGGTCCAGTTCGACCCCAAGCAGGCCGTGGTGTTCGAGGCGCGCGGACGACTACTGGGGCGGGGCGCCCAAGGTCGACGAGTTGGTCTACCAGTTCTTCGACAACGACGAGGCACAGGTCAACGCGCTTCATCTCCGGCGAGGTCGACTTCCTCGACAACTTCCCCGCCACGCTCGCCAGCCGCCTCCAGGGCGCCCAGGGCGTCACCACCAACATCGCCGCCAGCTCCGACTTCGGCGAGCTGGGCTTCAACTCGTGGGCGCCCACGCTCCATCCGCTTCGAGCTCGAGGGCTGCGCCGACTGCCCCAAGGGCTCCCACCACCGGGTCCCTGGCGACCACGGCCGACCTGACCCGAGGTCCGGGCCGCTACCTGCACCATCGACAAGCCCGCCCTGGTGACGTTCGCCCAGCTCGGGCTTCGCCGACCCGGGCGTGCGTCCGTCGTCGCCGTACCTCAACGCCACGTTCGGGTACACGCCACCCGCCGATGACCCGGTCAGCTTCCCCGCCTACACGGACGAGGCCAGCCAGGACGCGGCGCGCGCCACCGCCGAGCAGCGGTTCCGCGATGCCATGGCCGCCATCGGCTTCACGGACACCGACGGCGACGGCATCCTCAACGTCCCCTCCGATGACGCATCGGTGGCCTTCGACCCGGAGGGGGCGGGCGCCAACTGGAGCCTGCGGCTGTTCGTGCGCGAGGACGACGAGGAGGACAAGCTGGCGGCCGAGCTCATGGAGCAGTGGTTCGAGGCCGCCGGGATCGACATCGACTACCAGCCCATCAGCGAGGACGCGCTGACCGACGCGGTCTATCCCTACGCCAGCAACGCCGACACGGACCTGTTCATCTGGGGCTGGGGCCCGGACCCCGACCCGGACTTCATCCTGGGCGTGTTCACGTGCGCCCAGATCAACAACTGGGGCGACGCCAACACGTGCGACCCGGCGTATGACGCGGAGTACCGCGCCCAGCGCTCGCAGGTGGACCTCGCCGAACGGGCGGCGACCGTCCTGGACCTCCAGGACACGCTGTATCACGAGTCCCTGCATGCGGTGCTGTGGTATGCCAACACGCTCGAGGCCTACCGCTCCGACCGCTGGACTGGCTTCCAGGCGATGCCTACGGTGGTGCGCTGTGGTCCACGTATGTCCCTGGGCCGCGGCGCGGCAGCCGGACCACGGTGCAGCCGGTGGATGCGGCCTCCTGACCCAGGGCTGAGCCACGGCTGACCCGGGGCTGGCCCGGGCTCCCGACAGGCGCCGGAGCGCACCCAGGCATGGGCGGGACGTTCCTGCTGCGCAAGCTCGGCGGGGCGCTGGTGACGCTGGTCGCCATCGCGGTCCTCAATCTCAGCCGTTCCGGCTGCTGCCGGGCGACCCCATCACCAAGCTGCTGCCCCGCGACGTGAGCGCGGCCCAGAAGGACGCGCTGCGCGCCCGGCTGGGTCTCGACCAGCCCATCCTCCCGGCCGTGGTGCGCACCCCGTCGGGTGACATCGCGATCGACCTGTCCACCCTCCCCGACAGCCTGGTCCACAACCAGTTCGTGACCAGCATGGGCAACCTGGCCACGTTCGACCTGGGGCTGTCGTTCGCCGAGCGCAAGCCGGTGAGCGACGTGATCCTGGACCACCTCTGGCCCACGGTGCTGCTGGTGGGGACGGCCGAGGTGTCGGCGCTCGCCATCGGCCTCGCCATCGGCATCCGGGCCGGCTGGAAGCGCGGCAGCCGCTTCGACTCGCTGAGCATCAACGGCTCCATCGTGCTGTATGCCGTGCCCCTGTTCTGGCTGGGGATGCTCCTGTTCTTCTTCTTCGCGACACCCAACGGCGTGCTGCTCTTCCCAGGCCAGCAGATGGTCACGCCCGGCGCCCGATACGCCGACCCGGTGGCCTACTGGGTGGACGTGCTCCGCCACCCGTGCTGCCAGCCACGACGCTCGCCTTGGGGCTCATCGCCGGCAACGCGCCGATCATGCGCAGCTCCATGGTCGGTGACGCTCAAGGAGGACTACGTCACCGCGCGTGCCAAGGGCCTCTCGGAGTCCCAGGTCGTGCGTCGGCATGCCATCCCCAACGCGCTGCTGCCCACGGTCACCGTGGTGGCCCTCACGTTCGGCTATGTGCGCTGGGAGGCGCCATCGGCGTGGAGGAGGTGTTCGCCTGGCCAGGCATGGGCAGCCTCATCATCGACGCCATCAACGGCAAGGACTACCCCGTGCTCCAGGGGGTGTTCCTGGTCATCGCGGCGTGCGTCGTGGTGGCGAACCTGGTCGCCGACCTGCTGTACGGCGTCCTCGACCCGCGGGTGCGCACGTGACCGGCGCAGCGGTCGCCGTGCCCGTCCGCCGACGCCGCCGCCGCGACGCGTGGCTGGATGCGTGGGCCGTGGTCCGCTCCAACCGCCAGGCGATGCTGGGCATCGCGATCCTCGCGGTCTTCGCGACCATCGCCGTGTTCGGGCCGTTCCTGGCAGGCCCCATCGACAAGGCGGCCGCCAACAAGCCCATGC
The DNA here is from genome assembly GCA_046328155.1 of Chloroflexota bacterium. GTDB lineage: Bacteria > Chloroflexota > Limnocylindria > Limnocylindrales > CSP1-4 > JAFMJV01. The sequence continues at coordinate 12,638 of JAXLXC010000019.1, forward strand.
TGCCGCCCTCCGCGGAGCACCTGTTCGGCACCGACCGGTCCGGGCGCGACCTGTTCCTGACCAACCTGTGGGCCACCCGGATCAGCCTCCTGGTGGGCCTCGTGGCCAGCGTCCTGTGCATGTCGCTGGGGGCGACCATGGGCATCGCCGCGGGCTACCTGGGCGGGCGCTGGGACGCGTGGCTCATGCGCATCACCGACTTCTTCTATGTCCTGCCCACGCTCGTGCTCGCGCTGGTGCTGGCGGCCCTCGTCGGGCCCAGCCTCGTCAACGTCATCCTGGTCATCGCCATCACGGCCTGGCCAGGCACGGCGAGGGTCATCCGGTCGCAGACGCTCACCATCCGGGAGCGGATGTTCGTGGAGCGCGCCCGCGCCTCGGGGGCCGGGAGCGTGCGCATCATGCGCCGGCAGGTGCTGCCCAACGTGTTCGGGCTGGTGCTCGCCAACGCGACCCTGACCATCGCCGACGCCATCTTCCTCGAGACCACGCTGTCCTTCCTGGGCGTGGGGCCCAAGGACACCTACTCCTGGGGGCGGATCCTGGAGGAGTCGTTCGGCGCGGGTGCGCTCACCCTGGGCATGTGGGGCTGGTTCGTGCCGCCGGGCCTGGCGGTGGTGCTGGTGGTGCTCGCGTTCACGCTCGTGGGTTCCGCGTTCGACGAGATCCTCGACCCGCGGCTCCGACGACGCGGCATCGCGGGCGACGACGAGGAGGACGACGCGGTGCTCATCCCGTCGGGCGCCGACCCCGAGACGCGGGGCGGCTGAGCGATGGCCCTGCTGGAGGTCCGGGACCTGGCCGTCGAGTTCACGCTCGGCGACGGCCGTGCGGCGCGCGCCGTGGATGGCATCTCGTTCGACGTGGACGCCGGGGAGGCGGTCGGTCTGGTGGGCGAGTCGGGCTGTGGCAAGACCACGACCGCGCTCGCCATCACCCGGCTGCTGCCCGCCAACGGGCGGATCGCGGGCGGCAGCGTGCGGCTCGCCGGCGAGGAGATCTCGTCGATGCCCGAGGACGAGCTCCGGAAGCGTCGCTGGACCGACGTCTCGATCATCTTCCAGGGCGCCATGAACGCGCTCAACCCGGTCCGTCGCGTGGGCGACCAGGTGGTCGAGCCGGTGCTGCTGCACGAGCCGACGCTGGGCCGTGCAGCGGCCAGGACCCGGGTGGGCGAGCTGTTCGAGCTGGTGGGCATCAACCCCGACCGGCTCCGCGAGTACCCCCATCAGTTCAGCGGCGGCATGCGTCAGCGGGTGATGATCGCCATGGCGCTCGCCTGTCGCCCGCGTCTGGTCATCGGCGACGAGCCCACGACCGCCCTGGACGTGATGGTCCAGGCCCAGATCCTGGAGCTGCTGGAGCGCCTGCGCCGGGAGCTCGGCCTGGCGCTCATCCTCATCACCCATGACCTCGCGGTCGTCGCGGAGACGTGCGACTGGGCGGTCGTCATGTATGCCGGGCAGCTGGCCGAGACGGGTGTGGTGCGCCAGCTCCACGACCGGCCGTTGCATCCTACTCCCGTGCGGCTGCTGGGCTCGGTGCTCCACATCGCGGGCGAACGTCTGCCCGAGGGCATCCCCGCCAGCCGCCATCGCCTGAGGCGCCCGTGCCTGCTGCGTCGCTTCCATCCACGGTGCGACCATGCGATGGCGGTGTGCGCGGCCGAGGCTCCCCGACATCCGGGGCCCCCGGCGAGGCCCACGCGGTCGCCTGTCGTCGCGGTCAGCCACGACGGCTGGTTGCGTACTTCGCCACGCGAGTTGCCCGTGCTCGCCTCCGCGACCCCCGTCGCGGAGGCCGCCGCGGAGGGAGCCGAGGTGGCCCCGCCCGAGGGGCCGGGCTCGTCGAGGGCTGGGTGGCGGGGTCGATGACGCGCTCGCGAGCGCGGTTGCGGCGATCAGCGTCCGCGGGCTGCACGTCCACCATCCGATGCGTCGGAGCCTGGGCGACGTCCTGCCGGCCGACGCCCGTGGTGCGAGCCGTGGACGGCGTCGACCTCGACATCGGGCGTGGCAGACCGTCGCGCTCGTGGGGGAGTCGGGCTCGGGCAAGACCACCACGGGTCGGGCACTGGTGCGGCTGGCGCCGATCACGGCCGGCAGCCTCCAGCTCGAGGGGCGGGACGTGACGGGGGTGACGGGTCGCGCGGGCTGCGCGCCTATCGGCGACGCGTCCAGATCATCTTCCAGGACCCGTACGAGAGCCTCGACCCGCTGACCATCGGCGAGCAGGTCGCCGAGCCGCTCGCCATCCAGGGGGTGGGCACGCGCCCGAGGAGCGGGCGATGCGCGTCGACCTGGCGCTCGAGGACGCGGGCTGCGGCCCGCCGCGCGGTTCCGCGACCGCTTCCCCCACGAGCTGTCGGGCGGGCAGCGGCAGCGGGTCTCGATCGCGTGCGCCATGGTGCTCGACCCCGATGTGCTCGTGGCGGACGAGCCGGTCTCCATGCTCGACGTGTCGCTCCGGAGCGGCATCCTGCGGGTGATGCTCGACATCCGCGAGCGTCGCGGGGTGGGTATCCTGTTCATCACCCACGACCTGTCGCTGGCGTGGCTCATCGCGGACCGCATCGCGGTGATGTACCTGGGGCGGGTGGTCGAGGTCGGTCCCGCGGAGGCGGTGGTGCGCGACCCGCGACATCCGTACACCCGGGCATTGCTGTCGGTGATGCCGTCGCCGGACCCGTCGCGGCGCCAGCGGCGCCAGATCCTGCGGGGCGAGACGCCCAACGCGGGCCGGATCCCACCGGGCTGCCGGTTCCACACCCGATGCCCACTCGCGTTCGACCGATTGGCGCGGAGGACCCGCCGGCGCTGGAGGTGGCCCGACGCACACGGCGGCCTGCTTCCTGGCGCTGGACCAGCCGACCGGGGCCGCGGAGGGTGACCGGCCGCCGACGCCCGCACCGGCAGCACCGGCCGTCTCGTCGGGCGCCTTGACCGTTTCCCACGGCTCGTGGCACGTCCCTCGGGCAGATGCCCGAGGGCGTCGTGACACTCGGGTTCGGCGAGGCCACCGTCGCCGGCCAGGGTCCCTGCAACACCCTTGCCGGTGCGTTCGTCGAGGAGGGCGCGACAATCGCGATCGGGCCAGCTGGAGTCAAGCCACGCGCCCTGCCCTGACCTCGCCATCGAGGATGCGTTCCCGAGCTCATGTCGGCGCGGTCCTACGCAATCGAGTCTGGCGACCTCGTCCTGCTCGACGACCAGGGGGCGCCCATGCGTCGCTTCGCCACAGCCTCCGCGGGGACCCGATCCGCGGACATGCAACGAGGCCCGCGAGCCTGCCGGGCCCCCGACTGGTTCTGCGCGGCTGGGCCCTCAGCCGGCCGCGACCGCCGTGCGGAGGCTCTCCGGGGCCGGCCGATGGCGGACCGGCGCGCTGACGTACGTGTCGACCATGGCCTTGGAGCCCGTGACCGCCAGCTGCTCGAACAGGTAGCGCAGCTTCTTCGACTGGTCGGCCACGATCTGGTCCTTGGTCTCCAGCTCCCACAGCGCGCGCTTGTTGGGGCCGAGGGCCTTCTTGCGGGTCTTGTACACGAACTGGTCGTCCGTGTCGCTCGGGCCACGCTCGTCGGCCGCGTTGGCGAAGCACCAGGCGCCGATGCTGTCGAGCAGCGCCTTGGGGAACGCCGGATGGTCGTAGAGCGCGTTCTGGAAGCCGGTCGCCAGGTGGATCTCGGCGGTCTCGACCTTGGGGAAGTGATGGAACAGCTCGTCGGGGAGCGTGGAGGCGCCGTGCTGGACCGCGCCAGCGAGGCCGTAGCTCCGGCACACAGCCGAGAGTCGCTCGAGGGTCCCGAAGTCGAGCTTGACCTCCGCCACGCCGCCGCCCGGCAGCGGCACGCCGCCGTGGCTGGTGCCGGTCTGGACGCTCACCTTGGACAGGCCGATGGCGCCAGAGCCGGCCAGCTGGTCGAGCTTCGCCCGATAGCCATCGAGATACGCGCGCAGCTCGGGCTCGGTGGAGTTGGCCTTGCCCACCTCGCCGATCTCGCCGCCGATGGACACGACGAGGCCGTCCGCCTGGCTCTCGCGGATGAGCGCGGAGAGCTCCGCCGCGCGGGTGTAGTTGACCTGCTGCTCCAGGTCCACGTTGGCCTGCGAGAGGTCGACCAGGGTCGACGAGTCGATGTCGATGTTGCCGTAGCCCACGCCGAGCGCATCGACGGTCGCCTTGCGCAGGACGCTGGTCACGCCCTCCGGGTCGGCCGCGTACTTCTTGGCGTTGAACTGGTAGTGGTCGCCCTGGACGAACACGGGGCCCTGCCAGCCCGCGGCGATGGCACCCGCCAGGACGCTCGTGATGTACTCCGCGGGCCGCTGGAAGGTGTACTCCTGTTCGCTCCGGGCGAGCTCCAGGATGACCGCGCCCGAGTCAACGTCCATCGAGGTGCGGAATGCCGCCTGGGCCATGTCGAACACCTGCGTCCGCAGGTTGATGGCGGGCACCGTGAAGCCGCTGACCTCGCCGCGGCCGCGGGCCATGTACAGGTCGTGGATGCTCGCGGATGGGCTCCCCAGCTCCTGGGATGCCTCCCACACGACCCAGCGGGCAGCCTCCCGGGTGGGCTCGTCATCGGTGAACGTGGCGGTCCAGACCACGTCCCGGATGCCACCGGCGCGGAACGCCGTCTCGTCGTCGATGACCAGGCGGTCACCATCGACGTGGGCGATGCCCGACAGATAGCCGACGAGCTCCGATGGGCTCTGGGCGACGCGCGGTTGCGTCATGGTCGATCCTCCTCCGGCCCGGGTCGCGTCGGGCGTGCGTCAAGAAGCATGGATGCTGGCGGTTCGTGCGGCGATGGTACCGTGCCGCCCCCGCCTGGGCGCACGGCCGTTCGGCGTGACGTCGCGGGCCGAGTGGCCCGTCCGGCACGTGGTCGGCGGGGCGGAGGCCCCTGGTCGGCCCGGCCCGTGACTGCCACTCACGAGAGTCAGGGGCAGGCGGATGCGGGCCGGTCGCATGCGCCTCCGTCGGAGCCAAACGTGACTCCCAATCACGAGAATCGCGGAGGGCCCAGCGCGGGCAGCCCGGGCACCCTCATCCGCGGGCCTGCCGGTCTGCCGTGACTCCCAGTCACGAGGGTCGCGGGGCGGCCGGAGGCGAGCGGCTCCCGAGGCCCTTGTGTGTCCCTGTGCTGGCGATGTGGGCGAATCTCGTGACTCACAGTCACGACCACAGTGCTGCAACCCCACCCGTACCGGCCACGCCCCGCATCTGGCCGAATCTCGTGACTCGCAATCAAGTCGAATGGGTCCCGACCCCAGGGTCTGGCCGAGATGCCGTGGGCCAGCCCAATCTCGTGACTGACAGTCCAGACGCGGCGGGCCTACGCCCATGGCTCAGCTCTGGGAACCGACCGGCCGCCTGCTGCGTCCGAGGGCGCAACCATCCCCTCCCCGAGGTCCACGCATGTCCCGACTCGCTCCCCTCCCCGTCGCCCTGGGTGCCCTGGTGCTCGTGGGCGTCATGGGCAGCTCCGCGCTCGCCAACGATGGGCCCGGCGCCTCGCCGCTCGTCGACCCCAACCCAAACGCCAGCGCCGGCGCCCCGACGCTCGAGGGCACCGAGTGGCAGCTGGTCAAGGCCCAGCTCTCGGGCGCCTATGCCGACATCCCGGCCGAGGTCGAGGCCACGCTCCAGATGGCCGACGGCAAGGCCGCCGGCTCCGGTGGCTGCAACCAGTGGTTCGCCGACTACGTGCTCGACGGCTCAAGCCTCACCTTCGGGCCCGTCGGCTCGACGCTGATGCTCTGCGAGGGCCCCGGCGGCGATGTCGAGACCTTCTTCCTCGCCGACCTCGCCTCGGTCACCGGCTGGGCGATCGATGGCACCACCCTGACGCTCTCGGGGGACACCGGCCCAGTGCTCGCGTTCGAGCCGCGCGTCTCCAGTGCACCCTCGCTGGACGGCGGCTGGGCGATCGTGGCGTACAACGACGGCCAGGGCACGCTCGTCGCCATCGACGACGGCACCGCGATCCTCGACGTCACGGGCGGCCAGCTGTCGGGGACCGCGGGCTGCAACCGCTTCATGGGCACGGTCACGCAGGACGGCGGCACGATTGCCGTCAGCCAGCTGGGCTCGACCGAGATGTACTGCGAGGGCCTGATGGACCGGGAGGCTGCCGTCCTGGCATCGCTCCAAGCGAGCACCCAGGTGCAGCGCGCCGATGACGGCGGACTCGACCTGCTCGATGCCGCAGGCACGGTCCAGCTCCACCTGGTGAGCCCGATGGTCACGGTGACGACGCCCTCGCAGTCGCCGTACCCGGCCGACTGACCTCCGGGGCGCTCGCCCCGCATCGCCCGACCGATACCATCCGAACGCCCTCGGCACGGCCGGGGGCGTTCCTCGTGCCGGCCAGGCACGAGCGACCGAGACGCAGCGGAGGACCCGACGTGGATGCGGCACTGGCGGTCCGTGGGCTCGTGCTCGGGTTCGCGATCGCCGCGTCCGTGGGACCCATCACGCTGCTCGTCATCCGACGCACCCTGGGTGCTGGATGGCGGTTGGGCCTCGCCTCGGGGATGGGCGTCGCCACGGCGGATGCCGCGTACGGCGCGATCGCCGCATTCGGCATCGCCGCGCTCGCCGATGCGCTGGTTTCCATCAGCCGGCCGCTGGGCATCGTGGGCGGCGCGGCGCTCGTCTGGGTTGGTCTGCGCACCGCGCTCAGTCCGCCGCCGCCCATGGACTCGACCCCCGCCACCGCCCGTGACCTGGCAACCGGCTATCTCTCGATCCTGGGGCTCACGCTTACCAACCCCCTGACCGTGATCCTGTACGGCGCGGTCATCGTGAGCGTGGGTGTGCCCGCATCGTCAGGCGCCGCGATGTCGCTTTGGCTGGGTCTCGCCACCGGCTCGGTCGCCTGGTGGCTGGTCCTCGTGCCGGTCGTCGCGCTCGTCCGCGGCCGGCTGTCGCCGCGGGTCCTGCGCGCGGTCACCGTCGCCTCGGGGATCGCCATCGCCGCGTCCGGCATCGTCACCCTCGTGGGTGCCCTCCGAGGCTGAGCCTAGCCTGCGCGCGTGACACCGGCGTGTCCCGAACGTCCACCTCCCAACGGCATGGTCACGAGGATGGTCGGCTCGCCGATTCCGTAGAACAACGGATTGCGACACCCGGACAGTCGTCGCACACTGCCTTGACAGCCTTCGCACGTGGAGGTCCCAGATGAGAGGTTGGTCGACTCCCGCACGCGCACGTCCGACAGGGCCATTTCATCTCTTGGACGTACAAGGTTGCGCAGCCAGTTAACGGTCAGGCGTGTCGTACCGGCTGGGCGAGCTTTGGAAAGTCACAGTACCCACAGTGTGGCAAGATTGTCCAAGCGGACCACTGGCAATGGAGCTGTAAAGGACCCGGCACCGCCCCGCCATGCGCGGCCATCGACCACGAATGGAAGGTCGATATCGATACGATTGGCGGCGACAGTGGTGGGCCATATTACTCGCCACCCACGACGAGTTGGAATGCGAGCATCTATGGCATTGCCACGCATTCAATCAAAGATTCAGACGGCAACGAATCGAATGGCAACGAAGACTGCACCGACAACGACTCGGAGACGCTGTGCCGGGCATGGTACACACCCGCGAGTTCGGTGATATCCGGAATGGAGAGCGAATTGGCCATCACCATCTCGAGATACTGCGTTGACGCAAACTGTGGGCCAGTCATGTGCTGGACTTGGGGATGTGCGCCGTGAGGCCGCGGACGAGGACCGCGCGATGGGCAGCACTCCGGCGCGCTCTTGCAACGGCACTGGTGTTCGTCATGGCCTGGCACCCACAGCCGGCTGCAGCTGACATCGAGATACGGGGAATGCCATCCTCCATCGGTGACGCCAGAGGCATCTTGTTCATCGGGAAGTATCTGGCACGCCTTCCGGCCGGACCCGGGCCAAGCGGATGGGAGTTCCGGATCAAGCGTGTCTTCGAAGGCGAAGGGCAGCAGCTACAAGAGCCGTCGCCTCATCGGCTTGCGGCTGGGGAGCTCATCCAGTTCCGTGACAGCGGTTACGTCATCCGGCATCTCCGTATCGGTCGCACGTACCTCATCGCCAACGCCAGCCCGACGGGCTTCCATTCGATTACCGCTGTGGCGTGGGAGGTGCTCCCGCACGGGCGGGTTCGCCTCGTTCGCCAGTACGACTCTCAGTACATGAATCCACGCTTCGCACGGCCGACGACCGTGCGACAAGTCGTAGCCCTCATGACCCCGCCCGGGGAGCTGCCGCCGACCGACACAGCACCAGCAGAACCGGCGCCTCCCGCGGACGCCGTACAGGCCGTCCGCGCGGTGGCGACCTGGCTTCTGAGGATCCTCGATATCGGAGCAGGCTAGCGTCGAGCGGTGCGGCGCCCCACGTAGTCCACGAGCACATACCGGCCCAGGTCCTCCGGGTCCGCGTGGAACGCGCGGCCGCGGTTGAGCTTCGTCACGTGCTCCACGAACGCTGCGAGCGCGGGCGAGCGGTCGAGCATGAAGGTGTTGATGGTGATGCCCTCGCGGGTGCAGCGCATCACCTCCTTGAGCGTCTCGGCGATGGTCCGGCGCGTGGGCGGGTAGGCGAACTCGACGCGCCCGTCCTCGATGTGCGCGGTCGGCTCGCCGTCCGTGATGACCAACACCGATCGGTCGGCGCTCCGCGAGCGCGCCAGCAGCCGTCGCGCCACCTGGAGCCCATGCTGGAGGTTGGTGCCGTACTCGTAGGCGTCCCAACTCACGCTCGCGAGTGCCTCGGGCGGGATCTCCCGGGCGCTGTACGCGAAGGACACGATGTGCAGCTCGTCCCGCGGGAACCGGCTCCGGATGAGCGCCTGGAGCGCGAGCGCGACCCGCTTGGCAGCGATGGCGCAATCGCGCAGCAGCATCGAGCGGCTCATGTCCAACAGCAGCACCGTGGCGGCGTTGGAGCGATCCTCCGCATCCGCGATGGCGAAGTCCTCAGGCGACACGAGGACCTGGCGCCCCCCGGCCCCCACCCTCGCAGCCGCCGCAGACGGCGCGTTCTCCGGGCGCACCAGCGCGTTGCGCATGGTCGCCCGCAGGTCGAGGTCGAAGGGCCGCCCGAACTCCCATGGCGACGAGGTCTCCGAGCGCTCCCCCGTGGCCCCGGTGCGATGGACCGCATGCTCCCCGAACGCATCCTTGGAGAGCCGAGCGAACAGCTGGTCGAGCACCTGCTGCCCCAGCTGCCGCGCCCCGCGCGGCGTCAGCTCCATCCGGTCGCCGTCGCGCGTCACATAGCCCGCCTCCTCCAGCCGGCGCGCCATGTCCCGCAGCGCCAGGAGGTCGGCGGCGGCCTCGTCCCCCAGGAGCCGCCGCACCTCATCCGGGTCGAGTTCCTCCAAGGCCGACGGCGACTCGAGCTCCGACAGCACCTCCCCGAGCCGGTCCATCCGACCGATCTGGTCGAGCTGGGCCAGCGCACCCTCGAGGCCCAGCGACTCCTCGCCCCGGAACCGCAGCCGTTGGCCCAGGCCATCGGGCAGCAGCTGGTCCAGCGTGGAGGCCAGCTGGGCGAGGTCCCAGCGCAGTCGGTCGTCCCGGAGGAGCGCGTCCATCATCGAGTCGAGCTCCGCGCGCTGCTCCGGTGACAGCGAGCGCAGCAGCGACTGCATCGCGGACATCCGCTCGGTCAGCGACTCGACGATGTCGTCGAGCGTGTGGGCCCCCGGGAAGAACGCGCCGTGGCGCGCCAGGAAGTCGTCGACCTCCTGCTGGCTGGGCTCGTCGCCGTGCAGGCGTCGGGTGAGCAGTCGGTCGAGGTCGCGCACCATCTCCCGGTTCGCGGCGAGCTGCTCGGGGGTCGCGCCCGCGATCGCCTGTGACATGCCCTGGAAGGCGGCGTCGAGCACCTGGCCCCGGAGCCGCTGCAGCAACTGGTCGAAGCGGTCGCGCGCCTCTGGCTCGAGGAAGTCGTAGTCGGTGAGCGCCCGGACCCGCTCGCCCACGTCATCCGGCAGTGCATCGAGCTGGTCCTGGCGTCGCGCGGCGAGGTCGGCTGCCAGCCGCGCCAGGTCGGGCGATGCCTCCGGGCTGCCGGCGAGGCGTCGCTCGATGCCCCGCCGCTCCGACGCGACGATGCCCTCCAGCTCCTCGCGCACGTCACCCAGGACGTCGTCGAGGTTATGGCGCTGGAGCGCCTCCCGACGCGCCTGCGCGAGCCGCTTGCGCAAGGCATCGAGGCCCCGGATGGGGTCCGACAGGCCGTCGGTGGAGCTGGGCATCCCCCGACGCAGCAGCCGCATCAGCGCCTCGGCCACGTCGCCCTCCGCCATCAGGTCGTCCGACAGCGCCCCCAGCACATCGTCTGCGGTGAGGTCGGGCAGGCGCTGCGAGCCATCCCAGCGGGCATATCGGACGTCGGAGCTCGCATAGCTGGCCCACGGGTCGAGGTCGAGGTCGTCGTGCGGGCTGGGGGCTGCCATGACGTCGGGCCTGCTAGGCGCGATACAGGCCGCCGGTCGCGGCCCGATCCTTGTTGAGCTTGCGATGGAGATGGAGCCCCTCGAGCAGGAACTCGACCGCCGAGGCGACCGCCGCTGGCGACTCGCCCACGCCGAGGCGCCCCACGGCCGCCGGCAGGCCGGGTGTCTCGCGCATCCAGCGCACGTACTCGCGCGAGGGCACGGCCTCGCCGGTCCGGATGACGAGGCCGGAGTCGAACGCCTCGACCACCTCGGTCAGCGTGTCCATCTGCACGCGTCGCCCGAACACCTCGTGGATGGCGCGCGCGATGAGCCGGTCCACGATCCGCTCCTCGGGGACCTCGTCGGAGAGCGACTCCAGCTCGATCTTGCCCACCGTGGACGGGATGAGCGCGCCCAGGTCGCTCACGCGCGGCGCGGCCGAGGTCTCCTGGAGCAGGACCGCGCGACGCAGCGCGTTGGCGGCGAGGGTCTCGAGGTTGGCCACGCTGACACGGACGCTCACCCCCGAGCGCTGGCTGACCTCCGGTGCCCGTCGGGCGAGGTGGGACAGCTGGGCGACCAGCTCGAGCATGAAGTCGGGCTCGTCGTAGGCCACGCCCGAGGCGTCCGGGTCGTCGATGGCGTCGAGCTGGCTCCGCTCCTGGCGCATGATCTCGATCTCCAGCTCGAGGGTGCGCGGGTAGTGGGTCCGGATCTGGCTGCCCAGGCGGTCCTTGAGGGGCGTGATGATCCGCCCCCGGCTGGTGTAGTCCTCCGGGTTGGCGGTCGCCACGAACATCAGGTCGAGCGGCAGCCGCAGGGTGTAGCCGCGGACCTGGACGTCGCGCTCCTCGAGCAGGTTGAGCAGCCCCACCTGGATCCGCTCGGCGAGGTCCGGCAGCTCGTTGATGGCGAGGATGCCCCGGTTGGCGCGTGGGATGAGCCCGAAGTGGATGGTCGACTCGTCCGCCAGATAGCGACCCTCCGCGACCTTGATGGGATCCACCTCGCCCACGAGGTCGGCGATGGTGATGTCCGGGGTGGCCAGCTTCTCCGTGTAGCGCCGGTCGCGGGGAAGCCAGTCGATGGGCGTCCGGTCGCCCTGCGTAGCGATCAGGTCGCGCGTGGCGGCAGTGATGGGCGCCAGCGGGTCCTCGTGGAGCTCCGAGGCCGCGACCACCGGGATGGCATCGTCGAGGAGGCTCCCGAGGGCACGGGCGAGCCGCGTCTTGGCCTGGCCGCGCTCGCCCAGGAGCACGATGTCCTGACCCGCGATGACCGCGTTCTGGATGGCCGGGATGACGCTCTGCTCGTACCCCACAATGCCCTCGAACACGGCATCGCCCTGGGCCAGCGCCCGGAGCAGGTTGGCGCGCAGCTCCTGCTTGACGCTCCGGCTCCGGTAGCCGGCCGCGCGCAGCTCGCCCAGGGTGGCGGGACGGGCGGGGGACTCAGGCTGGTCGATGCGATCCGTCACGTACGGCCTCGAAACGGTGGGATGCGGCCCGTCCCCGAGGCTACCACCAACTGTCCCTCATGCCGGGTGACGCTCCGGTGTCGATCGCGGGTCCCGCAGTCGGACCACAGCAGCCACCGAGGCTCAGTGCGTGTGCTGGGGCGGGTCCGTCAGAGGCGAGCGCAGGGGCGTCGGCACGGCGGCCTCGCGAAGGGGCGCAGGCTCGCGGGGCGGCTCGGCCGCGAGGATCGCCTCGAGGGTTGTCGCCGCCGGGGACCCTTGGGCGAGTGCGGCCAGCCCGGCCGCACGGTCCGCCTGGAGCGCCTCGAAGCTGGGCCGGCTCCGGTCCACCCGGTCGGCCAGCTCGCCCACCACGCCCCACGCGAAGTGGTCGAACACGTCGGCCGCGGGGTCCCAGGTCGCCAACACCGCCGGCGGCCGGCGCTGGACGTGTCCCTGCCCGTCGCGCTCCAGCGGTCGCAGGTAGTGGGCCGCGAGGACCCGCACGCGATCGATGACCGCGCCTGGTGCCACGCTGGGCACCAGCCCCACCACCAGCACCAGCCCCAGCCGACGCACCGCGTCCTCCGGCAGTCCCTCCGCCGGCCCCGTCAGGAGCTCGACCATCTGCCGCAGATCCGATCCGGCCGCCACGATGCCCACCCGGTGACCACGCTGGAACGCCTCGCCCAGGCCCCCCAGCGTCAGGGTGCCCTGCTCGGCATCGAAGGTGCTGCACGACGCGTCGGGCGGCAGCCGCAGGAGGGCCGCCCGGATGCGCCGCCGCTCGGACGCCTCGGCTCCGCCCGTGACCACCACCGGCACCCCGCCCTCGACCAGGAGCCAGCACAGCGCGGCCAGCTCGGCGTCCAGCACACGCGCGTGGACGAGGTCGGACAGTGTCGTGGCGCTCGTGGTCATGGCTCGAGGATAGCGGCCGCCCGTGCCTCGTCCAGGAAGGGCAGCACCGCCGCAGCGAACTCGTCCGGCCGCTCCCACATGGGGTTGTGGCCGCTGTCGGGGATGACGACCCGCCGCGCGTCGGGGACCCGGGCCGCGATCGCCTGACCGATCACCGGAGGGCAGATGGTGTCGCCACCGCCCCACACGACCAGGGTGGGCACGACGATCCGAGGCAGGATGTCCGCCCAGTCGGTGCGCAGCAGCTGGAGCGTGGCATCGGCGAGCCGGACGACGCCCACGCGCAGCAGGTCATCCATCAGCAGCCTCGCGAGCGGCGGTCGCGTGAAGCGGACCGCCCGGATGGGGCCGGTGACCTTGTGCAGCCAGCTGGGGTCGAGCCGCAGGAAGCCCGCATCCACCAGCACCAGCCGGTCGACCCGCCCGGGGTGGTCGACGGCCATCCGGGCGGCGATGAGGCCGCCCATGGAGTGGCCGATGATGCTGGCCCGACCCAGCCCCAGCTCGTCCATCAGCTCGATGAGCTGGCCCGGCACCCGGTCCAGGTGGAACCGCACCCCGTGGCCCGAGGCCCCGAAGGCCGGCAGGTCGACCGCAAGCACCCGATGGCCCGCGCTCAGGGCCGGCAGCACCAGCTCCCACCATCGGGCGGACGCGGCAAGCCCATGGAGCAGCAGGAGCGGCGGACCCTCGCCCGCTGTCAGCGAGACGATCGGGCCCTGGTCCGGTCCGCCAGCCGCGTCGGCGCTCACCCCGCCGACGGCACGTGGATCATCCGCACGCGCCCGGGCTGCGCCGGGTCGTCGGCGATCGGGCGGCCCTCGAGGAACGCCGACACCACGTTGGCCAGCTGCCCCGGATGCGAGAAGTTGATGGCGTGCGCTGCCCCATCGATGGACAGCGCGGTCACGTGCGGCAGGCTCGCCGAGACCTCCTTGACGCGCGACTCGCTGACCAGCGGGTCACGGCTGCCGATGACCACCAACGTGGGCAGGGTCGCCTCCGCCAGCCGTCGCGCGACGGGTAGGCGATCATCGATCGGAACAAGGCAAAGGTCTGGGGGATGCCGTAGTGGAGGTAGTCGCGGGCGCCGATGGGCACCATCCCCAGCGGCTCGCGCATGCCCGCCAGCATGAGCTGCGAGGCACCCCGCCAGATGGGACGGTTGTGGTGGCCGCCCGCGGGCGAGACGAGCACCGCGGCCTCGATCCGGTCCGGGTGCTGCTCCACGAATGCCAGCGTCATGGGGCAGCCGAGCGAGTTGCCCAGGAGCACGGCGCGATCGATGCCCTGCGCGTCCATGAACCGGGCGACCGCGTCGGCCATGTCATCGATGCCCAGGTGGTGACGCGGGTGCATGCTCCGCCCGAAGCCGGGCAGGTCCGGGACCCACGTGGCATAGCGGTCCGCAAGGCGCGCGGCCGTGGGCAGCAGGTACGTCCCAGAGATCCCAAAGCCATGCAGATGCATGATGGTGCGCGCGCCTTCGGGCACAGGCAGGGCGTTCGTGCGGTAGTACAGCGGCAGGCCGTCGAAGATCGCCCAGCCGTCCTTGAGCATGCTCGTGTCGTGTCCCATGGGTGCCTCCTGGGCGGATCATGGGGTGCGTGGCCCGCCCCGGCATCCCCCGGACCGGACGGATCGAGCGGCCACGCCCGCCCGGGGTCAGGCGGGTCGGAAGCCCTGGTGCTCGGGCGGGGGCGCGTGGCGGACCATGATGTGGCGCGTCACGGAGAACTCCAGCACGGCCTCCTGGCTCATGTCCTTGCCGAAGCCGCTCCCCTTGACGCCGCCGTGGGGCGCCTCGGATGCGATGGGCAGGTGGTCGTTGACCCACGTGACCCCCACCTCGAGGGCGTGGCACGTGCGCAGCGCTCGCGCCACGTCCGTGGTCCACACGCTCGACGCCAGGCCGTACGGCGTGTCGTTGGCGAGCCGGACCATCTCCTCCTCCGACTCCACCGGCACCACCACGAGCACGGGCCCGAACACCTCCCCCTGCACGATCTCGCTCCCCTGGGCGGCACCCACCACGAGCGTCGGCGGGTAGTAGGCGCCCACGCCGTCCATCGGGGCGCCACCGGTCAGCGCCTCGGCCCCGGCCGCGACGGCCCGGGTCACGAACCCGTGGACGGCGGCCCGGTGCTCCGCCGAGATGAGCGGCCCGATGTCGGTGTCCGGGCCGTCGGGCGCCCCAACGCGTATCGCGCCCAGCGCCTGCCGCAGCGCGTCCACGGCATCCTCGTAGCGTGACCGCGCCACGTACACGCGCGTGGCGGCGGTGCAGTCCTGACCGGTGTTGTAGGTGCCGCCCAGCGCCACCGCGCGCGCCATGGCGGGGATGTCAGCGTCAGCGAAGACGAGCGCCGGCGCCTTGCCGCCCAGCTCCAGCGACAGCCGCTTGACCCGGGGCACGGCGCCCTCCATGACGCGCCGGCCGGTCTCGGTGGAGCCGGTGACCGTGACCATGTCCACCTGCGGATGGCGCACGATCGCCTCGCCCAGCGCGCCGCTCCCCGTGACCACGTTGACCACGCCGGCGGGGACGCCCGCCTCCAGCGCCAGGCGTCCCAGCGCGATCGTGGAGCGTGGCGTCCGCGACGCGGGCTTGATGACCGCCGTGTTGCCGGCCGCGAGCGCGGCGCCCAGCTTCCAGATGGCCATGATGAGCGGGAAGTTCCAGGGCGTGATGGCACCCACCACCCCCACCGGCCGACGCACCAGCATCGAGGTGTAGCCGGTCGAGAGCACGCCCGCGCCAGTGCCCTCGAGCGATCGCGCGGCGCCCGCGAAGAAGCGCAGGTTGTCGATGGCGAAGGGCAGCTCGCCGTCGCGCATGGTGGCCACCGGCTTGCCCGAGTCCCCCACCTCGAGGCGGGTCAGCTCGTCCGCGTCCCGCTCCATGAGGTCGGCGAGGCGGAGCAGGACCCGAGCCCGCTCCCCGGGCGTGCGCGCCGCCCACTCGCCGGCCGCGCGTCGGGCGGCCGCCACGGCCTCCTCGACCTGCTGGGGCGCGCAATCGCGCACCTCGTCCACGGCCTGGCCCGTCGCCGGGTCCACGATCGGCCGCGGCCGCCCGGTCCCCTCCATCTCCCGGCCATCGATGACGGCCATCGGGCGTGCGGTCGTCACGCCCCCCGCCCCGCGGTCGTCCGGAGGCCGAGGTCCTCGATGAGGTCTGCCGCCAGGCCAGCGCCGTCGGCGGCCCGGATCCGGATCGAGGCCTCCGCCAGGCGGGCGTGGAGCGCAGCGTCGCCCAGCAGCCGCTCGATGGCGCCGTGGAGCTGTCCGTCGCTGAACTGATAGGTCGACAGCCGCACGCCGAACCCCCGCTCGTCCACCCGCTGGGCGTTGTCGTACTGGTCCCAGAACAGCGGCAGCAGGATCATCGGCTTGCCGAAGTGCATCGCCTCGGTGGTCGTGTTGTTGCCGCCATGCGTGATGACCAGGTCCACCTGCGGCACGATCGTGGTCTGGGGCAGGAACTCGGCGCCCCACATGTTGGGCGCCAGCTCGTAGTCCGCGTGCTGCGGCCCCTTGGACACGATGAACCGATGCCGGGTGCGACCCAGCGAGTCCACCAGCCGGCGCATGAGGTCCACGTCGGCCGAGCCCAGCGAGCCGAGGGAGAGATAGACGAGCGCGCTGTCTGCGGGCCGGTCACGGACCTGGGGCGGCAGCTCGAACGGCGCGTCCGTGGTGCGCACGGACGACTCCAGCCGATGCCAGGTCGCGTCCAGCGGCCGCTGGGCCGTGTAGTCGAGCGCCTCGGGGTAGACGTACAGGTTGAGGTCCCGCGAGGCATGGATGAACTCGAGGTCCGGCAGACCCGGTGCGCCCTGGTCCCGCACCCAGGCGTCGAAGGCCGACCACATCGGCCGATGCGTCGCGTCGTAGCGTGCGCGGAAGGGGGACCACTGGGAGCGATCTGCCGCTGGCAGGCCGGAATAGGCAGGCGCCACGTCCGGGCCGGGCATCTCCAGCGGGTTGCAGGACATGATCCGCACGAACGGTGCCCCATGGGTCACGAGCGCCGGGAAGCACACCACGTTGTCCTCGACGATGACGTCGGGCGTCTGGCGCGCCAGGATGTCCCGGAGCTGCGGCTCGCAGTGGCGGGCGCCGTCGATGAGCGCCTGCCAGGTGGGCGCCATGAACGTGTCCAGCTGGTCGATGGTGGGCTTGCGGAACTCGGGCGCGGTGTCGCGGATGAAGTCCTTCCAGAACTGGCCGGCGTCCTGCGGCACGTCATCCTCGGGTGGCGGCGCGAGGTCGACCAGGTCCTCCACGAAGCCCATGGGCGCCAGCCTCCCCGCCCAGCTCGCCTCCGCGGCGAACACCACCCGGTGCCCTCGATCCAAGAGCCGCTTGCCGATGCCCACGCAGTTGTTGGTGGGCCCGTACGCGGACTCGGGCATGAACAGGATGGTCAGGGGCGAGGGCATGCGTCCTCCGTGACGAGCTCGAACGACCTGGGAGGCACCGATTCAACCCGGGCGCGCTGGCCGGCGTCAAGCCGACGCGCGGGTGGGCGCATCTGCGCGGTGGCCACCGGGACCGACGGCCAGTGTGGACGCGTCGGGGAGATGGCGTGCGCGGCGCTACTCCGCGGGCAGCACGATTGCCCGCGCTGGGTCCCAGGCCAAGCCGACCGCGGTGCCCCGGGCCGCCCTCGCCACCCCCGGCTGCGTCACCAGGATCGGGCGGGACAACCCGTCGACCTGGACGGCCACGGTCGACATGCCGCCCTGGAACTCAACCTCGGCCACCGTGCCGGTGATGATCGCGCCCTCCCCAACCTCCACGGACCGGATGTGCTCGGGCCGGACGCCGATCCAGGCCGCCTGACTCGGCGCCACACCGACCGTGGCGGCGGGCAGCCGCCCGACGCCGGCGACCTCGATCGCGCCATCGATGGCGACGCCCTCGATGAGGTTGTTGGAGCCGATGAACCGCGCCACGAACAGGCTCGCGGGTCGCTCGTAGAGGTCCACCGGCGCGTCGAGCTGCTCGAGGTGCCCCAGCTGGAGCACGGCGATGCGGTCGGCCATCGACATCGCCTCCTCCTGGTCGTGGGTCACGATCACGAACGTGATTCCCACCTCGTGCTGGAGCCGCTTGAGCTCGAGCTGCATCTCCTCGCGCACCTTGCGGTCGAGGGCGGAGAGCGGCTCGTCCAGCAGCAGCAGGCGGGGTCGCTTGACGATGGCCCGCGCGAGGGCGACGCGCTGCCGCTGGCCGCCCGACAGCTGCGAGGGCCGCCGTGCCGCGGTCTCGGCGATGCCCACGGTCCGGAGCACCTCGGCGACCCGCGCCCGAACCTCGTCGCGAGGCCGCCCCTCGCGCTCCAGCCCGTAGGCCACGTTCCGCTCCACGCTCATGTGCGGGAACAGCGCGTACGACTGGAACATGAGGTTGATGGGTCGTCGCTCGGGCGGCAGCGCCAGCAGGTCAGCCCCACCCAGGGTCACGCCGCCCGAATCGGGATGCTCGAACCCCGCGAGGATCCGCAGCAGCGTCGTCTTGCCACAGCCGGACGGCCCCAGCAGCGCGAAGAACTCGTTCTCGAGGATGGTCAGGGAGACGTCGTCCAGCGCCCGCACCTCGCCGAACGACCGGCGCACGTGCTCGATGCGGACCAGCGGGGCCCGCTCCTGGCCCATCGGGAGGGACCCTGGACCGACGGCGGACTGCTCAGTCATCGGTCGACCCCAGGCCCGTGAGCCGCTGCGCCACCAGGATGGCGACGATGCTCACCAGCAGCAGCACCGCACCAAGTGCGTTGACCTCTGGCGTGATTCCGAAGCGGACCATGGAGTAGATGACGATGGGCAGCGTGGGGGTGGCCGGGCCGTTGGTGAAGTAGGCGATGACGAACTCGTCCAGCGACAGCGTGAAGGTCAGCACGCCGCCCGCGATGACCGCGGGCATGACCCCCGGGAGGGTGATCCGGGCGAACGTCGCGAGTGCGCTGGCACCCAGGTCCCGCGATGCCTCCTCCAAGCTCGGGTCCATGTGACCCAGACGCGCGCGCACGATCGCGGCCACGAGCGCCGTGCCGAACACGGCGTGCGACAGGAGCACCGAGTACAGCCCCAAGGTGACGCCCAGCGAGACCCACAGCGTGAGCAGGCCGATGGCCATCACGATGTCGGGCGCCACCGCCGGACCCAGCGCCAGCGTGTCCAGCCACGGCGAGCGCGCGTGGCGGGCGAGCCCGATCGCGAGCAGCGTGCCCAGCACCACCGAGAGCGCCGTGGCGCCGGCCGCCACCAGGAAGGTGTTGCCCAGTGCGCCGACGATCTGCTCGTTGGCCGCCAGGCTGCCGAACCAGCGGGTGGAGAAGCCGCTCCATCGGAACGGCGAGCCTGACTCGTTGAAGGCCATCACGACCACGACCACGATGGGCAGGTACAGGAACACGAGGGCGCCCACGAGCACGGCCATGGGCCAGCGGGCGGGTCGTCGATGCGTGATCTCCGCTCGCCGCTCGGGCGTCAGCCACGGGCCACCGGGGCATAGCGCCGCGCCAGCAGCGACTGCCGCGAGCAGCATCACCAGCAGCCCCAGCACGGACAGCGCCAGCACGCTCCCGAACGGCCAGTCCCGCGTCTTCAGGAACTGGTCACGGATGAGGTTGCCCACCATGATCATCTTGCCGCCACCCAGGAGCTCGGGGATGACGAAGTTGCCGAGGCTGGGCACGAACACGAAGATGCAGCCGGTGAGCGCGCCCGGCAGGGTCATGGGCAGCGTCACGGTGAGGAACGTGCGTGCCGGGCTGGCGCCCAGGTCCCGGGCCGCCTCCCGGAGCTCCGGGTCCAGCCGGTCGATGGCCACGTACAACGGCAGGATCATGAGCGGCAGATAGGCATACAGCAGCCCGGCGACCACCGCGCCTGGCGTGTACAGCAGCCCCAGCGGCTGTCCGATGACGCCCAGGTCCACGAGCAGGCCGTTGATGGGGCCCTCGCTGTTGAGCAGCATGATCCAGGCGTACGTCCGGACCAGGAAGTTGGTCCAGAACGGCAGCACCACGAGCAGCAGCACCACCAGCCGCCAGCGCTTGGGCAGGCGCGCGATGGCCCACGCGGCGGGGTAGCCGATGAGCAGCGCCAGCAGCGTGGTCGTGCCGGCGATCGCCAGCGAGGTGAGCAGCACGTTGACATACAGCGGGTCGAGCGCCCGCTGGAAGTCGTCGATGCCGATGTCCCAGCGGAGGCCACCGAAGCGCGCCGAGTCGAGGAACGAGATGCCCACGATGAACGCCATCGGCACCAGGAACAGCAGAGTGAGATAGAGCAGGCCCGGCCCGAGCAGCAGCAGCCGCTCGAGGCGAGTCGATCGTCCCGACGTTCCGGGCATCAGGCGTCGCTACCCAGCCCTACGCCGCGACCGTCGCCGCTTGGCGGCCGTCGCCTGTCCAAGGTCGCTTGCCGGCGGTCGCTTGCCGGCGGGCGCTTGCCGGCGGGCGACCCTGGCTCGGTCGGCCGTCCGCGGCTCCCCCGTCGGCCAGCGGCCCCCGTCGGTCGTCCGCGGCTCCCCCGTCGGCCAGCGGCCCCCGTCGGTCGTCCGCGGCTCCCCCGTCGGCCGGTTGCCACTCTCCCCGCCGGCTCTCCCAGGATCTGGGCACAACGACGGCGGAGGCCCAGGGATGGGCCGTCCTGACGCCCGACAGGCGGGTTTCGGAGGCCAGGTCGGTCGACCTGCCCTGATCCTGGTGATCCGAGCCACGCGACGAGCCAATCCGGTACGGCGTCCGGCTGGCCGGGCCGCACCCTCGTCGATAGGCCCCGTTTCTGGGAACACCGACAGGACGGACGCGCGCTGACGGCATGGGCGCGCGTCGGCCGGCAATGGGCACCAAACGGACACCCGCACGTCACTGCGGCACGCCGACACGGGCGGCGGGGCAGCCCCTCGGGACGCCCCGCCAGCCGACCCAAGGGGCCGGACTCACTGTGTGGCGAGGATCTCGTCGCTGATCGTCTGGTACAGCGCGGCTCCTTCGTCACCCAGGTCCACGAGCCCCTCGCCGGCCAGCAACTCGGCGGGGGTCATGTTGAGGTTCGGGAAGGCGGCCAGCGTCTTGGGGCTCACCAACGCCATGGCGGCCTGGTTGGGCACCTTGTAGCTGATGTTGTCGACCACCCAGGCCTGGACCTCGGGTCGCAGGACGAAGTCGATGAAGGCGTGCGCTGCCTCCTTGTTGGGCGAG
This sequence comes from Chloroflexota bacterium, assembly GCA_046328155.1. GTDB lineage: Bacteria > Chloroflexota > Limnocylindria > Limnocylindrales > CSP1-4 > JAFMJV01. Next base: position 33,666 of record JAXLXC010000019.1, read on the forward strand.
TCCTCGAGGATGGTCATGGTGTCCACCCACAGGTCGCTCCCCTCCTTGGGCACGACCCACTTGACGTTGGCACCCTGGTCCTTGTCACCGATGGCGTAGTTGCACCAGCCGTCCCAGGCCTCGACGAGCGACGCCTCGCCGCTGACCAGCCGCGAGTAGAAGGTGGTGTCGTCATAGGCCAGCAGGGTCGGCTTGGCGGCGAGCAGCAGCTCCTTGACCTGCTCCATCTCGGCCGGGTCGACCGTGTTGGCGGAGAAGCCGAGTGCCTTCTGGGCCGGCAGCATCAGCCAGCGCTGGGTGGCGAGCGCCGTGGTCTTGCCGCTGACGTTCTCCTTGGGGGTGAGCAGGTCGTACCAGCTGTCCGGGTCATAGCCCGTGAGGTCGGCGCGATAGCACAGGCCAGTGGTGCCCCACGAGTACGGCACGGACACCGTGTTGCCCGGGTCGTAGGTGAGCTCGCTGGCCTCCGGGTAGAGGTTGGCGAGATTGGGGATCAGGGCGTGGTCGATCTGGGACAGGTACCCCGCCTGGCCCAGGGCCTGCGCGAACTGGCCGGACAGGAACGCCACGTCGATGCCCGAGTTGCCCGCGGCGACCTTGCCCACCACGTCCTCGTTGGTGGCATGGGTGGTCACCGTCACCGGGACGCCGTACTCGGCCTCGAACAGCGCGGGCAGGTCATCGGGCATGTAGGCGGCCCAGTTGGACACGACCAGCGTCTGGCCCGCCAGCTCCGGGTGCGCGGCCGCCCCGCTCGAGGCTGCCGGTGACTGTGCGAGCGCGGCTCCCGCGGTACCCATCACGAGCACCGCCGTCGCGAGCCCCGCGACGGTCGCGCGCGCCCGGGGCGCGGCCAGATGACGCATCATCCTGTGACTCCTCCTTGGTGGCGCGTCGCATGGGCCGACGCCGCCGGACGCTGGTATGCACCGGAGTGTCGCAGTTTGGCAGCCCTCGAATCAAGGCCGACGCTCCTCGATGAGCTGCGCGCCGCCTGGCCACCCGACGAGGGTGCGGTTGCGGGCGGGTACGTCCGGCCCTCGCTCGCCGACGCGCGGCCGCTGGCGGCGGTCCCGCTGGCCCCGATGGCGCCCGCGGGCTGGGGGTGGTGGTCGCCGAGCGGCCCGATGGCCGGCTGCTGCTCGCGCCGCTGGTGCGCGAGGCGGGCCGCTGGCGACGGGCACGGCCACGGGACGGGGCCTCGGCCGCCCTGGTCGAGGCGCTGGACCACGACGCCGCGCTGGGCGACGGCTTCCGTCTCCGCTCGCTCCGACCCACCGGCCGGCTGCGGGGCGAGCGGGCCATCGGCGTCGACCAGACCAACGAGTCGGTGGTGGTGGGCACCACCGCGGTCGTCAAATGGCTCGCGGACCCGGCGCCACGCGACCTGTCCGTGCCGGACCTCCAGGCGCATCTCGCGGCGGTGGGGTTCCAGGGGTGCCCGCGCCCATCGGCTCCCTCGACTGGGTGGATGGGCATGGGCGCGTCGCGATCCTGGCGTTCGTCGCGACCTGGCTGCCACAGGCCGCCGACGGCTGGGACTGGTGCGTCGAGGACCTCCTCGGCCACCTGACCCACCTCCCCGATGGCTGCGATGGCGCCTGTGACGGGCTGCTCCTGCCAGGTCGGCTGGGACACGCCGCCGCGGGCCCTCGCGGTCGCGCTCGCCACGCCATCGCCGGTCATCCCCGAGCCCGTGGCGCGCGCGGGCGCGAGCGGGTCGCCGGTTGGCGCGCCTCGGCGGAACGGGCGCTCGACGACGCGCTCGCGACGCTCGAGGGGAGGCCGCGGATGCGCTCCGGAGCCGGGCGGACGCGCTGCGGGCGCGGATCGCGACGCTCTCGGCCATCGACTCGACCCTCGTGAGCTGGGTCCACGGCGACCTGCACGTCGGCCAGGTGCTCCGGTCCCCGGCCGGCCTCTCGATCATCGACGTCGACGACGACGTCTCGCTGCCGCCGGCGGAGCGGGGCGTCCAGCTGCCACCGGCGCGGGACGTGGCGCAGATGGCCAGCAGCCTCGACCATGTCGGTCGCATCGCCGACCGTCGGTCCGACGGCACGCATGGGGCCGCCATCGACGCCTGGATCGACCAGGCCCGCACTGGGTTCCTGGCGGCATACGTGACGGCGCTCGCCGAGGCCGGCAGGAGCGAGCTCCTCGACGAGCGGCTGCTGACGGCGCTGGAAGCCGAGCGGGTGTGCCGGGAGCTGCTGTACGCCGCACGCACCCTGCCCCGCTGGATGTACGCGCCGCTGGGCACGCTGCGACGGATGATCCCGCGATGAGCGACGAGCAGGCGACCGGCGCCACGCTGGTGACCGACCTCGAGCGGAAGCCCGAGGCGCTGGGCCGCCTCGCCGATGCCCTGGCCGACCCAGCCTTCCTGGAAGGTGTGCCCGAGCGGCCCCGGCGGATCGTGCTCACCGGGATGGGCAGCTCCAGGTATGCGGCCGAGGTCGCGGCGCAGCGTCTGCGTGCAGCCGGGCTGGATGCGGTCGCGGAGCTGGCGTCGGCGGCGACCTCGTGGCCGCCCGGACCTGACGTCCTGGTGCTCGCCATCTCGGCCACAGGTCGCTCGGAGGAGACCCTGACGGTGCTCGAGCGGCACCGCGGCTCGCGGATCGTGGCGCTCACGGAGGTGCCCGACTCCCCGATCGCCGCAGCGGCGGACGGGGTGGTGCCGCTCCACGCGGGCCCGGAGACGTCCGGCGTCGCGTGTCGGACGTTCCAGCACACGCTGCTCGTGCTCCGTGCCATCGAGGCGCGGCTCACGGGGGTGCCGCACGACACCCCGGGCCTCGTGAGGCGCGTCGCCGATGCCTCGGCCGACCTCCTCGACCGCCGAGGCGCCTGGCTCCCCGAGGTGGCCGATGCGCTCGACGCCCCCAGCGGCGTGTACGTCCTCGCCCCAGCCGAGCGCTGGTCGTCGGCCGCGCAGTCGGCGCTCATGGTCCGCGAGGGGCCCCGACGCCCAGCCACCGGCTGCGAGACCGGCGACTGGTCGCACGTGGACGTCTATCTGACCAAGACGCTCGACTATCGGGCGCTGCTGCTGACGGGCTCCCGCTGGGACGCGCAGGCGGTCGACTGGATGCGCCTGCGTGGCTCGACGTTCGTGGCCGTTGGCGGACCGGTCGATGGGGCGGCGGTCACGGTGCGCTACCGCGGGGACGACGACCCGGCGGTCGCCCTCGCCACGGAGACCCTGATCGCGGAGCTGGTCGCCGCGCGCTGGTGGGTCTGAGCGTCGTCGTCGGCCCCAGGGTCAGCGATGGCCCAGCAGCTGGTCCACCGGGGCGAAGTCATCGGTCAGGACCTCGGCGTCGCCGACCCACTCGGCGACCTCGTCCGCGTCGCTGACCAGCACGTTGGTGCCGCCCCGGGTGTCGTCGGCGGCCAGGACGGCCCCCACGGGCAGCGGCTGGTCCGATGCCAGGAGGATCACGTTGCCACCGCTTCGGCCGGTCGCCAAGGTCGGCGGTCCCAGCACGGCCACATGCTGGAACACGTCCGCCAGGGTGGCCAGCTCCGCGCGGGCGAACGCCAGCGGCGGGTAGTCGATGACGTTGAGGATGTACAGGCCGCCGGGTCGGAGCGTCCGGGCGACCTCCGCCACCAGCTCGCGGGTCGTCAGATGCCAGGGGACCGCCAGCCCGCCGAAGGCGTCGCCGACCACCAGGTCGAACGCATCGGAGGGCGCATCGGCGATCGCGGTCCGCGCGTCGCCCGTCCGCACGACGAGGTCGTCGCCCGTGACCAGGCCCAGCTCGTCGCGCGCGGTCGCCAGGACCTGTGGGTCGAGCTCCAGCACCAGGCTGGTCGACCCGGGACGCGTCGCCGCGATGTATCGGGGCATCGTGAAGCCGCCCCCGCCGATGTGGAGGGCGTCGATGGCCTCGCCCGCCGGGGCCATGGCATCGATGACGTCCCCGAATGCGCGCGTGTAGGCGAACCCCAGCCAGGTCGGGTCGGCCAGGTCGACGGTGGCGTGGCGCAGGGTGTCGAGGCGCAGGGTCCGCACCGTCGAGGCCTGGGTGGCGTCGTCGTCGACCCGGATGCAGAAGTACGCGCTCTCGCGCTCGCAGGGCTGCGCCGTGGCGACCGTCCAGCCGGTGCCCAGCACCAGCGCGGTCGCGCCGAGCAGCGCCAGCGGCACCCGGGTGGCCCGGGCGAGGACGGCGCCCAGCAGGACGCCGGCCACGATGAGCGTCGCGCCGAGCGCGATGACGATGGGTCGACTGGGCACCGCGGCGACGAGCACGAACCCGGTCAGGAAGGTGCCTGCGATGGCCCCCGTCGTGCCGATGGCCGACAGCCGACCCACCACGGACCCGGTGCGTGCGAGGTCGCGGAGCTGGATCTTGACGACCGTGGGGTTGACCGCCGACAGCACCGCAGCTGGCAGGAGACAGCACAGCAGCGCGAACGTGACGATGCCCACCGGGTCGCTGCGCAGTCGCAGCCCGCCCGCGATTCCCACCAGCGGCACCACGGCCAGCGTGAGCGCGCCACCCACCACGAGCAGCGGGCCCAGCGTGCGACGTGGGTCCACCCGATCCGCCAGCCGACCGCCCAGCCACGTGCCGAGCGCGATGCCCGCCAGGATGGTGCCGATGATGCCGGTCCAGGTCTCCAGCGTCACGCCCAGGTAGGGCGCCAGCAACCTGCCGGCGAGGATCTCGAGCACCATCACCGCGGCGGACGTGCCCAGCACCACCAGCCCGGCGAGCCACATCGACATGGGCGCAGGGTACCGCCGGCCGGTCGGCGCGCGGTGCGGTGTGCCTCGGTCGGCGCGCGGTGCGGTGTGCCTCGGTCGGCGCGCAGTGCGGTGGGCCTCGGTCGGCGCGCGGTGCGTCGGTGGGCTCTCCCCGCGGCCGCCAGCCGCCGACGACCCACGACCCCGACACCCGCGCCGAACCGCCAGACGCTGGACTGGTTGGAGCGTATGCGGATCCGTTCGAGGTCTCGCGCCATCGGCAGGTCACAGCGAGCGTGTCGGCCCGCGTCTGGGTGGCCACATCCCCGTCTGGGAGACCCATCCTCGCCTCCCGACCCGCATAGCCTCCAACCAGTCGGAGGTGTGGCGGTTCGCAGGGTCGGCGAGCGTCGCGCCCAGTGTCGCCACGCTCGCGACAGCCGCCGGCACTCCCCTACGTCATCCGTCCCGTCACGTACGTCATCCGTCGCGTTGACAGGCCACACCGGCCCCGGGTACTCTGCCGGACGGCGCGTGGACTGCTCACCCCACACATCGCGTCAGACCAGGAAGGAGCCAGAAGCCAGAGGAGAATGAACCTCGGCTTCACCAGCGTCGCAGCCTCCGCGCTGCGAACGCGGCTGCCCATGGGCGCCGCGGACGCGGGAGATGTGTGCCCTTCGTAGGTCGACCCTGGCGCCACCGGCGCCCATGACGACCAAGCCGGAGGGCCAGGAGCCCCCCGGCTTTCTTTATGCGCCAGGCGCCTCGGCGGCGTCCCCGACGCAGCAAGCCGATCCTCCCGCGGACCACCGGGGGCTCCGTCCGAACCGGAAGCCACCGCCGGCACGCCGGCACCAGTCCGACAGGGAGCGAACCCAGTGGCACTCACACTGGAACCAGCGCGCGCGGAGGTCGTCGTGAGCCCCGATGGGCTCCCCTCGCCCGCCCCACGCGTCCGCCGCCCCGCTCCCCCCAGGGGCGAGGTCCCGGCGCTGCTCATCGACCACGTCACCAAGCGGTTCGTCGTGGGCGGGGGCAGGAACAAGCAGAAGAAGGCCGTGACGGCCGTGGACGACGTGTCGATCCGCATCGAGCGGGGCGAGACCTACGGCGTCCTGGGCGCCAACGGTGGCGGCAAGTCCACCCTCATCCGGCTGGTCAGCACCCTGCTGACCATCGATGCCGGGCGGGTGGAGGTGTTCGGCCACGACATCGAGCGCGACGAGATGGCCGTCAAGCGGCTCATCAACCGGGTCTCGGTGGACGCGGCGTTCTTCAAGAAGCTGTCGCCCTACGAGAACCTCATCTACGCCGCTCGGCTGTACGGCCTCGGGGCCGACTTCGCCAAGCGGGAGTCCGTCGCCATCCTGGCGCGCCTCGGCATCGCCGAGTCACGCCTGTCACGGCCCCTGGAGCAGATGAGCCGGGGGATGCAGCAGAAGGTCGCCATCGCGCGGGCCCTGCTGACCAGCCCCACGCTGCTGCTCCTCGACGAGCCGACCACTGGTCTCGACCCGCGCTCCAAGCTCGAGGTCCAGACCTTCATCGAGGAGATCCGCGACAGCCACGACGCGACGATCGTGCTCACCACGCACGACCTCGCGGAGGCCGACCGGCTGTGCGACCGCATCGGGATCCTCAACGACGGCCGCCTGGTCGTCGAGGGGACGCCCGAGGAGCTCGTCGAGCGGGTCGCTCGGGAGCACGCACAGCCACCCACGCTCGAGAGCGTGTTCATGACCTGGACCGGACGGTCCCTGGACGACGACACCGACGAGGAGGACGACGATGACTGACCAGACGACGACCCGACCCACCGCGTCCGCTGCACCGAGGGACCCTCGGCGCAGCCGACGCCACCCGACCACCGACCGACTTCGACCACCTGGAGACCACCGAGATGATCGCCCGTCATCCATATGACTCGACGCTCGCGTTCCACGTGAGCGACGAGCGCATCCAGCGCGCCGCCGAGGAGCGTCGCGCCCGTTCGGCCCGCCGCCACCAGCGGCAGGCCGGCCTGCTCCGGCCCGTGGGCCGCCTGCTCGTCCGCCTGGGCATGTACCTGGGCGCCGAGCCGGTGACCCGCAAGCCGGCACGGACCCTGAGCCAGGCTCGACCGCGATGAGCGTCGAGCCAGGCTCCCTCCCCGAGCTGCGGAGTGCCAACCCCGTGACCACGCTCGCCCGCGAGTTCCGCGGCAGCTACGCCTTCATCGAACGCAACCTGTTCCTGGTCAAGCGGTACTGGGGCTGGGAGTTCGCGTTCCTCATCTACGCCGTCGCGAGCGCCCTCTCCATCACCTTCATCGGTGCCGAGCAGGGCAACCAGCAGCTGATCCTGTCGCTCATGATCGGCGCCATCTTCTGGAACTACCTGTCCATCGTGTTCGGGTTCATCGCCGAGACGGTGGCCTGGGAGCGCTGGGAGGGCACCCTGGAGTACACCTTCATGGCGCCCATCCGACGCTGGGTCCAGCTGCTGGGCTCCACCATGTTCGCGGTCATCTACGGGCTGGTGCACACCACCGTGATGCTCGTCGTCCTGACGCTGTTCTTCGGGCTCGACCTGTCGGGCGCGAACTTCGCCACGGCGGCCGTGATGATGGTGCTCGGCTCCGCGTCCTTCATCGGCATCGGCATGATGGCGGCGGTCCTGCCGCTCATGTACGTGGAACGAGGCGCCCAGATGACGTTCGTGCTGCAGTCGCTGCTGCTCCTGGTGAGCGGCGTGTACTACAGCGTCGACATCCTCCCCGAGTGGATGCAGGTGCTGTCCCGGTTCTCGCCGGCCACCTACGTCCTCGATGGGGTCCGCGCGGGCCTCATCGACGGCACGCCCATCGACCAGCTGCTGCACGACGTCTGGCCGCTCCTGGTCATGGCGGTCGTGCTCATCCCGCTGGGCATCTGGACCTTTGGCGTGGCCGAGCGCTACGCCAAGCGCACCGGGAAGCTCAAGCGTGTCGGCTGAGCGACGCGTGGGCGCGCAGCGCATCGCCGTCATCGGCGCCGGCCCCGCCGGGCTGACGGCCGCGCATCGGCTCCGCATGGCCGGGCACCACCCGACCGTGCTGGAGTCCGCGGCCGTCGCCGGCGGACGGACCCACACCCAGCACCATGGCCCGGGCCACTGGACCGACGACGGTGCCGGGTGGCTGGGCACGTTCTATCCCGACACGCTCGCCCTGCTCCAGGAGCTGGGGCTCCGGGACCGGCTGCGCGTGCTGCCGCTCCGGGGTGGCGGCGACCTGCTCGTGGAGGGGCGGCTGCAGCCCAACCCCAACTCGATCCGCCGGATCCTCGGCTCCCGCCTCCTCTCCCCCGCCGACAAGGCGCGCTTCATGGCCTGGATGGCCAGGCTGTTCCTGACGCAGCCGGGCCAGCTCCGCATGGACGACCGCCTGGATGGCACGACCGCCGCGGCCACGCTCGCCGGCGCCGGGGCGGCGGCCACCGCGTGGGTCGTGCGACCGTCCTTCGAGGGGCCCTTCTTCTCGCGGCTGGACGAGCTGTCCGGCGCGCTCGTCCGATCGTGGATGCGGGCACTCTCCGTGGGCACCTTCTTCCAGGTGGAGGGCGGCATGGACAGCCCCTGGCGCGACCTCGCCGGGCGCCTGGACGCGCGTCTTGGCGTGCCGGTGGAGCACGTGGCGCCGGCCCAGGGCGGCGTCGAGGTCCATGTGGCCGGCCAGGTCGAGCGCTACGACGGCGTCGTGGTGGCAGTGCCCGCGCCCGTCGCCGCGCAGATCGTGGCGGGCGAGGCCCTGCCGCGGGCGGTCGGGGACATCGAGTACGCGCCGCACGTTCGGGTGTACCTGGCGCGACGCGGACCGGCCATCCAACGTTCCGGCGTCCATGCGTTCCCCAACGAGACCGTCGCCACGGTCGAGCTGGGCGCTGGGGGCGACGGCGCGTGGGGTCGCGTGCCGCAGGGCTGGCAGTGGGCGCTGCTGTGCGCGCCGGCGGCCTCGAGCGGTCGCCTGCTGGGGCTGTCGGACGAGGCGCTGGTAGCTGAGCTCTGGGCGGCCGGCTCGGCCATCGACGCGCGCCTCTTCCCCCTGGACACGGCCGAGATCGTGCACGTGGTCCGCTGGCGGCATGCGGTGCCCAGGGTGGGCGTGGGCTATCTCGCCGGGGTCCGGTCCATCCCGCAGCGACCCCCCATCGTGTTCGCAGGGGACTGGCTCGTCCAGCCCTGCGTCGAGGGCGCCGTGCGGTCGGGCATCGCGGCCGCGGCCGCGTTCGGCGCCACCGGCTCCGCCAACGCCGGCCCTGCCAACGCCGGACCCGACGCCGCCGGGGGTGCCCGCTGATGGCCACGACCCGACCGGCCCTCGAGCCGTTCGGCTGGGACGCGCGCCGCGAGGCCGCGTTCGACGCCCATGCCGCTCCCGGGCAGGTGCCGGGCCGCGTCACGGGTGCCGCGCGCGACGCCATCCGGGCACGCACCGAGGACGGCGACACGCACGTCATCGTCCAGCGAGGCTTCCGGCGGGATGCGGCGACCGCATCCGAGTTCCCCGTGGTGGGCGACTGGCTGGCCCTCGAGCCCGTCGGCGACGGCCAGACGGCGCTGCGGGCGGTGCTCCCACGCACCAGCCGCTTCGCGCGTGGCGACCATGACGCGCAGCGGGTCCAGGGCGGCATCCACGCCGAGGAGCAGGTCATCGCCGCCAACATCGATACCGTGGTCATCGTCGCGGCGCTCGACCACGACCTCAACCTGCGACGCCTGGAGCGCTATCTGGCGCTCGCCTGGTCGAGCGGCGCTGACCCCGTGGTGCTGCTCAACAAGTCCGACCTGTGCGACGACGTGCCGGGTCGGCTGGGCGAGGTGCGGTCGATCGCCTCGGGTGCGCCCGTGCTCGTCGCGAGCGCGCTGCGCGCGGAGGGGCTCGACGCCCTCGAGGCGTGGACCGGCCCGGCCCGGACGGTCGTGCTGCTGGGCATGTCGGGCGTCGGCAAGTCGACCATCACCAACCTGCTCCTGGGCGAGCAGCGACAGGCCGTGCGCGAGGTCCGCGAGGGTGACGCCCGAGGCCGACACACGACCACCAGCCGGGAGCTGTTCCAGCTGCCCAACGGCGCGCTGCTCATCGACACGCCGGGCATGCGGTCCATCGGCCTGTGGGACGCGGACGATGGCCTCGACCGCGCCTTCACGGACATCGAGGCGCTGGCGGCCGCCTGCCGGTTCGCCGACTGCAGCCACGAGGTGGAGCCAGGCTGCGCGGTCGCCGCGGCCATCGAGGCCGGCGAGCTGGACGCCGACCGCCTCCGGGCACGCCGCAAGCTGCATCGGGAGCTGGGCCTGGTGGCCCAGCGGTCGGATGCCGCGTCGCGCCATGCCGCGGGGCGTCGCTGGGGCAAGGTGACGCGCGAGGCCGCCAAGGCCGCCGAGGCCAAGCGCCACGGGTGGTCCCTCTGATGGCCGCGCCAGCGCTCCCCGAGGTGCCCCACGACGCCGGTCGGCTGACGGCCGCCGCGGCAGCCAACATGGCCGGCTGGCACGACCTCCACCTCCGCTCGCTGGGCCATCGGACCGAGTGGCGCGATGGGCTGTGGCTGACGCCCGAGCGGGTGCCGGTCATCTTCTTCAGCGCCATCGCGGTCCGGCCTGGCGCGGCTGGTGGCGTGGTGGCGGCCCGGACCTCGGCCTCGACCTGGACCGCCGCCTGCGACCCGTGGTCCGACCTGGCGCTCGCGGGCACGGGCTACGAGCACCTCTCCGACCAGCCCTGGATGGCCCGACCCGCCGGTCCGATCGGTTCGGTCGAGCCGCCCGACGGCCTGGTCGTCCAGCGGGCGGCTGACGTGGGCGACCTGGTGCTGTTCGAGATGACCGCCGCCCAAGGCTTCGACGCCGGCGTGGTGGCCCCCCACACGTGGCATGGTCCGGCCGTCCTCGCCGACCCGCGCCTGGACCTGTGGCTGGGCCTGGTCGACGGGAGCCCCGTGGCGGTGTCCATGGGCTTCCGCGAGGCGGGGGTGCTGGGGATCTACGGCGTTGCCACCATCCCCGCGGCGCGTCGGCGCGGCTACGCGACGGCGCTGACGACGCATGCCATCGACCAGGCACCGGAGCTGCCCGCGGTGCTCCAGCCGTCGACCATGGCCGAGCCGCTCTACGAGGCACTCGGCTTCCGGCGCTTCGGCTCGTTCCGGTCCTGGGCACGAGGCGGGGTGGGCTAATGGCCATGCCCGAGCTCCCAGACGTTCCCGGCATCCGGTTTCGTCCGTATCGCGGCGCGCAGGACCACGCGGACCTCGTGCGCATCGAGAACGCCCAGGCGGAGGCCGACGGCGAACCCGGGCGCGAGACCGTCGAGGGCCTGGCCGTCGAGCTCGCGAACCTCACTGATGGTGACCCATCCCGAGACCTGCTGGTGGCCGAGGTGCAGGGCACGCCGGTGGCATGGACGCGGGTCGGCTGGGACGAGCAGACCGATGACAGCCGACGCTATCGGACCTGGGGCGTGGTCGACCCGGCCTGGCGGGGACGGGGCATCGGCGGGGCGCTGCTCGGATGGGACCTGGCGAGGCTGCGGGAGATTGGCTCGGCCCACGAGTTCCACGGCGACCGCTGGTTCTCGGGCTGGGCCAACGACGCCGATGCGGCGGGCACCCAGCTGCTCCTGGACCACGGCTTCCGGCCGGTGCGCCAGTCGGTGGCCATGGTGCGGCCGACGCTCGATGCCATCGGGCTCCCGCCGATGCCCGAGGGGCTGGAGGTGCGGCCCGTGCGCGAGGCGGACCTCCGCGCGGTCTACCAGGCGGACTGCGACGCCTTCCGCGACCACGACGGCTGGATCGACGACTCGGAGGCCGCGTTCGGCCGCTGGGCGCTCCACCCCCTGACCGACCCGTCGCTGATGGTCGTGGCGTGGGCCCGCGAGGAGGTGGCCGGCGGCGCGCTGTGCGCGATCTCGCCCGCGGAGAACGAGGCCAACGGCTTCCTGCGTGGCTGGGTGGAGACCGTGTTCACGCGACGCGCATGGCGTCGTCGCGGGTTGGCGTCGTCGCTCCTTGGCCAGGGGCTCGTCCGCCTCCGCGATCGGGGGATGACCTCGGCGCAGCTGTCGGTCAGCTCCACCAACGCCCAGCGAGCGGACCGGATCTACCTCGCCGCCCGGTTCGTCCCCCAGCAGAGCACCACGATCTATCGTCGCGACTGGGACTGACAGCCGCGTCGGCTCGACACGCCGGCGCGAGAGACCGTACCCTCGTGACTGATGGCCACCCAGGACGCGAAGGGCACGACCGCGACCGCCCACACCCGCGAACAGCTGCTCCGGATGCTCAAGCGCGATCCCACGAGCGTGTCGCGGGCCGAGATCAAGGCCGCGTTCCAGGATGGGCGCCTGGGCGACGAGGACCTCGACATCCCCACCCTCGCGGGGATGAAGCGGATCTCGGAGCTGCTCGACGAGCTGGAGCCGGCGCCCGCCGACCCAGCGCCTGGCTCGGCGAAGGCGCGCCGACGCGCCACGGGCCGTCGCAACACCGATGCGCCACCCGATACCGCGCCGCCGCCCCGCCCGCTGTCCGAGGTCGACCAGATCGTGGCCGCCCTGGCCATGCGCGTGGACAGCCTCGAGCGGCTGGTGCGCGAGCGGGAGGTGGACATCGAGTCGCTCCGCCGCAAGTTCGATGCGGTGGGCCCCGGCGGGGCGATCCGCAGGCTGTGGGTCGCCCTCCTGGTCGTGGGGATCGTGGCGGTGATCGCGCTGGTGGTGGCGCTCACGCGGTAGCTCCGCGTCGTTCTCCACTCTCGCGAGGTGGCGTCGTCCGCGGAGCCCTGGCGCCGGGCATCGCCCCGGCCCGAGGGCCGAGGTATCACGTGTATCGTTGCCGGTCAGCGAATCGGGGCGTCGATGCCTTCGGCGCGGACGATCCAGGGTCCCAGCGCCCGTCGATGACCCATCGACACCCGGTCGACGCCGTCTGCCCGGACGTCCCACGGCGCGCCAACGCCCAGAGACGGCCACCAGCCTAATGCCGCGCGCCCTGCGGGGCCTGGCTGGCGGTGCGGGCGTGGCTGGCAACACTCCACATGATGATCCGGCACATGGCCGACGCCTCGAGCGGGCGGCGCATGGCCGACGCTCGGGCAGGCGGCCTCCGCGGTCCGCCGCCCTCCGGCACGCTCAGAGCAGCAGCCGACCCTCCCGCGCGACCATCCCCATCCAGGGCAGCTCGCGCTCGATGGTGGTCCGGCGCCCATGGCCAGGCAGCACCGCCAGGTCAGGGTCCAGGGCTGCCAGGCGCGCGAGCGACTCGACCATCTGGCCCTCGGAGCCACCTGGCAGGTCGGTGCGACCCCACGCCCCCTGGAACAGGGTGTCGCCGCTGAACAGCAGCCGCTCCCCCTCCGCCAGCAGGCACACCGACCCCTCCGTGTGCCCCGGCGTGTGCAGCACGTCGAGCCGGATCCCGCCGAAGCGGATGACGCTCCCCTCGGCCAGGTCCAGCGCGGGCACGCTGGGCACCAGGGGGAACGGCGGCGGGATGGCCGAGAAGCCGGGATGCTCCAGACCATGGCGGTCGAGCCCGTGCGCCAGCAGCAGCGCCCCCGTCCGCTCGACCAGCGCCGCGTTGTCGCCGATGTGGTCCCAGTGCCGATGGGTGCTCACCACCAGCTTGAGCGTCCAGCCGCGCTCGGCGAGCGACGCCGTGACCCAGTCGACCGACGGGGTGGCCGCGTCGATGCACAGCGCCTCCCGGCTCGCCTCGTCGCCCAGGACCCACACGTTGGTGCTGACGGGACCCGTCACGCGATGCAGCAGCTCCATCCGCGGCAGGATACTGGGCCCGGCACCCAGCAACGGATGGAGGAGACCCAGGGGATGGCTGACGGCGGCGCGCGCTTCACGTGGTATGGCCACGCCTGCATCGAGGTGGTCACGGCGACCGGGACGGTGGTCCTGCTCGACCCCTGGTTCGGCAACCCCAGGTCACCCAAGCCCGCGGGCCAGGCGACGCGCTGCGACCTGCTGCTGGTGACGCACGGGCATGGCGACCACGTGGGCGACGCGATCGAGCTGGCGACGAGGTTGGGGCCGACGTGGCCGGCCATCCACGAGATGAGCCTGTGGGCAGGTCCGCAGGTGGGGCCGGAGACCACCGTGATCGGGATGAACAAGGGCGGCAGCGTGTCGGTCGCCGGCCTGCGCGTGACCATGGTGCGTGCCGAGCATTCCGCGGGTGGCCCGGTCGAGGGCCCGGCGGCCGCCTACCTGGGCGAACCCGTGGGCTTCGTGGTCGAGCTGGAGGACGGGCTGCGCATCTACCACGCAGGCGACACCGACGTGTTCGGGGACATGGCGCTCATCCGCGAGCTGCATCGACCGGATATCGCGTTCCTGCCCATCGGCGGCCACTACACCATGGACCCGCGCGCGGGCGCCAAGGCCGTCGAACTGCTGGGGGTGCCCCGCGTGGTGCCCATCCACTACGGCACCTTCGACGCCCTCGCGAGCACGCCGGACCAGCTCCGCTCCGCGCTCCAGGCGCGTGGCCTCGCCGATGTCCAGGTCATCAGCCCGGAGCCCGGGTATCCGGTCGCGCTGTAGGCCAAGCGGCGCACCATCGGCAGTGGTCACTTGTAGTGCCCGCGCATGCCCAGCGTCGACCGGTGCAGCGTCCGCTGGGTCCTGTCCGCGGCTGCATGGAGCACGCACCGAGCCTGCGCCAGGCGGTCCCGCCGTGCCGAGCAGCCAACTGCCGCAATCCGCGCGTCCGCCGCATGGTCTGATGCCCCAAGGACCACACCGCCGGGCCTTTTCTGGCGTGGCCCGGGTCGGTCGGGTCGGGCGTGGGCACTTGTAGTGACCAGGCGCCTGGCCAGGTGGCCGCGCCTGGCCAGGCGGCCGCCTGACCAAGCGGATCGCTGCCAAGCTGAGCGGCCAGCAGGCTCAGCGGGTCAGCGTCACCTTGCTGATCCAGCGGGGCTGCTCGGTGTCGAGGCCCCGCGCCCGGGTGATGTGGTAGGCGTAGAGCTCGGCGACGTCACCGGGACCGCGCACGACGCCGATCGCCCCGATTCGCGGGCGCTCCACGCGTCGGGTCGCCTCGCGCAGCGCCCCGGATCGCCTCCGCCTTGGACACGCCCTCCTGCGCGGCGAGCCGATCGAGCGCGCGGTCGAGCTCCGGCTCCAGGTACAGGGTGGTCTTCTTCATGCCATATATGGTACCACCCACGAGTATGGTACCACCCACGAGCTTGAGCAACCGCCAGACCGAGCGGCTCGTCCCACGGGGGCGCGAGCGGCGCGAGCGACCGCGGGCGGCTCCGCGCCGGCGGCCTCAGTGGGTGAGCGTCACCTTGCTGATCCAGCGGGGCTGCTCGGTGTCGAGGCCGCGCGCCCGGGTGATGTGGTAGGCGTACAGCTGCGCCGGGATGACCGACACGATCGGGCTCAGCCACTCCGCGGGTGCCGTCGGCGTGCGCAGCGCGGCGGAGCCCAGCGCGCAGGTCTCCGCATCGTCCGAGATGACCAGCAGGTCCACGGCGTGCTGCTCGCGGAGCCGGCCGAGGAGCTCGCGCATCCCAGGCAGCGTCGCGCCCGTGGGCGCCACCGCGAGGATCGGGTACCCCGGCTCGATGAGCGCCAAGGGACCGTGCTGGAAGTCGGCCGCGGAGTATGGGTCCGCGGCCACCTGTGCCAGCTCCTTGAGCTTGAGCGCCCACTCCCGGGCGGTCGAGTACTCGAACCCTCGACCCAGCACGATGCACTGGTCGGCCTGGGCCCAGGCGGCCGCCACCGCATCGGCCGCCGATTCGGTGCGCAGGGCGTCGCGCATGGCGGCGGGCAGGGCCTGGAGCGCGGCCGCACGGGCCGCCGCGTCGCCGCCGAAGCCCGTGCCACCGTCGATCGCAGCCACCAGCATCGCCACCGCGAGCAGGCTCAGGGAGTAGGTCTTGGTGGCGGCGGTGGCCCGCTCGGGACCGGCCGCGATGTCGATGACGTGCTCCGCCGCCGTCGCCAGCGCCGACGTGGGGTCGTTGGTGATGGCGACCGTGGGGGCGCCCTGGCGGCGCGCGGCGTCGAGCACGCCCACCACATCCGGCGAACGACCCGACTGGCTGATGCCGATGACCAGCGCGTGCTCCATGCGCGGCTCCACGCCATAGACGGAGGTCAGGGCGGGTGCGGCGAGGGCCACCGGGATCCGGTGCAGCGCACCGAACAGGTACTGGGCGTAGATCGCGGCATGGTCGGAGCTGCCCCGGGCAGCGATGAGCACCAGGTCGATCTGACGACCCGCCAGCGCCGCGGCGATCCCCGCCACGTTGCCTGAGGCCCGGGTCAGGAGGTCCGCAGCGCGATCGGGCTGCTCGGCGATCTCGTCGTGGAGGGTCATGCGGTCACTCCAGTGGTGATGGCGATGGGGATCCGGCCGGCGGCCTGCCGCTCGCCGAACAGGACGGCCGTCGCGGCCTCGGTGGAGGGGTCGTGGATGGACCAGCAGGCGACCGCGGTGTCGACCTCGGGAATCGCGGCCGCATCGGTCGGCATCCGCATGGCCACCAGGACCACGCGCCGGCCGGCCTCGACCAGGGCGCGCGCGAGCGCCCGTTGCCCCGGGTGCCGGAACGCGTCGATGGTGCCCAGCACCACGAGGTCGGTGTCGGCGGAGGCGACCAGCGCGCAGCGGATGTCATCAGCGTCCGGGTCGATGGCCGTGGTCATCGCGCGGGTGCCGCCAGGCGCAGCCGACCCGCATCGGCAAGGTGGATCTCGACCTGCGACGACGTGTCGGCGGGGTCAGGTCGCGGGCCGAGGCGATGACCAAGGACTGGAGGACGTCGTCGGCGCTCACCGGCCAGGATGCGCGCCGCCCCGGGCTCGCGGCAGCGCGACCGAGCGCTGGGCAAGCTCCGCGGCGAGCGCGGGGTGCTCCTCGCAGCCGACCACGTCGAGCGAGGGCTGCCCACCCTCCCCCAGCCAGCGCCGCAGCCGCTCGACCCTGCGGGCGGCCTCCGCCGCCGCCGGCAGCGCGCAGCGGCCACCATCGCCGCGAGCTCGCCCGGGCGGTCGGCCTGCATCGGGCCCGCGAGCAGCAGGTCGACTCCCGCCTCCACGGCATCGAGGGCCGCCGTCGCGACGTCGGCCTGGTCGACCGCAGCCATGTCCAGGGCATCGGTCACGACCACGCCGCCGAAGCCCAGGCGCCGCGCAGCAGCTCGCGCAGGATGGCGCGTGACCGGAGCGAGGTCGGAGTCGCGCCGGCATCGGGCTCCAGGGCGGGGTAGGCGCCGTGGGTCACCATCACGAGCGAGGCGCCTGCTCGATGGCCGCCCGGAAGGGCACCAGCTCGCGCGCCTCGAGCGTCGCCGCATCCACGCCCACCACGGGCAGCCCGTGATGCGGGTCGGCGAGGGTTTCGCCGCTCCCCGGGAAGTGCTTGATGCTCGCCGCGACGCCGCTCCCTGGAGGCCGCGCACGAACGCCGCCCAGCTGCCCCGCGAGCGCGGCATCGTCTCCGAACGCCCGCGTCCCGACCGCCGGGCTCGACGGGGTGGTCGCGAGGTCCGGCGCCCAGTCGATGTTGACGCCCCTGGCCAGGAGCTCCGCGCCGATGGCCGCGCCCACCCGCTCCGCGAGCCCAGGGTCGCCCGCCGCGGCCATGGCCATGGGACCCGCGAACTGGGTCGCGGGGGCACCGATGCCCATGAGCTGCCCGCCCTCCTGGTCGATGGCCACGATGGGCGTCGGGTGACCGCCCTCGCGCGCGGCCGCCCGAAGGGAATCGCCCAGCTCGCGCAGCTGCCTGGGCGAGCGGACGTTGAGCCCGCGGTAGAGCGCGACGCCCGCGGCCTCGCCGTCCCGGAGCGCAGCCAGCACGTCGTCGGGCGGCATCTCGCCCTCGAACGCGCGCAGCAGCGGCACCGCCGGCACCGATCCCATGCTCAGCCCTTGACGGAGCCGGCCAGGATGCCCCGCACGAAGTACCGCTGGAGCGCCAGGAACACGATGAGCGGCACGATCATGGTCAGGAACGCGCCGGCCGTCAGCAGATGCCACGACTCGCCGCGGTTGCCCACCAAGTTGGACAGCCGGAAGGTGAGCACGCTCACATCGTTGCTGGCGCCCAGGAACACCAACGCCACGAGCAGGTCGTTCCAGACCCACAGGAACTGGAAGATCGCGAACGCCGCGAGTGCCGGCACCGACAGCGGCAGCACGACCTTGGTGAACATCTGGAAGTGGGTCGCGCCATCGAGGCTGGCCGTCTCGAACAGGTCGTTGGGCAGCTGCGACATGAAGTTGTAGAGCAGGAAGATGGCGAGCGGCAGGCCAAAGCCGGTGTGCGCCAGCCAGACGCCCAGGAAGGTGCCGTTGATGCCCAGGTTGGCATACAGCTGGAGCACCGGGATGAGCGACATCTGGAGCGGCACCACGAGGAGCGCCACCACGAGCACGAACAGGGTGCGGCGGAACGGGAACCTGACCCACGCGAAGGCGTACGCCGCGAAGGCGGCCACCGTGATGGGGATGAGCGTCGAGGGCACCGTCACGATGAGGCTGTTGAAGAAGCCCGCCGCGAACCCCTCGGAGCTGAGGATCTGGTCGTAGTTGCGGAGCGTGAAGGTGGCCCACGCGGAGGGGTCGAAGATGACCGTCCACCAGCCGTTCCTGGTGATATCCAGCGCCGGGCGGATGGAGCTGATGAGCAGCCCGACGGTCGGCAGCGACCAGATGAGACACACCGCGATGACTGCGATGCGCAGCGGCAGCCGTCGCACGAACGCGTTCTGCCAGTTGGACACGGCGCCGGTCCCGCCGGCGGTCGACTGTGGCTGTGTCATGCGGGCAACCCCTGGCTGCGCATCTGGCGCAGGTTGAGGATCATCAGCGGCAGGACGGCCACGAAGAGGATGGTTGCCAGGACGGCCGCCCTGCCCTCGTTCCCGAACTGGAACTTCTGGATGTACATCTGGTTCGCGATGACATCGGTGTCGAACCGACCACCGGTCAGCGTGTACACGATGTCGAACACCTTGAGCACCGCGATCGCGGTGGTGACGGTCACCGTCAGGATCGAGCCCTTGATCATGGGCACGATGACCTTGAGGAACATCTGGCGCTCGCTGGCGCCGTCGAGCTTGGCGGCCTCGGTGATCTCGGCCGGCACGCCCTTGATGGCGGCGGACAGGACCACCATGCAGAAGCCCGTCTGGAGCCAGATGAGGATGACGATCATCAGGTAGGTGTTGATGGGGGGCGTCTGGATCCAGGGCACCGGGGCCTGCCCGAGGCCGGTCCAGACGGCGTTGAGCAGGCCGTACTGCTCCTGACCGGCGGGCTTCCAGGCGTACACGAAGCGCCAGATGACCGACGCGCCCACGAGCGAGATGGCGAGCGGCAGGAACACCAGCGTCTTGGCGAACGACTCCCGCTTGACCCGGTCGAACAGCCCGGCGATCAGCAACCCCAGGCCCACGGCCCCCGCCGTGCCCACGATGAGCCACGCGATGTTGTTGCGGTAGATCACCCACATGGCCGGGTCGGTGAGGGCCCACTGCCAGTCGCTGGCCGCCTTGGGTGACGTCAGGCTCGTGATGATGGTCAGGATGGCGGGCATCACCAGGAAGATGGCCAGGAGCACCAGCGCCGGGCCCACGAAGATCCAGGGGACGATGCGACGTGCGGAGCGCTCGCTCAGGAAGCGCTGGACCATGGCGTTGGCGCCGGTGTAGAACAGCCACACGCCGCCCACGCCCACGACCACCGCGACGACCAGCGAGACGAGCTTGGCGATGGTCTGGTCGCCGCCCCCGCGTCGCAGCGCGGTCGCCTCGCCGGTGTTGCCGACCAGGTCCCATAAGATCGCCGCGACGTTCGCCGCCTGCTGACGATCCGCCAGGAATATCAGGCCAAGCACGATGCCGACGGCGCCCACCAGGACGCCGATGGGCATCAGCAGCAGCCGCCAGCCCCCTTCGCCTTCCCGGCGGTCGGGCTCTGCCGTCATCGCTCCGGTCCCCCTCCTGCGGCGGATGTGTCGAGGGGACGCGTCACGGACTGTGACGCGCCCCCTCGGTTGAACGACCTACTGCGGCCAGCTGGCGTCGATGGCCTGGAGCCGAGCCTGGGTGTCAGCGCCGTTGTCGGAGATCCACTTGACCATCTCGGTCCAGAAGGAGCCCGCACCGACGGCAGCCGGCATCAGGTCGGACGCATCGAAGCCGAACGACGTCGCGTTGTTCACGATGCCGGACGCGACCTCGAGCTTGTAGTTGCCCGCGTACCAGTCGGCAGGGGTGGTCGTGTTCGCGGACAGGGCGGACCCTGCCTTGACCCACGCCTCGATGCCGGCCGGGGTGGACAGGTACTGGGCAACCGCGCGGACCTCCGGGCGGTCGGCCAGGACCATGAGCGCGTCGCCCGCGCCGAGGGCCGGGTTGCCCTGGGCCTCGTCGATGGGCGGGAAGTAGAAGATGCCGATGTCCTCGCCGATCTTGAACTGCGACGGCTCGCCGGTGGTGCGCTGGTCGGGGAAGAAGTCAGGGCCGTACCAGGTCGCCTGCTTCTGCATCCAGCAGCCAGGGGTGAAGCCATCCCAGTTGCCGTCGGTCGGGAACATGGGATCCATGGGCTGGGTCTGTGGGGTGGCCACGATGGCCGTGTTGCCGCCGTAGACGTTGCCCTCGGTGAAGAACACCTTGGCCAGGATGTCCATGGCGTTCGTGATCTCGGGGGAGTCGAACTTCAGCTCGCCCGTGATCCACTTGTTGTAGGCGTCGATGCCGGCGGTGCGGAGGACGATGTCCTCCAGCCAGTCGGTCGCCTGCCAGCCGGTCGCCGTGCCGGCCTCCATGCCGATGCACCACGGGTTGCCGTTGCCGTCGGCGATGATCTTGGCCTCGAGGGCCTCGAGCTCGGCCCAGGTGGTCGGGACCGCATAGCCCGCCGCCTCGAAGGCCTTGATGGGATACCACACGGTCGACTTGACATCGACCTTGTAGGGGATCGCCCAGAGGCTGTCGCCGTCCTGGTACAGGCCCACGGTCGCGGCATGCTCGCTCGCCAGCTTCTCGCTGTCGAGGATCGTCGCCACGTCCACGAGCTTGCCCGACGCGCCGTACTCCTTGATGGCCGCCGGCTGGGCGAGCATCGCGAGGTCGGGGGGCGCACCGCCCTCGATGCGCGTCCGGAGCACCGTCTCGTGGCTCGAGCCGATCTGGTCCACCACGACGTCGATGCCGGTCGCTGCCTCGAAGGGCGCGAGCGACGCGGCGAAGTTGTCGCCCTCGCCGCCGATACTGGGTCTGGATGGAGACCTTGCTACCCGCGAACGGCTGATCGGCACCATGGCCTCGTCGAGCTCGGCATAGCCAGTCGCGGCCACCTGGTCAGGCGAC
Source organism: Chloroflexota bacterium (assembly GCA_046328155.1). Lineage (GTDB taxonomy): Bacteria > Chloroflexota > Limnocylindria > Limnocylindrales > CSP1-4 > JAFMJV01. Next base: position 54,742 of record JAXLXC010000019.1, read on the forward strand.
GCAGAGCCCGCCGCGCCAGCCGCGGTGGCAGCCCACCACGGTCGCCAGCGGGTCACCTCTGTGATGGATGTTCTCCTCCGTGCCGTGCCCGGCATTCGCCGGACCTCCATAGCATCCACCGGTCGACCATCCCCACACCGGGGTTGGGCGCAGTGCTCCTGGGGCTATGCCTCCTGCGTCGGCTCCCTCCTCTCGCTCCGGGTGGTCGATGTCGATGTGGGCCACGGGACCGTCGCCATGGCGACCTCCCGTGCGGTGTGGTCGACGGCGCTCATGCCGCCTTGCTCAACCCCAGCTCGGACGTCATGAGCAGCGCGGCGGCGCCCAGCTCCTCCACGTCCGGGCCGAGGTTGCCCAGGGTGATCCGGGTCGGCTCCGCGAGCAGCGGCAGGGCCGTGCGGAGCGCCACCTCGCGGAGGGTGTCGAACCACGCGTCGCCGAACTCGGTCATGGGCCCGATGAGCACGATGTGCCGGATGTCCAGGGTGTCGATGAGCCCACCGACGGCGCGTCCCAGATACAGCGCCGACTCGAGCACCGCGGCACGCACGCCGGGGTGGCCGTCCCGGCATGCGGCGAGCGCGTCCGCCAGCTCCGGGCGCGAGGACATGCCCATCGCCTCGCGGACCCGCTCCAGCGTCGCGGGCACGCTCGCCACGGTCTCGAGGCAGCCCGTCCGACCGCACCGGCAGCGGATGCCGTTGTTGGCGACCATCGTGTGACCGATCTCGCCCGCGCCGGAGCCGTCACCCTGATACAGCCGGTCGGCGATGACGATGCCCGCGCCGATGCCCGCGCCAACCCGGACGGCCACCATGGCGCTCGCGGTCGTGTGGCCGCCGAACGTCCATTCCGCGAGGGCCGCGGCCTGGGAGTCGTTGGCCACGTACACCGGGAGCCCGGTGCGCGCGCTCAGGCGCGGGCCCAGCCGCATGTCCCGCCAGTCGAGATGGACCGCCCAGCGCACCGTGCCGCTGGCCGTGTCCACGATCCCGGGCGTGCCGATGCCGATGCCCAGGGGCACGCCGCTCGCGTGCCCGATGAGCCGGTCGATGAGCAGCTCGAGGCTGGCCAGGGCGGAGGCGCCGTCACGCGCCTCGAGGTCCACGCGCATGCGATGGGAGACGTCGCCCGCGAGGTTCACGATGGCGCCGCGGACGTGGCCGTCGCCCACGTGCACGCCCACCAGCTGTCGCGCGTCGCGCGGGATCTGGAGCAGGATGGGCGCCTTGCCGCCGCTCGACGGCCCGCGGCCCACCTCGTGGACGAGACCCGCGCCCGAGAGCTGCGACACCACGTCCGAGACCGTGGTCCGGGTGAGCTGGGTGCGCCGCGCGATGTCGGCGCGGCTGATGGGTCCCTGGTTGGCGAGCGCGCGCAGCACGAGACGCACGTTGTGCTCCCGCGTCGCCTGATGCGTCGCCTTGGAAGGCAGCTCCACCGCCGCTCCGCTCCTCTGCCGCGAACCGATGGCCATGCATCCGGCCGATGCGTCCTCGACGATCGCGGGGCATGCGCCCCGGGCCCCTCCCCTGGGCTCCGTCGAGTCCGTGCGTCCGCCGGTGCGCCAGGCACCCGGCGTACTTTGCCAAGTGTCTGGACGAACATGACGATAGGCAGCGGGTCGGACTTTGTCAACACCCCTCCCGAAGTCGTGACACGTCACCCGGAGTCTCGGCCAGCGCGCCCCCCGTCGCTATGCTGCGAGGCGTGGACACCGCCGACGCGACTGGCGCACCGAGGGACCCGGGCAGTGCCCGCGCCCCGGCCGACCGGGTGGGGCCGGACGTCGAGGCCGCGCAGCGTGCCGTGGACGAGGCGGCCCGACTCCTCGACGCCGACGGGGCGATCGTGTACCTCATGGCGGCGGACGGCGAGGCCCTCCGCTGGGCTGCCGACGCTGGCATCAGCAGCTCCCCCGAGCGGGCCTGGATGCGCTCGCTGGTGGTGCCGCTCGGCGTGGGCATGTTCGGGTCGGCGGTCGCGGACCGGGCAGTGCGGATCACCACGGACTATCCCAACGACACCACGTTCCCGCACGCCTGGATGACCGACCAGGTGGTCAGGGGCTCGGACATCCGTTCCATGGTCGTGGCGCCCATGCTGGATGGCGAGCGGCGGCTGGGGGCGCTGGGCGTGTACAGCTCCTCGGTCGCGGTCATGGGCGAGCGCGAGGCGAGCCTGGTGCGAGCGCTGGCCGACCACGCGGCCGCCACCATCGTCGCGGCGCGCCTCCTCGACGAGCTGACCCGCTCCCGTCAGGAGCTCGCGCGGCGCGCGGAGCAGGAGCGCACGCTGCGCGAGATCACCGGTCGGCTGGCCGTCCTGCGCGAGCCCGCCGAGGTGCTCCAGCGCATCGTCGATGACTCGCTGCGTCTGCTGCGCGCGGACGACGCCCACCTCACGCTCCTCGTGGAGGGCACCGACCACCTCGTCCCAGCGGTGCTCGCGGGCGGCACCGACGATGCCACGCGCGCCTGGCTGGCCAGCATGGAGTTCCCGCTCGGTGGCGGCATCAACGGCCTGGCCGCGTCCGAGCGACGCGTGTACTGGACGACCGACTACCTCGCCGACGAGCGCATCCCCCAGGAGCCCGAGGACCGCGAGGTCGCCCTGCGCATGGGCCTCGGGGCCATGGCCGCGGCACCCCTGCGCGGGCCCCAGGACGAGGTCATCGGCACGCTGGCCATCTCCTACCGAGACCCACGGGACGTGCCCGCCGACGACCAGGAGCTCCTCCAGGGCCTGGCCGACGTGGCGGCCATCGCGGTCGCCAACAGCCGGCTGTGGCAGGACCTCCGCGCCTCGGAGCAGCGCTACCACTACCTGCTGCGCCACTCCCCCGACGTCGCGTGGCAGACCGATCGCCTCGGCCGGTTCACGTTCCTGTCGGACTCGATCCTGGCCGTCTCCGGACGGCCGGCGGACTCGCTGCTCGGCGAGCATTTCATGACCATCGTCCATGCCGATTCGCGCTCAGTGCCCGACGAGGCCTACCGGCGCATCCGCATGCCGCCCTACCCCGACCAGACGTACCGCTTCTTCCTCATCGACGTGGTCGGTCGCCCGGTGCCCGTGGAGATGCGCGCGGTCGCGGACGTGGGCGACGCTGGGTACCAAGGCGCGCACGGCATCATCCACGACCTGCGCGAGCAGGTGCGTCTCGAGGATGACCTGCGTCGGGGCGCCGCGGACCTCGCGTCGGCCCGCGAGCGAGCGCGCCTCGCGCAGGAGCTCCATGACTCGGTCACCCAGGCCCTGTTCAGCATGACCCTCACGACCCGCAGCGTGGAGCTGCTGCTGGACCGGGACCCGGACGCCGCGAGGCAGATGCTGGGCGAGCTGCGGGCGCTGGAGCGCGAGGCCCTCGCGGAGATGCGGGCGCTCATCTTCGAGCTCCGGCCCGCCAACCTCGAGCAGGACGGCCTGGTGCAGGCGCTCCGGACCCATGCGGCTGGCATCCAGGGCCGGGTCGGGCTGTCGGTCCGCGTCGACTGCAGCGTGGGCGAGGACCGCGCGCCGCTGGACGTGGAGACGGCGCTCTACCGGATCGCCCAGGAGGCACTCCACAACGTCGTCAAGCACGCCGACGCACGCAACGTCTGGATCAGCCTCGCCGGGTCGCTGTCCGCTGGCGTCCGGCTCTCGGTCCAGGACGACGGTCGCGGCTTCGACCCCACGGTGGTCCCGGCGGGTCACGTGGGGCATCGCGGGCATGCGGGCGCGGGCGAGCGGAGATCAAAGCACGCTGACCGTGTCGAGCGCACCTGGAACGGGCAGCCGCGTGGAGGTGGCCGTGCCCTCGGAGCGGCTCGGCGCACCCGAGACGCCGGCCGAGGCGGCGGCCGAGGCGCCGGCCGAGACGCCGCCACCCGCCTGACCCGACGCCCTGCCCCGCGGAAGGGTCTACGTCATCCGTCGCGGTCAGGGACGCCACGGACGTCCGTTGCACGCCGATGTGTGGCGCGGTGACGCTCCCCGGACGATGGCAGGCCCCCCGAGCCCGTTCGCGTGCTCGTCGTGGACGCGGACCGACGCGTCCGCCAGAGCCTGGCCGGCCTCATCGGCGTGTCGGAGGGTCTCGGCCAGCAGCCGTCGTGGGCGACCCGGTCGGTGCCATGGCCGCGCTGGAGCGGGGCGGCGTCGACGTCGTGCTCATCGACCCGCGGCTCCCGGAGGCGGAGGTGGGGCATGGCGCCCGGGTACGATCCGACAGGCGCCGGCCGCGGGTCCCATCGTCGCGCTCTCCGTGGTCGGTCATCTGGCCGACCCGTGGACGGAGGCGGAGCGCCCGGTGGTCGTCTCGCCCGCGTCGCCTGAGCTGCTGGTGGACGCCCTGCGCGGCGGCGGTGGGGTCGCGCTCAAGGGCTATCCGTGGCACGATGACGCGGCGCACCTGACCGGGAGATCGGACCCCGCCCAGCGCGACCCAGCGAGGACCGCCGTGACCGAGCGTGACGAGCCCAGCGTGCCCGAACGCATCCGCGTGCTGCTGGTCGATGACCATCAGGTCGTGCGCAACGGCCTGCGCACCTTTCTCAGCCTCCAGGACGACATCGAGGTCGTCGGCGAGGCGAGCGACGGCGCCCAGGGGGTCGCCCGGCCAGGGAGCTCGTGCCCGACGTCATCCTCATGGACCTGCTGAGCTGTGATGGACGGCGTCACCGCCATCGGCACCATCAAGCAGGCGCTGCCCGAGGTGGAGATCGTGGCCGTCACGAGCTTCATCGAGGAGGACAAGGTCACCGCCGCGCTGGAGGCCAGGCGCAGCGGCTACCTGCTTCGACGCCGATGCCGAGGGTGGTCGTTGCCGTCCGCGCGCGCGGCACGCCGGCGAGGTCCATCTGACCGCCGTGGCCCGGCCTTGCCCAGCGCGATGCGCGGAGCAAGGCCGCCCAGCGCTGGTCGAACCGCCCGAGCGGGAGCAGGGCGAGGTCCTGGTCGGCCAGCAACAAGGTGAGACGCCGCCTCCGCGCTGTTCACCGAGCGCACGGCACGGACCCACGTGAGCAACATCGCGCCTGGCCGTCGAGCCGGACGCAGGCGGCGCTGTACGCCGTCGAGCACAAGCTGGTCCGCCCCAAGGCCTGAGCGGGCCGCCGTCGGCGGCGGTCCCGGGCGTCCCGGGACGCATGACGTAGCCACCTTCGCGACCAGTGCCGGATGGTCGCACCGGGTGGGCCCTGGACGCATCCTGCCTTCCAACGCCCCACGCCACCCGGCGTGGAGAAGCGCGCTCCACGATGACGCACCTGGAGCAACAGCCGGCCACGATCCGCCAGCAGGAGACGCGCCCGTGACGCCGAGCGGCGACGACGGCAGGGCGAGATCCCGACGCAGCGCCGCACCGGGCGGCTCCTGCTTCAGGCCGCAGCGACGCACGCCTGGGTCTTCCGCCTGCCGCGGCGCGCCACGGCCTGAGCGACATCCACTCCTCTGACCACGGACCGCGACCCGCTGGGGCCTTCCTCGTCGCGGTCCTGGTGTCTCTGGCGCGAGCAGCCCAGGGCACGGCGGCCGCGGGCACGAGTGATGCTAGGACCGCGGCGGCCCCGGTACGGGCGTGCGGCACGCCCTGCGCTACCGCGGCTCCCACGTGACGATCCCGATCCGCGACCGGTCCTCGGGGAGCGTCAGGCCGCCGTCCACCTCGACCGCGTCGCGCTCCAGCACGGCCCGGAGCCGCAGGTCCCGCTCGGAGCCCGGTCGGAGCCAGGCTGACGGCGCGCCCGGTCGAGCGCGTCGGGTCGGGGAAGGTGTGCGTCTCCCGCTCCACGAGCAGCACCTCCGGCAGTCGGTCGCGCGCCACCAGCAGGGCCAGGAGGTCCGGCAGTGCCGGCAGTGGCACCCGCTGCTCGCCGTGCATCGCCTCCCAGTACAGCCGCCCCACCGTGGTCATGGCGCCCGCCCATGACCGCCACGCACAGCCGTCCCGTTGCCGCCCTCGAAGCGCATCCAGGAAGGGGCCGATGTGCTCCACGTCGTAGCCCACGTGCGCCATCAGCGCGACGTCGGCGCGGACGGGCGCCAGGTCCCCGGCCGTGCTCCCAGCCGGCCAACGGCCAGCGCGCCTCCACCGTCCGCACGTTGTCGATGCCCAGCTCGGCCATGCCCGCACACAGGATGCCCAGCATCGACGGCGACGGGTCGACCGCGACCACGCCGCGGGTGAGGCGCGCGATGGGCAGCGCGGCTCGACCGCCACCCGCGCCCACGTCCAGCCAGGTCTCGGCAGGTCGCGCGAACGACTCCAGGGTCACGCCCACCAGCCCGGCGTGTCCGGGTCGAACCGGAACCGGTGGAGGTGGGCGCATAGAAGTCGGCCGGGTCGGCCACCTCGCGCGCCCGGTCGGTCTGGGCCTTCTCCGCGCGCACCCGGGCCGCCCACGGCGGCGAGCACGTCGTCGAGGTTGGCCGCAGTGCGTCAGGAACGGCCGGGCGAGGCGTCACGCTTGCAGCGTACGCCATGGGGCGTGCGAATCCGACCCACGGCCGGCACCGTCATCGCCACGCCGGTCTCGCGCTTCTACCCCGAGGGCGGCCACTTCCTGGAGACGTGGCGCGCCGACGCCGGCGACGGCCTCGGCCCACCGGCACCGCGATCCTGTACCTGCTCGCCTCGGGCGGCGCTCCACCTGCACGTAGGGTCGATGCCGCCGAGTTCGGTTGACCCAGCGCGGCGATCCGCTGGAGTTGCCGATCGCGACGGTGATCGGCGGCCATGCGGCGCCGTCGTCGGGTCGAGCCGAGCAGATGCCCAGGTGGGTCGTCCGACAGGCGTGGCACCGGCCCGGTCCCTGCGGGCTGCTGGACTCGGGTCGGGCCGCGTGGTCTCGCCGGGCTTCCGATACGAGGGCTTCGAGCTGGCTCCAGCCGGACTGGGAGCCAGGGCGGGCACCCGAGCCCCGCTAGCGCACCCGGAGCCCCGCCATGCTCGCCGGCGCCGCGCGGCGGCCCCCGGCGTGGCGTGGCCCAGCGCCGCCGAGCGCGCATCGATGGCCGACGGTCGAGCTCGCCCACGAGCTCGTGGTCGGGCAGGTCCGCCTTCCGCCACCCTCGGCGGCGGAACGCCAGGACCGCCCGCGCGGCCTCCCGACCCAGCCGCTCGATGCCTGCGCCCGGACAGACCCCCGTCCGCGCCGCGCCCGGCCTCCCATCGAGGCGGCGTACCGAGCACCCCACACGCCCACCTCGGTCGCGCCGCGTGCGGCCCCGCGATCCACCACCCCGACGATGAGCCCCGACGCACCCGGCACCCGGGCGCACACGTTCCAGTCGTCGGGTGCGGCGAGTTGCGGCCTGTTGCGAGGTAGCTCCCGAACCCGACCATCAGCCGATCGGGCGGCACGCCGGTCGGACCACCGCCGGCCAGCGCCAGGGTGAGGTGGCCCGCGCCCGCCGATCCGGCGCCCGCAGCGCCCGCGCCCGCAGAGCCCGCACCCGCCGATGCGGCGCCCTCAGAGCCCTCGCCCGCAGAGCCCGCGCTCGCCCAGCCGGCGCCCGCCCACGGCGCGGCGAGTTGCCCCAGGACGTCGGCCACGAGATCGACGGCCGCGGCATCGGAGGCCCGCACCGCCCCGATCGCCGGCTCGGTCAGCTGGACCACCGGGGCACCGGCCTCGAGCAGCGCCTCGATGGCCGGCCTCAGGCGGGAGGCCGACTCCCGCACCCGGACCGGGTCGCCGCCGCCCGCGCTCCACGGCCCCAGCAGGCACGCCTTGACGAGCGGCGGCTCGAGCCCACGCTCGGCGGCGAGGTGGTGACCCACGGCATCCGCCGCGCGCCAAGCCTCGACGGCCCGGTCGGACGTCCGACCCACGCGGTGCACGCGACCATCCGCGAGCATGCCCAGGCCGGCATCCAGCTGGTCCTCGACCACCGCCCGCAGCCGATCCTCCTCCGAGGTGGCGCCTGGGATGTCGGGGTACGGGCCGATGAGCGTCGCGAACATGACGGCAGGCTACCCTGAACCCCATGACCCACGACGCCGTGCGTCCCACCGTCGACGGCAGAGCACCAGCGCTCGTCCCCGCGCCTGTCGCCTGGGGCAGCCGTGGCGCGGTGGTCAGCCCGCACCATCTGGCCACCGAGGCGGGGCTGGGCATCCTCCGCGCCGGCGGTTCGGCGGTCGATGCCGCGATCGCCACCAACGCCGCCCTCGCGGTCGTGGCGGGTCACTCGTGCGGACTGGGCGGCGACGCGTTCTGGCTCATCCACGACCCTCGGACGGGCGTGGTCCACGCGCTCAACGGCAGCGGCCGGTCCGCGTCGGGCGCGACCATCGAGTCGGCGCACGCCGCGGGGCACCGGACCATGCCCCAGCGCGGGCCGTGGAGCGTCACGGTCCCGGGCGCCATCCACTCGTGGGGCGAGGCCCACGCGCGCTTCGGGCGGCACCCGTGGCCCGACCTCCTGGCGCCTGCCATCGAGCTCGCGGCTGGCTTCCCCGCATCGCCCGGCTGGGTCGAGGCGGTGGAGCGCGCCGCGACGGCGTTCGGCACCGATGGCGACTGGGCGCGCGTCTATCGGCCCCAGGGACGACCCTGGCGCGTGGGCGAGGCGGTGCGGCTCACGGCACTCGCGCGAACGCTGCAGGTGCTCGCCGACGAGGGGCCGGGCGCCGCGTACGCGGGCCCGCTCGCCGCACGGGCGGCGGCCTATCTCGCCGACCGGGGCTCACCGATCCGGGCCACAGACCTCGCGGCGCACCACTCGGACTGGGGCGCGCCCATCGGCACCACGTATCGAGGCACCACCTGCCTGAGCCACCCGCCCAACAGCTGCGGGCCGGTCGCGATCCTGACGCTCAACATCCTCGAGCGCTTCGAGCCGCCGCCGCCGGACGCGTTCGACGGCCTGGGCGTGGCCGACGCCCGCTGGGTCCACCTGGGCCTGGAGGCGTCACGTCTGGCCCTCGCCGACCGGGACCGCTGGCTGACCGACCCCGATGCCATGGAGCCAGGCGCCCTCGACCAGCTGCTGTCCCGGGAGCGGGCCGCGGAGCTCACGGGTCGCATCGACCCCGATCGGGCACTCCCCATGGCACCGTCCCAGCTGCCGGCCGGCGGCGGGACCATCTATCTCGCCACCGCCGACTCGGCGGGTGGCGCGGTCTCGCTCATCGAGTCCAACTACGCCGGCTTCGGCTCCGGGCTGGTCGACCCCGACACGGGCGTCGGCTACCAGAACCGGGGGGCGTTCTTCCGGTTGGAGCCGGGGTACGCCAACACGCTCGCACCCCGCAAGCGCACCCTGCACACCCTCACGCCGGGCATGATGCTGCGCGACGGCGTGCCGTGGGTCATCCATGGCTCGATGGGCGGCGAGATCCAGCCACAGGTGTTCGCGCAGGTGGTCTCGGCGATGGTGGACGGCGGCGTCGGTCCGGGCATCGCCGTCGCGGCACCACGTTGGGCGGCCAACGTGGGGACGCATCTCGGGCCGCCGGTCCTCACGCTCCTGGAGTCGCGCTACCGGGCCGAGGTGGTCGAGGGCCTCCGCGCCCGCGGCCACGAGCCGTGGGTCACCGAGGGCTGGTCGTCGGCCATGGGCCACGCCCATGCCATCGAGATCGGTCGCGACGACGACGCCCGATGGTTCGCGGCTGCCACCGACCCGCGCTCGGAGGGGCTGCCGGGCGCCTGGTGAGGCCTGGTCGGTCGATATACTCGGGCCGACCTGTTGCAGCGGACGTGACGTGGACCCGGAAGCCATCTTCGTCGTCGGCGTGAGTCGCAGCGGCACCACGCTCATGCGCCGGGTGCTGGGCGGCCACAGCCGCATCGCCATCGCCACCGAGAACCACTACCTGGGGCACCTGCTGCCCTGGGAGGGTGCCCGCGCCTACTTCCGGCGCCTGGGCGACCCGCAGGACGACGCCACGATGCGGCGCATCGCGGCGTTCGTCTACTCCGGGGAGTTCCAGCGCCGATCCCGGTTCCGCGAGCTGAGCCCGTACTGGCGCTGGCTCACCTCCACGGTCCCGCAAACCGAGTTCGAGGACCGCCTCCTGGCGAGCGACCGCACCGAGCGGGGCGTGCTCACGGTCCTCATGCGCACCTTCGCCGACCGCAAGCGGCGGCCCATCATGGGCGAGAAGACGCCCGCCCATCTGGCCTGGGCCGACACGCTCCTGGCGTGGTACCCCGACGCCCGCATCGTCCACATGATCAGGGACCCGCGCGGGGTGTACGTCTCCGAGGTCCGGCGGCGGCTGGAGCATCCGACCACGGTCCCCTACCGCTGGCTGGTGCGGGTGCCGGCGGTGCTGCGGGCGTTCGTGCTGCTGGAGGTCGTCTGGGCATGGGCGGTCGCCGCCGACCGCCATCGACGGCTGACGGCTCGCCACCCCGACCGATACCTGGGCGTCCGGTTCGAGGACCTGGTGCGGGAACCCGACGCCACGCTCCGACGGCTGTGCGCCTTCCTGGGCGTGGAGCCCGAGCCGACGATGCTGGAGCGCACCGTGACCTCCAAGGGCGCGATGCAGGGCATGGTGGGGTTCGACGCCGGGGCCGCCGAGCGCTGGCGGGCGTCCATCGGGCGACTGCCGCGGCGGGTCATCGAGGCGACGCTGGGACGCCGGATGCGGGCGCTGGGGTATCGATGACGGCCGACCACGCCGCCTGAGCACGCTCGCGGCACCGGTATACTGTCGGTGGCCGGTCGCGCCGCGCTCACGACCTACGCGGCTGGCCGCATCCCCAGCCGAGATCGCCGTGACGGCTGGCGCGTGCCGAGCACCATCCCGACAGCCCGACGGAGACGCAGTTGAGCTCGAACATCAGCCAGAGCTATCCCGCCGGGAGCGAGTCCGAGCCGGAGCGGGCCGCAGCCGTGGCCAAGGCGGTCGGCGCGTTCGAGGGCCTCGCTGACAAGGTCGCCGCGGAAACCACGCCACTGGGCGAGGTCGCGCCGGCCGACAACGGCGCCCCGCCCCGCTGGTGGGTCTGGGTGTGCCCCAAGGGCGACTTCAGCGGCCGACTCCACGTCGCCGGCTATGCGCGAGAGAAGCACGCCCTGTACACGGTCTGCGACACCCACGGGGACACCTACCTGCGATAGCGTCGCCGACGCCCGAGGTGGGGGTCCGCGCGCCCAGGCGCGGGACGCGGGTCAGCGGCCCTGTCGCGCCTCCGCCCACGCGCGGACCATCGGGTCCCGCCCGACCGACAGGATGAGCCCCGCCAGCAGCGCGGTCCGCGGCACGATGGAGTCGAGCTCCAATACCCCGGGGCATGGTCGTCACCGCCGATCAGCTCCAGGCTGTCGATCGACGGCACGCCCAACCCGGACGTGGTGTTGGCGTCCGATGCGCCACCCGTGGCCGCGTCCTTGAGCGGGAACCCCAGGTCCGCCGCAAGCCCGATCGCGGTGGTCACCAGCCGCTCGGCGCGCTCCAGCTTCTCCATGGGCCAGAAGCGACCCATGAGCCGGACCTCGCAGGTCGTCTCGGGCACAGTCGATGACGCCGCGATCTCGCGCACGGCGGCCTCCGCCGCCTCGAGGTCCGGCCGACGCACCGCGCGCAGGTCCACCTGGAGCAGCGCGTCGGGCGGCACGATGTTGGGCCGCGTCCCGCCCCGGATGACGCCCACGTTGACCGTGACCCCGGCCCAGCGGCCGTTGAGCGCATGGAGCGCCCGGACCTTGTGGGCCGCCTCCATCGCGGAGCGCCCTTCCTCGGCTCCACGCCCGCATGCGACGCGCGCCCCGTGATGCGCACAGCTCGAGGTCCATGACCCCTTGCGGAGCTCACGAAGTCCCCGTTGGCGCGATCGCCTCGAGCACGAACGCGACGTCGGCGTCGTCCGCGTGCGCGCTGATGACCGGCGTGGACACCGGCGAGCCGATCTCCTCGTCCGCTGGCGACATAGACCAGGCGCCTCACCGGCAGCCAGTCGGCCGCTCTCCTCGTCAACGCCCAGCGCCCGGAGCGCCCGAGCGCATACAGCCCCGCGAGCAGGCCGCCCTTCATGTCGGACACGCCCGGCCCGAGCGCGCGCCCGCCCTCGGTGCGGAACGACCGTTGGGCCACGGTGCCCGGCTCGAAAGACTGCATCCATGTGGCCGATGAGCATCACCGTCGGCCGGCAGCGTCGCCGTCGCCCAGGACGGCCTTGCTCCGCCCGCGAAGCCGGCGTTGGCGGCCATCATCCGCGTTCGACCTGCAGCGGGCGCCGCTTCGACCAGGATGTCCACCTCGGCCCGACCCTGGTCTTCTCGGTGGCTACGGCCGATGTCCACAGGCGCTGGAAGCTCGGCCAGGGCGGGCGCAGCGGCGTCTCGCCGGAGCAGGCGTCGGCACGTCGCGGCTCGGTGGGCGGACATGGTCGGTCATGGGCCTGAGTCCAGGCCCCGCGGCCGCTATCCTCCGCGGACCGTGCACCATCGAGATCCGACTGCTGGACGGCCCCAACGTGTATCGACTGGAGCCTGCCGTGAAGCTGAGGTGCGCTTCCGGCCGCCGGCGCACGTGGTATGGCCAGCGCATCCCCGAGGCGCATCAGCGGGTCGACCTCACGGCGCCCGTTCCACCGGCGGATGCGCCAGGCCCCATCGGCATCGCGCGGGTCGACCGACCCACCGGCCTCCGGGCGCCGGCGCCTGGCTGGTCGGCGAGGGACGCGCCACGACGCCGGGCCGGGCGCGCGTGCCCGTGACCATCCATCGCACCTCGGAGCCAGGCCACTGGGTCGTGGCGTTCCCATGGCGCGAGGGCGAACGGGCGCAGGAGATCGCTGAGTCCGCATACGGACTCACGGACGCTGGCTACGACCCACGGACCACCACGCCCGCGACCCGACGCACGGTCGGCAGGCCCGGGCGCAGCCGCACGCTCGCCCGGACCATCCGGGCCATCGAGGCCGCCGGCACCGAGCCGCCCATCTGGGTCCGCGACGCCGATCGCCGCATGCCGATCATCAGCATCAGCGGCACCAACGGCAAGACGACCACCACCCGGATGATCGGCCACATCCTCCGAACGGCCGGTCGTCACGTGGGCAACACCAGCTCCGACGGCGTCTTCGTGGACGAGGCACTCGTGGAGGCCGGCGACCTGACCGGGCCCTACGGCGCGCGGCTGGTGCTGACCCGCGACGACGTGGACGTGGCGGTGCTGGAGACCGCGCGGGGCGGGCTGATGCTGCGGGGCATGGCCTACGAGTCGAACGACGCAGCAGTGCTGACCAACGTCAGCTCCGACCACATGGACCTCCAGGGCATCCACACGCTGCCCGAGCTGGCGCAGGTGAAGTCGGTCATCGCGCGGATCACCAGGCCGGACGGCGTCGTGGTCCTCAACGCCGATGACGACCTGGTCGCCGGGGCCGCGCGCTGGGTCCGGGCGCCGGTGTGGCTGTTCTCGATGCGCCCGACCTCGGCCCGGGTCCGGCGCGTCCTGGCGCGGGGTGGCCGGGCCTATGTGCTCGACGACGGGGTGCTGGTCGAGCTCGAGGGCGGCGGACGACGACCCCTGATGGCCGCCGCCGAGATCCCTGCGACCGTGGGTGGGCTGGCCCGCCACAACGTCGCGAACGCGCTCGCGGCCGCGGCGGGCGCGCGGGCGATGGGTGCGACCGTCGAGCAGGTGGCCGCCGGGCTGCGGACGTTCGGGACCACCGCGACGGAGCGGTTCGGGCGGCTGGACCTGTATCGACGCGGCGAGACCACGGTCATCGTGGACTTCGCCCACAACGAGGCCGGGGTCAGCGCGCTCGTCACCGTGGGCGAGGGCCTGGCCGGCGACCGCAGGGCCCGCGCCGGGAAGCGGACGCTGGCGATGGTCATCGGCACCGCGGGCGACCGCCCCGACGATACGCTCCGGGGCATCGGCCGCATCGCCGCCCAGCACGCGGACCACGTCGTCATCAAGGAGATGCTCCGTTACCTCCGCGGGCGCACCCGGGAGTCGGTCATCGGCGAGCTGCGCGCGGGTCTGGCGGCCGGTGGCGTGGACGCGCGGTCGGTCCCCGTGTACGAGGACGAGCCCAGCGCGATCCGTGCGCTCATCGCGAGCGACGGCACCCTCGCCGGGACGGGGCTGCCGGGCGTGCTGCTCGTGCTGTGCCACGAGGACCGCGCCGGTGTGGTCGCGACCCTCGCCGACCTCGGCTTCGAGCCGGTCACATCGGGCGGGTGAGGCGCGGCCCCAGGCGTCCCCGGCACCCCGGCACGCGATCCCGGCATCTCCGCAGTTGTCCACGATGATCGGACACCCGGGTGGTCTCCGGGGGCCCTACGCGCGTCCGCCAGACGCCGCGGCGCGCCAGGAGAGCCCCGCGGCGCGACCGCCCCGCACTGGTCCAGCCGAGGTGGACGATCGTGCCGCCGAGGCGGTCGCATCCGATCCCGATGCCGGCCCGAAGCGATGCATCGCCCGCCTTGGCGTCCGATCATCCTGGACGATCGCCGACCTCGACGCGGGGTGTCGACCCAGCGAACCGTCGCCTCGTCCGAGGCACCGATGACGCCGAACCCAAGCGACCGGGCCGCCTGGCCGAGACGCACGTCGAAGGTGGCAATCGGGATCGAACGGCCACCGGCCCGCTCGGCCGCGGCCACGTGCAGCGCATCGAGCGAGCGCGCGCCCGTGGCGAGCCCACGCTCGGCGCCGCATCGCGGCGCAGGTCGGGCTACCCCTCCGGGACGCTCAGCTCGCCCGGCGCGGTGATGGCCACGCCCGCCCCGCGGTCATAGGCCATGGCGGCGCGGTACACCGAGGTTGCGTCATCGGCGCAGATGACCACGAGGTCGCCCGGGTGGGCGCGTCGCAGGCCGCGCTGGGCGGCCTCCAGCTCGTCCAGCACCGCCTCGGCCCTGGAGCATCGGGCGCCGGCCGCACGCGCGGAGCGGATCCCCTCCAGCACCAGCGAGGCGGTCTCGCCCGGCCGACGCCCCCGCAGGTTGGCGTCCTCGCGCACCAGGATCTCGTCGAAGGCCGCGGCGGCGAGGGCGCCATACTCGCGCATGTCCTCGTCGCGTCGGTCACCGGGGATCCCGATCACGCCGATGGACCGGCCCCGCCAGACACCTTCCTCGGCCGCGCCCGACGAGGCGCCGCCGCGCGCCGCGCCCCGGCGGCGACCATGGCCGGTCATGGTCAGTCGGACGAACTCCGCGAGCTGGCGCATGCCATCCACGTTGTGGCTGTAGTCGATGACCACCTTGAAGCCGCGCACGTCGAGCTCGTTGAGCCGACCCGGCGCCTGGAAGAACGAGGTGGTGAAGGTCCGCAGGCCCTGGCGGATGTCGTGGAGGTGGGCGCCTGAGGCCCAGCATGCCGCGGCCGCCGCCAGCGCGTTGGCGACGTTCATGCGCGCCCGTCCGTCCAAGGTCGCCGGGATGAGGTGGGAGTGGATGAGCGGCATCGTCCGGGGGCCCTGGCGGAGCGCCAGCAGCTCGCCCTCGGGCGAATCGACCACCACCATGGCCACCCCGCCCCGGCCGCAGTGGCCATCGACCCGGTCGTAGCCCTCCTGCCCCTTCTGCGTCTGCATCGAGAAGTAGATGACCCGACCGTCGCAGCGACGCGCCATGCGCGCGACCAGCGGGTCGTCGGCGTTGAGCACGGCGGTCCCATCCCGGGGCACGGCATCCACCAGCACGCCCTTGACCGCCGCGAGCCCCGACAGCGTGGACACGCCACCCAGCCCCAGATGGTCGCCGCTGACGTTGGTGACCACCGCGATGTCGTTGCGGTCGTAGCCCAGCCCCTCGCGCAGGATGCCGCCGCGCGCCACCTCGAACACCGCGGTGTCCACGGTGGGGTTCTGGAGCACCGTCCGAGCGCTCCGGGGCCCGGACATGTCGCCCTTCCGGGTCAGTCGGCCGTCGATGACGATGCCGTCGGTGGAGGTCATGCCCACGCGCCGGCCCATGAGCTTGAGGACGTGGGCGATCATACGCACCGTCGTGGTCTTGCCGTTGGTGCCGGTGACGCCGACGATCGGGATTCGCGCGGGGGTGCCGGCGGGGAACAGCAGGTCGATGACCGGCTTGGCCACGTACTGCGGCTCGCCCTCGGTGGGGTTGGTGTGCATCCGGAATCCGGGCGCCGCGTTGACCTCCACGATCGCGCCCCCCTGCTCGCGGACCGGGACGCTGATGTCCGGGACGATGAAGTCGATGCCCGCGATGTCGAGGCCCACGGTGCGCGCCGCCGTCTCCGCGACCTCCACGTTGTCCGGGTGGGCGTCCATGGTCCGGTCGATGGCCGTGCCGCCCGTGGACATGTTGCCGGTCAGCGCGAGCTGGACCCGGGTGCCTGCTGGCGGGATCGTGTCCATCGTCCAGCCCTGCTTGGCCACGAGCTCCATGGCCGCCTGGTCCACCGTGATGCGTGTGAGCACCTTCTCGTGTCCGAAGCCGCGCCGCGGGTCGGCATTCGCCAGCTCCACGAGCTCGGTCACGGTGTGCTCGCCATCGCCGGTGACACCCGCGGGGACACGCTCCGCGACGGCCACCATCCGGCCGCCGATGACCAGCACCCGGTGGTCGGCGCCATGGACGTAGGTCTCCACCACCACGTCCCCGCCTCGGCTCTCGCCGAGCGCGACCGGGAACGCCTTGCGCACGTCGTCGTCCGACCGCAGGTCGAGGCACACGCCGCGCCCGTGGTTGCCGTCGAGCGGCTTGACCACCACTGGGAAGCCGATGCGGTTGGCGGCCCGGACCGCGTCCTCCACGTGGTCGACCGTCTCGGAGCGCGGCACCGGCAGCCCCGCCGACGCCAGGAGCTGGTTCGTCAGCGCCTTGTCGGACGCGATGTCGACCGCGATGGCCGACGTCTTGGAGGTCATCGTGGCTCGGATTCGCTGCTGGTGCCTGCCCTGCCCCAGCTGGACCAGGCTGTGACGGTCAAGCCGGATCCAAGGGATGTCGCGGGACACCGCCTCGTCGATGATGGCCTGGGTGGACGGCCCGAACGCCGAGCGCTCCGCGATCCGGATGAGCCGCTCGAGGGCGCTCGGCAGGTCGAACGCGGCGTCTGGGTCGTCGGGCGCCACGAGGTGGTTGACGAGCGCCACGGCCATCCGGCCGGCCTCCAGCCCCACGCTCTCCTCGCGGTACTCGAAGATCACGTCGTACTGGCCGGGCGCGCCCGTGGAGCGCGTCTTGCCCACGTGCGTGTCGGTGCCCGCAAGGTTCTGGAACTCGATCGCGATGTGCTCCGCGACATGACCCATCCAGGTGCCGTCGCGGAGGCGCTCGAAGAAGCCGCCTCGCTTGCCCAGCGAGCAGGCGTGGTCCTCCATCGTGGGCAGGAGCGCCATCAGCGCCTCGTTGAAGCCCGGGATGGTGTTGGACGGGTACTCCTCGAGGATGCCCAGGTCCACCGTCATCCGGATGACGGGACGACGCACCCACACGTTGGGGCCGCGCATGACGCGGGTGTCCAGGATGCGCAGCGTGGGCGCGATGGGTCCCGATGGCGTGGGTGGGGCGCTCGGATCCTCGGGGGCCGACTGGGCGGCCTCGGCCGCGGGCTGGGGGACGTCCGCTGGCTCGGCGTCGGGGTCCAGGATCGCGTCAGGCTCGGCCACGCCGGTGATCCTCGGTCAGCTGGATGCGAGCGTGTCGACGTCGAGCGACCGCAGCGCCGGCGCCGCGATGCGCACGCGCCGCCGCAGGTCGAAGCGATAGCCCACGGGCAGCGAGTGGAGCACCACGTTGCTGATCATGATCGGCCGGTGCGCCCGCACCTCCCAGGCGTCCGTCTCGGAGTCCGAGCCGTCGACGATCGTGATCGACCGCCGGCCGATGACCTCCATGGTCATGTCCGGGCTGACCACCGCCGCGGTGTCCTCGTCGATGCCCATGCCCAGGAGTGCCGGGTTCTGGGCGATCGTGGCGAGCAGTCGGCCCAGCCGGTTCCGCTGCTGGAAGTGCTGGTCGATGATGACGCCCGGCAGGATGCCCAGGCCCGCGGCCATCTGGACCATGCGCTGCTTGGGCGTGCCGCCGCTGGCACCGAAGGCGACCATGTGGCTGGACATGGCGCTGGCGCCCGCGCTGGTGCCTGCCACCACGGCGCCGTGGCGATGACGCTCGGCCATGGCCTGGGCGATGGCGGTCCCACCGATGGTGGAGCTCAGCCGCAGCTGGTTGCCGCCCGTCAGGAACACACCCGTGGAATCCCGAACCGCGCGCGCCGACTCCTCGTCGTTGGCCTGGACCCGGGTGGTCGCGTGGAGCGGCGTGACGTGCGCGGCGCCCAGCTCCGTGAACACCTTGCGATACATCTCGCCCGCCAGCGGTCCCAGTGACGAGGCGCTGCTGATGACCGCGATGCGTGCGTCCTGCCCACCCGCGAGCGCGACGAACCGGCTCAGGATGATGCGCTCGCGGACCTTGTCCTCCGCACCGCCGATGACGATGACGTGCCCGTCAGCCACTTGTCGCAGGTTCCCTCCGTGGATCGCGACAGGATACAGGCACGTCTGCGGTGGGCGGCGACGCGGGCGCGGGGCAGTCCCTGCGTGAGTCCGATAGGTGCATGGTCCCGGCTCACTCGAGCCAATGGACCAACGAGCCCTCCGGAAAGGACGCGGCCGCGAACGCCTCCAGCGACCTCACGAGCGATCCGATGGTCGCCGCTCGGTTCTGCGGGAACCGGTGCCAGTTCAGGAGGACGACCCCATGGTGCGTCCGCCCGGCGGCTCGCCACTGATGGTCAAGCGCCAGATGGTCTCGGTCGTACGTCACCACGGCCCGGCCGTCCCGCTGCGCACGTTCGAACAGCTCGGCGTCAGGTACGCCCTGCAGGGCGCATTCGGTCAGCGCGACGGCCTCGACACCTCGGCTCCGAAGCTGTTCCGCGACGGCCCGTGGAACCATCTCATCCAGCAGCAGCCTCACGCGGTGACGAGCTGCTCCCGGTGCCACCGCTGCTCGGCTTCATCGGCCTCATCGCGATTCCAGCGGATGCGCTCTTCCACCTCGGCGTGGAAGTCGGCGTAGTAGCGGATCGCCACTCGAACCTGGTCGACAGACAGCCCCATCCAATCGGCCGTGGCCGAGATCGCCTCCTGGCCTGTCGTGTCCGATGACTGGAGGGTCCACACCACCTGCCACACGTCCGGTCCAAGCGCCAGACCCGCACGTCGCCCGGTGGGCCCGTCGCGGAACACGATCCCGGGATGGGCCTCCATCCGCATGCCCTCATCGATGTAGCGCTCGGCGAGCTGCGACTTGGTGGCGCCCGCGCGAGCCGCGCGACGCTCCAGACGCTCCACGATCGATGCATCGAAGCGGGCGGAGAACTGACGGCTGGTCATGTCGTGCACTGTAACACGGTGCGTGACAGTGACCGGCAGACGGTGCGCAACTGGCGGTTCGCGCGTCCTGGACGACGATCCGGGCGCGCCCCGACGCGACGCCGATCTCCGCCAGCGGGTTGCGCGCGTCGAGGAGGTAGCGCCTCCCGCCGAAGGTCAGGACATAGCCGTGCCGCAGGTCGCTGGCGTCCGCGAAGGACGCGACGATCGCCCGATCCTCAGCCTGGGCCGAGTGGCCGCCAGCCAGCACGAGCAGCGCAACGGTGACAACGGTCGTCGCGATCGAGCGCATCGGGGCGGCGTGCGCGCGAATCGATCGGCCAGGCCCATCGTGGAGTCCGGCGGTCATGGTCCGTCCTCGTGCGGAGCCGGCCGCCAACCCCGGCGCCAGGCCCGCCGGCAGCGCGATTGCTGACGCGATCAGCCGCGAGAGTGGCGCGGGCCTCATGTTCATGCCCCGTGGACGCCACGCTCGGAGGATCGTCACGAGGTGGCCCCCTCCAGGCATCTCACCGGGCGCCGGCCACCGTGTTCGGGTCCACCCCGAGCGGCACGAAGCCCTTGCCGGGGAACATGAACCCCACGAGCGTCCAGAGGTCATCGGAGTACACGGGTGTGGGCGGCTCCTGATACCACCACGGGAACGTGCCTTCCTGGAACAGGTCTCGGGTGGCGACGTAGCCCGCGATGCCGTCGCGGTCGCGATACGTCACCGGGATGAAGTCGGGCAGCGGCGCGTCCGGGTCGTCCGGCATCAGCCCCACCGTCGGCGGCGTGCCATGGACCGGCCCGCCGGGCACCTGGCTCGTCAGTGGGCCGGGAGCGGGCAGTCCGGCGAACGCCGAGGTCGAAGGCGACGGCGCGGCCCCGACGGACGGCCGGGCGGCCGGACGTGGGCCCAAGAGCAGGACGGCAGCCAGTCCTGCGCTGGCGATGATGGCGACCCCGATGCTGGCACGCACCACCCTGCCCGGTGGCGTCCAGCCCGCGCCGCGCCACCCACCGGGCAGCCACCGCGACCGAGCCTGCGCGCTAGCCGCCACATCGCGCGCCACGCGCGCGAGGAACTCGGGCGTCGGCTCCACGGCGCCCAGGGACCCGCGGAGCCAGTCGGCGATGTGGTCGGCGACCTGAGCGTCGGTGATCATCGGAACCCCTCCTCTCGAACGGCGATGGGCGCGGACGGGCGCGCATCGGCCATGAGTGCCGCGCGCATGGCGTGGATGCCGCTGTGGAGCCGCGACCGCACGGTCCCCTCCGGGATGCCCAGGACCTGGGCGACCTCGGCGTTGCCGAGGCCCACGTAGAGATGGAGGACGATCACGGCCCGCTGCTCCAGCGAGAGGCGCTCGAAGCCGCGCTCCAGCTCGTCCCGATCGAGCACCACGCCCAACCCGCCGGGCGCGGCCGGTCCTTGGCTCGGCATCGGGAGCGTGTCGCTACGTCGCGCGCGATCGCCCTCCGTCCGGCATGCGTTGACGAGCACCCGATACGACCACGCCTCGAACCGAGTTGGGTCCCGCAGGCTGGGCAGCTGGCGCCAGATCCGCACGAGGGCCTGCTGCGTCGCGTCCTCCGCCCGATCGATGTCGCGCAGGATGCCCGCCGCCACGCGCAGGAGGCGCGGCGCCGCCAGGGCGGTCAGCGCAGCGAAGGCGGCCTCGTCGCCGTCCCGTGCCCGCATGACCAAGTCCGCGTCCATGCCACCGCCGTCACCTGGGCCCGTCCCATCGGAGCCCTTGCCTGCATGACCCGCCAACGGGGACCAACGACTCGATCTTGGCGCAACATGGCTCGACAGGGTGTGATCATCGGACGCTTCCGGCGTCCCCATGGCATGGCCCCTCGTTCGCCCGCGTGGGCGCGTCGCTGAGCATCGGAGGCACCCGAGATGGACCGACGGATCCGTAGCACGCTGGTGGCATTGGGCGTGTGCCTCGCCACGAGCGGCTCGGTCGTGGCGCAGAGTCCGTCGCCGGCGCTCCCGGCCGCCATCGTCTGGCCGTCGCCTGTCGCAGCGCCCGACGGCATCGTGCTGTCCGTGCTGCCGTTCGGGGATGGGCTCGTGGCGACCGGGCAGGAGCAGGATGGCGTGACCACGCGCGCCGCCGCGTGGTGGTCGGCGGATGGCGCCTCCTGGGAGCGGACCTTCCGCCAGGGCCGACGCGGGGGCTACACGGCGATCCAGGACGTGGTCGTCACGCCGACCGGTCTCGTAGGTACGGGGCCGGCGGGGGTCGAGCGATGCACGGGCGAGGGCGAGGGCGCCGTCCGCTGCGAGCCGACAGCCATCGCGGCCTGGCGGTCGACGGATGGCCACGCGTGGGAGCGGGTCGCGCTCCATGGGTCGGTGGGTCGAGGCGCCGTCACGGGACTCGGGGCGGGACCACTCGGGCTGTTGGCGGTGGGGGTCGACCAGGACGGCACTGCGACGAGCTGGCGCTCCCCCGATGGCCTGACATGGACGAAGGCGAGCCTGGTCGGCGATGGCTTCGACCGGGCCTCTGTGAACGACGTCGCGGCGACCGATGCTGGCTGGGTCATCGTCGGCTCGACCGGGGGACGTGAGACGGCCCCTGGAGGGGTCGGCGAGCCGAACGGCAGCCGGGGTGCGGCGTGGAAGTCGACCGACGGCGTCACCTGGCAACCGGGCTCGGTCGAAGGCGAGGGCGAGCAGGTCGAGCTCCGGGAACTCTTCACCGGTGCCGATGGGCTGGCCGCGGTCGGGACGCTCACCGGCGGCCAGGAGGGCTGGGTGTGGGCCTCGGCGGACGGCACCGACTGGTCGCTCCAGCCGCGCGGTGACGTGATCCTGTTCCCGCAGGCGTCCGACGGCCGGACGATCGTGGGCTCCAGCTACGGGGACGAGGGCGTGCTCGACTGGTGGGCATCGCGTGACGGCGCGTCGTGGACCAGGCTCGCCTCGACCGGCGACGTCGACGCGGCCCCTCGCTGGGACGGGGGTGTCGCGCCCTACACGATCGGCTTGGCCAACGACCAGCTGATCGTCACCGGCGACCCCGGCGAGCCCGCGCCGCTGTGGTTGGCGCCGCTGGTGCCATCCCTGCAACCAACGCAATCGATGGGGCCCGACCGTTCCACGCCCGGTGCCACGCTCCTCGGCTACCTCGAGGCGCTCGTGGCCGGCGACTGCGACGCGGCCGCGGCATTCGTGGCCCCGACCTTCGTCATCGGCACCGGCGAGCTGTGCGGCAACGCGCTGGTCCACAGCTACGACGTGGGTGGCGACCCAGCCCGACCCAGCGTCTCCGAGGCCGTCTACGCGACCACGCTCGTCATCTCGGGCGGCGATGCCTCGCTGGAGGATGGCCCGATGACCTGGTTCTACGACCTTGCCCAGCAGCCCGACGGGCAATGGCTGATCACGGGCGGCGGCAGCGGTCCGTAGGGCGGCTCGGCGCCACGGCCGTGCAGCGACCGATCGGGGATGTTCGTGAGCGGTCTGGTGCGGTACCATTCCCTCCCGGTACTGGAAGCCCATCCCAAGCCCGCCCCCAGTGCGGAGGGGTCGCCAGTCCGGAGGGATGACTGTGCCGACATCCTGGAAGTCCGTCCATGGGCTCCTCAACCTGATCGCGACGAGCGTGCTCGCTGCGGCAATCCTGGCGGTCCTCGTCGCCGCAGCGACCGAGTCCGGCCCACGTCCCGGCGCCAAGGACCCCGCCACGGGAGGCGCCAGCCCCGCGGCCGTCGATGTCGCGGCGGCCACGCAGCCGGCATCCACCGATGGCAGCACGGCACTGCAGCCACCGCCGCCCGTGACCCTGCTGGCAGCCATCACGGGCGCCGCGACCGCCACCAACACCCCGGCGACCGAGGTCGTGGTCGGTCCCGTCGGCCCCAAGGGCGACAAGG